>NZ_JBICVO010000015.1:0-205891 GCF_043199105.1 Streptomyces sp. NPDC048644
CCCCCCCCCCCCCCCCCCCCCCCCCCCCCCCCCCCCCCCCCCCCCCCCCCCCCCCCCCCCCCCCCCCCCCCCCCCCACCCCACCCCCACACACCAGCGAACCCACCGCGCCACCGGGCACCCGCCACCGGGCACCCCACTTCACGCCCCCGAAGAATCCCCCCGAACCGTGAAGTGCACCACATCCTCCAAAAACGGAACATGCACCCAGGGCTTCGGCTGCACCATCAACGCCAACAGCACAATCACCACCCCCAGCCCCCCATACGTCACCAAATCCGTGAACCGGGACCGCACCGCCAGCATCCCCACCGACGGCAACGCCCACCGCAACGCCGCCGCCCCCAACAGGGAAAGCCCGATCAGGATCGCCCCGATCCGGGTCACGTCGAACGCCACCAGCAGCAGCCCCACGGCCACCCCGCCCATGACGCTCAGCAGCGGCCACTGCCTGGCCGGCGCCGGAAACCCGCCCGGCGCCGCCCTGCCCCCGCCCTGCGGCCGAGCGGTGTCCCGCGTCAGCTGCGGAAAGCGGCGAGTGGCCCGCTGCGGCTCGGACGCTCCGTCGGCCTGCGCCTCGGCACCCACGTCAGCCGACCGACCGCTCGGCCGCCTCGACGACGTTGACCAGCAGCTGGGCGCGGGTCATCGGCCCGACACCGCCCGGGTTCGGGGCGACCCAGCCGGCGACATCGGCGACCCCGGGGTGCACGTCCCCGACGATCTTGCCGTTCTCGTCCCGGCTGACACCCACGTCGAGCACGGCGGCGCCCGGCTTCACGTCCTCGGGCTTGATGATGTGCGGCACACCCGCCGCGGCGACGATGATGTCCGCCTGCTTGAGCTGCGCGGACAGGTCACGGGTGCCGGTGTGGCACTGGGTGACCGTGGCGTTCTCCGACTTCCGGGTCAGCACCAGCGGCATCGGCCGGCCGATGGTGATCCCGCGGCCGACCACGACCACGTGCGCGCCGTTGATCTCGACGTCATGGCGGCGCAGCAGCTGCACGATGCCGTACGGGGTGCAGGGCAGCGGCCCGGTCTCGTTGAGCACGAGCTTGCCCAGGCTCATCGGGTGCAGGCCGTCGGCGTCCTTGTCCGGGTCCATGAGGGCGAGCACGCGGTTGGTGTCGATGCCCTTGGGGAGCGGGAGTTGGACGATGTAGCCGGTGCACTCGGGGTTGTCGTTCAGCTCCCGTACGACCGCCTCGATCTCCTCCTGCGTGGCGGTCTCCGGCAGTTCGCGCTGGAGGGAGGCGATGCCCACCTGGGCGCAGTCGCGGTGCTTGCCGTTGACGTACCAGCGGCTGCCGGGGTCGTCACCGACCAGTACGGTGCCGAGACCGGGCTGGACGCCCTTGGCCTTCAGCGCCTCCACGCGGACGGTCAGTTCGGACTTGATCGCGGCTGCGGTGGCCTTGCCATCGAGAATCTGGGCGCTCATACCCCCCATCTTCCCGGATGGGGGCGGTCGCGTTCCAATCCGGGCGCGGGCGGGCCCCGCATCACGGAATGGTTCATTGCACTTGCACAACACCTTCCCGCCCTGACTGGACAACGTTCACACGCAGCTAGAAGGATTGTCGCTCAGTGCCGCAGGCATCATCGGGGGCGGGCCAAGTGAAACTTGTATTCCTCCGAAGTCGCGCCCGCGTCGTCCCCCACTGACCCAACGGAGGAAATCACCACATGAGTTTCGGCGACCCCAACAACCCGTACGGCCAGCAGCCCCCGCAGGCCCCGCCGCAGGCGCCGTACGGCCAGCAGCCGCCGGTGCCCCCGCAGGGCGGCCAGCCCGGCTACGGCTACCCCCAGCAGGGCCCGCCGCAGGCTCCGCCGCAGCAGCCCTACGGCTACCCGCAGCAGCAGGCGCCCGGCGCCCCGCAGCAGCCGTACGGCTACCCGCAGCAGCAGATGCCCGGCTACCCGGGTCAGCCCGGCATGCCCGGCATGGGAATGCCGACCGGCTACGCGGGCTGGGGCTCCCGGGTGGGCGCCTTCCTCATCGACGGCCTGATCGTCGGCCTGATCCCGCTGGTGCTCTACATCGTCGCGTTCGCCGTCGCCGGCTCGTCGGGCCCGGTCACCCCGGACTACTCCGGCTGTGCGCTCGACGACACCCAGTGCCGCCTGGACGCGATCGACGCGGCGTCGTCCAGCACCTTCCCGGCGATCTCCTTCATCCTGATCGCGCTGGCCGGCCTGCTGGCCTTCGCCGCGGGCATCTTCATCCTGGTGAAGGAAGGCAGCACCGGCCAGACCCCGGGCAAGAAGGCCCTCAGCATCCGCACCGTGCGCGAGGCCACCGGTCAGCCGCTCGGCTTCGGCATGGCCTTCGTCCGCCGCCTGGCCCACTTCCTGGACAGCATCGCCTGCTACATCGGCTACCTGTGGCCGCTGTGGGACGACAAGGGCCAGACCTTCGCCGACAAGGCCGTCGGCTCGGTGGTCGTCAAGACCCAGTGACCCCGACCCGGGTCACATCGACCTGAACCGCCGGCGAAGGCCCCCTCGCACCTGCGCGATCGGGGGCCTTCGCGGCACCGTGCGGGATCCCGGCCGGCCTCCCGCACCGCATTTCCGCACCGCTCTTCCGCTCAAGACGCCCGAAGGACACTGCTCGTGAGTTATCCGAACCAGAATCCCTACGGTCCGCCTCCGGGCCAGCAGCCCGGTTACGGCTACCCGCAGCAGCAGCCGGCGCCCGCGCCGTACGGCCCCTACCCGGGTGGCGGCGGCATGCCGCCCGCCGGGCCGTACCTGAGCAGGATGCCGGGCGGGGTGAAGGCGGCGCGCGTGATGCTGTTCGTGCTCGCCGGTCTGAACCTGATCGGGCTCGTAGGGGCCGTCGCGGGTCTCGGCGGCGTCAGCAAGGCGGCGCGCAACGCGTCGCCGTACCAGAGCCACGACACGGCGACCGCGCTGAACGTCGGCAAGGGCCTGCTCATCGCGCTGATCGTGCTCATCGTGATCTTCACGGTGGTGGCGGTCACGCTGGCGCTCCAGTTCGGCAACGGCGGCGGCGGCGTCCGCATCGGCACCATCGTCTTCGGTGTCGCCAACACCCTGGCCAGTTTCCTGGTCTTCCCCCTCGGTCTGGTGCACACCGTGCTCGGCATCCTGGTCATAGCCTTCGCCTCGAAGGACGACGGCAACGCCTGGTTCAACAGGCCGCGTTACTGACCCCGGCGGCTCCGGCCCGCCACCCCCGCAAGGCCCTCTCGCCCGCACGGCGAGGGGGCCTTCGCCGTACGCGGGCCGTCCTCACGCCCCGTAACAGCCGTACCCCAATTTCCCGCTACGGGCTGATTTCGATCATTCTCCGCCGCTACCCTTCCCATGGTTTTCTCGGGGGAAGGAACGACCATGCACAGCATCATCGTGGTGCCCGCGCACTGCTCAGGACCCGTCGACCAGATCCGCCTGGGTCCGGGCGAATCCCTCACGTTCGGCCGCGGCCCCGGCGCCCGCCCGGCCGCGCCACACCCCCCGAGGCACCTGACCATCGCGCACGACGGCGTCTCCCGTACGGCGGGCGAGATCACCGCGACGGGGACGTACTGGACGCTGAGCAACCACAGCGCCCGGCAGACGTACGTGGTGGAGAACCCCGAAGGCGCGGGCGAGCACATCAAGATCGCTCCGGGCCGGGTCGACGCGCCGGTCCCCTTCGAGTTCTCCCGCGTGGTGCTCCCGGCATCCGGCGACCTGCTCAGCTTCGACATCTGGGCCCCGCGCCACGACTACGCACAGCCGGAGCAGGACGGCCCGCCCGGCGGCGAACTCACCGCGCCCGCCTTCCCGATGGACCGCACCAAGCGGTACTTCCTGGTGCTGGCCGCGCTCTGCGAACCGCGGCTGCGCGGCACCCCGCACGCACCGCTGCCGACCGTCGAGCAGGTCATCGCGCGGCTGCGCCCGGTGTGGCCGGCCGCGGCCCGCGCCGCCGTCCAGTGGAACATCGACTACCTCGCCGTCAAACTCCGCATCAAGCAGCCACCGGAGGCGGCCGACGGCGGCCCGCGGCTCAACGGCAAGAAGGAGAGCCTGGTCTCCCTCGCGCTCCGCTTCGACCTGGTCGGCGAGGACGACCTGGACGTACTGGACCGGCGGACGGCGGCATGACGGCCGGGGCCAGGCCCACCGTTCCGGTGCCGGCGGGCTACCGTATCGGCCGCTGGACGGTCGGCGAACCGCTCGCGTCCGGCGCGTTCGGCAGCGTCTACGCCGCGCACACCAGCGCCCCCGCCGACGGCCTGCCCGCGGACGCCGCCCTGAAGATCCTGCCCACCGGCACCCGCACCCCGCGCCAGCTGCGTCACCTCCAGGAGATGGCACGCCGCGAGCTGGACATCCACCGCAGGCTCCAACGCCCCCGCCTCATCCGGATGTTCGAGGCCCTGACCGTCGACGACCCCGGACGGCCCGCCCTCGACGGCGCCACCGTCCTCGTCCTGGAGCGCGCCGAAGGCTCCGTCGGCGACCTGCTCAGGCGCTCGCCGCCGGGACCTGTCGCCGCCGCGCCCGCCCTGCTCGCGCAGATCTGCGAGGGCCTCGCCCAGCTCCACCACGCCGGGTGGGTGCACGGCGACCTCACGCCGGGCAACGTGCTGCTGATGCCGCCCGGCAGCGCGGAAGGCAGACGCGGCGACGTGTCCGTACGCCTCGGCGACTTCAACCTCGCGGCCGAGATGAACGGCACCCACGCCTACGCGCCGGCCTTCGCCACCCCCGACTACACCCCGCCCGAACTCCTCTGGTCGGAGATCTCCGACCACGGCAGGCAGATCCGCCCCACCGCCGACATCTGGGCGTTCGGCGTCCTGGCCCACCTCCTGCTGACCGGCTCGCTGCCGCTGCCCGGCGGCAGCCCCGCCGCCCGCCGCGACAGCCTGCTGCGCTACGCGCGCGGCCAGGACGCGTTACGCCTGTCAGGACAACTCCCCGAAGCCTGGCGGCAGATCGTCACCGACTGCCTGGCCCGCACCCACGAGGAACGTGCCGCACACGACGCCACCGCACTCCTCGCGCGGGTCGAAGCGGCTGCGGGCACCGGCCGCTCACCGCGGCTCCCCCGCCTCCGGCCGCGCCGCATCCGCCGCCGGACCTGGGCGGCCACCGCCACCGCCGCGGCGCTCCTCGCGGCCGGCGGCACCTACGCCCTCCGCGAGCAGCCGCCCGACCCGGCCGCGTACGGCGCGAGCGAACTGCGGACGGACCGCGGCGTGCCGGTCGCCTACCGCAAGCTGATCGTGGACGCGGCGCACCACTGCGAGAGCCGGGACATCACCCCGGCGCTGATCGCCGCCCTCCTGAAGACCGAGTCGAACTTCGACCCTGACCTGTCCGACCCGGACAAGGACGAGTACGGCATCGCCCGTTGGACCCCGCACGTGCTCTATTACTGGATCCCGGGAGAGAAGCGTCCGGCGGGCGGCGAGCGGGCGATGCAGCCGCCCTTCCCGCCCCAGGAATCCATCCCCGCGGCCGGCCGCTATCTCTGCGACATCTCCCGCAGCCTGTCCCCCGACGTCAAGGGCGCCCGCCCGGCGGCCATCGCGGCCTCCTACCGCACCTCGGTCCAGAAGGTGAACCTCGCCCGCGGCATCCGTCCCCAACTCCGGCCCTACGTACAGCGGTTCACCGCGCACCTCAAGGAGTACACCCCACCGGCGGCCTGACGACCCTCAGAGGTACGAGGTTCCCGGGTGCGAACGGCGCCGGGATGGTGTGGGAGTGCCATCACGGGGGTGGCGCAACGGGATCGCACCGCCCATCCGTTCGGTGCGAAAGGGGAACACGTCATGCGCAAGATCCTCACAGCCGTGGCCGGCGCCGCACTCGCCGGCGGCATCGCCGTCACCGGAATCGCCCAGACCGCACAGGCCACGCCGGCCGCCTCGCACGGCGTGCTGGCCAGCTACCAGGGCCGCACCATCGACCTGTCCAAGGGCTGGCAGGGCGCCAAGGCGTGCGCGGTGTTCGCGGCCGACGACGTCCGCTGCTACCCGACCGCCGCAGCCGCCGACAAGGCCAGCGGGTACAAGGTGTCGACCGACGCGCTGCGGCGCGGCGCCAAGGCCGACACGACCGCCATCCCGGCCTGCGCGAACGGCTGGGTGTGCCTGTTCAAGAACAAGAACGGCGGCGGCCGGCGGCTGATCTTCAACGAGGGCCACTGGGACAACCTTGACAACTACGGTTTCGACAACGCGACGTCGTCCTGGCGCAACAACCAGAAGAAGGGTGACCTCGCCGGCCTGTCGCAGTTCGCGGGCGGCAAGGGCAAGGTGATCCACCTCAGCGCGCCCGGCTACGCGGCCGGTCTCGGTTCGTTCGACAACCGGGCCAGCGCCGTCGCGGGCTGAGTACCCGGCCCGGACGGAACGGGGCCCGGCCCGTGCCTCGCAGGAGGCACGGGCCGGGCCCGTCGTCGTGCACCGCCGCAGCGCGACGGCCGCGGCTCAGTGGAAGAAGTGCCGCGCCCCCGTGAAGTACATCGTCACGCCGGCCTTCTCGGCGGCCTCGACGACCAGCTCGTCACGGACCGAACCGCCGGGCTGGACAACGGCCTTGACGCCCGCTTCGGCGAGCACCTCGAAGCCGTCGGGGAACGGGAAGAACGCGTCGGACGAGGCGTAGGCGCCACGGGCCCGCTCCTCGCCCGCGCGCTGGACGGCGAGCTTGGCGGAGTCGACGCGGTTGACCTGGCCCATGCCGACGCCGACCGTGGCGCCGTCCTTGGCGAGCAGGATCGCGTTGGACTTCACCGCGCGGCCCGCACGCCACGCGAAGGCCAGCTCGGCCAGCTCGTCGGCGTTGAGCGCCGCGCCGGCCGCCAGCGTCCAGGCCGCCGGGTCGTCGCCATCGGCCTGGAGCCGGTCGGTGACCTGGAGCAGCGCGCCGCCGTCGATGGCCTTGACCTCGACGGGCGCGGACGGCGCCTCGGGGGCGCGCAGCACGCGGATGTTCTTCTTGCGGGAGAGGACCTCCAGCGCGCCGTCCTCGTAGCCGGGCGCCACGATGACCTCGGTGAAGATCTCGGCGACCTGCTCGGCCATCGCCACGGACACCGGGCGGTTGACGGCGATCACGCCGCCGTAGGCGGACAGCGAGTCGCAGGCGTGCGCCTTGCGGTGCGCCTCGGCGACGTCGTCGGCGACGGCGATGCCGCAGGGGTTGGCGTGCTTGATGATCGCGACGCACGGCTCGGCGTGGTCGTAGGCGGCGCGCCGGGCGGCGTCGGTGTCGGTGAAGTTGTTGTAGGACATCTCCTTGCCGTGCAGCTGCTCGGCGTCGGCGAGGCCGCCGCCCGCGGTGCCGGTGTACAGCGCGGCGCCCTGGTGCGGGTTCTCGCCGTAGCGCAGGACGTTCTTGCGCACGTAGGTGGAGCCGATGAACTCGGGGAAGCCGGAGTCGTCGGCGGCGGCGTAGCCGTCCGCGAACCAGGAGGCGACGGCGACGTCGTAGGCCGCGGTGTGCTGGAACGCCTCGGCGGCAAGCCGCTTGCGGGCGGTGAGGTCGAAACCGCCGCCGGACGCGGCCCGGAGCACGTCGTCGTAGCGGCCGGGGTTGACGACGACAGCCACGGACGGGTGGTTCTTGGCGGCGGCGCGGACCATCGACGGGCCGCCGATGTCGATCTGCTCCACGCACTCGTCGGGAGTGGCGCCGGACGCGACGGTCTCCTGGAACGGGTAGAGGTTCACGATCACCAGGTCGAACGGCTCGACGCCCAGGTCGGCGAGCTGCCGCTGGTGGTCGGTGAGCCGCAGGTCGGCGAGGATGCCGGCGTGCACCTTGGGGTGCAGGGTCTTGACCCGGCCGTCCAGGCACTCGGGGAAGCCGGTCAGCTCCTCGACCTTGGTGACCGGAACCCCGGCGGCGGCGATCTTCCCGGCCGTCGAGCCGGTCGAGACGAGCTGGACACCCGCCGCGTGCAGGCCCTTCGCCAGCTCTTCGAGACCGGTCTTGTCATAGACGCTGACCAGAGCGCGGCGGATGGGCCGCTTCGTACCTTCGGCGGTGGCGGTCACGAGATACGTACCTTTCGTCCCTCAATGCGGTAGCCGTGCCGGGCCAGACGCCCCACGACCTCGACGAGCAGAGTGCGCTCGACTTCCTTGATGCGCTCATGCAGCGCGGATTCGTCGTCCTCGTCCCGGATCTCCACCACGCCCTGCGCGATGATCGGCCCGGTGTCGACGCCTTCGTCGACGAAGTGGACGGTGCAGCCGGTGACCGTCACGCCGTACGCGAGCGCGTCGCGTACGCCGTGGGCACCGGGAAAACTGGGCAGCAGGGCCGGGTGTGTGTTGACGATCCGGCCACCGAAGCGGGCCAGGAAGTCCCGGCCGAGGATCTTCATGAAGCCGGCCGAGATCACCAGGTCGGGCGCGTACGCGGCGGTCGCTTCGGTGAGCGCGGCGTCCCACTGCGCGCGGTCGCCGTGGTCCTTGACCTTGCACACGAACGTCGGCAGGCCGGCCCGCTCGGCGCGGTCGAGCCCCGCGATGCCGTCGCGGTCGGCGCCCACCGCGACGATCTCGGCTCCGTAGGCGGCGGGCCCCGCTGCGGCGACGGCGTCCAGCAGCGCCTGGAGGTTGGTGCCCGATCCGGAGACGAGGACGACGAGCCGGGCGGGGGCGGCGTCCGGGCGGGACGGAGGGCGAAGGGGATCCACGATGGGGGTCTTTCTCGCGTGGGTGCTGCTGCGGTGCGGATGTCGTGCGGGGTGCGGTGGCGCCCCTGGTACCGGCCGGCACCCGCACGGCCCCCGGCAGCGCGCCCGACCGACATCTTTGTGCAGTCGTACGAAGCCATGGGTTGCGGAAATACGGGGAACCCTACGAAGGCGCCGACCGTCAGCAACGATACCGGCACACCGCGCGGCCCCCACGGGACGGGGGCGGGCACGGGAGGTAGCGTCGGGCCTGAGAACGCATGCAGTTCGTGGTAATCGTCCGCCCGGCCCACCAGCCGGAAGGGCGGCCGAGACAAGGGGAAGACACACTCCAGATGCCGGACCGACACCGCCGCGCGGCCCTCCTCATCCCGCTGCCCGCGACCATCCCCGGGGCGGTCCTGCTGCCGCGTGACGCCACGTCGTCCTCCCCCTCCCCCGACGCATCGGGCCCGTCACGCCTCACGGGCGCCCTGCGCTCGTCGGACACGGGTTCGTCCGGCGGCTCCGGTTCGTCCGGCACGGGCGACGGCTCCGGCTCGTCGGAATCCGCAGGACCGGAGGGCGACGGCGGCCCCGGCAAGGACCGGGGCTCCCCGGACCCGACGCCGGACGAGCCCGCCGCGCCCGACCGTGACAACCCCTTCGCCCCGCCGCCCGCCGACACACCCGACCAGGAGTGGCGCCCGCGGCACCAGCACGCGCACAGCCACCACGGCGACGACGGCCAGACGCCTGGCGACGAGCAGCCGCCGGCCTGGGGCAGCCAGTGGAGCAGCAAGCAGCCGGGACGGCAGGGCGGCGGCTTCGGCACCCGGCCGGGCCGCAGCGGTCAGCAGGGCGGCGGCCAGGGCGGTCCCGGCACACCCGGCGGCCTGCGCTGGGATCCCACCGACCCGGCCCAGCGGCGCGCACGCTACGCGCTGCTCGGCGGCATGTGGGCGTTCTTCTTCGTACTCTTCAACCTGCCGGAGGTCGCCCTCCTGCTGGGCGCGCTGGCCATCTACTGGGGCATCAGCTCGCTCCGCGCCAAGCCAGGATCCTCCGCGAAGGCGAAGGCCGCAGCGACGACGGCGGCCATGGAGGGCCTGCCTGCGCCTTCGGCCGACGGCGCCGATGCGGGCCGGGGCAGCCCGTACGGCGCTCCGGCGCCCGGCGGTCCCGCCGCACCGCAGTCCACCCGCCCGCAGACGACCGCCGCGATCAGCGGCCTGGTGGTGGCGGGTCTCGCCCTCATGATGGTGGCCGCGACCTTCGCCGTGCAGCTCGTCTACCGCGACTACTTCACCTGCGTCGACGACGCCCTGACGCAGTCGGCCGCCAAGTCCTGCGAAAAGCTGCTCCCCGAACAGCTCCGCCCGCTGCTGAGCGTGCAGGAGTAGGAGCAGGAGCAGCGGGAGTAACGGGGAACCCCTGGCCCTGCCGCACCGGGCCGGTGCCGGGTCAGCGGCCGTCTTCCGCCGCGGGCTCCGTCCCGGCCGGTGCGCCTTCGGGCTGCCTTCCGTGCGCGGGCTCGGCCCGTGAGGTCCCGGTCCGCGGGGTCTCGGTCCGGGGCGGCTCGGCCTCGTCGGGGAAGTCGGCCATCAAGTCGTGGGAGCGGACCCGCAGTTCCGCCCAGCGGGCCGCCCGGGTGTCCGCTTCGTGCCAGGGGTCGTAACGGTGCACGACGCGGTCGAGCCCGTACAGCTCGGCCGTCTCCCGATCGACACCCTCCGCACCGCCCTTCCGCCGTTTCGCGGCCTTCCGCGCCTTCCGCTCCTCCCGCCGCATCCGCCCCTTCCGCGCCGCACGCTCCCCGGTTCCCGCCCCGTCCGGGCCCGGCCTCCGGGTACGCGCACCACGAGACCACCGCGAGCCGCCGCCTTTCGCATCCGGCGCATCGGCCCTTTCGCTCTCCGCCACCGGAGCGGGCTGCGGGGCGACCGGCTCCGGCGCTTCCGGGGTATGCGGCCCCGACGCGCCCGCGGCGTGCGGTACCGGCGCTTCCGGCGCCTCCCCGGCCGGGATCAGCCCCTCCGGGTCGGCCACGCGCACGTCCGGCACCGGCACCGCGGCGCCCGGATCGGCGTCCGTCGGCTTGCCCCGGCGCCCGCCCAGGAAGCGGCGCAGACCCCGGCCGTCCTTCTGCTTCTCGGTGCGTCGGCGCCGCGCCGACCTCAGGCGGCAGGCGCGGAGCAGGAGGGCGCACGGGATGCCGGTCAGGGCCGTCCAGCCCGCGGCGGCGAGGCCGGTCAGCCACCAGGTGGGGCCGAAGACGGCGAGCCGTCCGGTGCCCAGTGCGCCGCCCGACAGGGCGGCGAGCCCGGCCATCGCCGCCCCGCAGGCCACGGCGGCGAGCCCGGCGACGGCCGCCGTCGTCCGGCGCCGCCAGGGACGGCCCGCACCGCCCGAGCCCGCCGCATGATGCGCCACGTACCGGGCGAGCAGGATCCCCGCCAGCACGGGACCGGCGGCGACCGCCCAGGTCAGCGGCGTGACGGGGGCCGGGTCCGGCAGCGCGCCGAGCAGCGGGAAGTGCGGCAGCGCGGGCGGGGCTGCCGTGCCCAGCGGTCCCGCCGTGCCGCCCACCCCGGCCGTGAAGCCGGGGCCGAGGCCGTACGCGGCGCCCCAGACGGCGGCGTTCGGGAGCAGGGCCAGGCAGAGCACCAGGACCGCGCCCCGGCCCGCCCAGTCCGACGCGAGCCCGAAGAGGTCACCCCTGGCCTCGCCCGCGTGCAGCCCGAGCCCGACGAGCGTCAGCACGGTGCCCGAGGCGAGCAGGGTGAGGACGGCCGCGGTCGCGGAGCGGCGTACCGCGGTGCGCCGCCGGCCGCCGACGAGGTACCGCACGCCGCCCGGCAGCACCGCGAGCAGCCGCCGCACCCATCCCGGAGCCAGCTCCGAGCCCGCTGCGCCACCGTGCCCGTCGGACTCGTCGGACTCGTCGGCCCCAAGGACCCGCCAGGCCGATACGGCGAGCGTGCCGACGGCCGCGACCGGCACGCACACCGCGGCGCTGAGCGGCACGGCCCGCAGCGGGCCCGTCGACGCGTACAGCACAGCACCGGCGGCGACCAGCAGGTACCCGGCGAGCAGCGCGCCCAGCCGGCTCCGCGCCGGGACCTCGGCCCAGGGGTCAGCGGGCTGGTCGTCGGCGTCCGCCAGGGCGTGCCGGGTGGCCCGGTGGAGCAGCCAGACGGGCAGGGCGGTCAGCAGCAGCGGGGTCAGGGCGATGGGTACGGGGGTTCCGGAGAGGGCTCCGTTGCGTACCAGGTCGACGCCGTGCGCGAGCAGCCAGAGGTCGGCGGCGAGGTGCAGGGCGCCGGTGGGGTCGCTGCCCGGGTACGGGGAGGCGACCCAGATCAGGAGTACGGCGACGGTGAGCACGCCCAGGCCCAGACCGGCTGCCGTCACGCCGCTGAAGAAGGCGCCGCTGATCGCGGAGGAGCGCTGCGCGGCGGTCCGGCCGTGCGGGGACAGTGTCGGGCCACGATCGGTCAGCTGGCTCACAGCGCCATGCTGCCAACAACACCTGATTCATCCGCGTAGTGAGCAAATGCCCGACGTGTCGCGCACCTTCCGCTTGTTCCGTTTTTCACACTGTCTTCTGGTGCGACTTTCATCGATCCGTCGGGGGCCGTGTGGAGGCAGGCATGAGGCAGCGCAGGAAGCAGCAGACGCGTCGGCGGTCGGGCGGACAGCCGGACCGGCCGGAGCGGAAGACGAGGGAACGGGGCGCCGGGAAGCGGCGGGACGAACGGGCCAGGGACCGGTCGTCGCCCGAGCCGGTGGCCGCTGAGGCCGCTGAGGCCGCTGAGGCCGCTGAGGCCACCGACGCGCTCGCCGCCGACGACACCGAGGAGCTGCCACTGGTGACCGCCCGGGAGGAGGCGCCGGACACCGGGCCCGCACCGCCCTTGCCGGGTGAGGGGGCCGTCGCCGCGTTCGACGCGCTCTACGACCGGCACGCGGCCGGGCTGATCCGGCAGGCGTATCTCCTCACCGGGCGGCCACGGCGCGCTCAGGAGGCGGTGGAGCGGGCGTTCCAGCTGGCCTGGCAGCGGTGGCCCGAGGTGGCGGTGGACCGGGATCCGGCCGGCTGGGTGCGGGCTGCCGCGTACGAGTACGCGCTGTCGCCGTGGCACCGGATGCGCCCCTGGAGGCGGGCGGCCGACAAGCCGTCACCGAAGGCACCCGCGCCGCCGCCCGCGGGGCCCGGTGACCGTGCGCTGCTGAGTGCGTTGCTTGAGCTGCCCGCCGCGTACCGGCGCACGCTGCTGCTGCACGACGGTGTCGGGCTCGGCCTCTGCGAGACCGCGGCCGAGATCGAGGCGAGCACTCCGGCCACCGCGGGGCGGCTGACCCACGCGCGCGAGACGGTGGCCGGCCGGCTGCCCGAACTCGGGCTTGAAGGGGCATCGGTGGCGCGGCAGGGCGAGATCCTGCACGGGCGGCTGGCGGTGCTGGCCGCCGCGCAGCCGGTGGCGCCTTCGGCCGCGGCTGCGGTCCGCGGCGGCAGCGAGCGCACCGCCCGGCGGATCACCAGGGGCGCGTTCGGGATGATCGCGCTGCTCGCGACGGCGACCGCGTTCGTGCTGCTCACCGCGCCGAACCGGGCCGTGCATCCGCCGGAGGTGATCGTGCCGACGGCGCCCGCCACGTCTGCCGCGCCCGGCACCCGGGCGGACGGCGGGCACGCGAAGCGACCGGAAAGCGGCGGCGAGCCGACGGGCGGCAGCGCGGCCGACGGCGGTGACGCAGGCCGTGACGCATACGAGCCGGGGGCGGACGGCTATGGGGAGGGCGGGGGTGACGAAGGGGAGGACGGCTATGGCGACGGCGCCGATGACGGCAAGCCGCGCGTGGGCCCCGGGCCGCGCCCCCGCCCCGGTCCCGCCGCCGGGCACGGGGCCGTGCCCCCGGCCGCGCCGCCGACCTGGCACCCGGCAGGTCAGGGAGCCGGGAGCGCCCCGCCGCGGTGACGTCCGCGGCAGGGCGTGACGTGCGGCAGGCGGCGCCCGTCGCGTACGGCTCGGTTCGGGGCATGCCGCGCAAACGGCCGCGGGCCCGCACCACTTGAGGGTGCGGGCCCGCGGCCGGGTGCGCCGGACGGGTCCGGTGCTGCCGTGCGGCTGCGGTCAGCCGTTGAGGATCTCGCGCGCCAGAACGGCGGTCTCCGACGGGGTCTTGCCGACCTTGACGCCGGCGGCCTCCAGGGCCTCCTTCTTCGCCTGGGCGGTGCCGGAGGAGCCGGAGACGATGGCGCCGGCGTGGCCCATGGTCTTGCCCTCGGGCGCGGTGAAGCCCGCGACGTAGCCGACGACCGGCTTGGTGACGTTGGCCTTGATGAAGTCGGCCGCACGCTCCTCGGCGTCGCCGCCGATCTCGCCGATCATCACGATCAGGTCGGTGTCGGCGTCCGCCTCGAACGCCTTGAGGGCGTCGATGTGGGTGGTGCCGATGACCGGGTCGCCACCGATGCCGACGGCCGACGAGAAGCCGATGTCGCGCAGCTCGTACATCATCTGGTAGGTCAGCGTGCCGGACTTGGACACGAGACCGATGCGGCCGGGCTTGGTGATGTCGCCCGGGATGATGCCGGCGTTGGACTGGCCGGGGGTGATCAGGCCGGGGCAGTTCGGGCCGATGATCCGGGTCTTGTTGCCCTTCGAGCCCGCGTACGCCCAGAAGGCGGCGGAGTCGTGGACGGCGATGCCCTCGGTGATGACGACCGCGAGGCCGATCTCCGCGTCGATCGCCTCGACGACGGCGGCCTTCGCGAACTTCGGCGGCACGAAGATGACGGAGACGTCGGCGCCGGTCTGCTCCATCGCCTCGGCGACGGTGCCGAAGACGGGCACCTCGGTGCCGTCGAAGTCGACCTTCTCGCCGGCCTTGCGGGGGTTCACGCCGCCGACGATGTTGGTGCCGTCACCCAGCATGAGCTTGGTGTGCTTCATGCCGGTGGCGCCGGTCATCCCCTGGACGATGACCTTGCTGTCCTTGGTGAGGAAGATAGCCATGGTGTTGGAGTCCCTCGTCCTTACTTCGCAGCCGCGAGCTCGGCGGCCTTGTCGGCCGCGCCGTCCATGGTGTCCACGCGCTGCACCAGCGGGTGGTTGGCGTCGGAAAGGATCTTGCGACCCAGCTCCGCGTTGTTGCCGTCGAGGCGCACGACCAGCGGCTTGGTGACGTCCTCGCCCTTGGACTTGAGCAGCTCCAGGGCCTGGACGATGCCGTTGGCGACCTCGTCACAGGCGGTGATGCCGCCGAAGACGTTGACGAACACGGACTTGACGTCCGAGTCGCCGAGGATGATCTCCAGGCCGTTCGCCATGACCTCGGCGGAGGCGCCGCCACCGATGTCGAGGAAGTTGGCGGGCTTCACGTTGCCGTGGTTCTCACCGGCGTACGCGACGACGTCCAGGGTCGACATGACCAGACCGGCACCGTTACCGATGATGCCGACCTCGCCGTCGAGCTTGACGTAGTTGAGGCCCTTGGCCTTGGCGGCGGCCTCCAGCGGGTTGGCCGCAGCCTTGTCCTCCAGGGCCTCGTGCTCCGGCTGGCGGAAGTCGGCGTTCTCGTCGAGCGAGACCTTGCCGTCCAGCGCCAGGATGCGGCCGTCCTTGGTCTTCACCAGCGGGTTGACCTCGACGAGGAGGGCGTCCTCGGCGACGAAGGTGTCCCACAGGGTCACCATGGCCTCGGCGACACCCTCGGCCACGTCGGCCGGGAACTTCGCCTGGGCCACGATCTCGCGAGCCTTGACGATGTCCACGCCGTCGACGGCGTTGACCGGGACCTTCGCGAGGGCCTCGGGGGTCTTCTCCGCGACCTCCTCGATGTCCATGCCGCCCTGCACCGAGGCCATGGCCAGGAAGGTGCGGTTGGTGCGGTCGAGGAGGTACGAGACGTAGTACTCCGCCTCGATCTCCGGGGACAGCTCGGCGATCATCACCTTGTGGACCGTGTGGCCCTTGATGTCCATGCCGAGAATGTCGGTCGCGCGGGCGACCGCCTCGTCGGCGTCGCCGGCCAGCTTGACGCCGCCGGCCTTGCCTCGGCCGCCGACCTTCACCTGGGCCTTGACGACAGACTTGCCGCCAAGACGCTCGGTCGCCTCGCGGGCTGCCTCAGGCGTGTCGATGACTTCACCGGCCAGCACCGGTACACCGTGCTTGGCGAAGAGGTCCCTCGCCTGGTACTCGAACAGGTCCACGCGCGTCCGTCCCTTGTCTTCTCAGAATCGCCGTAGTGATCGCGGGTCGTTCTCTGCGATGGGCGTGCCGCGAAGGGCAACGTGACGGCGCTGTCACAGGGGATGCGTACACGGTGACCGAATACGCGGCATGTCCGTCTCGCAGGTTATCGCCGTGGGACGTGCGGCCCTAAATCACAGATCACACTGTGGCGGTGATTACGGTCACAGATTCCATGGCCGAGGCGCCGTACACCGGCGGATTCGTACGCGCCGGCGCCCGTCGTTGTGGAACGGCTCACGTCGCGCCGCGGCCGGAATTCCTTCCCGTGGCCCAAGGCGGGGCGCGTTTCGGCGTCACCGCGCGTCACCCGGCATACGGCGGGCGGTCACCCGCCGTACCCGCTCCCCCGCGCCCCGCGCGGCGGCTTTCACCGGTACGCACCCGCGCGCCCCTTGTCGCGTGATTCCGCTTCGGAAGGCGGGGCACTTGTTGTGCGGAGGAGATGCGATGACCCGTCACATTTCCCGCGCACGCCCTGTCCTGAATGCTCTCTTGACCCTCAACTCCCCCTGGCGGACACTGCGTTGAGCACTTACGCATCAGGAGTCACAAGCTTCGGGCTTGGTCCCGTGCAGGCAGGTCGACAGACCGCTGGCACCGGGTGCAGACGGGGGAACTTGATGGGTGGTGGGGGGATGCGTGACCGCAGGCAACGACGTGGTCGCGGGCTCTCCCGCACCCCACCGCCCCTTCCCCCTTCCTCCCGCCACTCCTCCCGACTTTCTCGATTTCTTGGTGTCCTCACACTCGGTGCCTGAAGGGATTGGAGAGGGAATGCTGACCCAGCCGACACATACGACCTATCCCGGCGTCTATGTCGAAGAGCTTCCCAGCAGCATCCGCAGCATCACCACCGTCACCACGTCCGTGACCGCCTTCGTCGGCCACACCCGGCGCGGCCCGCACAACCACCCGGTACGGATCACCAGCTTCGCCGACTTCGAGCGCCGCTTCGGCGGGCTGACCTCGCAGAGCCCGGTCGGCTACGCCGTCCACCAGTTCTTCGGCAACGGCGGCACCGTCGCGGTGATCGTCCGGGTCGCCAAGGCGCACACCGGCAGGGAAGCCTGCGTCACCCTGGAGTCCACCGAGGGCCACAGCCAGTGCCCGGTCCTGGAGGTGCACGCCAAGGAGCCAGGCGTCTGGGGCTCCGGCCTGCGGGTCGCCGTCGACTACGACACGCCCACCCGTCGCCCGGCCACCGACCCTGCAGGAGGCGCTTCGCGCCGCCCCTCTGAAGACCACACCTTCAACCTCCAGGTGCTGGACGCGCACGGCACCGCCCGTGAGGCGTTCTCCGGGCTGTCCATGGATCCCGGCCACGGCCGGTACGCCGAGACCGTCGTCAACGCCGGGTCCGCACTGGTCCGCGTCGCGGTCGTCGGCGAGGGCCGCCCCGACCCATCCGGCACCGTCTCCAAGGCGTTCCATCACGAACTCCCGGATCTCAACGTCGAGTTGACGGTGAAGATCGGCGAGGTGGAGCGCGAGTTCACGCTCTACGACCCGGACTGCGACGGCCCGGCGCCGTGCACCGTCACCGAGCTGGCGCTGCTGCTCGAACACCAACTGCGCGCGCTGCCCGACGCTCCAGGCAAGCACGCGTTCGCCGGGGCCGAGGTCATCGCGTTCGGGCGCCGCATCCAGGTCGTGGCCGGTTCGACCGACCCGGACGACGTGGTCAGGTTCGTCGGCGAGTGCGCCAACGACCTGGGCCTCGAAGCGTCCGTCAACCCGCCGGTCTTCCCGCTGTGCGGCGGCGAGGACGGCGAACTGCCGGGCCCGCGCGACCTCATCGGCAGCGAGTCGCGCAAGACCGGAATCCAGGCGCTGCGCGACGTCCACGACGTCAATCTGCTGGCGCTGCCCGAGCTGGCGTCGTACGAGAGCACCGATGACATGGTCACGGTGCTGTCGGCGGCCGAGCGGCTCTGCAGGGAGCGGCGGATCTTCCTGCTGGTGGACGCGCCCGCCGCCTGGAGCAGCGTGGACGCGGCCCGCGCGGGCATCGCCGCCTTCACACCGGTCCGCGGCAACCACTCCGGCCTGTACTTCCCGCACCTCCAGCTCACCGACCCGCTGACCGGCAGGCTGCGGTCCTTCCCGCCGTCGGGCGCGGTCGCCGGCGTCATCGCGCGTACGGACAGCGAGCGCGGGGTGTGGAAGGCACCGGCAGGCACCGAGGCGCGGCTCACGGGGGTGCACTCGCTGACCGTCAAGCTCACCGACCGGGAGAACGGGCTGCTCAACCCGCTCGGCGTGAACGTGCTGCGCAGTTTCCCGATGGTCGGCCCGCTGATCTGGGGTGCCCGCACCCTGGAGGGCGCTGACGGTCTGGACAGCGAGTGGAAGTACGTCCCGGTGCGGCGGCTGGCGCTGCACGTCGAGGAGAGCCTGCTGCGCGGCCTGCAGTGGGTGGTCTTCGAGCCGAACAACGAGCAGCTGTGGCAGCAGATCCGGCTCAACGCCTCCGCCTATCTGCACTCGCTCTTCGAGAAGGGCGCCTTCAAGGGCGGCACTCCGCGGCAGGCGTACTTCGTCAAGTGCGACAAGGACACCACGACCGACGAGGACATCGAGCGCGGCATCGTCAATGTCGTGGTCGGCATCGCGCCGGTCAAGCCCGCGGAGTTCGTGATCGTCAAGATCCAGCAGATGGCCGGTCAGTTCGACGTCTGACGTCCGGTGGGAGACGCGAGGGAAAGGGACGTAAGGAATCCGATGGCTGAGTTTCAGATCAACGCCCATCGCTTCGACCCGTACAAGAACTTCAAGTTCCTGGTCCTGTGGGACGGGCGTACGGTCGCGGGTGTCAGCAAGATCAGTCCGCTGAAGCGCACCACCGAGGTCGTCAAGCACCGGCACGGCGGCGACCCCAGCTCTCCGCGCAAGTCTCCTGGCCGCTCGGAGTTCGAGGGGATCACCTTGGAGCGCGGGGTCACCCACGACCCGGAGTTCGACCGCTGGGCCAACAAGGTCTGGCAGGTCGGCGCCGGTCTCGGATCCGAGGTGTCGCTGGCCGACTTCCGCAAGGACATCGTCATCCAGGTGCTCAACGAAGCCGGGCAGGTCGCCGTCTCGCACAAGATCTACCGGTCCTGGCCGAGCGAGTACCAGGTCCTGGGCGAGATGGACGCCAACGCCAACGCCGTCGCCATCCAGAGCCTGAAGCTGGAGTGCGAGGGCTGGGAGCGCGACTACGAGGTGCCCGAGCCGCAGGAACCGTCGTTCACGCATCCCGCCTGACCGCGGGGGCTGCCGGACGGGGGTGAGGGATGGCGCTGACGGGGCCCGCTGAGCTGCTGGCCACCTGGGAGGCGGGGCTCGACCGGGACGCGGCAGGGCGCGCCCTGCTGCTGCACCGGGCGGCCCGCCCGGAGACCGGCACCGACGCGCTGCTCGCGGTGCCGGTCGGCCGGCGCGCCGCCGACCTCTTCGGGCTGCGCCGGGCGCTGTTCGGCGAGCGGATGCAGGTGCGGGTGGAGTGCGGCGGGTGTGCCGAGGCGATGGAGTTCGACCTCGACGCGGCGCAGTTCGCCGCTCCGGCGGCGGGCGCGGCGGCGGACGGCGGGGCGGCGGACGGCGGGGTGCTGCGGGTGGCCGACGGCGGCTGGGTGGTCGATTTCCGGCTGCCCACCGTCGCCGACCTCGCCGCGGTCTCCCGCGCGCTCGCCGGTCCGGGCGCCGCACCGGGCCCTCCCGACCCGCAGCAGCTGCTGCTGGCCCGCTGCACGGTCTCGGCGACCCGGGACGGCGCGCCGCTGCCCGCCGACGAGCTGCCGGGCGCGCTGCCCGACACGGTGCGGCGCCTGCTGGCCGAAGCGGCCGAACGCGCCGACCCGGCGGCCGAGATCACGCTCAGCATCGCCTGCCCCGAGTGCGGCGAGGCCACCCCCGCCGAGCTGGACATCGCCGACCACCTGTGGACCGAGCTGGACGCCTGGGCCCGTGACGTGCTCCTCGACGTCCATCTGCTCGCCACCGCCTACGGCTGGAGCGAGCCGGAGATCCTCGCGCTCAGCCCGCAACGCCGCCGCTACTACCTGGAGTTGTGCGCCGATGCCTGAGCTGCCCGACTACTTCGACCGGCTGCTGGCCCGGCACGCAGCCGCGCCCGCCGCCGGGCCGCCCGGCCTGCCGGCGGACGCTCCGGGCCGTCCCGCCCGCGTGCGCCCGCGGCTCCCCGGGCCGTTCGAGCGCATCGAGTCGCTGGGCGGCGGGCGTGCCGACGAGGGTCCTGCGCCCGGTCTGCTCGCGCCGCCCGCCGCCGCGCCGCCGACCGGCCACGCGTTCACCCGCGTCGAGCGGGAGGTGCGGACCACGGAGCGGGAGACCGTGGTCAGGCCGGGTCCGGTGCCGCAGGACGTACCGGACGACGGCGGGGAGCGCGTACGGCCCTCAGCCGCGCCCCTGTTGCGGCCCGCCGCGCCGGTCACCGGGCGGGCCCTGCCTGCCGCCGCCGAGCCGCAGCGGCCGGTGCGGCCTGCCGGGGACGACGGGGACGACGGCACCGCTGCCGGGCGGCCTTCGGTCCGCCCGGCCGTCCCCGCTCCGGCCGCCGCTCCGGTCCCGGCCGGTGCGGCGCGCCCGCGCGGCGACCTGGCGGCTGCGGTGCGCGGCGCCGCCGCCCGGCAGGGGGCGGGCCGCCGCAGCGGGCGCCCGGCGGAGCGCGTGGTGCATGTACAGATCGGCCGGCTCGAAGTCACCGCGGCGGGCGGCCAGCCACGCGGGGAGGCCGCAGCTCCGGCCCGTACGGCGCGGCGCGGGCCCGCGCTGAGCCTCACGGACTACCTCTCCCGCGACGAGAAGAGGAACTGACGCCATGAGCAACGCACTTGCCATCGCCACCGTCACCCAGGCCCTTGCGCTGCTGCTGGAGAACAATCTGCGGCCGGAGATCGACATGGCGGTCTCGGTCGAGACCCGCAGGCCGCCGGCCGATCCGCCCACCGAGCCGACGATCACGGTCTTCCTCTACCAGGTCACCCCGAACGTCTCGCTCCGCAACAGCGACCTGCCGACCCGCGCGTCGGACGGCACGCTGCTCAAGCGCCCCGCGGCGCCGCTCGACCTGCACTTCCTGATCAGCGCGTTCGGCGAGGAGACCGAGCTGGTCGGGCAGCGGCTGCTGGGCACCGTCATCCGCACCCTGCACGAAATACCCGTACTGCCACGGGAGTTGATCGAGGAGGCGGCGCGGCGGCCGTATCTCGCGGGCAGTGACCTCGCCGACGCGATCCAGAAGGTCCGCTTCACGCCGACCCAGATGGACATCGACGAGACCTCGAAGCTCTGGGGCATGCTCCACCAGACCCCGTACGTCCTCTCGGTCTGCTATCAGGCGGCCCTGGTGCTGGTCGACGGACGCGAGAAGCCGATTCCGGCGAAGCCGGTGGAGCGGCCGGATGTGCACGTCCATCCGTTCGGGTCGCCGGGGGCGCCGGAGCCCTCGGCCGTCGTGAGCGCGCCGGAGCGGGGCGCGCAGGTCGCTGGGGGCGCGGGGGCCGCGGATCCGGCGGAAGACACAGCCGGTGCGGCGACGGCGCGCGGTTCCGGGGGCGACGACGGCAAGGCGGCGGACCGCAAGGCCGGCGGCGCGGGCCGGGACGGCGGTCCGCAGGAAGGCGAGGCGGCGGGTGCGGCGCGCGGCCGGGCCGCAGGGGCGTCCACGCGGGCGGCGCGGAAGGCAGCCGCGGGAGTCGGCGGCACGGGCGGCCGGGCGGCGAAGAAGGCGTCGGCGGGCCGGGCGCAGCGCAAGGCCGCCAAGTCGGCTCCCGAGTCGCCGCGTTCGGGTGCGGGCGGCGCGGCGTCCTCCCCCGCCCAAGAGACCGACACCGGCTCCGAGACCGGCTCCGAGACCGGCTCCGGCTCCGGCTCCGGCTCCGGCAAGGAGGGCTGACGCGGATGACAGGTAAGGCCCGAGGAGACGGCGCGGACGGCGGCACGCCCACGGACGCCGCCGGGCCCGCGCACGCGCCCGGCGGGGACCGGGACACCAGGCCCACCGGCCTGGCCGCCTCCCTGGCCGCGGTCCTGGCCCGCCTCGACGCGCACGCCGCGCGGGCGAGCGCCGGAGCCGAAACGCGGACGGGTACCGGCGCCGCTCCCGCCACCCCGCCGCCTCCGCCCGCACTCGAAGCCCTCGTCTCCTGCTTCGGCCTCAGCCCGTTCGAGCGGGACGTCGTGCTGCTCACCGCGGCGGCTGAGCTGGAGCCCACCACCGGCTCGCGGTGCGCAGCGGCGAGCGGCGGCCAGGACCGCGCCCACCCCACCTTCGCGCTCGCCCTCGCGGCCCTCGCCGACCCGCACTGGAGCGCCCTGACGCCGGTGTCGCCGCTGCGCCGCTGGCGCCTCGTCGAGATCGAGGACGAGACCCGCCTCACCTCGTCCCGCCTCCGTCTCGACGAGCGGATCCTGCACTTCCTGGTCGACTCCCCGTACCTGGACACCCGGCTGCACGGCATGCTGCGGCGGGCGCCCGTACCGGATGGCCAGCCGCCTTCGTACCGGCGGGCCGCGGCGCAGGTCGCGGCCGGGTGGGCGGGCGGCGGGCCGGAAGCGCCGCTGCGCGTGGAGCTGATCGGCGGCGACCAGCGCTCCCGTGCCGACATCGCCGCGCTCGGTGCCCGCGAGGCCGGTCTCGGTCTGTACGCGATGAGCGCGGAGGACGTGCCGACGGACCCGGTCGAACGGGACCGGCTCTCCCGGCTGTGGCAGCGCGAGGCGATCCTGCTGCCCGCGGCGCTGCTGGTCGAGGTGGGCGATCTGGACCACGAACAGGCCGCGGCCACCGACGCGTTCATCGGCGCCGCCGCCGTTCCGCTGGTCGTCGCGGGCCCCGACCCGCGGCAGACCGGCCTGCCGCGCGGCCGTCGGGTGCTGGTGCCCAAGCTGGACGACGCGGAGCAGCTGGACATGTGGGCGCACGCGTTCGCCGGCATCCCGCAGGTGGAGCAGGACCAACTCCGGGCGATGGTGGCCCAGTTCCAGCTGCCGCCGCACGTCGTGCGCACCGCCGCCGCGTCCGTGCGCCGCGACCTGCCCGGCGGTCCGGGCGACGGCAGCGGCGACGCCACCGCGCTCGCCTGGCAGGCCGGTCTCACCGAGGCCAGGATCGGCCTGGACGAGCTGGGGCGCCGCATCGAGCCGCGGGCCGGGTGGGGCGATCTGGTGCTCGCCGAGCGGCAGTTGAAGATCCTCCAGGAGGTCGTGGCGCACGTACGGCAGCGCGGCACGGTCTACCAGGAGTGGGGCTTCGCGAAGGTGCTGCGCTACGGCCTCGGGGTGACCGCGCTCTTCGCGGGCGGCTCCGGCACCGGCAAGACCCTCGCGGCCGAGGTGATGGCCGGGGAGCTGGGCCTCGACCTCTTCATCATCGACCTCTCCCAGGTGGTCAGCAAATACATCGGCGAGACCGAGAAGAACCTGGGCCGGGTCTTCGACGCGGCCGAACGCGGCGGCGCGCTGCTCCTGTTCGACGAGGCGGACGCCCTGTTCGGCAAGCGCAGCGAGGTCAAGGACAGTCACGACAGGTACGCCAACCTGGAGGTCAGCTACCTGCTGATGCGGATGGAGGCGTACCGCGGCCTGGCCGTCCTCACCACCAACATGAAGAAGGCGCTGGACCAGGCATTCATGCGCCGCATCCGGTTCGTCGTGGACTTCCCGTTCCCCGGCGAGAAGGAACGCGCCGAGATCTGGCGCCGGGTGCTGCCCGCGCAGGCCCCCACCAAGGGCATCGACCCGGCGCAGCTGGCCCGGCTCACCGTGGCCGGCGGTTCGATCCGCAACATCGCGCTGTCCGGCGCCTTCCTCGCCGCCGAGGAGGGCGACTCCCTCCAGATGCGGCACATGCTGGCCGCCGCGCGCACCGAATACCTGAAGCTGGAACGCTCCTTGACGCCGTCGGAGGTCCACGGATGGGTCTGATGGGTCTGAACGAGGTCACCGGGCGGCGGGTGTCCGCCCCTGCGCCCGCCCCTGCGCCCGCCCCTGCGCCCGCTCCGCGCCCGGCCGCGCCGGAGGGGCCGCCGCCCGCCGCCGTCCGCATCGACATCGGCGAACTGGCCCTGACCGGCTTCGGCACCGGACTTGACCCGGACCGCGTCTCGGCGTCCTTCACCCGCGAGCTGACCCGGCTGGTGCGGGAGCGCGGCGTACCGCTGGCGGCGGACGGCACGGGCGTGACGCTGGACTCCCTGGCGGGCCTGCCGCCGCTGCCCGCCACCACCTCGCCGGCCCGCCTGGGCGAGGCCCTGGCCCGCGCCGTGCACGCGGGCCTCACCGGGCGGGGTGAGGCCGGGTGAGCACGTCCCAGGCGTCGGCGCAGGAGGACCGGGCGGCGCGCGAGGAGAAGCGCCGCAAGCGCAAGGAGCGCGCGGGCAGGTCCCGGGCGCCCGAGCCGAAGGACATCGTCAGCGGGGCGGGCGCGCCGCTCGACCCGTCCGTACGGCGGGAGTTGGAGGAGACGCTCGGCCACGACTTCGGCCGGGTGCGCCTGCACACCGACCGGGACGCCGGGGCGCTGACCGACATGCTGGGCGCCGACGCGGTCGCCGTCGGCCAGGACATCTTCTTCCGCGATGGCACCTACCGCCCCGGCACGGCGGACGGCCGACGCCTCCTCGCCCACGAACTCCTGCACACCGTCCAGAACCCGCACGGCCTCGGCGCTCTGCGGGCCGGCCGCGACCTGGGCGCGGTGAGCCTCCCGCAGGAGTCGATCGAACGGGAGGCGGAGTCGGCGGCGCAGGCGTCGGTGGCGGGCGCGCTCCGCGATTCCGTACGCGCCGATGCGCCCGCCGCGGAGATCGAGGAGGGGCAGGCCACGCCGGGGTGGCTGCGGTACGCGACGGTGGACGCGGACCGCATGCGCGCCGAGCAGAGCGACCCGGCCACCGTCGTCGACCGGCTGGCGAGCGGGGTGCTGCGGTCGCTGCGGG
This sequence comes from Streptomyces sp. NPDC048644, assembly GCF_043199105.1. Taxonomy (NCBI): domain Bacteria; kingdom Bacillati; phylum Actinomycetota; class Actinomycetes; order Kitasatosporales; family Streptomycetaceae; genus Streptomyces; species Streptomyces sp. NPDC048644. Next base: position 24,869 of record NZ_JBICVO010000015.1, read on the forward strand.
GCGACCCCGCCGACGCGTCGGGCCGGGTCCGTACCCAGCTCTCGCGGATGACACCCGACCTTCAGGAGTCCGTACTCGACCGGCTCGAAGTGCGGCTGCTGTCACCGGAGTTCGACCGCCTGCTGGATCTGACCGACGAGGCGGCGCAGCGCGCGCCGCTCACTCTGGGCCCTTCGGACGTGCCGGCGCCGGTACCGGACGCCATCGACCTGATCGAGGACGAGCGGCGGACCGCGGCCGGCCGTGGCGAGCGGGAGAAGCAGGCCGGGGAGGCGCGGGACGCGGACGCCGAGGAGGAGAAGAAGGACGCCAAGGGCCGCGACGGCGCCCGCGAGCAGGAACAGAGCCGGGCGCAGCAGGACGCCGCGGCGGAGGACAAGGAGGCCGGCGAACGCAAGGCCACCGAGGACAACCGCGCCGAGGAGCGGGCGGGCGCCGAGAAGGAACAGCAGCAGGACGAGGAGAAGCAGGCCGGGGAACGCAAGGAAGCGGACCGGGCCGACGAGGAGAAGGCCCAGCGGGGCCAGGACGGCGAGGAACGCGCCAAGGAGGAGCGCAAGGAGCAGCGCGAGCGCGAGGAGCAGGACCCGGATCAGGCCGACGCCCCGGGCGCCGACAAGCGCAAGCGCAAGGACGACGAGAAGAAGCCCGCCGACGGCTCGAAGCAGGAAGAGCTGGAAAAGAAGAAGAAGGAACAGCCGGGTCAGGTACGGCCGGAGAAGGTGGACGAGCGGGCCGAGCAGCGCGACAGCGCGCTGTCCGAGCACGGGCTGAACGAGAAGGACGAGGACGAGGGCGACCCGCGCGATGAGGAGCGGCCCATCGGCCTTGAGGCGGGAGCGGACCGGGAGGTCGACGGGGGCCAGGAGGAGCAGCGGGCCGGCGGCTTGGGCAAGGGCGAGGCGGAGCTGAAGCCCGAGGACTTCGTGCCGGAATCCGACCCCGACCTGTCGTCCGTGCCGACCGCCGACACGCTGCGGCCCGGCGCGGCTGCCCCCGCCCCGCCGTCCTTCCCCGCTCCCCCGCCGACCAAGGCGGAGCAGGTCCAGAAGGAACGGGAGAACGAGGCCGACGAGGAGGAGGACGAGGACGCGCCGGAGGCCGAGGCCAAGGCTCCGGGCGAGGAGCGGGGCCCGGTCGAGGGCGAGGCGCCGCAGCCCGAGCACGGTCCCGCGTCGGATGCCCCCGATCGCAGCGAGAAGGACCTCCAGCCGGAGAAGCCGGTGGAGCAGGAGGTCGGCCCCGATCCGGAAACCGATGAGCAGCGGGATCCGGAGCAGGAGGCCGAGCAGCAGCAGGACCACGACGAGGACGGCGCGAAGCAGGCCGGGCAGGACGCGGCCGACAAGGACGCGGAACGCGACGCGGACACGGGCGACGGCGGCGACGCGCCGGACGCCCAGGAGACCCAGGACGAGCAGCAGGACAAGAAGGACCAGGACGCGCAGGAGGAGAAGCGGGAGGCCAAGGGGCAGCCTGAGGGCGCGGCGGCGGACAAGCCGGCCGGCGCGGCGGGCCCTGGTGCGGCGGGCGGCGGCCCCGGTCCTTCGGCGCCTTCGCTGGCGCCGCCGGCCGGTGCGCACACGGAACGTACGGCGGTCGAGGACCGGCATCCATCGCCCGCGGCACGGCGCGGTGCGGCGCCGGCCCGTGGTGAGAACGAGGCGCCGGCGGCGAAGAGCGCGGTGCCGAAGGAAGCCGGTCCCGGTGCGGCGCCCAGTGGTCCCGTCGGCGCGGCGGAGCCCGGCAGTGCGCCGAAGGCGGCGGCCGGTCCCGGCGGGGCGCCGTCCGTCGCGCAGGCGGCGGTGAGCCCGGTGGGTGAACAGGCCGAGAACCCGGGGAAGATGGGCGCGCCCGCGCCGGAGGGCGCCAAGGCGCAGCCGGACGCGTCGCTGGAGAAGGACGGCGGCGGCTGCGCGCCGCCCGCTCCGGCGCCGGAGAAGGAGGAGGGCGGCGGCGCGTGCGGCGGGGGCGGCGGGCAGGCGCCCAAGGAGAAGAAGCAGGAGGAGCCGCCGGACGTCTCCGGTCAGGATCCCAAGGCCGCGCTCGGTACCGTCAGCAAGCTCTCGCCCGATCAGGCGCAGGCCGCGCTGCCGGGGGTCGACGGGGCGGCGGACCGGAAGGTCGGCGAGGAGCAGAAGCGTCTGGCGGCCAACCCGCCGAAGCGGGAGCGGCCTTCGGGTGCGCCGCAGACCCAGTCGGGGGCGCCGCAGGCGGAGGCGCCCGAGGCGCCGGTGACGGGAAAGCTGGAGAAGGTCGGCCCGCCGGAGCAGGGCAAGAAGCAGCAGGCCAAGGGCAGCGACAAGGCCGAGGGCGCCAAGCCGACCGACAACGTCCAGCAGCCGAAGGTCACTCCGGGCAAGGACGGCAAGCTGACCGAGAGCGACGCCAAGAGCGTCGAGGCGGCGGCGGACCAGGTGCCGACCACCGACCCGGAGCTGCGCAACAAGACGGTCGGCCCCGCACCCAAGATCAAGCTGGAGGGTGAGAGCGACCCGCAGCGTACGGACAAGCAGGCGGAGAAGCTCAAGGAGAAGCAGGGCACGATCCAGGACACCGGCCGGGCGGACGCGTCCAAGCCGATGGGCGAGGACAAGATCTTCCCGGACGCGCCCGAGGAGGAGCTGCGGGGGAAGGCGGCGGGGCGCGCGGGCGGCGGCGGGCAGCGGTCGGGCGGCGGCTCCGCGAAGCAGCACGAGGGGATCGTCGCCAAGCAGGAGCGCGGCGGTGAGATCCAGGGTGCGGCGGGCCAGTCGCAGACCGAACTGGCGGCCAAGGAGAAGCAGCACCAGCAGGGCGAGCAGAAGGCGCACCAGGAGAAGCAGCAGGAGATCGACGGCGAGGTCGCCCGCAACACCGAGCAGCAGACGGCGGAACGCGGCCGGGCGGCCGAGCAGGCGGGCAAGGAGCGCCAGAGCTGGCGCGACGAGCAGGACAAGAAGATCGAGCAGGCCGACAAGGACACCGAGAAGGAGCACAAGGGCGGCAACGAGAAGATCACCAAGGAGCGGGACGGCAAGGACAAGGAGGTCGAGGACCGCAAGGACACCGACAACAAGGACATCGACCACCAGGCCGATCAGGCGGAGAAGGACGCCAAGAAGAAGAAGGACGAGAAGAAGAACGAGTCGGGCGGCCTCTTCGGCAAGATCCTCGACGCGGTCGGCGACTTCTTCAAGGGCCTGCTGGACGCCGTCACGAAGATCTTCGACGCGGCCCGCAACGCGATCAACAGCCTGATCGACAAGTTCAAGGAGTTCGCGAACAAGGCGATCGACGCGGTGCGGGACTTCGCCATCAAGGCGATCAATGTCCTGGCCGACGCCCTCATCGCCATCGGTGACGTCCTGCTGGCGGCCTTCCCCGAACTGCGCGACAAGTTCCGCAAGGCCATCGAGGGCCTGCGCGACGCGGCCATCGCCACCGTCAACAAGCTCGCCGACGGCCTGAAGAAGGCCGTCAACACCCTCCTCGACGCGCTGGCCGCCGGCCTCAACAAACTCCTCGACGTCCTCGAAGCGGGCATCAAGGCCGCCATCAAGATCTACGCCGAGGCGATCAAGGCGGCGCTCAAGTTCGCGCAGGCGGCGATCGAGGCGCTGGGCAAGTTCGCGGCGCTGGTCGCCGACATCGCGCCGGACCCGGGCGGCTGGCTGATGAAGGCGGGCAGCGCCGCCAAGACCGGTATCCAGGAACACCTCTGGGGTGCCATCAAGTCGGCGGTCAAGCAGTGGTTCGACACCAAGGTCGAGGGCATCCTCGGCCTCGGCAAGGCCGTCATCAGCGTCCTCGTCAAGGGCTGCATGTCCTTGAAGCAGATCGGCAAGATGGCGTGGGACGCGATCGTCGCCTCGCTGCCGATGATGATCGCGTCGCTGGTCGTCGAGAAGGTCGTCTCGATGATCGTGCCCGCAGCGGGCGCCATCCTCACGATCATCCAGGGCCTGATGGCCGCCTGGGACACCGTCAGCTCCATCCTGACGGCCTTCGGCAAGTTCTTCGCCTTCCTCAAGGCGGTCAAGGCGGGCCCCGCCGCCTGCCTCTTCGCCGAAGCGGTCGCCGCGGGAGTCGTGGCCCTGCTCGACTTCATCACCAACTTCCTCCTCCAGCGCCTGGGCCGCGCCACCAAGGGCGTCGGCAAACGCCTCAAGGCCATGGCCCAGAAGATCACCGCCGGCCTCAAGAAGACCGGCAAGGGCGCCCGCAAGGCCGCGGGCAAGGCCGTCAACGCCGCCAAGGGCGCCGCCCGCAAGGCCACCCAGGCCCTTCGCAAACCCGCCCGCCCCACCAAGCCCAAGGGCCCCCGCGTCCCCTCCCGCCCTGGCACCACCACCGACCGCACCCCAGGCTCCGCCCACCCCAAACACCAGCCGAAGACCGAGCCCCCGTCCCGCCCGACGAGCAAGACGCCGGACCCGTCCAAGAAGAAGCACGAGGACGAGGCGGACGCCAAGAAGACGCGCGACGAGGCGAGTTCACCGAACAAGCACCCGGATCGGGACGGGGCGGACCCCAAGAAGGGCCAGGACCGCACCAAGGACAAGGACGGGCCGGACGCCAAGAAGGACAAGAAGCCCGACAAGCCGTCCAAGAAGAAGGAAACCGAGGCCCCCAAGCGCACCAAGCCCCGCAAGCCGAAGTCTCCACTGGGCCGGGCCCTGAAGAAGGTCAAGGGAAAGGTCAAGTCCGCCCTCAAGAAGGTCCGCAACGCCGGCAAGGCCCTCGGCAAGAAGCTCCGCAAGTCCAAGGTCGGCAAGGCCCTCAAGAACACCGCGAAGAAGACCCGCGACTTCTTCAAGAAGAAGCGGGACCACTTCCGCGACAACAAGAAGCGCAAGCAGGAACAGAAGAAGCAGCAGAGGGACGGCAGGAAGAAGAAGGAAGACTCACGGGACTCCAAGGAGTTGCGACTCCAGAAGATTGTTTCCCGTATCCAGCCAAAGCTCGACGGCCTTCTGCAACGTGGCGTCCCACGACCGGTTCTTCAAGCGCTACTGAGCGCGATGCGTACGTGGTACCGGCTGACAGGGCTGCAAACCGTCGGCTCATCTCTCTTCGACATCATCGCCGCCCTGAACCCGAGCAAGAAATCGAACTCGGGAAAGTGGAAGGAGGAGTACGGAGGCGAAGGGCGGCGCAAGCAGATCGACCCCAAGACGAACAACGAGGGAGACAGGTACGGCGCGGAACAACTGGCGCCGGTCACGTACGAGAGACTGCCGGCCGAAGTCCAGGCTTCCCTCAAGGACTACACGCACTCCTCATGGCCGTACAACCAGATCGCCCGGGGAACTCCGGCAGAGGAAATGCTGCAAGGTGTCGCACAGCCTCTCCAGGGACTCTTCGGTGGGCGCGACCCGAACCTATACGAAACCTACAACGTGTCCCGTGCCGACCTGAACTACGATCAGCAGGAATTGATCGACGCCATCCACAATGACCCTTACCCGCAGAAGAAACTGATCGAGATCCTCAAAGGTGGCCACAGGGCTGAAGGTTATCGAAACCTTGAGGCAAGATTCGGCGGAAAATTCCCCACAGCTGACGACATCCGCGAGCGCATGCGGCAGATCGACCAAGGAACGGGCAGCCACCGGCTCCCTCACGGGGTGACAGTCCACCGGTCGCTGCAGGACATCAGCTTCCTGCCCGGATTCCGAGGCACCCCGCAAAGCTTGCGTGGCACCACGCAAGTGGAGAGGGGATACATGTCCGGCTCGTTGGGGAAAGAGCCCGCGTACCCCGACACCGAGCACATGACAGAGGACCAGGTACGGGAGATGTACCGCTACCGGCTGCACCTCGACGTACCGGCCGGTTCCAGGGCCGTATGGATGGGAGTGAAGAGCGATTTCCCGAAACAGCGAGAACTGATCCAGCCACGCAATACTAAATACCGCATTATGCGAGTAAAAGGCCCCGACAGGCCGGGCCCTTCCGGAGTGTGGGATATTTACGCCAAGGTGATTCTCCAATGACAGAAGGCCAGAAATGAGCACAAGTTATCTTCCAGTGACATTGAATGGCGAGGCCATTGGATGCCTGTCGCTGACACAAGGGGACAGTGAAGCCTATTTCCTGCGACGCATGGCGTCCGATCAGGACACTCTGCTGGCAGCGGCGCGTTGGGCCATGAGGATGGAACGAGCCCGAGTCGAGGGGAAAACGCCGATCCAGGCGATGAGGCAGTGGATCGGCTCTCCAGAAGACCCCGAGGCTGGAGGGATTCCGGAAGGCTCCGACCTGCTTTCGGTGGATAGCGAAGACGCTCTACAGGAGATCGTGAATCCCGATTACATCAAGCCTGCTTCCGACGCCAAGCGACCGGAAAACGAAAGGGACCAGGAAACGCTTTCTCCGCTCACTCTGGAGAATACCGGATACTCATTCCTCACGGAATCGACGGTTCGGTATCTCCCGGTAACTCTGGACGGAGTGATTCTGGGGTACCTCTGGGCATCCGAAGCAGATGATGCTGCGGACTACGAGCCATGTGCCGCAGCCGCACCCGCCGGACTCGACGCAGGGCTCGTGTGGGGGCCACGCCTCATGCAGGCATGGCAGGAAGGGCTGACCCCGTTGCAGGCGCTCCGCCGCTGGAAGGGCGAAGCGGAACACCCGGAAGCCGGCGGCATCACAGCCGATGCGGAAGAGCGTGTGGCGCCCACTGCCGAAGCCCTGGAAGAACTCGCCCGCCAGCCGAATGAGGAGTCGCAGAACGCGGCTCACCCGACTGAGCACCCGAAGTAACACGTCATCCTGCCCGAACGGAAAAAGGGGCGGCTCGTGACATCAGCGGCATCGAATTGAGGGAGTGAGAAATGACCACCTACGCCGACATCCCCAAACCCATCCGCTCCGGCATAGTCATCGTCGACCCCGAGCGCGGCACCCCCCAGCGCATCATCGTGTTGCAGTTCAACCCCGACACCCTGGAGCGGTCGATAGCGCCGCAGTCGGCCGGGGGTGAAGGGGACGGCGGCGGAGGGGGAAGTGGAGGTGGGGACCGGAACGAGGCGCTGAGGCTTAAAGGGCCTGCGGAGGAGAGTTGGAAGTTCACTGCGGAGATTGATTCGACCGATCAACTTGACGTGGCCGCGCCCGATGGGATTCATCCGCAGCTCGCCACCCTGGAAATGCTGGTGCAGCCGACCGTCGCGCAGCTGCGGGCCGCCTCGCATCTCAGTAAGAAGGGGGCCATCGAGATCAGTCCGATCGAGATGCCGTTGACGTTGTTCACGTGGGGTAGTAAGCGGGTCATGCCCGTGCGGCTGACCGAGCTTTCCGTCAATGAGTCGGCGTTTGACGTGAATCTGAATCCTATGCGGGCTTCGCTCAGTATCGGGATGAAGGTGTTGACCGTGAGCGATCTGCCGGCCGGGCACAAGGGTGCCGAGTTGTATCTCGCGCATCTGGCGCAGAAGGAGCGGCTTGCAGGGATGGCGCGGGGCGGGAGTCTGGGGCAGTTGGGGTTGCGCGGGAGTGATATCGGGATGGGGAGTGTGTAGCCGGTATGGGTGGGATAGAGCCGTATGAGAGTGCGTTGGATGCCATTCCGGGGGCGCATCCGTATCCGCGGAGCAGTCGGTATCACGATGCGGAGGTCGGGGTGTATCGGGGGGATGACGGTGTTGAAGTGCGTTATGTGAAGCGGCGGTTGCTGCCGGCGTTGCCTCGGGAGGACGGGGGGCAGGGCGAGGGGGATGTCGCGCCGCATGTGGTGCGTAGTGGTGAGCGGGCCGATCAGCTCGGGCAGCGGTATTTCGGGGATCCGGGGCAGTGGTGGCGGATCGCCGACGCCAATCCGGTGATGGATCCGCGGGAGTTGACGGAGGAGCCGGGGCGGGAGATCGGGATTCCGTTGCCGGGTGGTGGGTTCGGGCATGGCTGATGAGGCGGTGGGGCGGGGGCCGATTCATCTCACGCTGTACATGGGGCCGAAGCTGGCCAGGCCGGTGCCTGCGGGGGTGACCGAGGCGCTGTTGTCGGCGCAGATTACGAGTACGGCGGGTGAACGGAGCGGGTTTCAGATCGCGTTCGATCTGACGAAGCGGGGTGTGATCACGGAGCGGCTGCTGCCCGAGGGGTTCTTCGATCCGAAGACCAGGGTGGTGGTGACGGCCAGTGTGAAGGGCACGCCGATCGTGCTGCTGGACGGGCTGATCGTGCGGCAGGAGGTGGGTGCCAGTAATCAGCCGGGGCAGACGACGTTGACGTTGACGGGGGAGGATCTGTCGTTGTTGATGGATTTGGAGGAGCGGACCGACAGATATCCGAACCTTGCGCCTTCGCAGCGGGTGGAGCGGATTCTCGGGAAGTACGCGGATTACGGGATCGACACCAGGATCATCCGGGAGCAGATTCATCAGCCGCCGCGCGAGCAGTGGCGGGTGGATTACCAGACGGGGACGGATCTGCAGTATCTGAACGAGCTTGCGGCGGCGAATGGTTACACGTTCTATCTGGATCCGGGGCCCGTTCCTGGGCGGTCGACCGCGTTCTGGGGGCCTGAGCAGCGGCTGGGGCAGCGGCAGCATGCGCTGAATGTGAATATGGACGTCAACTCGACGGTGGACCAGTTGACTTTCGCGTACGACGGTACGGCGCGCGAGGAGCCGCAGGCGCGGGTGCAGGATCCGCGGACGCGTGACGCGCGGTTGCTCTCGCAGCCCGATATCAGCCCGCTGCGACCGCCGTTGGGCCGCCGCGCCTCGCCCGCGCTGAAGCGTAAGACGTTGTCGGGCACGGCGAAGAAGGATCTCGGGCAGGCCGAGGCGGAGGCGCTGGGGCGGGCGGCGACGTCCGCCGATGCGATTTCCGGGTCCGGGCAGCTGGATGTGAACCGGCACGGATATCTGCTGCGGCCACGGGAGTTGGTGGGGGTGCGGGGTGCAGGGGTGACATATGACGGTGACTATTACGTGAAGAGCGTGACGCACAACCTCAGGCCGGGCTCGTATCAGCAGAACTTCACGCTGTCGAGGGAGGGGCTGGTGGCGCGGAGCGGCACCGTGCGCCCGTAGCAGACCGGAAGCCCGAACCGATCCACCGAAAAGCCCCAACTGCCGTACGACCAGGAGCGTTTCGCATGGCCGCAGCATCGAACAACCGCTTCCTCGGCAAGTTCCGGGGCCGCGTGACGGCGAACGACGATCCGATGGGGATCGGCCGTCTGATGGTCCAGGTCCCGGATGTGCTGGGTGATACGCCCTCGACCTGGGCCATGCCCTGCTTTCCTTTCACCGGGGAGCAGCAGTTTCCCGCCGGGCAGTATGTCGTGCCGTCGGTGGGTGCGGGTGTCTGGGTGGAGTTCGAGCAGGGGGATCCCAGTTTCCCTGTCTGGACGGGGTGTTGGTACGGCTCGCGGGCCGAGCTGCCGGAGGACGCGCGGACCGATCCGGCGACCTCACACCCGGTGGTGATCCAGACGCCGAAGAAACACAAAATCGTGATGAGCGACGTGCCGGCGAACGGCATTCTGCTGGAGGCGCCCGGCGGGGCGTACGTGAAGATCGATGCGACGGGTGTGCACATCAACAACGGGCACGGTGCCTCGATTTCGCTGGTCGGCGATCAAGTCGACATCAATGAGGGCCGGTTGACCATTCCGAAGAAGCGCTGAGGGCTCCGGTGCAGCCGGTGTTCGCGAGAGAAGCGGAGTACGACGTGTTGTCCATGTCCGGGGGCCTCGTGCACACAGGCGCCGTGATCAGTTGTCCGCACGGTGGCGTGGCCGCCGCCCTGTCGGGTTCCGCAGGCCACGCCGTCCTGATGGGCGGGCTGCCGGTACGGACGGCGGGTGAGGTGCTCACGGTCGTCGGCTGCCGGCACACCGTCGACGGCGTACCGGCGCCCTGCGCCTCGGTGCGCTGGACGGCGGACGGCGACAGCGTGCTGATCAACGGGGTGCCGGTGGTGACGGACAGCACGGCCGGGATGTGCTTCACGGCCGGTCTTGTGCCGCAGGGGCCGCCGGTCGTGGCGGTCGTGCGAGGGGGAGTGATGTGCGGATGAAGGCCAGGGCCGTACGGGCCGATATCGCGTTTCCGTACCGGACGGACCGCCGTGGGCGGACCGGGCACGCCGGGTACGACGCGCATGTGCGGGATCTGATCGAGCAGTTGCTGTTCACCAGTCCCGGTGAGCGGGTGATGCGTCCCGACTTCGGCTGCGGGCTGCTGGACCTGGTGTTCACGCCGAACAGCCCGGAGCTGGCCGCCGCACTCGAACTGTCCGTGCAGGCGTCGCTCCAGCGCTGGCTGGGCGAGCTGATCGAGGTGGAGTCGCTGGACGTGGTGAGCGAGGAGAACGTCGTGCGGGTGTATCTCCGGTACGTGGTGCGCTCCACCGCGAGCCGGCGCGATGAGGTCTTCGAGGGCCGGGGGGCCGAGGCATGAGCGGGGCGGACAGCGGGACGGGCGGAGCGGGGGCCGCGCTGTCCTGCCGGACGGACGGCAGGCGCGGGCGGATCCGGGATGCCGGGCGCAACGGCGTGGACGCGGTCGAGGTGAGCGACGACGGGCGGACGCTGACGGTCACCTTCCTCGGCAAGGCGCCGCACGGGCTGTGCCCGGAGAACATCCGGATCGACGGCGGGCGGCGGATCACGGGCCTTGCGGCGGAGGAGATAGCCGTCGAGCGGGAGGACGACCCCGAGCTGGACGACCGGCTGTTCGTGACGCTGGACCGGGCGGGCGACGGCTCCGCGTACCGCCTTTCGGTGGTCGAGACCGACCCGTACGGGCGGCCCGGCACCGAGCCATTCCCCGGTTTCGACCAGCGGTACTTCTCGGCCGGTTTCTCGTTCCTGCCGAACTGTCCCGCGCCCTTCGACTGCGCGGACGATCCGGCGGACCGCCCTGACACCTTCCGTCCCGCGCCGGTCATCGACTACACGGCGCGCGACTACGACACGCTGCGCCAAGTCGTCCTGGACCGGCTGCGGTTGACGACGCCGGAGTGGGTGGAGCGCAACGCCGCGGACCTCGGCTCGACCCTCGTCGATCTGCTGGCGTACACGGCCGACCAGATCAGCTACCAGCAGGACGCGGTGGCGACCGAGGCGTATCTGGACACCGCGCGGCGCCGGGTCTCGGTGCGGCGGCACGTCCGGCTGATCGACTACTTGATGCACGACGGCTGCAACGCGCGGGCGTTCGTCGCCGTGGAGACGGTAAGGACGCTGACCCTGCTGCCCGGCACCTTCCGCTTCGCCTCCGTCGACTTCCGTACGTTCGGGCCGCGCGACCGGCCGGAGATCGGGTCGGTGATCGACGACCGGGATCTGGCGGTGCTCGGCGAGCGCGGCTCGCTCGAAGTGTTCGAGCCGGTCGCCGACGGGCCGCTGGCGCTGCACCCCGCGCACAACACGATCCGGCTGTGGACCTGGGGCGACGAGGTCTGCGCGCTGCCGAAGGGCGCGACGGCGGCGACGCTGCGCGACGGGTGGGCCGACGAGGCGTGCCAGGAACGGGAGTTGCTACTCGGCCCCGGAGATCTGCTGCTGTTCGAGGAGGTCCGCGGGGCCAGGACCGGCACGCCTGGTGACGCCGATCCGGCGCACCGGCAGGCGGTGCGGCTGACGTCGGTGACCCCGTCCGTCGATCAACTCGCCGGTCAGCCGGTGCTTGAGGTCACCTGGGCGGCCGAGGACGCGCTGGCCTTCCCGCTGTGCCTGTCCACCCTCGGCGGGCGGGACTGCGCGCCGGTCGGCGACGTCAGCGTGGCGCGCGGCAATGTCGTCCTGGTGGATCACGGCAGGTCGCTGACGTACGGGGCGGACGGTGAGGGGGACGCGGGCGACGGGCTGCCGGAGATCTACACCGTGCCGCCGGTGCCTGCCGTGCTCGGCTCCTGTGACCCGCCGGCATTCGGCTGCGGGGACCGCGACGCGGCCGACAACGCGGTGGCCGCGCTCATCAACGCCCTGGTGGAGCAGGCCGAATGCGGCAGACCGCTGCGGGCGGACGACGTCAGGCAGCTGTTCAGCGTCGTCGGCGAGCCGCAGACGGTGCGGGCCGGGATCGGTCTGGAGTCGGCCGGGCTGCGTGCCGAGAAGGTGGTGCCCGGCACGGCGTACGCGCAGGCCGAGGCGTTGCGGACGCTGCTCGCGCAGTCCGTGTACCCGGGCATCGCGCCGCGTCTGCGGCCGGTGCTGCACCGCTCCCCCGTGGTGCAGGCGGTGCCGTTCCCGCGCCCGCTGCAGGTGGCGGCGGGGCAGGCCGAGCGGCTCGCGGAGATTCCGGAGCGGGTGCGCGGGCGGCTGGTGGAGCTGTGGCGCAGCGCCCGTGATCACGACGGTCTCGGGGATGCGGAGGTCGCCGAGCTGGCCGTGCTGTTCGGGCTGCGGCTGCTGGAGGCGCTGGAGCTGCGGCGTCATCCGGTGCGGGCGCTGCGGGAGTTGCTGCACCGCAGTCCGCGACTGCTGGCGGCGAAGCGGCGGCGCCTGGAGGTGCTGGGGGCACGCGCGCGGGCCGGGACGGTGCTGGACGGGCGTACGGCGTGGGAGATCGCGCACACCTGGGGTCCGGCGTACGCGGCGGGGCTGCACCCGGACGAGCCGGTGCTGCACGGCCCGGCAGCCGCTCTCCTCCAGGACCCGCGCGAGGCGCTGCCCGCGCTGCGCCTGACCGACGCGGACCGGCCGGATCAGGAGCCGTGGACACCTCGCCGGGATCTGCTGGCCAGTACGCATCGTGACCGGCACGTGGTCGGGGAGCTGGACGACGACGGGCGGCTGGCGCTGCGCTTCGGAGACGGCAGGTACGGCGCCCGCCCGGAGCCCGGCAGCCGGCTGCGGCTGCACTACCGTCTTGGCGGCGGCACGGCGGGCAACGTCGGCGCCGAGGCCATCGGCCATCTGGTGCTGCGGCGCGACCCGGAGGATTCGGATGCGGCCGAACCACTGCCCGTCGCCGGGGTGCGCAATCCGCTGCCCGCGGTCGGCGGGACGGAACCCGAACCGGTCGAGCAGGTGCGGCAGTTGGCGCCGCTGGATCTGCGGCGTACCCGGTTGCGGGCCGTGACGGCCGACGACTACGCGGCGCTGGCGTCCGGGCTTCCGGGGGTGCAGCGGGCGGCGGCGGAGATCCGGTGGACGGGCAGCGTGCAGGAGGCGCATGTCGCCGTGGACGCACTCGGGTACGAGGAACCGCCCGCCGCGCTGCTCGATTCGGTGGCCTGCGCGTTGGAGAGCTACCGCAGGATCGGGCACGACCTGGTCGTCGGTCCTGCGCGGACGGTGCCGCTGGACGTCGTCCTGTCGGTGTGCGCGGCGCCCGGCCATCAGCACGGGCAGATCCTCGCCGAGCTGTACCGCGTGCTGGGCCGCCGCCCGCTGCCCGGTGGCCGGCGGGGCTTCTTCCATCCGGACGCGCTGACGTTCGGCGAGCCGGTGCGGCTGAGCCGTCTGGTGGCGGTGGCGGCCGGGGTGCCCGGTGTGGTGAGCGTGCGGGTGACCAGGCTGCGGCGGCTGTTCCACACGGACGACGGAGAACTGGAGGCGGGTGTGCTGCGGCTCGGACCGCTGGAGGTCGCACGCTGCGACAACGACCCGGACCGGCCCGAGAACGGGCAGCTGGTCATCGAGCTGGAGGGCGGGCGATGAACGGGATTCCGGCAGGAAGCGCCGACGACTGCGGCTGCGGTTGCCAAGGCGGCGGGCACGACGAACGGCGGGCGCCGGACGCGCTGTACAACCCGCCGGGCCGGGCCGCCCTGGACTACCGGGTCGGCACCTACGGTTCGTTCCTCGACGCGATGCTGGACCGGCTCGCCTCGCCCGCGTATCCGGCGCTGCGCGGGCTGACCGTGCGCACCCCCGACGACCCGTCCATCGGGCTGCTCGACTCCTGGGCCGTCCTGGGTGATCTGCTGACCTTCCACTCCGAGCGGATCGCGGACGAGGGCTATCTGCGGACCGCGAACGAGCACCGTTCGCTGGCGCTGCTCGGCCGCTTGGTGGGGCACAGGCCGCGGCCCGGTGTCGCCGCCGACACGCATCTCGCGTACACGCTCGACCGTGATCCGCGCGCCGGTGACCTGCCGGTGGTGATCCCGCGCGGGGCGCGCAGTCACAGCGTGCCTGCCGGTTCGGACGAGGGGTCGCAGACCTTCGAGACCGAGGAGGAGCTGACCGCGCGCGCGGTGTGGAACGAGCTGCCGGTGCGGCGCCGCCGCCCTGCGCTGCTGACCGCCGACGATCTGCGGACCAGGCCGGAGCTGCTGATCGCGGGCACCCACACGGCGCTGGCCGTCGGCGACCGGCTGCTGTGCGACTTCGGTTCCGAGCGCACGCTGCTGTCCGTCGCCTCGGTGCGGCGGGACCGCGAGGAGGACGTGACGGGCATCGGTCTCCCGCAGTCCGCGCCGCGGTCGCTGAAGGAGCTGGTGGCCGAGGCACGGGAGTGGATCACCGAGCCGCCGGACGCGGGCGATCCGGATGATCCGGACGAGCCGGGTCCGCCCACTCCCGAGACGCCCAATCCGCGCCCGGTCAGCCGGTTCATCGCGGATTTCGACGCGCAGGTGCTGGCACCGCTGCGCAAGGACCTGGACGGCATCGCCACCCCGGCGCAGTTCATCGCGCGGCTGGCCGGGCCGCACGCCAGGCTGGCGGAGGCGCAGGCGCTGTCCGCCGCGTACGAGGACGTGGCCGCGTGGTTCGAGGAACTGGAGGCGGTGCTCGGCGAACTGGCGGAGCGGGCAGCCGAGTTGTCCGGCGAGCCGGCCGATGCCGGGGGCGGCAGCGGTGACGGCGGGGAGGTTCCTCAAATCCCCGCCGCTGCCCGCCTGTTGGGTGACCTGCTGCCCGCCCTGCGCACGCAGGTCGTCCGCCCGCCATCCGGCGCCCGTGCGCTCGCCCGCGATCCCGGCAGGCTGTTCGCGGCCGGTTCCGACCTGGGTGCGCAGTTGCTGGCGGCGCTGGATCCGCGGGTGTCCGACGGGCTGTACCCGGCGTGGCGCCTGGCCTCGGCCCGCGCGTCGGGCGGGAAGGCGGCGCCGGAACTTCCGGTTCTCCGGGCCCTGTTGGCGATGCGGGTGACGGCGGCGCCGTTCGGTGCGACGGCCCCGCTCAAGCCCGTGCAGGACGATCGCGGCCGGGTCATCAGGACCGCGGACTGGCCGCTGACGGGTGCCGCGCTGACCAGCATGCGGGTGGTGTTCGACACGGCGGGCAAGGTGCCGGTGCGCGCGGAGTTCCAGCACATCGAGACCGGCAGCTCGCAGCAGGTCAGCGAGAACCTTCCGGCCGACACGACGCTGGCACTCGGCCCCGGCAGGATCGAGCTGTCCACCCGCAGTGGCCAGGACCACGACCTGAGCTGGCTGGGGCGCCGCCCGGTGGACTCGCAGACCCCGGGGGTCACCGCGCGGCTGCTGCCGGGGCTGCCGGAGCGCACCCTGTTCGTGTCCAGGCCGGGCGAGAACGGCAAGTTCCACGTGTCGGTGGACAACGGCACGCCGCAGAGCTGGGAGTTGGGGCCAGGCGAGCACCGGCAGATCACCCACGGCGAGTACGAGATCTCGGTGCGGGTGGCGTCCGGCGGCGAGCCGCCCGCCGTGGAGATCGGCATCGCGACGGTCCCGGAGCCCGCCGACCGCCACGAGCTGGCCCTGGACGCGGTGCACGACGCGGTCACCGTCGGCAGCTGGGTGGCGATCGAGCGCCCGCGCAAGGGCAAGGAGGGGCCCGACGGCATCCCGGGTGACAAGAAGCTCGCGTTCGTCACCACCAAGGTCACCGCCGTAAGGACCGTCGTGCACACCCAGTACGGCATCACCGGGCGCGGCACCCTGCTGACCCTCGCCGACCCGTGGCTGGACGAGCACGACGTGGTGCTGTCCGCGATCCGGGACACGACGGTGCACGCGGCGGGCGAGGCGCTGCGGCAGGCGGACGAGCCGCTGGGCGAGGACGTGCACGGCGACCGGATCGAACTCGGAGGGCTGTACGACGGGTTGACGCCGGGGCGGCAGCTGATCGTCTCGGGCGAGCGGACCGACATTCCCGGTGCGTCCGGAGTCGGCGGCACCGAACTGGCGGTGATCGCGGGGGTCGCGCAGACCCTCGATCCCGAGCTGCCGGGCGACCGGGTGCACACCACGCTCACCCTCACTTCCGGTCTGACCCATCGCTATCTGCGCGACACGGTCCGCATCCAGGGCAACGTGGTGGCCGCCACCCACGGCGAGAGCCGGGACGAGCCGATCGGCAGCGGCGACGCGGCGCGCGCGAACCAGACGTTCGCGCTGTGGCAGTCGCCGCTGACCTGGCTGCCCGACGACAATCCCCTCGGCGCCACCCCGCAGTTGGATGTGCGGGTCGACGGGCTGCTGTGGCACCCGGTGGACAGCCTGGCAGGGCGCGGTCCGCACGAGCGGGTGTATGTGACGGGCACGGCGGACGGGGGCGCGTCCCCCGCGTCCGGGGGTGCGGGCGGGCGGACGACGGTGACGTTCGGCGACGGGGTACACGGCGCCCGCCTGCCGTCCGGGCACGACAACGTACGGGCCCGCTACCGCTTCGGCACCGGCCGCGCGGCGAACGTCGCGGCGCACCGCATCACCCAGGCGGTCACCCGCCCCTTGGGGGTCACCGCGGTCACCAACCCGCAGCCGGCGACCGGCGGCGCCGACGCCGACGGACCCGGCCTCACCCGGCGGACCGTGCCGCTGTCCGTTTCCGCCCTGGACCGGCTGGTCTCGGTCGCCGACTACGAGGACTTCGCCCGCTCGCGCGCCGGTATCGGCCGGGCGTCGGCGCGGGAGCTGTTCGACGGGCGGCGGCGGGTCCTGCACGTCACCGTCGCCGGGGTGGACGACATCCCGATCGCGCCGGACGCCGAGGTGCTGCGGTCGCTGCGGGCCGCGCTCGCCGAGTACGGCGATGCCAGGCTGCCGGTGCGGGTGGCCGTGCGCGAGACGGTCCTGCTGGTGGCGGCGGCGAAGGTGAAGGTGGCGCCGGACTTCTCCTGGCAGCTGGTCGAGCCGCGCATCCGGCAGGCGCTGCTGGCCGGGCTCGGCTACGAGGGGCGGAAGTTGGGGCAGCCCGCGTACCTCTCGGAGCTGCTGGCCGCGGCGCAGGCGGTGCCGGGGGTCGACTACGTGGACGCGGACGTCTTCACCGGCGTCCCCGCGTCCGTCACCCCGGCCGGGCTCGCGGGCCTCGCCGGCCGGTTCGCCGAGCCGCCCGCGGCCTCGGTGCCGTCCCGTACGGCGGTGTACGACGAGCAGATCCACGAGGTCACCGACGAGGGCGGCGAGACGCTGTCGTCGGTGGCCGCGCGGTACGGCATCCCGCTGGCCGAGCTGCTGCGCCTGAACCCCGACATCACCGACACCCGGCCGCTGGAGCGGGGACGTGCCGTCTTCGTCTTCCGCGGCATCAGGCCCGCCCAACTGGCGCTGTTCTCACCGCAGGTCGCGGACACGCTGATCCTCACGGAGGTTGCCCGATGAGTTCGACGAGGGAGCCGGACGGGCTCGCCGAACTGCTGCCGCAGTGGCACCGGCTGCGGGACGCGGAGGGCGGCGAGCCGCTGCGGGCGCTGCTCGCGGTGATCGCGGAACAGGCCGACCGGGTGCGGGACGGTGTCGCCCAGCAGTACGACGACTGGTTCGTGGAGAGCGCAGCCGAGTGGGTGCTGCCCTACATCGGCGATCTGGTGGGCTACCGCCCGCTGCCCGGCTACGAACGGGTCCTGGCGACGGGGCTGCGGGACGGCGGACTGCCGGACGCCTCACGGCGGCGGCTCGCCGAGGCGCTGGCGCCGCGCCGCGATGTGGCGGCGACCGTCGGCAACCGGCGGCGCAAGGGCACCCTCGCCCTGCTGGAGGAGCTGTCCGACGGGGTGGCCGGCTGGCCCGCGCGGGCCGTGGAGTTCTCCCGGCTGGTGGCGCACCAGCAGCCGGTGAAGCTGTACGGGTCGGGCACCGCCGTCGCCGACGAGCGGCGGCGCGGCCGTGGTCGCCTGGTGGACGTGCGGGACGGCGCGGCCCTCGACCTGGCGGGCGGCCCGTTCGGCGCGGTCGCCAGGTCGGTGGACGTCCGCCGGGCCGACTCCCGGTACCGGCAAGGGGGTTACACCCCGGCCGGTGTGGGCCTGTTCGTGTGGCGGCTGCGGCCGTATGCGGTGACGCACGCCCCCGCGTACTGCATCGACCGCGCCCGCAGCCTCTACACCTTCTCGATCCTGGGCAACGACACCCCGCTGGTGACCCGCCCGGAGCCGGAGCCTTCGGCGACGCACCTCGCGACGGTCGACAACGTACCGGCCGCGATCCGCCGCAGGCAGCTGCACGACCGGCTCGCCGACTACTACGGGCCCGGCAAGAGCTTCACCATCCGCCGGGACGGCCACGACACCCCGGTGCCGCTCGCCGACCTCGTCGTCGCGGACCTCTCCGAGTGGCGCTACCGCCCCAAGCGCGGCCAGATCGCGGTCGACCCGGAGCTGGGCCGCATCGCGTTCGGCTCCCGTTCGGCGCCCCGGCAGGGCGTCTGGGTGGACTACCACTACGGGTTCGGGGACGACCTGGGCGGCGGCGAGTACCCGCGCGACGACCGGGCGGACGCGGGGCGCGCGCTGCCGCCCGACGTCGCGGTCTACCGGGTCGGGCCAGGCCAGGACTTCCGGCGGATCATGGACGCGTACGGCGCCTGGCAGCACGACCGCAGGGCCGGGCGCTGCGGGCCCGACGGCGTCATCGAGATCACGCACAGCGGCGCCTACCAGGAACAGCTGGACTTCGACCTGGATCCGGGCGACCGGCTCGAACTGCGCGCCGCCGATGGCACCCGCCCGGTGATCCGGCTGCTCGACTGGTACAGCAACCGGCCCGACGCCCTCAACATCCGCGCCCGGGACGAGGACTGCGCGCCGGGCGAGCGGCCCCGGATGGTCCTGGACGGGCTGCTGGTCACCGGCCGCGGGCTGAACGTCAGCGGGCCGATGGGCCAACTGGCACTGCGGCACTGCACGTTGGTGCCCGGCTGGTCCCTGGAGCCGGAGTGCGACCCGCACTCGCCTGACGAGCCGAGCCTGGTCCTGGACCGGACCACCGCCTGCGTGGAGATCGACCGCTGCATCCTCGGCACGATCGAGGTGATCGGCGACGAGGTCTCCACCGACCCGCTCCCCGTCCACCTGCGCGACAGCATCCTGGACGCCACAGGACACGACCGCGAGGCACTGTCGGCGCCGGACTGCCGCCACGCGCACGCGGTCCTGTACGCGCACCGCAGCACGGTCATCGGCGGGGTGCACACGCACGCCGTGCAGCTCGCCGAGAACAGCATCTTCACCGGCCGTCTGCACGTCGCCCGGCGCGGCACCGGCTGCCTGCGGTTCTGCTACGTGCCGCCCGGCTCCCGCACCCCGCGCCGCTACCGCTGCCAACCCGACCTGGCGGGTCCTGGTGATGCCACGCGGGTGCGTCCGGTGCTGCGCGACGAGCGGTACGGGACACCGCACTACGCGCAGCTGTCCGCCGTCTGCGCCGACGAGATCAGGCGCGGCGCTGAGGACGGCGCGGAGCTGGGCGCGTACCACGATCTGTACCAGCCGCAGCGGGAGGACAGCCTGCGGGCCAGGCTCGCCGATTACACCCCGGCGGGCACCGACTCCGGCCTGTTCTTCGTGACGTGAGCGCGCCGCGCCCGCCCGACCGGGGGCCGGACACCGGCTCTCACCCCGACCTTCCGAGCACCATCCCGTCCGAGGGGGACCTTCTTCCATGCACGCAGACCTCTCCCGCATCACCCACCGGCCGGAGCGTCACTACTCTGCGGTGGTCGCCCAGCAGGGCCGCGTCCAGCTGGACGCCGACGCCAACGAGCAGACCGCGATCCAGCTGTTCCAGGCGCGCACCCTCGCGGCCGACCTGATCGGGCAGCACGGCGGCCCGCGCGGCGCCACCGGCTTCCACATCGAACTGCGGGGCGGCGCCCGCGAGCTGGACGACCTGATCATCAGCGGCGGCCGGTACTACGTCGACGGGATCCTGTGCGACGCGACCCGTCCCGCGCCCGGTGTCCCGGTACCCGCCGACGGCGGCGACGGCGACCGGGGCGGCAAGGACGGCGAGGGCGAGCCGGCCGCGCCGCCCGCCACCTGGACGTACTGGGACCAGCCCGACGGCTTCCGCGACCCGGAGCGCCCCGGCGACCGGCTGCCGACGCGGTTCCCCTACCTGGCCTATCTGAAGGTGTGGGAGCGGACCGTCACGGCGGCCGAGGACCCGGCGCTGCGCGAGGTGGCGCTGGGCTCGGCGATGCCGGACACCGCGGCCCGCGCCAAGGTCGTCTGGCAGGTGCTGCCGCTGCCCGGCTCGGAGCTGGGCCTGGAGTCCGACAACCCGCCGATCGACGACATCCGCGCGGCGTTCACCCGCTGGGCCCAGAAGGCCGCGGCCCCGTCCTCCCGGCTCGCGGCGCGCAGCGAACGCCCGGCGCACGGGGACGACGACCCGTGCCTGGTCGCGCCGGACGCCCGCTACCGGGGGCCGGAGAACCAGCTCTACCGGGTGGAGGTGCACGACGGCGGCGGCGCGCAGGACGCCACCTTCAAATGGTCGAGGGAGAACGGATCCGTCACCTTCCCTGTCGACGAACTCGACGGCACCTGGGTGGAGTTGGCGACCCTCGGCAGCGACGACAAGCTGGACCTCAACGTCGGCGACCTCGTCGAGTTCGTCGACACCGCCTACACCAGCAGGGGCGAGGCCGAGCCGCTGCTGCGGGTGGAGGAACTCGACCTGCCGGGACGCCGGGTACGGCTCTCGGACGAACCGGCACCCGGCGTCGGCAGGCGGCCCGAACTCCACCCGTTCCTGCGCCGCTGGGACCACCGCGAGAGCGGCAGGCAGGCCCGGCGCGGCGCGAAGTCCGGCGGGCTTCGGCACGGCGCGCTGCGGGTGGATGAGGGCGGCTGGCTGCCGCTTGAGGACGGCGTCGAGGTGTACTTCGCGGCCGGCGGCAGCTACCGCACCGGCGACTTCTGGCTGATCCCGGCCCGTACCGCCACCGGCGGCGTCGAATGGCCGGCCGACGCGGCGCGCCGCCCGCTCCTCCAGGAACCGGCCGGCATCGCGGTGCACTACGCGCCGCTGGCGTGGGTACAAGGCGAGGGCACCGCGCCGGACCTGCGGCTGGCCTTCCGGCCCCTGTCGGCGGGCATCCCGGCGGCCGACGAGGCGGCGCTGGACGCCGAGGCGAGGGCACGGGCCGAGGAGTCCGGCGGGGCGGAAACGGCGGGCGCAGGTCCCGTACCGAGCCGGTCACAGACAACCGCGGCTGCCGAAGCCGCCGTCGACGAGGGGAGTGACAGCTGATGGCGACGCCACTGACCGCGTCCAAGCTGCTGAAGGCGCTGCGCGACGAGGGCCTGGTGGTCCACGAGGTCCGCGAATGGCGCACCCACAACCGCAACGCGAAGGGCCCGTGGGGCCCGCTGAACGGCGTGCTGATCCACCACACCGCCACCGAGGGCACCGGCAGTTCCGTGGACCTCTGCTACGAGGGCCGGTCCGACCTGCCGGGCCCGCTCTGCCACGGCGTGATCGACAAGAGAGGCGAGATCCACCTCGTCGGCAACGGCCGCGCCAACCACGCGGGTCTCGGCGACGGCGACGTACTGCGCGCCGTGGTCAACGAGACGGACCTGCCGCCTGACAACGAGGCCGACACGGACGGCAACCGGCACTTCTACGGCTTCGAGTGCATCAACCTCGGCGACGGCCAGGACCCGTGGCCCGAGGAGCAGCAGACCGCCATCGAGAAGGTGTCGGCGGCCATCTGCCGCGCGCACGGCTGGAGCGAGAAGTCGGTGATCGGCCACAAGGAGTGGCAGCCCGGCAAGGTCGACCCGCGGGGCTTCACGATGGACGCGATGCGGACCCGGATAAAGAAGCGGCTGGCCGACCCCGCGGCGGGCCCCAAGGACTCCGGGGACGGCGGCGGCACCGAACGCCCGGTGCCGCCCAAGCCGCAGCACCCGCCGTACGAGCCGTTCCCCGGCCGGGACTTCTTCCGCGCCGACGCCTACAGCGCGGTGATCACGGCGATGGGCGAACGGCTGGTCGCCGAGGGCTGTGGCCGCTACCAGGAAGGACCCGGTCCGGCGTGGACCGACGCCGACCGCACGTCGTACGCGGCGTGGCAGCGCAAGCTGGGTTTCTCCGGCAAGGACGCGGACGGCATACCGGGGAAGGTGAGCTGGGAGCGGCTGCACGTGCCCAATGTGTAGCCGAAGCGGGTGAGTTGACGGCACGCACGGCGAGGGCCGGCGCCCGGTATCCATCGGACGCCGGCCCTCGCCGTGCGTGCGCGACCCCGAAAACACCAAGGCCGGGAGGCCCTCCCCCACAGAGGACCACCCGGCTGTTCATGGGGCGGCGGCAGGCCCCGCCGTCCGATCGCTCGACCGGCGGGGCGGCGCCGCTACGGTGCTTCCGCCGTCACCGTAGCGAGGTTTCCTGTGACACCGCGGGGCGCAGCGGCAGGACTCAGACGCCCTGGGCGCCCGGCAGCGCGGGGGTGGAGGGGACGGAGGGAACGGAGGGGACGGTCGGCAGGCTCGGCTGCGCCGGGACGGAGGGGACGGAGGGGACGGAGGGAACGGAGGGGACCGAGGGCACGCCCGGCAGGACCGGCAGGGCCGGGACGGTGGCGGCGTCGGTCAGGCCGGACAGGTCGGACAGGCCGCTCAGGCCAGTCGCGCCGGTCGCGTCGGCCGGAACGCCGGGGACGGTCCGCGTCGGCGCGAGGCTCTGCACACCGGCGACGGTCCGGGTGACGGCGCCCTGGCCGTCGGCGGCCGACACCGCGTTCTGGGCGACCGGCACGACCTTGACCACAATGCCGGTGGCCGTGGTCCGCACACCGCCGACGGCCTGCTCGGCGGCCGGGCGGACGGTGGCCAGGTCACCCTGGGCCAGGGCGGTCAGCTGCTCGGGGCGCACACCGGCACTGGTGAGAGCGGCCACCAGGTTGGTGACGGAGCCGGGGGCCTGGGGCAGCGCGGGGGCCTTGGGCAGGCCCTTCGGCTGGCCGCCGGGCAGTTCGGCACCGGGCAGCGCCGGGGTGCCCGGCAGCGAGGGAGTGCCGGGCAGCTCGGGCGTGTTCGGCAGCGTCGGGGCGCCGTCGGCGGCGCGCTGCACGCTCTGGACGGCACGGCCGACGCGGCCCACGTGGTCGCCCTTGGCGATGCCGGTGACCTTCCCGGCGTCCTGGAGACCGGAACCGTCGGCCGTGGTGTGGACACCGCCGAGCGCGTTGGTCACGGGGCCGAGCCCATCGGTGGGCAGACCGTCGGTGGCAGGCAGGCTGTCGGCGGGCAGGCCCTTGCCGACGGTGCCGGCCGCCTGGCCGGCGGCCCCGCGCACGGTCTTCTTCGCCGTGCCGACGGCGTCACCCGCGGGCAGCTGCTTCGCGGTCTCGGCGACCTCACCGGCCGGCAGCTGCTTCGCCGCCTTGGTGACGTCACCCGCGGGCAGCTGCTTCGCGGTGCCGGCCACGTCCCCGACCGGCAGCTGCTTCGCCGCGTCGGTCACGGAGCCGGCGGCGGGCAGGTCCGAAGTGGCGGGCAGTTCGGCGGCGTTGGCGGCGACGGTGCCCAGGGCCCACAGGCCGGTGGCGGTGGCGGCGACGGCGATGGAACGGCGGATGGCGATACGCATGAGAGGAAAGTCCTTCGAATTCAGGGGGTGTTGACGGGCAGACCTGTCCCGCCCCCGCGCGGCAGGTCGGATTCAGACGCGGAACGGTCTGCCCTAGCCGGGGAATTCGAGGATGTCTTCGGCACGGTGACGCGTCGGCACGCCATCGGCCGTGCGCACGCCACCGGGCAGCAGCCCGACGAGCGTGATGTCAGCGGGAAGCACGGCGTGCTGGTCACCGCGCGGACCGTGGCCCGCGCCCGCGCTCTGCGAAGCGGGCGCCACCGGCGCCTCGGGGAGCGGACCCGGCAGGCCGTCACGGCCCGGCGTGCCCTGCTCGTGCACGGCGCTACGGGCCTGCTCGGCGGCCGGCGCACGCGTCCCGGCGGCACCGGAGCGCGCCGTACCCGCCGCGTCGGACCCGGCGGCGTGGTGCGCACCGGCCGGTGCGCCACCGTGCGGGGCGCTGCCGTCCTGCGGTCGCCCGCCGTCGCCCGGCTCTCCCGGGTGCGTGCCCGGCGGGCACGGCAGCGGCAGCACGGCACCCGCCGCGCCCCCGACCTCCCGTACGGCGCCGGTCAGCGGCTCGGTGACCCGCGCGGCCTGCTCTGCGGCGGGCCGTACGGCGTCGGCGATTTCGCCCGCGGCGGCCTGTCCTGCCGCCGCGCCCTGCCGCTCAAGTGCGGCCCCGGAACGGCTGTGCCGCACCGGCGCTCCGGCCCGGGTGGCGGCCCGGACCGGTGCCGTCGCCTCGGCCGGAGCCTCGACGGTCGGCGCCGACGCCCGGTGCGCGGGCGTGGCCCGGCCCTTCGGCGACGGCTTGTCGGGGGACGCTGCACCCTCGGCGGACGCTACGTCCTCGGCTGATGCTGCGTCATCGGCTGACTCCGTGAGCGAAGACGCCTCGTCGGATGCGCCCGCCCGGTGGGTGACCTGCGGCGCCGCCACGGCCTTCGCCGGGGTGATCGCCCCGGTCAGGTCCTGCGTACGGTCGTCCGCGCGGGCGCCGGAGCCGAAGGCGAAGCCGATGGCCACGAAGCCGATCAGGAAGAGCCCCGCGAGCAGCGCACGCCGCGCGGCCACGGTGCGCGGAAGGCGCACGGCGGCAGGCACGACGGACACAGCAGACAAGGGGAGACCTTCCCAGAGGGACGGGGACACCCGGGCACACGGCCTCGGCGTCACTCGCGTCACGGGTGATCAAGCGATGCCCCGATCCTTGCACGAGTGGCCAGGTGGCCCGCAAGTCCCCCCGGCCCTCCTGTCACCGTTCCTCCGCCATGTCCGGTATGGGCTGCGGAGACGTTTCGATTCGGGCCGCCAACCTCACCTGAAAAGACGGGAAATGGCCGCAATGAAACGGGTACGTCGGTACGCCGATACGCCGGAACTCCCCCGGAAAACGCCGAGGCCGGGTGACCCTCCCCCACAGAGGGCCACCCGGCTGTCCATAGGACCACCCGGCTGTCCGGGACGGCGGTACTCAGCCGCCCCGGTGGGACGGAGGGCGCGGCGTCCCCTGCGGAACTCATCCCGCGTCGGCGCCGGCACCGGCGCCCTCCGTCACCGTCACGATGTTGATCCTCCTCAGACGCCCTGACCGTGCACGGTCGGGACGTTCGGAACACCCGGCACGGAGGGCACGCTCGGAACACCGGGCACCGTCCGCACACCAGGAACACCGGGCACCGTCCGCACCCCAGGAATTCCGGGAAGGGTCGGAACCCGCGGGATGGTGCCGTCGTCCGCGGCGGACCGCGGCACCGCCGTACCCCGGAGGGCCGGGACGTTGGTGAGGTCGGCCGGCTCGTCCGTGAGGTCCGCCGGCTCGTTGGTGAGATCGGCCGGCACGTTGGCGTCGTCGCGGGTGACCGCGGCGGCACGGGTGACCGCGGCAGCACGGGAGACCGGCGGCTCGACGGGAACTCGGCCGGTTTCGCCGCCGGAAACCGGCGGATCGACAACACGGCCGCTGTCATCGCCGGTGGCCGCTACGGTGCGGTGGGATACGGGGTGGTCGGCGGCGTGGGCGACGGTGCCGCCGAGGGCCAGCAGGCCGGTGGCAGCGGCGGCCACCGCTATGGAACGACGCATGGTGTGACGCATGAGGGTGAGAATCCTTCGCATCGAGGGTTGGGCGGACCTGTCCCGCCCCCGCAGCGGCAGGTCCTGACGCGAGCGCTTAACGCGCCGCCTCAGAAGGGGAGTTGACGACGGCCACCGGCGCACCATCCGGCGTGCGTACCGCCATCGGCGACCCGTCTGCACAGACCACGGACGGCCACCCAGCACCCGACCACGTCAACTCTGCTACGGAACAAGGGTGTTGACAGATCAGCAGCAAAAGGCCCCACGAGCGGCGCACGCCGTCCCCGTACCCCGCGCGCCGGGCACACGGTGGCAGGCATGACGAACACAGCGAGCACGGCGGGTGACCTTCCCAGCAGGACGGGGACACCTGCGGCACACGACCGCAATGTCGCTCACGTCACGGGTGATCGGGCGATGAGCCGATACTTGCACACCAGGTCAGGTGGCCCGCAAGACCTCTCGGCATTCCCGTCACCGTTGCTCCGCCATGTCCGGTATGGAGAGGGGGCGCTTTTCGATTGCGGCTGCCATCACGTCGGGAAACAGGTCGGGGGTGCAGGCGAACGCCGGTGCTCCCAGGGCCGCGAGGGCCGCTGCGTGCTCGCGGTCGTAGGCCGGTGCGCCCTCGTCGGAGAGCGCGAGCAGCGACACGAACTGCACACCGGACGCCTTCATCGCGGCGACCCGTTTAAGCATCTCGGCACGGATGCCGCCCTCGTAGAGGTCGCTGATGAGGACGACGACGGTTTCGGTGGGCCGGGTGATCCGGGACTGGCAGTAGGCGAGCGCGCGGTTGATGTCCGTGCCGCCGCCCAGTTGGGTACCGAAGAGCACATCGACCGGGTCATCGATGCGGTCGGTCAGGTCGACCACCGCGGTATCGAAGACGACCAGGCGGGTGTCGATGGCCCGCATCGAGGCCAGTACCGCGCCGAACACCGAGGCGTGGACGACGGATGCGGCCATCGACCCCGACTGGTCGATGCACAGCACCACTTCCTTCTTCACCGACTGCGCGGCCCTGCCGTAGCCGATCAGCCGCTCGGGCACGACCGTGCGGTATTCGGGAAGGTAGTTCTTGAGGTTCGCCCGGATCGTGCGGTCCCAGTCGATGTCACGGTGGCGCGGCCTGCTGATCCGGGCGGAACGGTCCAGCGCCCCGGTGAGGGTGGCGCGGGCCCGGCTCGCCAGCCGCTTCTCCAGTTGTTCCACGACCTTGCGGACGACGGCCCGCGCGGTCTCCTTGGTCGTCTCCGGCATCACCTTGTTGAGGGAGAGCAGGGTGCCGACCAGATGCACGTCCGCCTCCACCGCCTCCAGCATCTCCGGCTCCAGCAACAGCGTGTTCAGACCGAGCCTGTCGATGGCGTCACGCTGCATGACCTGCACGACGGACGCGGGGAAGTACGTACGGATGTCGCCGAGCCAGCGGGCGACATGGGGCGCCGACGCCCCCAGACCCGCCGTGCGGCGACCGCCGCCGTCCGCCCGCCGCCCGCCGTCCTGCCCGTAGAGCGCGGCGAGTGCACCGTCCATCGCCGCGTCCTGGCCCTGCAACGCGCACCCGGTGCCGTCGGCTCCGGCCCCGCCGAGCACCATCCGCCAGCGCCGCAACCGCTCCGCCCCGTTCACGGCGGCGGCCCCTCCGTCCGCGCCCTCCCCGCCGTCCGCGCCGTCGGCTCGGTCCGCTCCGTCCGCGGCACCAGCCGCCTGGGCACGCGTCGTCATCCCGGCTGTCCCCGTCATTCCCGCCATCCCCGTCGTTGCCGTCATCTCCCCGCCCCCACAGGTTCGTTGCTCCGTCGTCCGGCGTCCGCGTTCTCCGCCCCGCCCGCCTCGTCACCGCCGCGCTCCGGCCCCTCGCCCCGGTCCTCGCCCCGGCGCTCCTCCCGCTCACGTCCCCGCTCACGTCCCTGGTCCTGCCCTCGGCCGGGTCCGTCCCGGCCCGTTCCGAGCAGCAGGTGCACGGTGGGCAGCACCGCGGCGGCACGGTCGCGGTCCAGGCCGGGGCCGAAGCCGGGTATCGGCACCTCGTCATCGGGCCCGCCCCCCACCGGTCGTGGCCCGTCCGCCACGGGGCCGCGGCGGACGAGTTCGCCGAGCGTGCGGCGCACCCCTTCGTCGTAGTCGGCGAACGTCCGCCGCAGCAGCGGCAGTACGTCCGTGAAGGCGGCGTCGGGAACCCTGGTCAGCCAGCCGTCGACCAGTGCGAGCAGCCGCTCGTCGTGCACCAGCAGGATGCCGCCGCCGTCCCCGCCGCCGGCGAAACCCTCGATCCAGCCCGCCGCTACGGCGGGCTGGACACCCTGCGACAGCGCGAGCCCCATCAGCCGTTCGGCCCCGCCCTCCCCCAGCCGGCCGTCGTCCAGCAGCAGCCGCGCCGCCCTGCCCCGCAGCAGCCCCGGCAGGCTGTCCCGCTCCGCCACCGCCCGCAGCACCCGGGACCACCGGTCCCGCAGGCCGTCCCCCGGGGCGGCACCGTCACCGGGGCCGGTCTCCGCGGCATCCCCCGGCTGCCCCAGGAGCGCCACGGCCTGCTGGGTGGCGTCGAGATGACGTCGCATCGCCGCGGCGCCGTCCGCGTCGAGGCCCGCACAGGCCGGCGGCAGCCCGACGAAGATCCGCTCGGCGAGGCCCGTCGCCACCTCGCGGAGCGCCGCGCCGTCCGTGCCGCGCACATCGCCGTAGCGGACGGACCGTACGAGGGCGGGCAGCGCCTGGGCCAGCCGGCCGACGTCCGCGTCCAGCGCGGCACGGTCCGCCAGGGCGCGCATCACCTCGGGCAGCGCCTCCGGGAGGCCGGCGAGCAGGCAGTTCTCGGCGAGTACGGTCACGTCGGCGAGCGCGGTGGCGGCGCCGGCGTCGGACACCGCCTTCGCGGTGGCGGCGGAGAGCACGGTCGTGCCCCAGATACCGGCCTCGGCGACGCGTACGGAGAGTTCCGGTTCCCAGCACAGCCGCCAGGTCTCCCGGAACGTCCCCGTGCTGCCGCGGGCGTGCACCGGCTCGCCCCAGGGGACGCCCAGCAGCCGCAGCCGGTGCAGCAGCCGGCTGCGCCCGGCGTCCGTCTCCTTGCGCAGGTCCAGCTCCACCTCTTTCTCCAGCGCTTCCGGTGCGAGCCGCAGCGTGCGCCGCACCCGGTCGATGTCGCGCTGGAGCGGGACCGCGGGTGCCTCGTCGGGCACCTCGCCCAGGGCGTCCCCCACGACCAGCCGGTCGTGGATCAGCGCGGACGGCGCGTCGGATCCGTCGCCCATCACGGCCCGGATCGCGTCCGTGGTCTCGGCGAGCCCGGCCAGCGGGCGTCCGCGCACCGTGGCGAGCCCTTCCGCGAGGCGTACCACCTCGATGACGTGCGCCGGGGAGACCGCGTAGTCCTCGGCCCGCAGCAGCCCGGCGGCCCTGGTCATCCAGCGTTCCACAGGCCGGTCGGGGGCGCCGAAGAGGTGGCCGTACCAGCCGGGTGAGGCGATGCCGGCGCCGTATCCGCTGCTCCGGGAGAGCCGTCGGTGCGTCCACGGCACCCAGGTCAGATCGGCCTTCACCTTGGGCAGGCCCTTCAGCAGCTGCCGGTCCGCCGTCACCGTGGTCCTGCGGGCCAGCGCCGGAACGTGCCAGGCGCCGCACACCACGGCGATGCCGTCCCCGAACTCCCGCCTGGCCGCCCGCAGTCGGATGCGCATATGGGCCTCGCGCACCGGATCCCGGTCGTGCCCGCCGTCGCCGTACGTCTCGCGCAACGCGCCCATCGCCTCGACCAGCGCGGCGAACGGCGCCAGCGCGTCCGCAGCGGCCTGGCCGTCCGCGGCGCGATGCTCGACGACGTCCTCCCACCAGCGCTCGGCGTCGTCGTAGCCCGCCGCTTCGGCCAGCACACCGATCGGGTCGATGCGCAGCCCGGAGGGGTCAGGGCCCCCGGGCGCGGCACCGCCTGCCGGGCCGGCTGCGGGGTCCACATCCGTTACGGCCTCCGGCCCGGTGACGAGGCCGGGTTCCTGCACCGGGCCGGGTTCCTGCGCCGGGCCGTGCTCCCGCGCCTCATCGGGTTCCCGCACCGGTTCCGGCTCGGCCCAGGCCAGGGAGTGGGCCGCCGGCAGGTCGATGAAGCGGACCGGGACGTCGTGCTCCAGGGCCCAGCGCAGCGCCACCCACTCCGGGGAGAACTCGGCGAGCGGCCAGAAGGCGGCGCGGCCCGGATCGTCCCGCACATGGGCCAGCAGGGCGACCGGTGGCCGCATGTCCGGCCGGCCGGCCAGCGGTACCAGCTCGTCGGCCTCCGGCGGGCCCTCGATCAGCACCGCGTCGGGCGTGCACTGCTCCAGGGCGGCCCGCACCGCCCGAGCGGACCCGGGTCCGTGATGGCGCACCCCGAGCAGCACCGGCTCCGTCCCGTTCATGCGCTCACCTCACGGCAGGCGCGGTAGAAGTCCTTCCAGCCGTCACGCTCGCGGACGACCGTCTCCACGTACTCCTGCCAGACCACGCGGTCGGCGGCCGGATCGCGGACCACGGCACCCAGGATTCCGGCCGCCACGTCACCCGGGCGCAGCACGCCGTCCCCGAAGTGCGTGGCCAGCGCCAGGCCGTTGGTCACCACCGAGATGGCCTCGGCCGTGGAGAGCGTCCCGGACGGCGACTTGACCTTCGTCCTTCCGTCGGCGGTGACGCCGCCGCGCAGCTCGCGGAAGACCGTGACGACCCGGCGGATCTCGTCCAGCCCCTCGGGCACCGCGGGCAGGCCGAGTGACCTGCCGAGCTGCTCGACCCTGCGGGAGACGATGTCCACCTCGGCCTCCGGGGTCTGCGGCAGGGGCAGGACGACGGTGTTGAAGCGGCGGCGCAGCGCGCTGGAGAGTTCGTTGACGCCCCGGTCGCGGTTGTTGGCCGTGGCGATCAGGTTGAAGCCGCGCACCGCCTGCACCTCCTGCCCCAACTCCGGTATGGGCAGGGTCTTTTCCGACAGGACGGTGATGAGCGTGTCCTGGACGTCGGCCGGGATACGGGTCAGCTCCTCGACCCGCGCGGTCATGCCCTGCGCCATCGCCCGCATGACCGGGCTTGGCACCAGCGCCTCCCGGCTGGGCCCGTTCGCCAGCAGCTGCGCGTAGTTCCAGCCGTACCGGATCGCCTCCTCCGGGGTGCCCGCTGTGCCCTGCACGAGCAGGGTGGAGTCACCGCTGACCGCGGCGGCCAGATGCTCGGACACCCAGGTCTTGGCCGTGCCTGGCACGCCGAGCAGCAGCAGCGCACGGTCCGTCGCGAGGGTCGTCACCGCGACCTCGACGATCCGGCGCGGGCCGACGTACTTGGGTGTGATGACCGTGCCGTCCGCGAGGGTGCCGCCCAGCAGATACGTCGCCACCGCCCACGGCGAGAGCCGCCAGCGCTCCGGCCTCGGCCGGTCGTCGGCCGCCGCGAGGGCCGCCAGCTCCGCCGCGAACGTCTCCTCCGCGTGCGGTCGCAGCGGCTCGGCGCCGACCGTCTCACGCGCCTCGCCGTCCGCCGTCCGCACCGTGATTTCCGACATGGCTCCCCCTCATCGCAAGGTGTGCGTACGGCGCCTCGCATTCCGCCGTTCGCTTGCGGTTCCCACCCTGCACCACACCACTGACAACGCCCCCAAAAACCGGCCCTGACCTGCGAGTTCAATGATCGCGCGGGGTGGTTGTCAGTGGTCGGCCTTAGCGTCGTGAGCATGAATTCGCAGGGGGAACGCTGGACGACGGATCAGGTGCTCGCGCTCGCACCTGACGAGACCTCACGCAAGGCCGGAGGCAAGCTCGCCGGGCCGGGACCGTGGTCGGAAGCGGGCGCGGGCGACGGCGCGGTGTGGGGACGGTGCAAGGGCAGCGGGAAGACGCCGTATCAAGCGGTGATCGACACCAAAGGCCCGGCCTTCAGCTGTAGTTGCCCCAGCCGGAAATTCCCGTGCAAGCACGCGCTGGGGCTGCTGCTTCTCTGGGCGGGCGGCGGGGACGCGGTGGCGCCGGGTGGGCCCCCGCAGTGGGCGGCGGAGTGGCTGGCCGCCCGGCGGCAGCGGGCCGACCGGGAGGCGGGCGGCGCCGCGCCATCGCGGGTGCCCGCCGACCCGGAGGCCGCCGCCCGCCGCACCGAACGGCGGACGCAGCGGATCCGCGCCGGAGCCACGGAACTGGAACAGCGCCTGGAGGATCTGCTCCACTCCGGGCTCGCCTCCGCGGACGGCGCCGGGCAGGACTCCTGGGAGGAATCCGCCGCCCGCATGGTGGACGCCCAGGCACCCGGACTGGCCGCCCGGGTCCGCGAGTTGGGCTCCATCGCCGCGTCCGGACCCGGCTGGCCCGCCAGGCTCCTGGAGGAGTGCGCCCTGCTGCACCTCCTCGACCAGGGCTTCCTCGGCATCGATCACCTTCCGGCGCCGCTCGCCGCCACGGTGCGTACCCGCGTCGGCCTGACGACCGAGGCCGCCGATGTCCTGACCGGGCTGGACGCCACTCCGGTACGGGACCGCTGGCTGGTGCTGGCCCAACACGACAGCGACGACGGCAGGTTGACCACCCGCCGGATCTACCTGCGGGGCGACAGGACCGGAAGGATGGCCCTGCACCTCTCCTACGGCGGCACCCACCGCCCCCTGGAGCCTGCCCTGCCGCCCGGCCTGGTGCTCGACGCCGAGCTGGCCTACTACCCGGGCGCACGCCCCCTGCGCGCCGCCCTGGGCAAGCGGCACGCCCCGGCGGCCCCCGGCCCGGTACCGCCCGGCTGCGGCATCGACGCCGCCCTGGCCGCCTACGGGGACGCGCTGCGTCACGACCCCTGGCTCGACTCCTGGCCCGTGGTCCTGGCGGACGTCACTCCGATCCCCGGCCTGGACGGCGCGGGCTGGCAACTGGCCGACGCGGACGGCGAGTCGGCGCTGCCCCTCGACCCGCGGTGCCTCGACCGTCCGGGCCGGTGGCAGCTGGCCGCGATATCGGGCGGCGCCCCCGTGACGGTCTTCGGCGAATGCGGCCACCGCGGCTTCCTCCCGCTGACCGTCTGGGATCCGGCCCCGGTGTCGCTGTAACACCACGGCCCGCCGCCCCGGTACGCCACACCACCCTGGAGGACCACCATGACACCCGCCCAAACCCCCACCACCACCAAAGCCTTCACCACCAACACCACCGGCGCGGCCCCGCCTTCGATCGTGCCTCCCTGGCCCGAGCTGGTGAGCGCCGCCCTGCTGGGGGCCGAGCGCAGGACCCCGCCCACGGCGGGGCGCGCCGGGCCGGCCGGGCTGCTGGACGCGGCGGCGCTGAGCACCGTCCGCCGCCGTGCCGCCCTGCGCCCCGCACCGGCAGGCGAACGCCCCCGGCGGGCCCCCGACGACCCCAGGCCGCCACTGCCGCAGGCCGCCCGCCGCCGCCTGGCGCTGCTGCTGGCCGACCGCGGCGGCAGCGGGAGCAGCCGTCGCGGCACCGCCCCCGACCTCACGGAACTGCTCCCCCAATGGCTCGCGGCAGCCGGCGAGCACGGCTACCGCGCCCCCGAGGCGCTGCTGCCCGCACTGCTCGACGCGGCCCGGGGCCGTACCGACCTGCGGCCCGCCGCACTCGCGCTTGCGGGCCCGCGCGCCCTGTGGCTGGCACGCCTCAACGACGACTGGAAGTTCGCACTGCGGGGCATCGGGGGCGGCCCGGGAACGGTCGGCGCCGACGGCCCACAGGATCTGCAACGCCTCTGGGACGATGGCCTGTTCGCGGAACGGATCGCCGTCCTGGCTGCGCTGCGCCGACGCACTCCGGACGCGGGCCGGCAGCTGCTGTCCCGCAGCTGGCCGAGCGAGCGGGCCGAGGACCGGCTGATGTTCCTCGACTCGCTGCGCGAGGGCCTGTCCACGGCCGACGAGGCGTTCCTGGAGCAGGCGCTGTCCGACCGCAGCCGCAACGTCCGCGCCACGGCCGCCGAACTGCTGTCCGCGCTGCCCGGTTCGGCGCTCGCCACAAGGATGGCCGCCCGCGCCCGCAGCTGCGTCGCCCTGGACCGCACGGCCACCCCGTCGGCCCCCGGCACCACGGCCGCGCCATCCGATCCGGTGATCGTCGTCGAGGCGCCGTACGAGTGCGACGCGGAGATGCAGCGCGACGGCGTCGTGGCCAAGGCGCCGTCCGGGCGTGGCGAACGGTCGTGGTGGTTCGGGCAGTTGGTGGAGGCGGCACCGCTGAGCGGGTGGGCCGAGCGGTTCGGAGGCCGGGAGCCGGCGGCGATCACCGCCCTGCCGGTGGCCGACGGCTGGCGCACCGAGCTGCACGACGCCTGGTGCCGCGCGGCGGTGCGCCAGCGGGACGCCGCGTGGGCACGGGCGCTCCTGGGCACCCCCGCCGCCCCGCTCCAGGGCGCCGAATCCGCGGCGGGCGGCTCGTCGCGTGATCCGGCGAAGCTGCTGGCCGTGCTCCCGGAGGGCGAACGGGCGCAGTGGGTGGCGGAGTTCATCGCGGCGCACGGCCTGGCCGACGCGTTCCGGATGCTCGGCGTCTGTGCCGTGCCCTGGGCCGAACCGCTGGGCGGAGCGGTCGTCGACGCACTGGACATCGCCCGGGACGCGGGCAGCTATCCGTGGAGTTTCAGCGGGGTGATGGGGCTGGCCGAGCGCTGCCTCGATCCGGCGGCAGCGGACCGGCTGGACATGCTCACGGCGGTCACGGACGAGCCGGAAGGCGCCTCACCCGGCTCCGTCGGCTACTGGTCCGAGGCGTTCCAGCGCCTGGTCGGCACCCTGCGTCTGCGCGCCACCATGCATGCCGAACTGGCCGCCCCCGCCCGGCTCGCAGCGCCGGCCGGAGCCGCCGAACCCGCCGGCTCCGACCACCCGCCGGGCACGGCCACCGGCACCAACACGGCAACCGACGCGACCGGATAGCGGACCGATGAGGAAGCCGAAGGTGACCGCCCGGTGGCGGGCAGGGGCAGAGCCCGGCCGACGGGCGCCCGTTGGGCACCGGCGGCAGGTGCGGCGCGCCGGCCCGGTCTCACACCGCGAGCGAGCGGACGTTCGCGGTCACCCACTCCACGATCGATGTGGTCGTGGCACCGGGGGTGAAGATCTCCGCGACCCCCTGCTCCTTCAGCGGGGCGATGTCCGCCTCGGGGATGATGCCGCCGCCGAAGACCTTGATGTCGTCCGCGTCGCGCGCCTTGAGCAGTTCGATGACCTTGGCGAAGAGCGTGTTGTGGGCGCCGGACAGGATCGACAGGCCGATGGCGTCGGCGTCCTCCTGGATCGCCGTGTCGACGATCTGCTCCGGAGTCTGGTGCAGGCCGGTGTAGATGACCTCCATACCGGCGTCCCGCAGCGCCCGCGCGATGACCTTGGCGCCCCGGTCGTGGCCGTCGAGGCCCGGCTTGGCCACCACGACACGGATCGGCCCCGTCGTGCCGGCCGTACCCTGCCCGCCCGCTTGAGTTCCGTCATGCCGCGCCACACCCATAACTGCCTCCAAGCCATGCACGGCACCCGTTGGGCGGTGCCGCCGAGCCGACAATCGATCGCGTGGCCGCCCGGTCCGGCGGCCACGAGTGAACGAACGTTATCGCCAGCATCCCGTACCCAGCCGTTTCGTGACATGCAGGGAGGGGGAAATCACACACGGGACACGTTCGCTACGCGCCGTGTTCCGCGGGACTTCACGCCAGGGCCGGGCGGCGGAGCCCCCGCGGGGGCGGCGCGAGGGAAGCCGCAGCCGAGCCTCCACACCGTTCCGCCTCCGCGCCGCCGAGCCGCGCGGACGCACCACCGGGCACGTGCACCCGCCAGGGCACACGCACCACAGGCTCACCCTTCGCCTTCGGCTTCCCCCAAGGGCATCCGGGGGCACGCAGCCTCCCCTGCCGCACGGGAGGTCGGCCATGGCCGCCACACCTTTCCCCTCCACACCGGACACCTGCCGCCTGATCCGTCCGCACGCCCTGTCGCTGCGCAGCGCGCTGACCGAACTGCTGGTACTCGCCGGCCACCTGGCCCTCTACCCCACCGGCATCACCCAGGAGCAGCCCACGCCCTCCACACCGGCACCCACCGCTCCCGCTCCCCCGCCCGTTCTCCTCCTCCACGGCTTCATCGACAACCGCTCCGTCTTCGTCCTCCTGCGCCGCTCGCTGCGCCGCCAGGGCCTGCGGCACGTCGAAGCGCTCAACTACTCGCCGCTGACCTGCGATCTGCGCAAGGCGGCCGAGTTGCTGGGCCGGCATGTGGCGGAGCTCTGCGCACGGACCGGACAGCCGCGGGTGGACATCGTGGGGCACAGTCTCGGCGGGCTCATCGCCCGTTATTACGTGCAGCGTCTGGGCGGCGCCGCCCGCGTGCGCACCGTCGTCACCCTCGGCACCCCGCACTCCGGCACCCGCGTCGCGCCGCTGCTGTCGGCGCACCCCCTCGTACGCCAGTTGCGCCCGGATTCCACGGTGATCTCGGAGTTGGCGCTTCCGGCGCCGAATTGCCCGACCCATTTCGTCGCGTTTTGGAGTGATCAGGACCAGATCATGGTGCCGCCCGCCACCGCACGAATCGATCACCCGGATTTGATCGCGCACAACGTGCAGATCTCAGGTGTCGGACATCTCGCGCTACCGGTCAATGCCTCGGTCGCTGCCGGAATACATGAGGTTTTGACCGTAAGGGAAGAGCCCGATCACGCCATGGACACCATTTCGGTGGCTTGAATTGGATGCCTTCCGGCAGGCAAAGGCATCTCGCTGACGACCCGTTGGCGGCTTATCGGCTGCCTTTCGGTGGCGTGATCCCGCGCTGACGTCGAACGGGCCTCGAACGCGACGCCAAGAGGAGGTGTGGCACCGCCGAAAGGCGGCCAAATGCCCGGCCCGGCCGAGCCGGAAACCCCCGCAAGATTGTCGCCGTCGTGTACCGCCGGGTACAGTCGCCGCTAATTCTCCTGCTGCCGAGGCGAAAGAGAAGCTGGTGGTGAACGACCGTCACCCGTCGGAGGCTCCCCTTCCGACCGGTCCCGCTCCGGACGCCTCGTATGCGCACTATCCGGCCTACGACTCCTACGGGCAGCAGCACACCGCTGCCGCGAACGGCTGCGCCGAATACGGCGGCGGCGACCCGCTCTTCGGCTCCCTCCCCGGTTCGTACGACACCGGGCAGTACGGCGCCGACCCCTACGCCACCGGCTCGTTCGGCACGACTCAGCACGGCGCGGCCCAGGGAGCGGAGTCCTACGGGGCCGACGGCACCGGCGGATACCCGGCGGGCGGCTACCCACCGGGCGGGTACGACACCGGCTCCTTCGACACCGGTTCCTTCCGGACCGCGTCCTACGACACCGGGACATACGGCACGGGCGCCTTCCCCACGGACACGTACGGAGCCGACGCCTACGGCCACGACTCGGCAGGCGCGCAGCCGGACGGTTCCGGCTACGACCCGTACGCCCACACCGCCTATGAGGCACCGGGCTACGACACCCACGGCTACGCGGCACCTGGCTACCACCCCAACGGCCAGGACACCGGCGGCTATCAGGCCGCCGCCCCCGCGGCATACGGCACCGGGACGTACGGCACGGGCGCCTTCGACACCACCGCCTTCGACGACGGCCTCGGCACCGGCGGGTACGGCACACCGGGCGAGGACGAGCCCCGGTACG
Organism: Streptomyces sp. NPDC048644; assembly: GCF_043199105.1. Taxonomy (NCBI): domain Bacteria; kingdom Bacillati; phylum Actinomycetota; class Actinomycetes; order Kitasatosporales; family Streptomycetaceae; genus Streptomyces; species Streptomyces sp. NPDC048644. Next base: position 62,245 of record NZ_JBICVO010000015.1, read on the forward strand.
ACCACGGCACCGCCTACGGATCCGGCGCGTACGGGACCGGCGGGTACGAAGCCACCGCCGTCCAGGAGGCCATCGGCCACGACGCCACCGCGGTGTGGCCGACGGTGGACCAGGCGCCGACCGCGACCATCCCTGCCCAGGCGGGCCCGCCGCGCGACGACTCCGGACCGCCCGCGCCCGCCGGGCGCCCGCGCGGCGCATCGGCCGCGGTGGCCGAGGCGTTGACCCAGGCCACTCCGGTCGTCACGGCAGTCACGCCCGACGCCCCTGAGGGCCCCAAGGCCGTCCGCGGCCGGGGCCGCCGCCGCACAGCCAAGCGGTCGGCGCTGCTGACCGTCGCCGTACCGTCGGTCGCCGCGATGGGTGTCTGCGCCGTCGCCGCTGCTGCCGTCGGCGGGTTCGGCGGGGAGGAGAAGGACGAGGCGGCCAGCCAGGGCGCGCCGGACGCGGGCGGCGTCAAACCGTCCACGGCGAACAACAAGCTCGACACCCAGCTCGCCGGACTCAGCGCGGGCGCCGACGACTTCGCCGACCGGGCGAGCCGTACCCAGGAGCGGATCGACCTCAAGGAGCGGCAGGCCGCCGAGAAGGAACGCAAGGCGAAGGAAGCGGCCCGCAAGGAGGCCGAACGCCCGAAGTTCCTGCTGCCGGTCAAGCAGCACGGGCTGAGCGCCCTCTACGGCCAGGCCGGCGTCAACTGGATGTCCGTGCACACCGGCATCGACTTCCCGGTCGGCTACGGCACTCCCGTGATGGCCGCGACCGACGGCACCGTGCGCACCCAGTGGAACTCCGCGTACGGCAACATGGCGATCGTGACGGCGCCCGACGGCACCGAGACGTGGTACTGCCACCTCAGCAGCACCAAGGTCCGCTCCGGGTCGGTCAAGGCCGGCGATCAGATCGCGTACTCCGGCAGCTCCGGCAACTCCACCGGGCCGCACATGCACTTCGAGGTGCGCCCCGGGGGCGGCTCACCGATCGACCCGCTGCCCTGGCTGCACAGCCACGGCCTCAACCCGAACTGACCGGCCGCCCCGAACTGACCGGCCCCGCCCGGCCCGACGCCCTGACGGCGGCGGGCCGACGGAACGGCCGCGGGCTCTAGAGCTTCTGCACCGGCGCGTACCGCAGCAGCAGCCGCTTCGGCTTCTCACCGCCGAAGTCGATCGTCGCCTCGGCGTTGTCGCCGCTGCCCTTGACTCCCACGACCGTGCCGAGGCCGAAGCTGTCGTGGGTGACGCGGTCGCCGACGGCCAGCGCGACGACCTGCCGGTCGGACGAGCGCCGGGTCGCGAAACCGCTCGGCCCCTTGGCGCGCGAGGACGAGAAGCCGGAGCCCGTTCCTCCGCCGGAGCCGAAGCCGCCGGATGACAGCCCGCCCATCGAGGCGGACGGCGTCGCGGGCCCGGTGCGCTTCCAGTCGACGTACGCCTCCGGGATCTCCTCAAGGAACCGCGAGGGCGGGTTGTACGACGGCTGGCCCCAGGCGCTGCGCATCGTCGAGCGGGTGAGGTAGAGCCGTTCGCGGGCGCGGGTGATGCCGACGTACGCCAGCCGGCGCTCCTCCTCCAGCTCCTTGGTCTGGCCCAGCGAGCGCATGTGCGGGAAAACGCCGTCCTCCATGCCGGTCAGGAAGACGACGGGGAACTCCAGGCCCTTGGCGGTGTGCAGGGTCATCAGGGTGATGACGCCGCTGCCGTCCTCCTCCTCGTCGGGGATCTGGTCGGAGTCGGCGACCAGCGCGACCTGCTCCAGGAAGTCGGCGAGCGTGCCCGGGTTGTCCTCGCCGCGGTCCTGCTCGAACTCCAGGGCCACGGCGGCGAGTTCCTGGAGGTTCTCGATCCGGGTCTCGTCCTGCGGGTCGGTGGAGGTCTGGAGTTCGGCGAGGTAGCCGGTGCGCTCCAGGACCGCCTCCAGGACGGTGGCCGGTCCTGCGCCGGATTCGACGATCGTGCGCAGCTCTTCCATCAGCGTGTTGAAGCGCCGGACGGCGTTGGCCGAGCGGGCGGCCATGCCGTACGCCTCGTCGACCCGGCGCAGGGCCTGCGGGAAGCTGATCTTCTCGCGGAGCGACAGGGCGTCGATCATCGCCTCGGCGCGGTCGCCGATGCCCCGCTTGGGGACGTTGAGGATCCGGCGCAGCGGGACGGTGTCCTCGGGGTTGGAGAGGACGCGCAGGTACGCGAGGACGTCGCGGACCTCCTTGCGCTCGTAGAAGCGGACGCCGCCGACGACCTTGTAGGGCAGCCCGACCCGGATGAGGATCTCTTCGAAGACACGGGACTGGGCGTTGGTGCGGTAGAAGACGGCGACGTCGCCCGCCCTGGCATCGCCCGCGTCCGTCAGCCGGTCGATCTCGTCGGCGACGAACTGCGCCTCGTCGTGCTCGGTGTCGGCGACGTAGCCGGTGATCCTGGGGCCCTCGCCTGCCTGTGTCCAGAGGTTCTTGGGGCGGCGGTTCTCGTTGCGTTCGATGACGGCGTTGGCGGCGCTGAGGATCGTCTGCGTGGAGCGGTAGTTCTGCTCCAGGAGGATCGTCGTGGCGTTGGGGTAGTCCTCCTCGAACTGGAGGATGTTGCGGATCGTGGCGCCGCGGAAGGCGTAGATCGACTGGTCGGCGTCGCCGACCACGCACAGCTCGGCGGCGGACTCGGGCGGACCGACCAGCTCGCGCACGAGGGTGTACTGCGCGTGGTTGGTGTCCTGGTACTCGTCGACCATGACGTGCCGGAAGCGGCGGCGGTAGTGGGCGGCGACGTCGGGGAACGCCTGGAGGAGGTTGACGGTCGTCATGATGATGTCGTCGAAGTCCAGGGCGTTGGCCTCGCGCAGCCGCGCCTGGTACATCGCGTACGCCTCGGCCAGGGTCTTCTCGAAGCCGTCGGCAGCCGTCCCCGCGAAGGTCTCCTCGTCGATGAGCTCGTTCTTGAGGTTGGAGACCTTGGCGCTGAAGGACTTGGGCGGGAAGCGCTTGGGGTCGAGGTCCAGATCGCGGCAGACCAGGGCCATCAGGCGCTTCGAGTCGGCGGCGTCGTAGATCGAGAACGACGAGGTGAAGCCGAGCTGCTTGGACTCGCGGCGCAGGATGCGGACGCAGGCGCTGTGGAAGGTGGAGACCCACATGGCGTTCGCCCGCGGGCCGACCAGTTCTTCGACGCGCTCCTTCATCTCGCCCGCGGCCTTGTTGGTGAAGGTGATCGCGAGGATCTGGCCGGGGTGCACGCCGCGCGCGCCGAGCAGGTGCGCGATGCGGTGGGTGAGCACCCGGGTCTTGCCGGATCCGGCGCCCGCGACGATCAGCAGCGGGCTGCCGGTGTGCACCACGGCCGCCTTCTGGGCGTCGTTGAGCCCCTCCAGGAGGGCGGCCGGATCGACCGCGGGGCGGGCAGCGCCGTCGCGGTAGTACGCCTCCCGGGGCACGGGGGCGTCGAACTTCCCGTCGAAGAGGTCGTGCGGAACCTCCTCCGGGGCCGGGCCGTGCTCGTCCTCGGGAGGGGGCGGGGGGTGCTCGCCCTTCGGGCCGAGATCCGCCAGGAAGCTGTCGTCAAAGAGGCTGCTCATCGCCCACCGAGTCTAGGCGGCCCCACTGACATCCGGTCCCGAAGTCCGGGAACGGCCGCACGGGAAGCGTCCCGGCCGTGCAGAATCCGTTTCGGAGACGTGGAGCCGTCTTCACAGGAGCCGCCCCGAGGCTTCCCCGCACTGCCCGAAACCGACATCCAACGCAATCACCGTCGCCTCACCTTCAGGTCACGAAAAGGTTTCGGGCAATTCGAACATCAGCCTTCACAGGAGCCACACGAGTTGGCTACCGTGCTCGCTCGGGCAGCCCGCATCCCCGCGTACGACAGCGTGCGCACGGGTCGCCTCCGCCGAGTCCGGCCCTGCCCCTGGGCACCCGGAGCCGGGGACCCACCAGCACCACCGGGGTGAATCGATCGGTACGGCCGCCGCGCGCGGGCGTACGGACCGTAGGGCAAGCCTTCCGTCTGCGACACCGCCCGAACCCGACAGCTAACCCGGTAGGCGGTCCACGGAAGGAGTCGCCGGCCTTGGCGTCGCATCGCAAGCCGCGCACCCGCGTCCTCGCCTCACCCGGAAGCCGCCGCACGGCGGTCGGGATCACCACCGCAGCACTCGCCTCGGTCACACTGCTGTCGCAGTCAGCCGAAGCGGCCCCCAGGAGCCCCCGGCCGACCGTCGAAGAGGTCAAGAAGAACGTCGACGACCTCTACCGCCAGGCCGAGGTGGCGACCCAGAAGTACAACGCCGCCAAGGAGCACGCCGAGCAGCGGCGCGAGAAGGTGACCGAACTCCAGGACTCCGCGGCGAAGCGCACCGACAAACTCAACGCGTCCCGGCGGGAGCTGGGCACCTACGCCTCCGCGCAGTACCGCACCGGCGGCATGAGCCCGACCGCGCAGCTGATACTCGCCAAGGACCCGCAGCAGTTCGCCGACCGCAGCCACCTCATGGAGCGGCTGACCGGACGTCAGCAACAGGCGGTCGCCGACTACCAGGAGCAGCAGGCGGCGGCAGCGCACGAACGCGCCGAGGCCGTCCACAGCCTGGAACGGCTCCAGGAGTCCCAGACCTCCCTCCAGGAGTCCAAGCGGACGGTGCAGGGCAAGCTGACCGAGGCCCGGCAGCTGCTGTCCCGGCTGACCGCCCAGGAGAAGGCGCGGCTGGCCGAGCTGGAGCGCAAGAAGGAGGAAGCCGCCAAGCGCAAGGCCGACGACATGGCGCGCCGGCAGGCCGAGAAGGAACGCCAGGAGCACGGGGGCGACCGCGGGGGCGACGGCGGGTCCGGTGGCGGCTCGACAGACGGTTCAGACGGTTCAGGCGGCTCGGGCGACTCGGGCGGCGGATCCGACGACGGCACGTCCCTCACGAAGGCCAAGAAGGCGCTCGCCTTCGCCCGCGCCCAGATGGGCAAGCCGTACGTCTGGGGCGCGACGGGCCCCAACTCCTACGACTGCTCCGGCCTGACGCAGGCGGCATGGAAGGCGGCCGGGGTGAACCTGCCGCGTACGACGTGGGATCAGGTGAAGACCGGCGAGCGGGTGGCCACCAAGGACCTGCAACCGGGCGACCTGGTGTTCTTCTTCAAGGACATCAGCCACGTCGGGATGTACATAGGCGGCGGCAAGATGATCCACGCCCCGAAGCCGGGCGCCAGCGTGCGGGTGGAGTCGATCTACTACATGCCGATCTACGGGAGCATCCGCCCGGCGTAGGCCGTGTCGGGCCCGCTCCCCCGCGACACCTCGGTCGCGTCGGGACCGCTCCCCCCGCGACACCCCAGGAACCACCCGCAGCACCCCACGCACCACCCCCCACAGCACAGAACCGCGCGGCCCTCGGGCGGTCGGACGGCCGGAACGGCTGACGACGCGAGGGCCGCGCGGTTCACCGTGCGGCATACGGGGCGCAGCGGCCCCTGCGGGCTCAGGTCCAGAGCACCGCGATGAAGATGTTCACCATCGTGAGCAGGCCGACGGCGCCGAAGAGCGGCTTGGCGACCTTCTCCTCGTCACGCTTGACGTAGACCAGGCCCAGGATCACCACCAGGACGGCCAGCTTGATGCCGATCTTGATGTTGTCGACCGGGCTGCCCTGGGCCTGGTTCAGGCCGACCAGCACGATGCCGGTGACGAGCATCGTCAGCGCACCGTGCAGCATGGCGGGCACGAAGCGGGCCGTGCCCGCGCTCATCGCCTTCATCTGGGTCAGGAAGCCGCCCAGGAGGGAGGCGATACCGATGATGTGCAGGCCGACGAAGATGTTGATGACTACGTCCATGGTGCTGGATCGTAGCCCTCCCAAACCACGACCCATCGGGCAGGGCGCCCCGCCGTCGCACACCGCCGTGTGCTCCCCCGACCGCAGGACGCGGCCCGGTGGCAGCAGCCCGCAGAGCCGTCCCCGGACACCCGTGCCGGCCCGGAAAATACAGCTGAAGTCGATCATGGATGCGGCCTACGCTCGGCCCATGGCCCCCGCCACGGACTCCTCCCCGGCCCCCTCGCCCGCCGCACCCTCCGAACTCGCGCGGATCGTCGGCGTCTGGGCCGACGGCTGGGCGCGGGCCCGGCGGACCGCCGCGCCGTCTGCGGTGCCGGGCGGCTTCCGGATCGAGGTCGGACGGCCGCACCACATCGCCCGCTACGTCCTGCCGGCGGCCGACCCCGACGTGCTGGGCGAGCTGGCCCGCCGCATCGACGTGCCCGGCCTGTGGCTCAAGATCTGCGCACCGCGCGAGCGGGTCGAGCGGCTGCTGCCTCCTGGCTGGCAGCTCAGCGAGCCTCAGTACCTGATGACGACCACGCTGGGACCGCCCGGCGACCCCGCGCCGCCGCGCGGCTACCGCCTCAGCGTCCACCACGACGCGGACCGTGGCCTGATCGAGGCCCGGGTCCTGGACGGTACGGCCCCTGCGGCTCCCGCGGCCCGTACGGGAAGCCCGCATCCGGACCCTGATCCGACCCCGGAGGCAGCCCCGGATCCGGACCCGGAGATCTTCCCGGCAGGCGGTCTTGCCGCGCTCACCGACGGGGCGCCCGGTGCCCTGCGCGGACCGCGGTCGGTCGTCTTCGACATGATCGGCACGGCGGCCGGGCACCGCCGCAGGGGGCTGGGCCGGCTGGTGATGGCGGCGCTCGCCGGCCGCGCGGCCACGGCGGGCGCCACGCAGGGTGTGCTGGTCGCCAGCCCCGAAGGCCGTGCCCTCTACGAAGCCCTGGGCTGGCAGGTGCGCGCGCCGGTCACGGCGGCGGTCCGCCCGCGGTGAGACGGGGTCCTGGCCGCGGCCCCCGCCTCACGCGGTGACGTGTTGCGACAGCCAGCGGAAGATCTCGGGCACCTGCTCCCGCCAGACCACGCTCGTGTGACCACCGGCGTCCGAGGGGATCTGCCGCACGGTCACCGATGTCGGCGACTGCGCCAGCTGCCGCAGTCCGAGGCCCGCCTGGTACCCGTCGCCCGAGGCGCCGGAGACGTACAGCGCGGTGCGCGGCGGCTTTCCGGCCGCGTTGGCCGACTTCAGGATGTGCAGCGGGTTCGACTCGATGCGCAGCTTCGGGTCCTTGCCCGCGAGTGAACTGTGCTCGCTCGCCGGGTCGTTGTAGCCGGACATGGCGATCGCCGCGTGGTAGCGGTCCGGGTGCGACAGGGCGAGCTTGGCGGCGCAGTGGGCGCCCGCCGAGTAGCCGGCCAGGGCCCAGGAGCGGGAGTGGTCGGATGCCCGGAAGGTGTCGATGACCATCCGGCGCACGTCGACGGTCAGCCAGCTGTCGGCGTTGACCTTCCCCGGGATGTTGACGCACCCGGTGTCGGCGCCGGTGACGAGGTTGGTGCGCGGGGCGACCAGGATGAACGGCTTGACCTCGCCGTTCAGCATCATCGGGCGGAGCTGCTCGTCGGCGTTCAGGGAGCCGAACCAGGCTTTCGCCGATCCGGGGTAGCCGGGCAGCACCTCGACGACAGGGAACTTCGTGTTCCGGTAGGCGGGGTCGTGGTACTGCGGCGGCAGCCAGACGTACACCTCGCCGCTGACCCCGGAGATCCGGCCCTTGAGGTCGGTCATCTGGACCTCGGGGCCCAGCTTCGGGTCGTCGGCCGGCCGGAACGGCTGGACCTGGCGGGGCTCGTTCTTGATCTGCCGGCCGCCCAGCCCGTCGGGGCCGAGGTCCTGGGCGGCCTGCACGTGGCTGCCGGTGCCCAGCAGGTCGTCCCAGGTGTCGTAGAGGTTGTTCGCGTTGTTGACCAGGACGAAGACCAGCGTGATGGCCGTGACCTGGGCGAACAGCAGCATGACCAGGCGCAGGGCGCCGCGCGCCAGGCGCGGCCCTGGTATCCGTCCCCACAGCGCCAGCGGCAGCGCGACGGCGATCAGCAGCAGCACGACCGAGGTGAGAAAGAAGGGCGTGCCCGTCAGGCTCATCGGGATCTCGCTTCCAGGACATGTACGCGGCGACGGGGGCGTGGTTCCGGCCCCGGTGTCGGCAGCGGGCCTCTCCGCGCCATTAGATGGCGATCCGCGACGTCCTGGTTGCCCCTCTTCGAGCCCTTCTTTCCCGTGGGATGAGTGATCTCCGCCGCACTCGGCGGTCCGGGCCCGCGGGCCCGGACGTCCTCCCGGACGCGGCCCCGGCCCGCGAGGAGCCTCAGACCAGGCGGCGGGCGGTGGCCCAACGGGTCAGTTCGTGCCGGTTGGAGAGCTGGAGCTTGCGCAGCACAGCGGAGACGTGGGACTCGACGGTCTTCACGGAGATGAAGAGCTGCTTGGCGATCTCCTTGTAGGCGTAGCCACGGGCGATCAGGCGCAGCACCTCGCGCTCGCGCTGGGTGAGGCGGTCCATGTCCTCGTCGACGGGCGGGGCGTCGGTGGAGGCGAAGGCGTCGAGAACGAAGCCGGCCAGCCGCGGGGAGAAGACCGCGTCGCCGTCGGAGACCCGGAAGACCGCGTCGACCAGGTCCTTGCCGGTGATGGTCTTGGTGACGTAGCCGCGGGCCCCGCCGCGGATGACGCCGATGACGTCCTCGGCCGCGTCGGAGACCGAAAGGGCCAGGAAACGGACCGGGCGGTCGGCGTCGGCCATCATGGCGGCGCTGCGGCGCAGCACCTCGACGCCGCCGCCACCGGGGAGGTGCACGTCCAGGAGGACCACCTCGGGGCGGGTGGCGGTGATGACCGTGACGGCCTGGTCGACATCGGCGGCCTCGCCGACGACCTCGACGCCGGTGCGGTCGGTCTCGCCGATCTCGGCCTGCACGCCCGTACGGAACATCCGGTGGTCGTCGACCAGGACGACCCGCACGGTCCGGCCGTCGGCCGCCCCGCCGCCGGCCGGCTCGCCGAGGGACGCGGGCCCTGCCGCCTCGCCCTGGGGAGCGCCGTCGCTGTTCGCGGCCTGCTGTGCGCCGTCGCTGTTCATCTCGTCCGTCCGTCCATCGGGGTCTGCTTCGTCATCATCGCGCGGCGCGGGCCGCCGTGTCGTGCCCGGTGCGTGCCGCCGCACGGTTCCTGCCGTACGGCGGTCCGGCGGCGCGACGGGCCGCCTGGCCGGGAGCGGGCGGGGCCGCCGGGGCGGGGGCCGCGTGGTGTGGTGGTCATTCGGCGCGCTCCATTTCCAGTTCGACCTCGGTGCCGCCCCCGGGGACCGACCGCAGCCGGGCGGTGCCGCCGTGGCGTTCCATCCGTCCGATGATGGATTCGCGGACGCCCATCCGGTCCTCGGGGACCGCGTCCAGGTCGAAGCCGGGCCCGCGGTCGCGCACCGAGACGAAGACCGTGCGGCCCTCCACCTCGGCGAACACCTGCACCGCGCCGCCCTCACCGCCGTATTTGGCGGCGTTGACCATCGCCTCGCGCGCCGCCTGCATCTGGGCGCCCAGCGCCTCGTCCAGCGGGCAGTCGCCGACGACCACGACGTCGATCGGGACGCCGTGGTGGTCCTCGACCTCGGCCGCGGCGGTACGCACCGCCTCGGCCAGGGTGGCCGGCTCCTCGTCCTCCTCCTTGCCCCGGCCCTCGGGCTTGTACAGCCAGGCCCGCAGTTCGCGTTCCTGGGCGCGGGCCAGCCTGGCGACCTCACGGGGGTCGTCGGCGTTGCGCTGGATGAGGGTGAGGGTGTGCAGCACGGAGTCATGGACGTGCGCGGCGACCTCGGCGCGCTCCTGGGCGCGGATGCGCATCAGCCGCTCCTCGGAGAGGTCCTGCATCATCCGCACGAGATAGGGGCCGACCAGCAGCGCGATGCCGACGACCACGGCCAGCGCGGCCTGCAGGACCGAACCGAGGTACGCCACCGAACCCTGGAGCACGACGATGCCGGTCACGCCGACGCAGACCAGCACCACTCCGGCCGCTCCGCGCAGCACCGGAAGCACGCCCTTGCGGCGGCCCATCTCCAGCCACTGCGCGCGGCGCGCGTTGTCGGCCTGGCGCCAGACGAGGGCGACACCGGCGGCGATCAGCAGGACCGGCCAGAGATAGCCGTTCCCCCAGCCGAGCTGGAATCTGGAGGCGACGACCAGGGCGCCCGCCAGGAGTGCGATCAGCGCGAAGACCTGGCCCTTGTCGGGCTTGCGGGACAGCAGCCTGCGCGGCTCCCCGGCCGCCGGCCGGCGCTCCTCCACGCCGCCGACACCGAGCGGGACGAAGAACCAGAAGGCGGCGTAGAGCAGCGCGCCGATGCCTTCGGTCAGGAAGAGGGCGACGAAGACGACCCGGACCCAGGAGACCGGCAGCCCGAGGTGCCCGGCGAGGCCGCGGGCGACACCGCCGAGCATCCGCCCGTCGGCGCTGCGGTAGAGCTTGCGCACGGGCGGCTCGGGATCGGGCGCCGGAGCGTAGCTCGTCCCGGCGCGCGGCGGGGCTGTGGTCATGTCACCGATCGTCACACGCGGCGGGTGCCCGCGGCATCAGGGTCGACCCTGAAGCGACCCCTGAGGTTTTCTGGGGCCTTGAGTTCTCTCCGGCGCCGGCCGACGGGCCGGGCCACCGGGTGAGCCCACCAGGTCGCCCGCCGGTCGGCCCGCCGGCTCAACTCGTCGGATCGCCCTTACGGAAGCCGTCCTTCACCTGGGAGAACAGCTCCCGGTACTTCGCCCAGTTGGCGCTCGGCGCGGAGACGTAGATCGCGTACTCCTTGTTGCCCTCGCGGCCGAACCCGAGGTCGATGCCGCGGTATTCGCGGGCCCGGCCCTGGAAGGTGAACTCCCAGATCGCGGCGGGGTCACTCTGGAAAACGGTGTCCTGAAGCCGCTTGCGCTCGTAGCTCGGGTACGCCTTCTTGAGGTCCACCTCGACGTCCTTGAAGTGCTGCACCTGGTCGCCCGATGAGAAGTCCAGGACGCTGATCGTCAGCTGCGCGAGTTCGGCCTGCGAGATGTAGACGATCTGCCGGCCGCCGTCCTTGACCTGACGCTTCCAGCCGTCGGGCACCGGGAACGAGACTCCGAGCGCCTTCTCCTTGACTCGGTGCATCCCCTCCGGGAGGGGCGGCGGCGGCCCGATGGTGCTGCCCGGCGCGCCGGACTGTGCCGGGGTGGTGTTCCCCTCGGCCTGCGAGGAGCCGTCGTTGTGGTGCAGCACGTACCAGGCGCCGCCCGCGCCGCCGCCGCCGACCACCAGCACGCCGACAGCACTCCAGGCCACGACGCGACCGCGGCGCTTACGGGGCGGCCGGGCCGTCGTGATGACGCCCGTGCGGTCGTCACCGGACGGCGCGACCGCGGCGCCTCCCGTACCGACCGGAAAACCGGCAGGTGCCGGGCCAAAACCTGTGACCTCGCCGGTACCTGGCGCTCCGGTGCCCAGGGGGGCACCCGTTCCCGTGACGGCCTCTCTTCCCGTGCCGGTATGCGGGGCCGCACCGGGGGGCGTGCCGGTACCGGTACCTGTCCCCCCGGCCACGGGCCCGGTGCCGGTGTCCGTCGAAGTGACGGGGTGGGTGAGGGACTCGGATCCGGTGTCCGGTTGGGCCGCGCCGCGACCGACCGTGCCCATGGCCAGCGTCGGCCGGCTGATCGGCGCGGTCTCCGCTTCCGCCTCGGCCGCCCGCAGGGCCTGCTCGGCGACCTCGGACGTCGGCCGGTCACCTGGCTCCTTCGCGAGCAGCGCCTCGATCAGCGGCGCCAGCGGCCCGGCGTTGCGCGGCGGCTCCAACGGGTCGACGGCGATGGCGTAGGCGGTCTCGACGGCGGTGCTCTTCCGGAACGGCGGTCGCCCCTCGACCGCCTGATAGAGCGTCGCGCCCAGCGCCCACAGGTCCGACGCGGGCCCCGGGGTGCCGCCCTTGACCCGTTCGGGCGCCAAGTAGTCGATGGATCCCACCAGCTCGCCGGTCTTGGTGAGGGTGGAGGTGCCGCTGGCGACGGCGATCCCGAAGTCGGTGAGCACGACCCTGCCGTCCTCGCCGAGCAGGACGTTGCCCGGTTTGACGTCCCGGTGCAGCACTCCTGCCGAGTGGGCGGCCCGCAGTGCGGCGATCATGCCGCGGCCGATGCGGGCGGCTTCCCTGGGCGAGACCGAACGGTCCTCCCGCGCCGCCTCCTTGATGGCGTCGCCGAGCGTCGACGACGGCACGTACTCCATCACGATGCACGGCAGCCCCGCGTCATGGACGACGTCGTGCACGCCCACCACATTGGGGTGGTTGATGCGCGCCGCGGCCTGCGCCTCACGGGTGGTGCGCTCGTGGCGCATGGCCAGTTCGTCCGCGTCCAACTGGGGCGAGACGTGCAAGCGCTTGACGGCGACCTGGCGCCCCAGGACTTCGTCCCGGGAGCGCCAGACGGTGCCCATGCCGCCCTGGCCTATCCGCTCGACCAGGCGGTACCGCCCGGCGACCAGTCGCCCCTCGTCCACCGACGCCGCCTCCGTCACCGCACGCCCCTTCGGAAACCCGTACGTATCCAGGGCGCAACGATAGTCGCCGGACTCGGCCAACTGATCTCCGCCCGCCTCCCCAAGACGCAGATCGGCACCGCTCCCGTTCCCGCTCGGGGGATATGCGAACGCACGGGGGATATCGGGGATCCTCAGGGCCGATCTCAGGGATCTGCCAGGGTTCCCACGGATGCCGGAGTTCCACGGCTCTTGTCACCATGGGTCCATGAACGATGCAGCCCACGCCGAGGATCCGGCGCCGCCCGGCGCCGACGGCACCACCACCCCGCCGCCGGCGCCGCTGCGCCGAAGCCGGCGGCAGAAGGTGGTCGCCGGGGTCTGCGGCGGCCTCGGCCGGCAGTGGGATCTCGACCCGGTGATCTTCCGGATCGTGCTGGCCGTGCTCTCCGTCGCGGGCGGCCTCGGGCTGATCGTTTACGGCTTCGCCTGGCTGCTCATCCCGCTCGAAGGCGAGGTCGAGAACGAGGGCCGCAGGCTGCTCTCCGGCCGCGTCGAGGGCTCGGCGCTGACCGCGCTGCTGTGCGCGCTGCTCGGCTGCGGCCTGTTCCTGACGACGGTCGGCAAGGGCAGCGTCATGTCCTTCGCCATCATGCTGACGCTGGCGGTGGCCGGTTCCGCCTACTGGTCGCGCAAGCGCCACGCGGAGGGCGACGGTCCGGAGTCGATGGACGCGGCGAGCGCCCAGACCGTCGCCGACGCACCGCCCGAGACCAAGGCCCCGCCCACGCCGAACGCCCCCTCCTGGTGGCGGGATGCCCGCCTCAAGGAAACACCGGCCGGGGTGGACTATCTCTGGGGGCCCGAGCAACCCGGTCTGGACATCACCTACGAGTTCGAGCACGGCTCCGGCACAGAAGCCGCCGCAGGTCAGCGCGGTCCCGGAGCCGGAGGCCGCGGCGCGTCCGGGACCGCGCCGCGGCGCAGGGCGCGGTCCGGTCGCCGGATCGGGGGCCGGGCGTTCCTGACGGCCCTGCTCGCCGGTACGGGCACCGGCCTCGCGGTCGCGCAGCACGACCACTTCGCCCAGGCGTTGCAGGCCGGACTGGCGTGCTCGCTCGTCGTGTTCGGGCTGTCCCTGGTGCTGAGTGCCTGGCTGGGGCGCGCCGGAGGCGGCACGGTGTTCATGGTCGTGCTGACGTCCGCGCTCCTGGCGGTGTCGACGGCGCTGCCCGACACCATCAGCCCCGACTGGCAGAACCGTCATTGGACCCCCACCAGCATCTCCGCCGTCCAGCGGCATTACGAACTCGGCTCCGGAGAAGGCAGGTTGGACCTCAGCGCCCTACCCGTCAAGGACGGCCGTACGGTCCGCACCGGCGCGGAGGTGGGTGCGGGCCGCCTGGAGGTCACGCTCCCTCCGCAGGTGACGGTGACCGTGCGCATCTCGCTGGGGGTCGGCGATGTCCGGCTGCCGGGCGAGGCGACCGACGACATCCACATCTCGGCCGGGGCGCGGGACCGGACGGTCGCCCTGCCCGCCAGCGGCCTCAAGAAGGGCGAAAAGCCGCACGGTTCCCTCGTCCTGGACCTCCGGGTCGGCGTCGGCCAGGTGGATGTCCGCCGCGCACCCCAGGTGCCCGCCGCGCCCCCGGCGCCCGCCGCCCCCTCAGCGCCCGCCGCACCTCCGCCCGCCGCACCTCCGGCGGCCACACCGGGCACCGCCACCCCGTCGGTGTCCGCCGCCCGCATATCGTCCGCCACCGTTCCGCCGACCGGGACGCACCCCGCCACGACCGACCCGGCCCAGCAAGGAGGCCACTCGTGATGCGCCATCCCTTCGAGCCGGCCAACCTGGTCGCCGGCCTGACCGCCACGGCCGTCGGCACCGCCTACGCCCTCGACGCCGTCGGCCTCTGGCATGCCCCAGGCCCCTGGCTCTTCCTCGCCATCCCCGCCGGGCTCCTGGCCTCCGGCATCACCGCCGCCGCCTGGGCCATCGCCCGCCGAAGACACACGGACAGCCGGCCGTAGGACCTGGCCGCGGGTCTCCGCCGCCTGCGGCGGGGCCGTCGTGCCATCCGGCCGCCGAACACCGACCAACCGAACACCGAACACCGAACACCGAGGCCACACAGCCGGAAGGTCAACGGCCGCCGCCGCACCGCGACCACACCGCCACCTCACCACGACCGGCCAACCGGCCGACCGGCGCCGACCGGCCCCGACCGGCCCCGACCGGCCCATCGGAACGCCTCCCGCACCGCCCCAAGTCCGGCCGTCACACCCACCGCTGGGCATCACTCCCGCCGCAAATCCCCCACCCACCTCAAGACCTCATACCCACCGCAAAGCGTCACTCCTGCACCTCGATGACGTACGCGTCCGTCTCCACACCAGCCGCCGTGACGACCCGGATCTCCACCCGTCCCGGTTCGACATCGGCCGGTACCGGGACGGTCAGCGTCCCGTCCGCCGGATTGGCGAAGCCCCCTGGCACCGGCACCAGGGGGACCGGTACGTGCACCGGCCCGATCCGTACGACCACTTGGGCCAGCCGGTCCGGGGTCCTGGCGCCTGGCGGGAGGAAGCCGGTGCCGCGGATCTCGATGTCGTCGCCGGTGCGGATGGGCGCGGCGAGATCGCCCAACTCCCGTGCGCGGACGACGGACAGGATCACCGGCCGGCCGCCCTCGGCGCACTTGCCCGCCAGATAGCCGACGGCGGACACGGCCACCAGGAGGACCGGGCCCCACGACAGCGACGGCAGCACGGTCGCGGGGCCGACGGCCAGGGTGGCCAGCGCATACGCCGCGACCGCCGCGTTCACCACCAGGTACTGGGCATCGGCCAGGCTGCCCCGCCCCGCGTCGTCGGCCAGCAGGTCCACGGCACAGGGGCAGGAGGCGGCGGGCTTCTGCAGCCGTCCGGTGCGAATCCGCGCGCCGACCACGACGCGCGCCGTCACCGCGACCCCGCACACGACGGCCAGAACGAGCAACACCGGTACGGCGAGCGGCAGTTCAAAGCCGGATGACACGATACGGCCCATCGACCACCCACCGGCCCCGGCACCGACCTCGCCCCCTCCCCCAAGCCCGACACCGGCACCGATACCGGCACCGGCACCGGCACCAGAAACAGCCCCCGCCCCCTCCAGCAACACCCGCACCCCCGCCACCAGCACCGCGTACACCGCGATCCCCAGCCACCCCGCCGCGACCGCCCGCGACGTCGACAGCCGCCGGTCCTCCCCCACGAGCGGCGCCAGCACCCCGCCGTGCGCACGGTGCCGCCAGGCCGTCGCCGTGAGGCCGAGTGCCGTCACGACGGCGGCGATCAGCCCCGCCGTGCGGTGCACGGTCCAGCCCGTCCCGATGGCGGTCAGCGCCTGCCCCAGCAGCAGCGCGGTGACGCCGCCCCACACCACGGCCAAGGTGCCGCGGCGTACGGACACCAGCCAGCCCGACTCCGTCCCGGCACTCCTATCCGCCAACGCGCGGGCGGAAAGGGACAGTTCATCGGACACCCACTGCCGTGCGGCTCCCGCCGAGCGGGCGAGCCCGGCCGGCACCCCGCGGCCCGCGGCGAACTCCTCGCGCAGCGCCACGAACGCGGCGACCGCATGCCGGTGCCCGGCGCGGGCCCCCTGCGGACACCGCCCGCACCGGCACCCGGCGCCCGCACCCTCCGGCCCGCCGCCTGGCCCACCGGGCGGTTCGCCGCCGAGCGCACCCGTCACCCCGCCCGCCACATCAACCGCCACTGCACTACCGCCCGCCACACTCGCTACGACACTCACGCCGACGCCGACGCCGACGCCGTCACCGGCCCCACCGGGGCCCGGCGTCCGCATCCACGGGCGGCGCTCCCCGGCACCGGGCATCGGCAGCGGCACCGTCGTCACGTCAACTTCTCTTATCCGAAGGGGAATTGTGCCGCAGAAACCGGAGCCCACCATCGAACGTCCAGCTGATGGGCGGTGGCGACGCGCCCCGGAGCATTGACACCCCGGCTCCGCCCCAGGCCAGAGCCCCGCCCCTGGATGCCGGGCAGGTCGCCGCGCCGCCCGCCGCACTCCAACTCCCCGCCCCCGCCGGAACCTCCACGTACCTAGGGCTTCAACACTCGCCCGCCACACCCGATACTGCGTCCCCCGGCCGCCAACCGGCGCGACCGCCCTGGGCGAGGCACCGGCCCTGCCCCTGGCCTTAACCCTGACCCCGCCCCTGACGCTGACCCCGTCCCCAACCCTGACCCAGACCCAGACCCCTGCACGGTGGAGGTGGCCGAATTGACGAAAGATCCGCTGATGTACCTCGCGCGCCGCGACGCGTACGCAGCCTTCCTCACCGCGAGCGACGCCGAGGGCGCGGTGATCTGGCGCCGCCTGGAAGGCCGGTACGACGACAAGGAGACGGCACTGGCCGCCACGCGGGACTCGTACGCCGCGACCCAGGCCACGTTCAACGTGCTGGACGTCGAGGGCGTGGGCCCCGTCGAACAGGCCAGGGCGCTGATGGAACACCTGCGCGCGTTCCACCGGCTGAACGAGGTGCCGGACGCCGCCTGGAGCGCCTACACCGCCGCGCGGGCCGACTTCGTGACCGCCGCCCGCGCGTTCCTCACCCGCAACTAGACGAGTAAGCCCGAAGCCGTGCCTGCCTGGCGGAGCCCGCCCGACGGGTCACCGCGGCATCACAGCATCACGACGCACCACCCGCCCCACCCTGGAGCCCCCGAAGCAGATCACCCACCACTGAGCAGTTCCACGCCGCGCAGCAGCGCCGAGTGGTCCAGGGCGCCGTCGCCGCGGGCCACCGCAGAGGCGATCAGCTGGGCCGCGACCGAGCCGGCCGGCAGCGGGACGCCGGCCGCGCGGGCGGCGTCGGTGACGATGCCCATGTCCTTGTGGTGCAGTTCCAGCTTGAAGCCGGGGGTGAACTCCCGGTGGCGGAAGTTGTCCTTCTTGCGGGCCAGCACCGTGGAGCCGGCCAGCCCGCCGCCCAGGACCTCCAGGGCTGCCTCCAGGTCGACGCCTGACTTCTCCAGGAAGACCACGGCTTCGGCGACGGCCTGGAGGTTGACCGCGACGATCAGCTGGTTGGCGGCCTTGACGGTCTGGCCCGCGCCGTGCGGACCGCAGTGCACCACCGTCGTGCCGACCGCGTCGAAGAGCGGCCGTGCGGCATCGAAGTCGGCCCGCTCGCCGCCGACCATGATCGACAGCACCCCTTCGGCGGCGCCCGCCTCACCGCCCGACACCGGCGCGTCCAGCACCCGTACGCCCTTGCCCGCCGCGGCCTTCGCCAGCTCGACGGAGGTCTGCGGGGTGATCGAGGAATGGTCGATCAGCAGCGCGCCCGCGCCGGCGTTCTCCAGGATGCCGTCCGGCCCGTACGCCACGGCCTCGACCTGCGGGGATGCCGGAACCATGGTGATCACGACGTCCGCCCCGCGCACCGCGCCGGCGATCGAGTCCGCTTCCCTGCCGCCCGCCGCGACCAGCGCGTCCGCCCGCCCGGGGCTGCGGTTCCAGCCGCGCACGTCGTGCCCGGCCCTGGCGAGGTTCACCGCCATCGGGCTGCCCATGATGCCGAGGCCGATGAATCCGATCGTGCTCATGCCGCGCCACTCCTCACCCGTGCGGGCACCATTATTTCCGCATGCCGGATTCACGATGCCGCGATATGGAAAGTCATTTCCGGGTCATCATGCGGCGCGGCCCCCCTCCCGTCAATCGCCGCCCGCCGCGCCCCGCAAACGCGCCGACGCCGCCGCTCCGGGAAGAGCGACGGCGTCGGCGTCAGGCTGCGGGGAGTACCGGCGGACCAGCGGGCCGGTTCAGCGGGTCACTCCCACTCGATGGTGCCCGGCGGCTTGCTCGTGACGTCGAGGACGACGCGGTTGACGTCGGCGACCTCGTTGGTGATGCGGGTGGAGATCCGCGCCAGTACGTCGTACGGCATCCGGGTCCAGTCCGCGGTCATCGCGTCCTCGGATGAGACCGGGCGCAGCACGATCGGGTGGCCGTAGGTGCGGCCGTCGCCCTGGACGCCGACCGAGCGGACGTCGGCGAGCAGCACGACAGGGCACTGCCAGATCTGCCGGTCGAGACCGGCCGCGGTCAGCTCCTCGCGGGCGATGGCGTCGGCCTCGCGCAGCAGGTCGAGCCGCTCCTTGGTGACCTCGCCGACGATCCGGATGCCCAGGCCGGGGCCGGGGAACGGCTGGCGGTGGACGATGGCGTCGGGCAGGCCCAGCTCGGTGCCGACCATCCGCACCTCGTCCTTGAAGAGCTGCCGCAGCGGCTCGACCAGCTCGAACTCGATGTCGTCCGGCAGGCCGCCGACGTTGTGGTGCGACTTGATGTTCGCGGTGCCGGTGCCGCCGCCGGACTCGACGATGTCCGGGTAGAGCGTGCCCTGCACGAGGAAGGCGACGGACTCGCCGCTGGCGCCTGCCTCGGCGACCAGCTCGGCCTGGGCCTGCTCGAAGACGCGGATGAACTCGCGCCCGATGATCTTCCGCTTCTCCTCGGGCTCGCTGACCCCGGCGAGGGCGTCCAGGAAGCGGGCCTCGGCGTCGACGACCTTCAGCTGGACGCCGGTGGCGGCCACGAAGTCCTTCTCGACCTGCTCGGACTCGCCCTTGCGCTGGAGGCCGTGGTCGACGTAGACGCAGGTCAGCTGGTCGCCGATGGCCTTCTGCACGAGGGCAGCCGCCACCGACGAGTCCACGCCGCCGGACAGCGCGCAGATCGCGCGCTTGGTGCCGACCTGCGCGCGGATCGCCGCGACCTGCTCCTCGACGACGCTGGTGGTCGTCCAGTTCGGCTCGATGCCGGCGCCGCGGTAGAGGAAGTGCTCCAGAACCTGCTGGCCGTGCGTGGAGTGCATCACCTCGGGGTGGTACTGCACGCCGTAGAGCTTCTTCTCGTCGTTCTCGAAGGCGGCGACCGGTACGACGTCCGTGGACGCGGTGACGGTGAAGCCCTCGGGGGCGGCGGAGCAGGCATCGCCGTGCGACATCCACACCGACTGCTCGGCGGGGGTTCCTTCGAAGAGGGTGGAGGCGGGGCGGGAGACGGTCAGCGGGGTGCCGCCGTACTCCCGTGCGCCGGTGTTGTCGACGGTGCCGCCGAGGGTGGTGGCCATCAGCTGGAAGCCGTAGCACATGCCGAAGACCGGGACACCGGCCTCGAACAGGGCACGGTCGACGCTGGGGGCGCCTTCGGCGTAGACCGACGAGGGGCCGCCGGAGAGGATGATCGCCGCGGGGTTCTTCGCGAGCATCTCGGCCACCGGCATGGTGGACGGGACGACCTCGCTGTAGACCCGGGCCTCGCGGACACGACGGGCGATGAGCTGGGCGTACTGCGCGCCGAAGTCGACTACGAGGACGACGTCCGGGGCGGCGGCAGGGGGTGCTGATGGCACTTCGGCGGCCTTCCGGCGGTGTGGAGCAGGGGTTGGACTTTCGATTCTAACGGGCTCATACTGAGCGCCATGTCCAAGCAGCTGACCTTCGTCTTTACCTATGGCACCGGCCCGGCCGGCTGCCATGGACGTGCTGCTTGATCCACCACTGACAAGCGACTTCCCAGGCGCCCCGGGCCGACAAGGCCCGGGGCGCCTGCGCTGTCCGGACCACGATCGGCTCCGGGGGCCGCACACCCCAGGAGACAGGCAATGAGCACGGACCTCGGCACCGCGACCGTCCCCGGCACGAACAGCACCGCCACCGGCCCCGGCGTCCCCGCGGCGGAGACCGGCGCCCGTACGCCCGAGGCGGCCGGCGTGATCACCGGCGCCCGCGGCCGGATCGACGATCTCGACGGCCGGATCATCGGCCTCGTACAGGAACGGATGGCCGTATCGGCCGTCATCCAGCGCGAGCGCATCGAGTCCGGCGGGCGGCGGGTGAACCTCTCCCGCGAGATGGAGATCCTCGACCACTACCGCGGCCAGCTGGGCAAGCCCGGCACCGCACTGGCGATGACGCTCCTGGAGCTGTCCCGCGGGCAGATCTGACCGCCGCCGCACCCCCCGGGGACGGCCGCGCGGGGCGTGCAGCGGCCCCGCGCGCCGGGCGCAGCGGGCGGATCTGAGTTCGGTTGGCCTCTCACCCGTACGGCGCGTGACCGGCCGCTGAACGGCTTCGTTGTTCCCGGTGCCACGCCAGCCAGGCGCGGCCTGCAGGACTACGCGTAGACGCCGCCCCACGGGCGGACTGCCGGAGCGATGAGACGCCGGCCGCTTGCCGCGGCACGCGTCGTGGGACCTCGCCCCGGTGTTGTGACCGGTCAGCAGGGGACAGCAGCCCGGTCGCATCCGATGGGGTGGTCGGTCCTGGGGACGCCCGGGACCGACCGCATCCGTCGAAACGGTTGCGCCGCACGAGGCGCATCCACCACGATGCTTGACGCAGCACCCGGCCCGTCCGGCGTGGGCATCACCACCGCCATCGGCTCCACCACCGGCCCCCGCCGACGCGCTCCGCACAGCCCGCTCGACCCGCGCGCTTCGTACGAGTGCGACGCGCGCCCCCAAGCCAGCGGCGCTACCCCCCAGCGCCGCCCCTCGGTGCCGGCGCTGCCCTGACGCCGGTACCGAAAGCCAAGGGCCCCGTGGCCGTCCGCACTCCCCCCCTCGCGGACGGCGTACCGGGGCCCTTCGCTCTGTCCCGTGCTACTCAGGATCGGCCTTGGGCGGGACCGCGGGTACGGGCAGGAACGGCAGGTTCAGCGCACCGAACGCCTCATCGGGGACGGCGGGGCAGACCGGCCGGACCGGGGGCAGCCGCCGGTACGCCGCTCCCGGTGACGGCCGCGGGTCCGGTTCGCCCTTGTTCGGCCAGAACGACATCGCACGCTCGGCCTGCGCCGTGATGGTCAGGGACGGGTTGACGCCCAGGTTGGCGGAGACCGCGGCGCCGTCGACGACCGAGATGCCCGGGTGGCCGTAGAGGCGGTGGTAGGGGTCGATGACGCCGTGTTCCGCGTCCTCGCCGATCGGGCAGCCGCCCAGGAAGTGGGCGGTCAGCGGGGTGCCCATCAGCTCGCCGACATTGCTGCCGGGGAAGCCGTTGATCTCGTCGGCGATGACCGTGGCCGCTTCGTACGCCTCCGGGATCTGCTCGGGGTTGGGGGCGCCGTGGCCCTGCCTGGCGGTGAGCAGGCCCTTGCCGACGCCGCCCGGTTTCCGGTACGTCGTCAGGGAGTTGTCGAGCGACTGCATGACGAGGCCGATGATGGTCTTCTCGGACCAGCGGTGGTTGGAGACCGAGTGGAGCAGCAGCATCGGGTGCCGCACGCACCGCCCCGCCCAGGACAGGGCGCGCCTGCCGCGGCGGGCGGCGAGCGGTACCTGGAGGATCGACATGGATCCCATCGCGTTGGATCCCTTGCCGTAACGCACCGGCTCGATATGGGTGTTGGCGTTGGGGTGGATCGACGAGGTGATGGCGACGCCGCGGGTGAAGTCGGCCTTGGTGCCGTACTTCTTGCGGTAGCGGCGGTCGCTGGTCTGCGCGCCCACCAGCGCCTCGGAGTTGGTGCGGGTCAGTTCGCCGAGCTTCGCCGAGATGCCGGGCAGCAGTCCGCTGTCCTTCATCCTGTGCAGCAGCGTCTGGGTGCCGTAGGTGCCGGCGGCGATGACGACCTTGCGGGCGGTGAAGGTGCGGGCCCTGCCCCTGCGCTTGTCGTCGGTGGGGAGGGTGGCGAGGGCGTAGCCGCCCCGGGAGTCGTCGGTGACGGTGACGACCGAGGTCATGGGGTGGATGACGGCGCCCGCCCGCTCGGCGAGGTGGAGGTAGTTCTCGTTGAGGGTGTTCTTGGCGCCGTGCCGGCAGCCGGTCATGCACTCGCCGCACTCGGTGCACGCCGTGCGGGCCGGACCCTTGCCGCCGAAGTACGGGTCGGGGACCTCGCCGCCCGGCGCCGCCTTCGCCGTCCCGCTCCCGTCCTCGTCGGTGACGGCGTCCCGTCCGTCGCCGAAGAAGACGCCGACCGGCGCGCGGTGGAAGGTGTCCCCGACACCCATCTTCTCGGCGGCGTCCTTGAGGTGGATGTCGGACGGGGTCATCGTCGGGTTGAGCCGCACCCCCAGCATCCTCTTGGCCTGGTCGTAGTAGGGCGTCAACTCCGCCTGCCAGTCGGTGATGCGGCCCCACTGCGGGTCGTCGAAGAACGCTTTCGGGGGCACGTAGAGGGTGTTGGCGTAGTTGAGCGATCCGCCGCCGACGCCGGCGCCCGCGAGGACCATGACGTTGCCGAGCAGGTGGACGCGCTGGATGCCGTAGCAGCCGAGAGCCGGTGCCCACAGGTAGTTGCGGAGGTCCCAGGAGTTCTTCGGCAGCGTCTGCCGGGTGAAGCGGCGGCCGGCTTCGAGTACGCCCACGCGGTAGCCCTTTTCGGACAGCCGCAGGGCGGAGACCGCGCCGCCGAAGCCGGAGCCGACGATCAGGACGTCGTAGTCGTAGGCGCGGTCGTCGTGGTCCCGTCGCGGCTCCGGGGCCTGGTTTCGGGCAGAGTTCTCCTGCGGCACTGGCGCTCCTGAGTTCTCGGTGGGCTCGGTCCCCGGCCGTGTCAGCGCAGCCGGAAAGCCTTCAGCGCGCGCAGGCTGCTGTTCATGAACCGGGCGTACTTCTCGTCGGTCATGCCGAAGGACGGGGCGAGCGGCATCACCCGCTGGTGGGCGACGGTCTGCGCCTCGGTGTATTTGAGGATGCCATCCGAGCCGTGGCGGCGGCCCAGGCCCGAATCGCCCATGCCGCCCATCGGGGACTGGGCGCTGCCGTACCCGGCGGCGTACGCCTCGTTGACGTTGACCGTGCCGGTGCGCAGCCGGACGGCGAGGGCGCGACCGCGTCGGCCGTCCTTGGTCCAGACGCTCGCGTTCAGGCCGTACGGCGTGGCGTTGGCGAGGGCGACGGCCTCGTCCTCGTCGCTGAAGCGGTAGAGGGAGACGACGGGGCCGAAGGTCTCCTCGGCGCAGACCGACATCGGGGCCTGGACGCCGTCGAGGATGGTCGGCTCGTAGAAGTAGGGGCCGATGTCGGGGCGTGCGCGCCCGCCCGCGACGACTTCGGCGCCCTTGGCGACGGCCTCGTCGACGTGCCGGCTGACGGCCTCCAGCTGGCGGGCGCCGGCCAGCGAGCCCATGTCGGCCCCGTAGGCGAGGGAGTTGCCGAGCCGCATGGCCTTGGTGCGGGCGGCGAAGCGCTGGAGGAAGTCGTCGGCGACGGACTCGTGGACGTAGAGCCGCTCGATGGCGACGCACAGCTGTCCCGCGGACGAGTAGCAGCCCCGGACGGCTCCGGCCGCGGCCTTCTCCACGTCGGCGTCGTGCAGCACCAACATGGCGTTCTTGCCGCCGAGTTCGAGCGAGGCACCGACGAGCCGGGCCGCCGCACCCTGGGCGACCTCGCGGCCGGTGCGGGTCGAGCCGGTGAAGGAGACGTAGTCGGCGTGCTGGACGACGGCGGGGCCGACGACCGGCCCTTCGCCGATCACGACCTGCCAGACGTCCTCCGGCAGCCCGGCCTCGATCAGCTGCTCACGGGCCCACAGCGCGGTCAGCGCGGTCTCCGTGTCGGGCTTCGTGACCAGCGCGTTGCCCGCGACGAAGGCCGGCAGGGCGTCGCCGACGGACAGCTCGAACGGGTAGTTCCACGGGGCGATCTGGCCCACGACCCCACGCGGCTGGCGCAGTTCGGTGACCTTGGTCAGGGTCGGCACGACGCCGGTGTGGCCCTTGGGCCTGAGGTAGGCGGGGCCCTTGCGGCCGTAGTGCCGGGCGGCGACGGCGACGGCCTGCACCTCTTCGTGGGCGTGCAGTCTGGCCTTGCCGGTCTCCAGCTGGATGAGGTCGAGCACCTCGGCCTGACGGCGCAGCATCAGATCGTGGAACCTGAGCAGGACCGCGGCCCGCTGCTTGACCGGGACCTTCGCCCAGAGCTCCTGCGCGGCGCGGGCCCGCTCGAAGGCGGTGGCGACGTCCTCGGGGGTGGACTCGGGCAGGTCGGCCAACTTCTCGCCGGTGAACGGCGCGTGGTTGGCGGTGCGTCCGCTGCCGACCACGCCACGGGTGAGGCGGGCGGCCACCTCAGGGGTGACCACGTCGGCCGCGGTACGGGTACCGGCCGCCGCGGGCATGACCGGATTGCCGTCGGCAGGCGCCACCGGGGGCTCGGTGGCTATGGAGGCTGCGGGTGCATCGGCGGGCGCTTCGGCAGCGGGGGATGCGGCTGTTCCGGTGTCCTGCGAGTCCGTCATGTCGGCGAGGGTATTCCTCCCCGGACGCTTTGTGTACCCGGCAGTAACGGGTTTTCGCCCACCGGGCATTCCGCGCCAGCGATTGCTGGCCGCATCGCCCCTCGTCAGCGACGATACCGGCCGGATCGGCGACGATCGGGAAGTGTCGGCAGGCGCACACCGACGCCGGATCAGCGGGCCCTGCGCGCCCCGTCGAGGCGCAGGCTCTGCCGTGCGCCCCGGAACACCGTGAGGCCGTCCCGTTCGGCCGCCGCCTCCTTCGGCATCTCCACGTACAGGTCGTAGGCGGCGCCGCTCCGGGTGGCGATGAGCAGTTGCAGCCGCCGGGTCCTGGTGCGGCTCTGCGGGGTGAAGGTGTACGTGGTGTCCAGCAGCGCCGCTTCCTGGCCGTGGAACCGGGTCCTGGAGGCGTGCACCACGGCGTCAGGCCAGTAGCCCTTCAGCTTCGCGGTCTGCCGTGCCGCCCACGCGGAGAGCCGCCGCGGGCGCGCGGCGTACGCGGTCAGGCGCAGCCGGTTGGTGTCCTTGCCCGGCACGACGTACTCGACGATCCGGCTGCCGCGGCGGCGGTAGACGGCGTCCTGGTCGTCGTGCACGACGGTGCGGTACGCGGTCGGGACGGCCAGCCGCGCCCGCAGCTTCCGCTCGTGGTGGACCTTCCAGTCGATGACCATCGGGGCTTCCGGCGTCGGCGTGCCGGTGCCGGTGGGCGGTGCCGGAGGGTGCGTGTCCCCGGGGGCGGCCTGTCGTGGCCCCGCCGCGAAGGGGCCCGCGAGCCCGAGCAGCGCCCCTGCCGCTGCGGCAACCACCATGCCGCCCAGCGCCGCCCCGACGAGGCGCCCGCGCCGGGTGAGGCGGGTGCGGCGGGCGTGCCTGACTCCCTTCCCCGAATGCGTCATGGCCGCATCATGCCAGCCCCTGGTGGCGGCTCAGCGCCGGCCGCCGCCGGAGCCGGGAGCCAGCCGCTGGAAGGTGTCGACCGCGGTGTCGAAGTGACGTTTGGCCGCGGCGCGTTGCCCGGCCGGGGCGGATATCCGCACGTCGTACATCGTGCCGTCCTCGTCCCAGCTGAGGTCGTAGGTGTGCCACGGCCCACCGTCCTTCGGGCCGCCGTCCCAGACGAACTCCCAGAGCGCCGCGGGATATCCGTTGTGCGTGGTTGCGGTGACCTCGCCCGCGCGGTAGCCGGGGTAGTGGGCGGGGCCCTGCGCGTCGGCGGCACGCAGCTGGCCGAGCGGGCCGCCCGCCGTCGGCTTCCGGGCCTGGACGCCGAGCAGGAAGCGCCGCCCCGCCGAGTGGTAGGTGACCCGCGGCTTCTCGTAGGAGCGGGTGAAGCCATCGGGTACGGCGAGGGCGAAACCCTGCGGGTCGCGGACGATGCGGTAGCCGTCAGGTGCCCTGGCGGTGACGGTGGGGCGGGGCGGGCCGCCCGGTGTGGCTGCCGGGCGGGTGCCGGGCGCCGACGGGGAGCGCCCGGTGTCGTCCCCGTTCGAGAGGAGGGCGACGATGCCGGTCACCGAGCCGAAGAGCACGACCGCCGTGAGCGCCAGGAGCAGGACGGTGCGGGTGCGGCCGGTGTGCGGGCGGGCCGCGGCGGCCAGCGCGCGGTCGGCGAGCGGAACTCCCGGCGCGCGGGCGCCCGTTCGGCCTCCGGAGCGTCCTGTGGGGACGCGGTGGTGGGGGGCGTCGCGGGCGTCCGGAGGGGTGTGGTCCTGGGGTGCGGGGCCGGCCGGGGCGGGGGTGAAGGGCGGGCCGTCCGGTAAGGGGCGGGCGCTCGCCGGGGTGCGTCGGCTCGGCGGTTCCTCGCTCGGCGGATGGCCGCTCGGCGGGCCGTCGTTCGGGCCGTACGGTGGGCCGTCGTTCGGGCCGTCGTGCGAGGGGCTGTGCGAGCCGTGGCCCGTGATCGGGGGTGTACCGGTGGGGTGCGGGGCGGGCGAGGCGCCCGGGGCCGGTATGGGGGCGGCGGGGGCCGGGGCGGGGTTGAGGTGAGGGTCGGGGTCGGGGTCCGGCTGTCGGCTGGATACGGCCGTGGCCTCGGGCTCGCCGCCGGGGGCGAGGCCGGCGCCGTGCCCCCGGAAACCCCCGAGGCCGAGGCCGTGACGGTGACCGTGGCCGCGTTCCGGGGCCCGGCCCGAGTGCAGATAGCCGCGCAGCAGGCGGTCGGTCTCGGCCGCGTCGAGGCGCTGCGCGGGGTCGCGTTCCAGGAGGCCGCGGACGACGGCGAGCAGGGGCCTGGCCGCCTCGGGGATGTCGATCTCGTCGTGGACGACGGCGTGCAGGATGCCGCCCAACGAGTCGCGGCGGAACGGGGATTCACCGCTGAGCGCGGCGCACAGCAGGACGCCGAGCGACCACAGGTCGGCCTCGGGGCCCGTGCCGTGGCCCGCCATCCGCTCGGGCGCGGTGTACTCCGGCGAGCCGACAAAGCCGCCCGACTCGGTCAGCGTCGCCACCCCGGGGACCTGGGCGATGCCGAAGTCGGTGAGCACGATCCGTCCGGTGCCCGGCTCCATCAGGACGTTGGCGGGCTTGACGTCGCGATGCAGCACCCCGCGCGTGTGGGCGGTGCGCAGCGCGCCCAGCAGGGCGACGCCGATTCTGGCCGCCTCGCGCGGTGCCACGGGCCCGCCCGTGGACAGCCGGTCGGCCAGCGAGGGGCCCTCCACCAGCTCCATGACGATCCACGGCCGGCCGTCCTGCTCGACGACATCGTGCACGACCACCACGTTGGGGTGCTTGATCCCGGCGACCGTACGGGCCTCGCGCATCGCCCGCTCGCGCTGCACCTGCGCCTCCGGATCGCCCACCCCGTCGTCCAAGTGCAGCTCTTTCACGGCCACTTGGCGGCCGAGCAGTTCATCGGCCGCGCGCCACACCGTTCCCATGCCGCCGCGTCCCAGCCGCTCGGCCAGGCGGTAGCGGCCCGCGATCAGCCGGCCCTCACCCCCGAAGCTCCCCATGCGGCCATCTTGCCCCACCGGCTTCCGCCGCGGCCCCGGTTGGCCGCTATCGCACCCGCCCCGCGTCCCGTTCGCGTCCCGCCGCCGTCCCGCTCCCCTTCCACGGCCGTTCCATCCCTCCCCGTGAGCGTCCCGGACCCGTCCCCATTCCGTTCCGTTTCCGCGTCACCGTCTCCCATTTCCCGCCCCGCGATGCCCCGTTCACGTCCCGCAGTGCCCCACTTGTGTCCCAGCGGCATCCCGTTCCCGTCCCGTTCCGGTACCGAACGACACACGGGCGGGAACCTCCACCGCCACTCCCACCGTCCTTGACACAGTGAAGCTGCGGTACGGGACGGTCCGGTACCCGGGTCGGTGCAGGCGGAGCGGGGGTCTCGGTCATGGTGATGCAGGACGGTGGTGCGGTGGACGTCCGCCCCGGGCCCGACGCGGGACACGCGGCCCCCGAACACCGCGACAGCTACCGCGTGGCCGGCCTGAGTCTGGCCCTGTACGGCCTCATCCTGGTGGGCTGGACGCTGAGCGATTTCGTCCAGGGTGACGGCACCGTCTGGGACTTCCTGGAGGAGCTGTTCAACCCGAGCGGTACCGGCCCGGTGCCGATGCTCGGCCCGTACGAATGGGCGCTCGCCGTCGCGTTCCTGACCGTCGCCGGGCTGGTGCTGGCCCAGCGGCAGATGGCCAGATCCGCCGCGATGCTGCTCGCTCTCGTACTGCTGGCGATCTCGTTGCGTGAGGGGGTGGGCCTGTTCGACGCCGGATACCGCACCCAGTACGGCGCGAATCCGCTCGGCGGCTGGATGCTGGCCACCTGCGGCATCGGCCTGCTGACGGCGCTGGTCGTCCTGGGCGCGCTGGTCCCGGCGGGCGAGCGCGGCGGACGCGCGGCGGGCGCCCAGGCGCCCCCCGTGTCCGAGTACGTGGACGGGGGCCCCGGCTCGGACGACGGCGTCGGGCAGGTCGCGGACGAGGGCCCCGTCAGGTGGCGGTGCCGCCCTTCGCAGATCTGCGGGGTGCTGTTCCTGGTGATGGGGCTCACCCAGCTGGCGTGGCTGGTGTACGGCCTGTTGCCGCCCACCACCGACCCGGGCCGCTCGCTGCGCGGCATGTTCGACGCCTCGGCCGTCGGACCGCTGCGGATCTCCTTGACGGCCGAGTTCACCACGCCTGGCACGGTGCTGGCGCTGCTGGTGCTCGGGGTGCTCGCCTACCGGGGGCGCCGGGATGTGCGGGGCGCCCAGATGCTGTTCGCCGCGGTGCAGCTCTACCTGACGGTGCGGGATGTGGTGTCGCTGGCGGTGACGGACTTCTTCAACCGGTCGCTGGAGACGACGGCGGGCGCGCTCTCGCTGGCGACGACGGCGTACGGCCTGGCGGCGATGACGTCGGTGGTGGTGCTGTCCACCGTACGGTGCGGTCCGTACGGCGGCGCCCGAGGAGAAGCGTTCCTGGCCGCGACCACGGGGCGGCTCGGCAGCCGGTGAGCCGCCCGCGTGCGGGCCCGGTGCGCGCACACCAGTGACGGCCGTCGCGTGTGGGGGTCGCGGCGGCCGTCACTGTGAACTGCAACGCGTAGGGGGCTTGTGGCCTCGTCAGTGGTGCAGCATGAGAGGCACTCTGCCCGTGAGCGCCACCGGGGGGCATCGTCCGCAGGTCGCGGGCTCACCCCCGCCGGTCGGCGGGGGTGCGGGGCCGCCGGATGGCGGGCCGGTGCCGGGATGCGGGCGGAGACGGGCGGGGCAGGGTGGCTCCGCTCGCCTCGGAACAGTGCGATGAGAAAGGGGCGGCCGGTGATCCGTGTCGCTGTGGTGGACGATGAGCGGCTCGTCAGGTCCGGGCTGCGGATGATTCTGGGGACCGCCCCGGACATCGAGATGGTCGCGGACTGCAGCGGCGCCGACGCCGTCGGGACGGTGCGCAGCAGCGGGGCCGAAGTCGTCCTGCTCGACATCCGGATGCCGGACGTGGACGGCCTGACCGTGCTGCGCCGGCTGCGCGCGGCCGAAGCGCCCCCGGCCGTCGCGATGCTGACCACCTTCGACGCCCAGGAGTACCTGACCGCGGCGCTGCGCGAGGGCGCGGACGGCTTCCTGCTCAAGGACTCCGATCCGGAGCAGCTGGTACGGGCCGTGCGCACCCTGGCGGCGGGCGGCAGCGTGCTGGATCCCGGCGTGACCCGCGCGGTGATCGGCGGCTATCTGACCGCCGAGGACCAGGTGGCCGCCGCGCAGGCCGTGCGCGCGCTGACGCCACGGGAGTCGGAGGTGCTCGCGCTGCTCGGCGAGGGGCTCGGCAACGCCCGGATCGCGGACCGGATCGGGCTGGCGCCCAGCACGGTCAAGGACCATGTCCGGGCGCTGCTCGCGAAGTTGGGCGGGATCAACCGCATCCAGGCCGCGATCGTCGCCGACCGCGCCGGGCTGGTCTCCGGGATACCCCGAGGGACGTGCTGACGATGGCGGAACCGGGGGCTTCCGAGGCCGCGCCCTGGCCGCGGCTGAACGGCACGGGACGGGCGGCGCGGTGGCTGCGGCGTACCGTCCCGGTGGCGGTCCCGATGCTGCTCGCCGTCGTCGACGCGCTGCTCGTCAACGGCCTCGAACTCCTCCTGGAACTGGCCGTTTCGCTGGTCGCGGCAACCGCGCTACTGCTGCGCCGCCGCTTCCCGCTGCTGGTGTTCCTCTTCACGCTCCCCGGGCTCTACATCGGCTACATCTGGTTCGCGCCGATGATCGCCCTCTACACGCTCGCCGCGCGCCGGCCCGGCCGGGTGCGGCTCGGCATCTGTGCGGCGCTGCTGATCGCGGCGCACTTCTTCCCGTATCCGATGTCGGACCTCGAACCGACCGCGTACCGCGAGAACACGCTGGTGCTGATCGACGCCTGCGTCACCTGCGCGGCGCCGATCGCGCTGGGACTGCTGGTCCGCACCCGCCGTGAACTGGCCGTGCGGGTCGAGGACCTGACCCGCAGCCTGCGCCGCGAGGACCGGCTGCTGGCCGACCGGGTGCAGGCGACCGAGCGCGCCAGGCTGGCCCGTGAGATGCACGACGTGGTGGCCCACCAGGTCAGCCTGATCAGTCTCCAGGCGGGCGCCGTGCAGGTCAGCACCGGGGACGAGGCGGCCCGCGCGGGCGCCAGGACGATAAGGGAACTGTCCGTGCGCACCCTGGAGGAGCTGCGGCACATGGTGGGTGTGCTGCGGGCGGCGGGCGGCACGGAGGAGACCGGCGGGCCTGCGCCGCAGCCCGATCTCGCCGAACTGCCGCGGCTGATCGAGATGAGCGGTCTTGCGGTGACGTACGAGGGCGGTGTGGTGGCGGGTTCGGGTGGTGCGCACGGTGCGAAGACGGTGGAACGGGCGGCGTTCCGGACGGTCCAGGAGGCGCTGACGAACGTCCGCAAGCACGCGCCGGGGGCACGGGTGCGGGTGCGGGTGGATCCGGTGGAGGGCGCGGGCCCGGAGGGGGCAGGTGCGGCGGACGGTCCGGGGCCCTGTGGTCTGCGGGTGGAGATCCGTAACGGGCCGCCGGACGAGACGGCGACGGCACCCGCACTGCCCGGGGGCGGGCACGGTCTGGTGGGGCTGCGCGAGCGGGCGCAGAGCCTCGGCGGCACGCTGGAGACGCGGCACACGTCCGAGGGCGGCTTCGTCGTACGGGCGGAATTCCCGTACGGGCCGGGGTGAATCCGGCTGCGGGGTCCTGGCCTGCGGGTCAGGCGGAGAGCGGTGCGGCGGTCTCGTCCACGGCGGTGTGCAGGTCGGGGTAGACCTCGAAGAGCCGGCGGACGCCGAGCGCGGCGAGCACACGGTTGACGTGGGAACCGTCGACGGCGCCCTGGGCGGGGAGGATCAGCCGCAGCCGGCCCTGGCACGACCGCATCAGGCGGCGCGCGGCGATCAGCACGCCGACCCCGCTGGAGTCGCAGAACCGCACGTCGGAGAGGTCGAGCACGACGCTGCGCCGGCCATCGGCCACCGCGTCGTGCACGTGCTGGCGCACCGCGGGCGAGGTGACCAGGTCCATTTCGCCGGACACTTGGAGTACGGCCCACCGGCCCTGTTCGTCTTCTGCGACCTTCAACGACACGCGCTCGAAGCCTTTCGCTCGCTTTCGGACCGGATGCCCCCGGATGTATCCGGAACTCACCCTTCCCCGGCTCGACTGCCCGGCCTCTCTGCCCTGAAACACTGCGGGTGCCGGGCGCACTGGGCCGTTCTCCCGTAAGGCTATGCCCAGGGCCGGGTCACCCTTCGCCAGATTTCGGTCACACCCGGGTAACGCATTACTCAATTGCGACAGGAACGATCCGCTTCGCTCTCCGGGGAACGGGAATTACCACCACAAAGTGACGACTCCCTTACCATCAGCGCCCGTCCGCCGGAGGGGTTTGCCGTAAAGGAGCATGCGTTGTCGGACCCTCGGACTACATTCGATGGCACGGCTGGGACACGGTTGACCGCGCGGGAGCGGAGTCGGCCGCGTGACGGCAGCAACTGCGGTGACCGACAGGGAGGGGGTCCGATGGGAAAGGACGCACCGCCGCGCTGGGACAGGCGGATGCAACAGCGGCTCGCTCGCGGTGAGGCGGCTGCGCTCGGCGAGCTGTACGACCGCTTCGCCTCTCTGGTGCACAGCCTCGCCCACCGCGTCCTGGCCGACGAGGACGCCGCCGACCGCATCACCCGCGAGGTCTTCGGCTACATCTGGGAGCATCCCGACTCCTACGACCCCAAGCAGGGCTCGCTGCGCTCCTGGGTCGCCACACTCACCCAGCACCAAGCCGTGCTCCGGCTACGGCAGGCCGAGGCCGAGACGGCCCGCGACGGCGGTGCCGACGCCCCCGCACCTGCAGAGATAGAGCAGAAGATCCGCGAAGCCTCCACGGCCGCCCGCGCCGACTACATCGTCACGTCCATGCCCGCGCCGCTGCGCGACGCCCTGGAGCTGGCCTACTTCCAGCGCAGGAACTACCGCCAGACCGCGGCCGACCTCGGCGTCACGGAGGACGAGGCGCGGCGCAGGCTCCGGCTCGGCCTGCAACTGCTGTCGACGGCCCACAACCACCAGGCGGTCCCGCCGGGGCCGTCGCGCGCCTCCCTGCCCTCCCCGTCGTCCCGCCCCTCCCAGCCGCCGCAGAGCCGCACCACGCCGTGCCGTTCCCAGACGGCACCGTGCACCGGGCCCGGCAGCGCCCCGCCACCCGGCGCCGACCCCGGACGGTCGCTTTGAACGGCCCGGAGGAGTACGACGGCTACGACCCGGAGGAGCGCGCAAGCTACGGCCGGCAGGAGCCGGACGGCGCGCATCCCGGCGAGGCGCGTGAGGACACCCGTGAGACCGGCGACGACCACGAGACGCACGACGGCCGCGAGACGCACGCCCCGCGCCGGCCCGGCGCACCCGGCCGCCCGTACCCCTCCGGGGGCCGCGGCGCACCGGGACCGGCCGCCAGACCCCGGATACCGGCACCCCGCACGGCGGCCGAGGACCGCGGCCCGCTGCCCGACGTGCCGCCCGCGTCCGGTGCCGCTCCCGGTGCCGCGGACGCTGCGGCGCGGCCAGGAACCGCCGGGCCGTGGGGCGACACCCTCGGGAAGCCCGGCGGTGCCGCCCGCCCGCAGGACGATGCGGCCGGGCCCGGGAGCGGGCACCCGCAGCAGCCCGACACCGCGCCCGTGGAGTCCGAATTGCCGCACCGGGTACTGAAATCGCTGCTCGGCGCCTGGGCACTGGCCGCCTGCTCGGCCGAGGAGACCACCGCGGTCGAGGCCCATCTGACGGACTGCGCCTCCTGCGCCGACGAGGCGCTGCGGCTGCGCAACGCCGTCGGCCTGCTGCATCCCGCCGACAACCTCGACCTCGATCCGCTGCTGCGCTCGCGGGTCCTGGAAGGCTGCCTGGGCCGCCGCCCGGCCCGTATACCCGTCCCCGAGTGGGCGGCTCCGTACGACGCGGAGACCGCCAAACTCGACGCGCTGTTGCGGGACATGGGCGAGGCCGAGTGGCGGGCGCCGGTGCGGCTGCGCTGGTTCGACGGCGAGCGGCCGGCGGCCCGCGAGACCACGGTCGCCGGGGTGATCGGGCATCTGATGGCGGTCGACGGCATGGTCGCCACGGCGCTCGGTCTCGCCGACCCGCTCGGCGCCGCCGCCCCTCCGGGCAGGGCGGGGCCCGCCGACCGCACGCAGACCCTCTGGCGGACGACGGACGGGCGTCCCGCCCCGCAGGAGACCCGCGAGCCCTGGCGCGAGCAGAGTCACGCCCTGATCAGAACGGCGTCCTTCGTCGGCCGCAGGGCGAGTGAACTGGCCGTCTCCTACGGCGAGTTCGGGCTGCCGCTGCGGGACGCGTTCCTGGACCGCGCCTTCGAGTGCTGGGTGCACGCGGGCGACATCGCGGAGGCGGTGGACTATCCGTACCGGACCCCGGCCGCCGGGCATCTGCACCACCTCGTCGACCTCGCGGCCCGGCTGCTGCCCAGCGCGCTGGCCGACCGCAGACGCGCCGGTCTCGCGGCGCCGCCGCAGCGGCTGGTCGAGGCGGGCGCCCCGGGCCGCACGCTCCATCTGGAGGTCGAGGGTGACGGTGGCGGGCACTGGTACATAGCGCTGGACTCCCCCGCCGCGCTGGGCACGCCGGACCGCACCGTCGCCCATATCGCGCTGGACGGCTCCGAGTTCTGCCAGCTGGCGGCCGGCCACATCTCCCCGGATGAGGCGGCGGCAGGCCAGTACGGCGAGCGCGAGGCCATCCGGGACGTGCTCTTCGCGACCGCGTCACTCTCCCGGCTCTGAGCCGGAAACGCCGTCCCGCCGCACCCCGGCGGGACGGCGGTCGGGCCCGCCCAGGACCTACGCGAAGACGACCGTGCGGGTGCCGTTGAGCAGCACCCGGTGCTCGCTGTGCCACTTCACCGCGCGGGCCAGCGCCTGGCACTCGACGTCGCGGCCGATCGCCACGAGCTGGTCGGGGGTGACGCCGTGGCCGACCCGCTCGACCTCCTGCTCGATGATCGGGCCCTCGTCGAGGTCGGCCGTCACGTAATGGGCCGTGGCACCGATGAGCTTCACACCGCGGGCGTGCGCCTGGTGGTACGGCCTGGCGCCCTTGAAGCTCGGGAGGAAGGAGTGGTGGATGTTGATGATCCGGCCGGACAGCGCCTGGCACAGGTCGTCGGAGAGCACCTGCATGTAGCGGGCGAGCACGACCAGCTCGATCCGCTCCTCGCGGACCAGCTCCAGCAGCTCACCCTCGGCCTCCGCCTTGGTGGCCTTGGTGACCGGAATGTGGCGGAACGGGATGCCGTACGAGCCGACCAGCTCGGCGAATTCCGTGTGGTTGGAGACCACCGCGGCGATCTCGACCGGCAGCGCCCCGATCCGGGAGCGGAAGAGCAGGTCGTTCAGGCAGTGCCCGAACTTGGACACCATCAGGACGATGCGCATCTTCTCCTCGGCCCGGTGGATCTGCCAGTCCATCCGGAAGGAGTCGCCCACCGCGGCGAAGCTGGCGCGCAGCTTCTCGACGTCGGTCTGTGCGTCCCCGCTGAAGTGCACCCGCATGAAGAACAGGCCGGTGTCGCGATCACCGAACTGCTGACTGTCCTCGATGTTGCAGCCCGTCATGAACAGGTAGCTGGAGACGGCGTGCACGATGCCGATTTTGTCGGGGCAGGACAGCGTGAGGACGTACTGGTGGATCAAGCCGTCCCGATCGTGGGGACCGCCGGTACCGGGTGTGGTGGACTGCGACTCGCTCATGACCTCATAGGGTCGCACACCCGGGCGGCTGCTCAGGCCGGGGCGCCGGCTCCGTGGGTCATCAGGGCCAGCACCTCAAGCGAGTGCGGCGGCGCGTCCGGATCGTCACCGTCGACCGCGGCCAGCCGGACATGCGCCTCGCGGGCCGCGCGTACCGCCTCGGGCCAGGCGTGGTGCTCGACGTACGCGGTGACCGGCGCGTCCGGCCCCACCTGGTGCATGATCCGCAGCACCCGCAGCACGGCGACGTCCACCAGGGCCGCTTCCTGGGTGTCCCGGAAGATCGTGCCGACGTATTTGTCCGCCGACCAGTTGTCCAGCCAGGTGTCCTCGACGAGCCGGTAGACGGCGTCGGTGACGTCTCCGTACCCCGGGCGGCCCGCCAGCCAGGTCTCGCGCTGGAAAACGGGGTCGGAGAGCATGTGCAGCGCGGAGCGCACATTGCTGCGCCAGCGCCACCACGGCATGTCGTTGAGTGGCATGGCGCCCATGGTGGTCGAGCGACGGCCGCGACGGGAAGACTTCTCCGAACCTTGCACAGTATTCGATCGTACGTTCCGCGCAGTGGATCATGCGCATCCCCCCGGAGTTCACCTCGACGTCACCGTCCGTTGACCCGACGTCACTCAGGCGTTCCGGGCGGGCCGGAAGGCTCCCGCTACATGACCGGACGGCGACGCCCTTCCCCCCGCCCCTCCCCGCACACCTCCTCCGCGGCCCGCGCCTCGATGGTGGCGTGCACGGCGGTCATCGCGTCGCTGCTCTCGGGCTGCGGCTCCCTCCCCGGCGCTTCGGGGGCGTCCGGGGAGAAGGAGCCGGTCACGGTGATGACCTGGGCGCCCGAGGGCACCGACACCACCAACATGCCCGGCATGCCGGCCATGGCGCAGACGTATGCGCGCTGGGTCAACGCCGACGGCGGCATCGCCGGCCACCCGCTGAAGGTGCTCACCTGCAACGACGGCAACGACTCGGCGGGCGCCACCCGGTGCGCGCAGCGCGCGGTCGACCGGGGCGCGGTCGCCGTCGTGGGTTCCTACAGCCAGTTCGGCCGCTCCTTCATCTCGCCCCTGGAGGTCAAGGGCATCCCGTTCATCGGCGGCTACGGCGCGTCGGACGAGGAGTTCGAGAGCCCGCTGTCCTATCCCGTCAACGGCGGCCAGGCGTCGCTGCTCGCCGGGAACGGCCGCCAGTTGGCGAGCAACTGCGAACGCGTCGCCCTGGTGCGGCCCGACACCATCCAGGGCGACCAGATGCCCTCACTCCTCAACTCCGGCCTCCAGCAGGGCCACCGCGCCCCGGTCACCGACATACGAGCGCCCGAGGACGGCACGGACTACGCCACCGAGGTGCGGCGGGCACTGGACGACGTCGGCGCCGACCCGGCCGTGTACGGCACCGCGCGGAACGGCGGCGAAGCGCCCGGCTCCTGCGTGACGGCCTCGCTCGGCGACCACACCGACGCCTTCTTCGACTCCTTCAGGCGGCTCCAGGAGGAGCGCCCCCAGGTGCACGTCGCCTCCGTGCTGGGCAGCGTCGGGCAGTCGCTGGTGAACCGTACGGGCGGCAGGTCGGGGCCGTTGGAGGGCGCGTACCTCACCGGCTGGTACCCGGTCGCCAGTGACCCGCGCTGGAATCCGATGCGCAAGGTCATCAACGACCACGCCTTCGGCGACAACCGCATCGACCCGGCCGACCAGGGTGTCCAGACGACCTGGATCGCCTACACCGTGCTGCGCTCCCTGGTGGAGCAGCTGGACGCGAAGGGCATCGAGGAGATCACCTCGCCCGCGCTCCAGAAGCTGCTGGACCGCGGCGACCACGCCATCGACACCGGCGGGCTGACCCCGAAGCTGCGCTGGCAGGCCGACGACATGCTCGCCGTCCAGGACTTCCCGCGCATCGTGAACGGCATGGTGACGTACCAGACCGTGGCGGACGGGCAGGTGCTCGCCGCGTCCGACGGGTTCGTGAACGTCACCAGGACGCTGGAGCGGCGCCGCACCGACCTCTGAGGCAGCGGGCGGGCGGCGCGTCCTGCCGCCGGATCAGAGATCGCCGGGCTTGCGCGCCGTCAGCCCGTACTTCTGCGCGATCGGGTTCCAGATCTTGGCCGCCTGCTCCTTGGACTTGGTCGCGGTGCCACTGGCCGCGGTGGCCTGCGCGGTCTGCTTGGTGTTACGGGCGTGGCCCTTGTGGCAGCCCTTCTTGCCGCCGACCTGACCGGCCCAGGCCGCGTAGTGGTTGTCGGCTGCGGCGGACGACTTCCACGCGGAGGTCAGCGCCGCGGTCAGCTCCGCGTGCTGCGGGATCTTGTCGACGGGCAGCTGCTGGAGCCGGGTGACCAGGTCGTTGCGCTGGGCCGCCGCGGACTTCAGGGCCTTGGCCGACTCGCCGAGCTTGTCGCAGCCGCGGATGCTCTGGACCGCGTTGACCACGGCGGAGCGGCTGTTGTTGCTGTCGCCGAGCAGCGCGTCGAGCTTCTTGGCCTGTTCCTGCGCCGGGTCGACGGTCGGCTTCGGCTCCGGCTTCTCCTCGGGTGCCTGCTCGGACGAGCCGCCGGTGTCCTTCTTCTTCGCGGCCTCGGCGCTGTCGCCGCCGCTGAGCGCCCAGCCGACGCCGAGCCCGGCGCCCGCCAGCACGACGACGATGATGCCCACGATCGCGACCGGGGCCAGCCGCTTGCGCCGCCCGCCCGACCCGTCGTCGTCATACGAGGGCTGCGGCTCGTAACCGCCGCCCTGCGGGGGGAAGTTCTGCGGCGCGTATCCCTGCTGCCCGGGGCCCGGCCGGCCGTACGGCGGCGGGGCCTGGTCGTCGAAGCGCGGCAGCTGGGCGGTGGCGTCCGGTACGTCACCCGGACGGCCCGCGGTGCCGGAATCCGTGCGGAAGAGCCCGTCGAACTCGGCGGGTGTCGGGCGGTCGGCCGGGGCTCCGGGCGGTGCGCCGAAGGGCGCGGCGGGCGGCGGGGCGCCGGGGCCGACCGGCGGGATCAGCTGCGTCGCCTCGGAGCCGTCCGGCGCACCGGCCGGCGGCTGCGGGGGCTGCTGCCCGTGGCCGGTCACGCGGTTCTTGGGCGGCTTGACGCTCCGCAGCATCTGCGTGGATTCGCCGGGGGTTTCGGGCCGCGCGGAGTTCTCGGGCGGCAGCGGCGCGGCGCCGGGCGGGCCGCCGTGCGCGCCGACGGGCGGGATGAGGGCGGTCGCATCGGCGTCGCCCGTGGCGGGCGGCATCGGGGCGGCGGGCTGCGGGGCGGCCTTCTCCAACTGGCCCGACGGCGGCTGCTGCGCCGCGTGCGGCTGCTGAAGCTGTTGCGGCTGTCCGTACGGCTGTTGCGGGGCGTACGGCTGCTGTCCGTAGGGCTGCGGCGGCTGCTGTCCGTAACCCTGTTGTCCGCCGAAACTCTGCTGTCCGCCG
This sequence comes from Streptomyces sp. NPDC048644, assembly GCF_043199105.1. NCBI lineage: Bacteria > Bacillati > Actinomycetota > Actinomycetes > Kitasatosporales > Streptomycetaceae > Streptomyces > Streptomyces sp. NPDC048644. Next base: position 101,019 of record NZ_JBICVO010000015.1, read on the forward strand.
AGTGACTGCCCCTCGGGCGGCAGCGCACCGGACGGGGCCGCGCCTGGGCCGCCCTGCGCGGGCATCCCCTGCGTCCCGAAGGGAGGTATCAGGGCGGTCGCCTCGGCGTCGCCCGCGGCGGGCGGCATCGGGGCGGCGGGCTGCGGGGGTATCTGCGTCCCGGGCGCCTGGGGCTGCATCGGGGCCTGCGGCGGCATGGCGGGCGGCAGGGGCGGCGGGTCCGCCTGCAACGAGGGGAAGGCCATGCCCTGCTGGGGCTGCTGCGGCTGCTGGTACGGCTGCTGCGGCTGCGGCGCCCGGCCGTAGTCCTGGCCGTATCCCTGGGACTGGCCGTGATCCTGGGCCTGCCCCTGGCCGTACGGCTGCTGGGGGGCCTGCTGGTCGGGGCCCCAAGGCTGGCCCCAGGGCTGGCCGGCCGGCGGTGCGGCCTGCGGGGACGGCACCCACGGCTCACCGTTGGCGGGCAGCACCACACCCTCTCGCGCGGGACCGGCCGCAGAATCCTGCGGGTCGTGACCCTGTCCGCTCTGCGTCACCGGGACTCCTACCCTCTGCTGACCTACGGAATCGTCGGCTCACGCTACCGGGTCGCAGCAACGTTCGACCACGTCCCCTGGTCACCACCCCGCCCGCCCGGGGCGTCACGGGCCCGGCTCGCGTGGTGGGAACGGGCGGCCGGGCCCCGGGCGGTACCGCCCGGCCCCGGCCCGCCCCGTGTCATGCCACCGCGCGCAGCTCCAGCCGGGCGCCGAATTCCCTCACCACCGGCTCGTCCCGGTACGGTTCGAGCCGCTGCTGGAACTCGTCGAGGTACTCCGTGCCGCGGTGCGAGCGCAGCCCGCCGAGCAACTCGACGGCCCGGGTGGCCGTTTGGCAGGCCAGCTCGACCTCGCGTTGCTGCACCTGGGAGCCGGCCAGCAGGACGAGTCCGATGGCGCGGCGGCGGGCCCGGCCCGGCGGATGCCCGTCCAGCGCCTCCTGCGCGCGGGCGCCTGCCGCGGCGGCCTGGCCCAGGTCGCGGTGGCAGTGGGCGAGTTCATCGGCCAGATACGCCGGGGCGAAATGCCGGATCCAGTCCGGATCGTCCCCGGAGTCGGGTTTTCCTTCGGCGCATTCCATCGCGGTCAGCGCGTGCGCGGCGACCGCCTGGAAAGCCCGGCCGTCCCCCATCAGCGCGTGCCCGCGCGCCTCCGCGGCGCAGAACATCGCCTCGGCGCGCGGCGTGACCTGCCCGCGCGCGCCTTCCTGAGCGGCCCGCGCGAGCTGGGAGATCTCCCGCGGGTTGCCCAGTGACGCGGCGAGGTGGCTCATGCTCGCGGCCAGCACGTAGCCGCCGTAGCCGCGGTCGCCCGCCGCCTGCGCCAGGCGCAGCGCCTGGATGTAGTAGCGCTGGGCGAGCCCGGCCTGGCCGGTGTCGACGGCCATGTAGCCGGCCAGTTCCGTCAACCGCGCGACGGCGGCGAACAGTTCGCGTCCGACGGATTCCCGGTACGAACCGGCGAGCAGTCCTGACACCACGCTGTTGAGGTAGTGGACGACGACCGGCCTGACGTGTCCGCTGCCGAATTGGTGGTCGAGTTCGCCGAGCGCCGTGGTCATGGCGCGTACCGCTTCGACGTCGGCGAGCCCGACCCGTGCCCCCGCGCTGCGGGCGACCTGGGCGTCCGCACCGCTGATCAGCCAGTCACGGCTGGGTTCCACGAGCGCGGACGCCGCGACCGTCGAGCCGCTGAGGAAGTCGCGGCGGCCGACATCGCTGCGCCACAGTTCGCAGACCTGCTCGATCGCGCCGACCACGGTCGGCGAGAACTGGAGCCCCACACCGGACGCCAGGTTCTTGCCGTCCGCCATCCCGATCTCGTCGATGGTGACCGTGCGGCCGAGCTTGCGGCCCAGCGACTCGGCGATGATGGCCGGGGCCCGGCCGCGCGGCTGCTGTCCGCGCAGCCAACGGGCCACCGAGGTCTTGTCGTACCTCAGGTCGAGGCCGTGTTCGGCGCCGCACATGTTGACGCGGCGGGCGAGCCCGGCGTTGGAGCAGGCGGCTTCCTGGATGAGCGCCTGCAGCCTCTCATTGGGCTGCCGCGCGACGAGTGGCCTTGCGGCCATGCTGTACCCCCTGTTGCTGCTGCGCGTTCACCGTCGAACGCCATTGACCCCGATCAATTCCCCACAGATATCCCGGATATCCGAGACACACCGGATACGAGCGATAAGTGTGATGCGAGCGATGCCCGGGATGTACGGGGCTCCCCTGCCCCTGCCGCATCCCGCGCGAGGTGCTCGCTCGGTGCCGGCTCGCGTACCTGCCGCGGTGGTGAACGATGAAAAGAGGTGGTGGCGCGCGGTGTTGCGGGATTTCGACGCCGCCGCGGCGCCCTGGGTGCGGCCCTGGTGCACGGCGCGGCTGCCGCCGGGCGGCCCCTCCGCCCGGCACGCGGGTGGCTACCCGCTTCCGGTGTCACTCCCGCATACGCGCCCCCACCGGTGCTCCCATGCGCCCCACGTGCACAGACGATGCGCCGGGAGGAGCACGTTTCGCCGTAACCCTTGGCGTCAAGGAGAGTTGACCCCGGTGTGAACAAGACCATCGGAGTCACCGAAGCCGTACAGATCCCGACGCAGCGCGGCGAGCAGCTGCCCGACATCGCGGCGCGGTACGCGGAGGACCGGCATTGGGACGTGTTCGCCGGTGCCTGGCTGGAGGACAACGGCCGGTCGCTGCGGTGCTCGTGCGGGGCCACCGACTGCGCGGCGCCCGGCGCGCACCCCGTCGCCGCCGACTGGGCGGGCCAGGCCAGCGGCAGCGCTCCCGCCGTCCGCCGGATGTGGGCGAAGGAGCCGCGGGCGTCGATCCTGCTGCCGACGGGCCGTTCGTTCGAGGCGCTCGACGTGCCGGAGACCGCGGGCTGCCTGGCGCTGGCCCGGATGGAACGGATGGACGTGCCGCTGGGCCCGGTGACCCGCACCCCGGGGCGCCGGATGCTCTTCCTCGTCCTTCCCGGTGCCGGGACGAAGGTGCACTCGCTGATCCGTGGCCTGGGCCGCCAGCCGGCCACGCTGGATCTGATCTGCCGCGGCGAGGGCGAGTACATCGCGGCGCCGCCGACCCGTATCGGGGCGCACGGCGCGGTCCAGTGGGCGCGGCGCCCCACATCGGCCAACCGCTGGCTGCCGGACGCCGAGGAGCTGATCAGCCAGCTCGCCTACGCGTGCTCGCGCGACGGGTCGGCCGGCCCGGCCCGCTGAGCCCCTGACAGCGCCCCCGTCCACCTGTAGCTGCGGGCGCAGGCTCCCCGGCCCGAGCACCACCCCGCCCGTATCGTGGGACGCCGACGGGGGCACGTACGGCCCCTGCGGGGACGTCGAAGGGCGGGGCCGGTGACGAACGAGCCGGAGCAGAACACGGGGCGGGCCGAGGGCGACGGGGGACGGGCCGGTGCGGCGCCAAGTGGTGCGGCGGGGCGAACCGGTGGCGGCACGACCGCGCCGCCCGCCGTACGGATCCAGGGCCTCACGAAGCGGTTCGGCACCCAGGTCGCCGTCGCCGGCATCGATCTGACGCTGCCGGCCGGCCGGTTCATCGGGCTCGTCGGGCCCAACGGCGCCGGCAAGACCACGACGTTGTCGATGGTGACAGGGCTGCTGCGGCCGGATTCCGGGCAGGTCGAGATCGGCGGGCACGACGTCTGGCAGGACCCGGTGGCGGTCAAGTCCCGGATCGGGGTGCTGCCCGAGGGGCTGCGGCTCTTCGAGCGGCTGTCGGGGCGCGAACTCCTTGGCTACATCGGGCGGTTGCGGGGGCTGCCCGGCGACGAGGTCGACAAGCGTGCGGCCCAGCTCCTTGACGTACTCGATCTCTCCGGCTCGCAGAACAAGCTGGTCGTCGACTACTCGACCGGTATGCGCAAGAAGATCGGGCTGGCCGCCGCGCTGCTGCACAACCCCGAGATCCTCTTCCTCGACGAGCCGTTCGAGGGTGTCGACCCGGTGTCGGCGCAGACCATCCGCGGCGTCCTGGAGCGCTACACCTCATCCGGGGCGACGGTGATCTTCTCCAGCCATGTGATGGAGCTGGTCGAGTCGCTGTGCGACTGGGTGGCGGTGATCGCCGCCGGACGCATCCGGGCGCAGGGCACGCTCGCCGAGGTACGCGGCGAAGCCCCCTCGCTCCAGGAGGCGTTCCTCGAACTGGTCGGCGCCGGCCGCAGGCGTGCCGGGCAGAACCTCGACTGGCTGGGTGGCGGCGCCCGATGAGCACCGAATCCCTGACCGGAGGACCGGCGCTCACGCCGCTGTTCGTCCGGCTGAAGCTGTCCCTGCTGCGCAACGGCCTGCGGCAGTCGCCCGGCCGTACCGCCGCCTACATCGCGTCCATCGTGGTCGGCCTGCTGTTCGCGGCGGCCGTGGTGGTGGGTCTTGTCGCGCTGCGCGGCAATGCGCACGTCGGCGCGCTGGCCGTGCTGCTCACCGGGATCCTCACCCTGGGGTGGGCGGTCATGCCGCTGTTCTTCCCTTCCGGTGACGAGACGCTGGACCCGACGCGTCTTGTGATGCTGCCGCTGCGGCCCCGGCCGCTGATCGTCTCGCTGCTGACGGCTTCGCTGGTCGGTATCGGCCCGTTCGTCACCCTCGCGCTGACGGCGGGTGCGGCCGTTGCGGTGGCCGACGGCACGGTCGCCGCGGTCGTCGCGGTGCTCGCCGTGGCCCTGGTGGTGCTGGTGTGCGTCGCGCTGGCGCGGGCCGTCGCGACGGCATCGGTGCGGCTGCTGACCAGCCGCAGGGGCCGCGATCTCGCCGTGCTGAGCGGCCTGTTCATCGCGATCGGCGGCCAGGGTGTCAACATCGCCGCCCAGAAGCTGGGGAGTCCGGACGGGCTGTCCGTACTGGAGCCGCTGGGCGACGTGCTGCGCTGGGTGCCGCCGGCCTCGGCGGTGAGCGCCGTCGAGGACGCCGGGCACGGGGCGTACGGCCGGGCGGCGGCGGGGCTCGCGCTGACGGTGCTGGCGCTGGTGCTGCTCCTGTGGTGGTGGCAGCGGACCCTGACCACCCTGATGACGTCCCCCGATTCGTCGACCCTCCAGGCCGTGGAGAAGGACAGCGGGCGGGTTTCGGACGGCAAGGTGCGCGGACCTGCCCGGCTGCTTCCGGGCGGCCGTACGGGCACGGTCATGCTGCGGACGCTGCGCTACGCGTGGCGCGATCCCAAGTCGAAGATGTCCTGGGCGACATCGATCGGCGTGGGTCTGCTGGTGCCCGTGGTGTATTCGGTGCAGGGGAACGGCTCGATCTACACCGCGTTCTCGGCGTCCGCGCTGCTCGGCATGCAGATGTACAACCAGTTCGGGCAGGACACCTCGGCGTTCTGGATGGTCGCGTCGGCCATCGCCACGCCGCGGGACGCCTATTTGGAACTGCGGGCGCGCGCCCTCGCGTTGAGCCTGGTGGCGACGCCGTACGTGACGCTGGTCGTGATCGGCACCGCGGCGTTCCTCGACGACTGGTCCTCCTTCCTGGAGGTCTACGGCCTGTCGCTGGCCCTGCTGGGCGCGCTGGTGGCGACGGGCGCGCTCTCATCGGCGCTGTTCCCGTACTCCATTCCGTCCGAAGGCAACAAGAGCGTCGCGCCGGGGCAGGCGTCCATCGCGTGGTTCAGCCTGTTCGGCGGCGTGCTGGTGGGCACGGTCCTGAGCCTGCCGCTGCTGGCACTGACCATCTGGCTGCACGTCGCGGGGAAGCACGACCTGTTGTGGGTGCTGCTGCCGATCGGTGCGCTCTACGGCGTGGGGGCCGCGCAGTTGGGGCTGCGGGTGGCGGCTCCCCGGGTGGTCAGGCGGCTGCCGGAGATCCTGGCCGCGGTCAGCAAGGGCTGAGCCGTTCCGGCCGGGGCGGCGGGCGCATCCGGCCTGGCGGCGGGGCGTTGCCGGGAAGTTATCCACAGGCTCGGGCGGGTGTCGGACGCGGGCGGTAGCGTCATGTGTGTCCGAACGAGGGGTGGTGGGGGCCGTGCGGCGATGTGCGGGTGTGCTGGTCATGGGCTGGCTGGCGGTGCTGTTGGCCGGCGGTGCGGCCCACGCCGCGGGTCCTGCCGCCGGGGCCCAGGCGCGGGCCTCGGCGGCCGTCACACCCTCCGCTGACGCGCCGCCCGGCAGGACCGCGTACGTCGCCGGGCAGCTGCGGAAGAACCCGGTCTACATCAGCGACCAGATGCCTCGCGAGGTCCCCCGCTCGACCGCCCCCGATTTCGCCGCGCAGGCCAAACGCCTGGGCGTCCCCGTGTACGTCATGGTGATGCCCGACGCGGCGCTGAGCGTCGACGGCGCCGGGTTCATCGCCGGGGTGCACGACCGGCTGGGCCGCGCGGGCCTGTACGTGGTGGTGAGCGGCCCCGGAATGCCGCAGGTACAGACGTACGGCGTCGATCTGCCCGGCGCCAAGGACGCCGCCCGCGCGACGCTCTACGGCCTGTCGTACGACGCCACGCCACGCGAGTCCTTCCACTACTTCGTCGACGTGCTCGCCTCAGGGAAGGCCCACGAGCGGTACGTGGCCGCCCGCGCCGAGTACGGCGGCGACGACTCGTCCGAGCCGCCGAAGCTGCACATCGGCCTCACCGACCGCAGGAACCAGAGCTTCGTCTCGGGCATCGCGATCACCGGAATCCCGCTCTCCGCCCTGCTCGTGGTGGGATACGTCCGCCGCAGGAGACGGCTGCGCCACACGCCCGCCGCCGCGGAGCGGATCCCGGCGGCGCGCGGCGGACGGGGACCTGCCGCGTCCGGTGTCACCCTGCGCAAACCGGGCGCCGCGGACGGCAAACCAGGCGCCGCGGACGGCAGGCCGGGCCGCGGGCCGGCGCCCGCCACGCAGCCGGACCGCGGCCGGACCGCCAGGTGGGCCCGCGCCTCGACCGCCGGACTCCTGCTGGCGGCGCTCGCCCTCTCCGGCGCACTCGCCTTCACCGCATCGCAGGTCTTCGACGAGCGCACATCCGGGGACGGTTCACACCCCACCGCCGCCGACATGAGGGCCCGCACCGACCGGGTGGCCGCCGGGCTGCGCCGCGACCCGCTCTACACCGATCCGGAGAGCGAACCGGTGCTCGGCACCGCCGAGCGCGCCCGGCTGCGGGAGCATCTCGTCGCACTGCACGTCCCGGTGCTGATCGCGGCGGTCCCGAGCCTGTCCGATGACGAATCGGGCGGCGACGCCGAGCTGTTCGCCAAGTCGCTGCACGACCGGCTGCGCCGGGACGCCGTGCTCGTCGTCGCCGACCCGCTGTCCGGCTCCATCGACGTCGCCAACTACGGCGCACCGGTCAGCACCCCGTACCTCGACAAGCGCCCGCAGTACCTCTCCTTCACCTCGTCCGAAGACCACGCCCTGGGCTCCCGGCTCGACAAGCTGCTCGGCTACGTCGCCAAGTCCCCGCCCGCCGAGGCGGGCAGCGTGCCGTATGCGCCGGAGCCCGCCGATGACCCGGTCGATGAGCAGGCGCTGCCCGGCCTGTTCGCCACGGACTTCGGCCCCGGGCTGCTGATCGGCGCACTCCTCGCGGTCGCGGTGCTCGGACTGGTGGCGCTGGGACGGATGGCGGGCGGCGTCATCGTCCGCCGCGTCGGGCGCCGCGCGGGTTCCGCCGCGGCGCCCGGCGCGCCGACGCCGCCCGATGCACCCGACGAACCCTCGACGGCGTGGCTGCGGCGCACCGCCAGGCAGGAGGTCGACGCTCTCACCGCCGCGCTGGAGACCGTGTCCGGGCTGCCCGAGCGGTCCCGGCGCCAGGCGTGGGAGTGCCTGGACGCCGCGGCCCTGCTGATCGACGGCGACAGCGACGGCCGGATCGACGCGGATGCCCCACCGGCCTCCCTCGCCTGCGCCATCGCGCTGGCCCTGGCGGGCCGGGCGGCCGTCGCGGGTCCGGCCGCCCCGCAGCAGCTGTGCCACCGCAACCCGCTGCACGGCGTCGCGCACGGCACCCGCCGGATACGCCCGCCGGGCAGCGGCCGGGCCCGCTCGCTGCCGGTGTGCGCGGCGTGCCGCGGCGTCCCGGGGAAGGTGCTGCGGCTGGGCCCCACGCCGGACGCGGGCCGGGCCGGCCATGTCCCGTATTCCGCCGTCCCCGGGCCGCTGGCCGCGCTCGCCGACGGCACAGGAATCGATCAACTCACCCGCGATGTACGGGAGTACTTCGGTGTTCACTGACCCCCGCCACCACCCCGCGCGGCCCGCGGCCCCGCACCGCGTGCGGCCCGCCGTGCGCCGTCCGCTGCGTACCGCCGCCGCGCTCGCCGTCGCGTCGGCGTCCCTCGTCTGGTGCGCGGCGGCCCCGGGGGCAGCCGCCGAGAGTCCGGGGCAGAAGATCGCCGAGGCGCTGCGCACCTCCCCCGTCTACGTCGATCCGTCACTGGCGTCGGCGGTCGGCACGGCCGAGCAGAAGAAGCTGGCCGCCCGGATCCGCGGCACGAAGCTGCCGATCCGCGTCGTGCTGGTGCCGCTGGTCGAAGGGGACAGCTGGGGCGGCGATCCCGGACAGCTTGCCGACGTGGTCCACGACCGGATGGGCAACGACCCGGCCATCATCATCACGCTCGGCGAGTTGCACGACGACATCGCCGCCAAGGAGTGGCCGAGCGGCGCGCATCAGGCCGAGCGGGCCGCCTCCGCGGTCTTCCATCAGGACGACATGGACCACGCGGGCACGGCCCGCCGGATCGAGCGCGCGATCGACATCATCGAGGCGGGCGACGGCGAGAAGGAGTACGAGAAGGCCATCGCCGACCTCAACTCCCCCGGCGCGCCTGCCGACGGCAAGGAGGGCACGGGTGCCCGTTCCTCCGGTTCGCCCGTCACGCGGATACTCACCCTGGTGGCCGGGCCGCTGCTGCTGATCGCCGCGGCCGGGCTGCTGTTGCGGCGCCGTTCCCGGCTGCGGGACCTGTCCACGCCGTTCGCGCTGCCGCGCTCGGTGTTCGCAGCGGCCCGCCGTGCCGACGAGTCCGGACTGCGGGACCGCGCCGCCGAAGAAGTGGTGCGGCTCGGCGAGGAGGCGCGCGCCGCCCGGGGCGAGCCGACGGCCATCGAGCGGGCCCTAGACGCCTATGCGGCGGCCGGCACGGTGCTGGACCGCTCGCGGGGCGTGCCGGACCTGGCCGGGGTGTTCGCGCTGATAGCCGAGGGCCGGGCGGCGCTCGCGCACGACCAGGACCCGCTGCCGCTGTGCTTCTTCCACCCGCTGCACGGCCCGGCAGCCCGCCGCATACCCTGGCGCCCGCTCGGCCGCCGCGAACAGCTGCGGGTGGCCGCCTGCGAGGGCTGCATACGCGCCGTACGGGCCCGCCGCGCCCCGGAGGTCCTCACGGACCACGCCGACGGCCGCCCCGTCCCGTACTTCGAGGCCCCCGCCGACCGCAGCCTCTGGGCCGCCACCGGCTACGGCTCGCTGCTCGCCGCCGCGCCCACGGAGGATTCCCTCACCGCCCGGGTCCAACGCGGCGACTTCACCCGGACGTTGGGGTAGCGGCGGCCGACGGCGCGTGCGCCCGCGGCCGGAGCGGTCCCTCGTCCGGTCCCGACGAACCGAGGGGTCAGCGTGACGTGGCGAAGGCGGCACGCAGTATGGATCCGTTGACGAGGAAGGCAGTTGCGGCGAGGGCGAGGGCGCAGGTGGCCTGCGCCACGGCGAACCACGCCGGGCAGATACCGGGGATCAGGTCCACGGCAACGATCGCGAGCGGCATGACGACCGAGATGATGCGCACCCGCTGGTAGGCCCACCGCGCTCCCCGTGCGGCGAGGACGGTCAGCCAGTAGGTCACCGCGGCGCTCGCGAGCACTCCGGCGGACCGGCCCCAGAGGAACGAGGTCACCGGGTGCCCGGTGAGCGCGAGGACGGCGACGGTGATGAGGACTGCGGCGCTGAGCGCGCCGTAGACCGCGACGAGCATCTTCGCCTTGCCGAAGGCCCGTTGGGTGTGCGGCCGGCTGAGGTGGTCGGTCCCGGTCTTGGTGTGGCTGACGGTTTCCATGTCTCTGTCTCTCTCATCCCTGGTGATCTTCGGTGTGGCATCGACGTTAGGAATCCCGTGGACGGCGCGGTATGGGCGTGGACGTACGGGGTGGTGGGGCCAGACCCACTACTGAGCCGATCCGTGGGGTGGCGGGCTCGGAGCGGTGCAAAGTGGTTTCACCGAGCCGTACCGGCCGGACCGGCAGGACCGGCCGGACCGGCGCACCGGCAGGACCGGCCGGACCGGCGCACCGGCAGGACCGGCCGGACCGGCGCACCGGCAGGACCGGCCGGACCGGCGCACCGTGGAAGGCACGAGTGCCAAGGGGCCGGGGTGATGAAGGAGAAGGAAGGGTCATGCGACAGATGAGGTCGTGGGTCGCGGATGCCTGCGTGGGATTCGTGCGCGGGTGCGTGCTGGCGGTCGTCAGCATGCTGATCCCGGCCGTGTGGGTCGCCGCCGTGGCGCTGCCGGTCCGGTGGCTGGGAAACCCGTGGTTGTGCATACCGACGTTCGTGTGGGCGTCTCTGGGCACGTTCGCCCTGTCCCGTGTGGTCTGCCGGGTGTTCCGTTCCCTCGTCGCGAAGTGGCAGGGCACCGTCATTCCCGCCGGATACCGGCAGGCTCCGCCGGTGGTGCGGATGTCCACCGGGTACTGGTGGAACGGTTTCTCCTACTCGCGCAGCAGCCGGGACGCCCACCGGGAGCAGCGGTGGCGGCTCCGCTGGAGCGACCCCGCGACGTGGCGTGATCTGCGGTTCACGGGGATCGCGCCGGTCACCGTGGGCGTGCTCGCGGCCGTCCCGCCGGCCGGGGTCGTGGCGGCGGTCATCGGGTTCGCCCAGCCGACGCTCTCCATGCGTCTTGCCGGGGCGCTCTGCCTGGCCGTGTCCTTCGGCTGCGCCCCGTACGCCTGGCGGTCCGCCGGGCCGGTGGCCGTCCGCTTCCTGGGCGCGTCGTCCGCGATGGCGCTGGCGGACCGGGTGGACGAACTGACGGCCCAGCGCGCGGACACGACGATCGCGCAGGCCGCCGAGATCCGCCGGATCGAGCGGGACCTGCACGACGGAGCGCAGGCCCGCCTGGTCGCGCTCGGGCTCTCCTTGGCGACCGCGGAGAAGCTGCTGGAAACCGACCCCGACCAGGCCAGGGCGCTGATGCGGGAGGCGCGGGCGGGCGCCGCCACATCACTGACCGAGCTGCGCGAACTGGTCAAGGGCATCAACCCCCCGGTGCTGAACGAGCGCGGACTCATCGACGCCGTGCGCGCCTTTGCCCTGGACAGCCCGCTCGAAGTGACGGTCAGCGCCGATGTTCAGCTGCGGGTGGACCCGCCGATCGAGTCCGCCGTGTACTTCGGCATCGCGGAACTGGTGACCAACGCGGTCAAGCACGCGCAGGCGACCCGGGCGGGGATCGCCATCTCCCGGGACGGCACCGGCATCGTCGTCGACATCGAGGACGACGGCCGGGGCGGGGCCTGCGTGCGAGCCGGTGGCGGACTTGCGGGGCTGCGCCGCCGCCTCGCGGTCTTCGACGGCACCCTGGAGGTCACCAGCCCGGCAGGCGGGCCGACTCACGTGAAGATGGTGGTGCCATGCGCATCGTTGTAGCGGAAGACCTCTACCTCCTGCGGGACGGGATGGTCCGCCTCATCGAGGCGTACGGACACCAGGTGGTGGCGACGGCGGCCACCGGACCCGAGACCCTCGACGCGCTGCTGACCTGGCGGCCTGACGTGTCCCTCGTCGACGTCCGCATGCCGCCGACGCAGTCGGACGAGGGACTGCGCGCGGCGCTCGCCGCCCGCGGCCAACTCCCGGGACTGCCGGTCCTGATCCTCTCTCAGCACGTCGAGCAGCTCTATGCCCGCGAGCTGCTGGCCGACGGCGCCGGCGGCATCGGCTATCTCCTCAAGGAGAGTGTGTTCCACGCCGATCAGTTCATCGACGCACTGGAACGCGTCGCTGGTGGCGGGACCGCCATGGACCCGGCCGTCATCGCCAAACTGCTCTCCAGCGGACCGTCGAACCGGCGGCTCGGGCAGCTCACCGAACGCGAGAACTCCGTGCTCGCCCTCATGGCCGAAGGGCTGTCCAACCAGGCCATCGGCCGGCGGCTCTTCCTCAGCGAAAGCGCCATCAGCAAGTACACCACCTCGCTGTTCGGCAAGCTCGGCATCACCGACGACGACAACAGCAACCGCCGCGTCCGCGCGGTCCTCGCCTACCTGAACGAGCCCTGACGCGCCTGCCGGACCCGGTTCCGGGCCCGGCAGGCCGCGCGGCCCACGAACGAGAAGGCCGGGCGCCCGCCCTCACGCGGCGCCCGCCCTCACACCGCGGGCAGCCCGTAGATCTCGTCCCCATGGGTGGCCAGCAGGCGCCTGCCGGATGCGACGACGTGCCACTGCTCCATGTTCCCTGCGCCGTCGTTGTAGTGCCAACGCGCCTTGCCGGTCATGGGGTTGAACGCGAAAATGCCGCCGGCGTCGTCGTACGAAGCGCCGTAGAGGGTGTCGCCGACCCGCACGAACTCCGTGGGTGCGCGGCGCGCGCCGACGTCCTCGCACAGCCACAGCTTCTTGCCGCGCGCCGGGTCCACCGCCCAGACCCCGCCACTGTGGTCACCGGCGTAGAGCACGCCGCCGACCACCATCGGCTGGTAGAAGCTGAGCCGCCCGGCCGAGGAGAGCGACCAGGCGTCCTTGCCGTTGGCGAGGTGTACGGCCCGCAGCCGTTCGCCGCCGAGGAAGATCCGCTGGGCGTGTACGGCGGGGCGCCAGGCGATGTCGTCGCCGATCTTCCTGGTCCACAGCTGCCGGCCGTCGGCGGCGTCCCGCACCGTCACGTTCTTGCGCCCGTCGGTGTAGACGAGCCGGCCGCCCGCCACGACACCTTCGAGGTCGTAGTCCTGGGTGCCCTTGTCCCGCGGCTTCTTCCAATCCACCTTCAGGGAGCGGATGTTGATGGCGGCGATGGCGGTGAGGTGGACGGTGGTGTCCTCGGTGCGCACCTGCGCGATGACGTAGATCCGCTGCTGATCGGCGGCGAGGATGCGCTGGACGGTCAGGTCGCCGCCGAGCCGGCTCCGCCATGCCTCCTTGCCGGTGCCGGGGTCGAGGCCGATGACGTCCCCGTCGTATTCCGTGCTGACGAGGAAGAGTTTGCCGTCGGCGAGGATGAGCGGGGCGCCGGCCGGGGCCACGCCCTTGCGGGTCCATACGGCCTTGCCGTCGGTGGCGCGGCGGGCGACGAGCGGGTCGCCGCTGATGAGCAGCAGACCGTTGTGTGCGAGGAGCGGCAGGTCGCTGCTGATGCTGTCGGTCTCGGCGGTGCGGTGCCACAGCACCTGGGGGGCCGTGCCGGGCGGCGGGGTGGTGAACTTCTCCGCCTGCGCGTCGCCCGCCGGGGCGCTGCCCGGCCCCTTGGCCGGGTCGTCGGACCTCGCGGTCAGTGCCCACACGCCGCCACCGCCGACGACGGCCACTCCGGCAGCGGCGGCTGCGGCGAGCCCGAAGAAGCGCCGTCGGGACGGCTGCGCGGCGCCGCCCGCGGTGTCGCCCGTGGGGCTGCCGGTGCCGACGGCGGTGGCCGCGTACGCGGGGAGGGCGGGGGTCGGCGCGCCGCTGCCGTGCCCGCCGTCGTGCCCGTGCCCGCCGCCCGCGGTGCCGTACGCGCCCGGGGCGGTGCCCGGCCCCGCCCCCGGCCCCGCCCCCGCCCCCGATCCCGTTCCCCCGCTCGCGCCCCCGCCGAACACATACGTCGGCGCCGAGCCGAATCCGGGCGGTGCCGCCGGGGCGGCGCCCTGGCTCGGTGCCGGTGTGCCGTGCTCCGGGGTTTCCAGGTCGAGGATGCGGGCGGCGTGCGTGGCGATGGTCGAAGAGACGGCGCCCGGCAGCCAGTTGGCGAAGGCGGCGCCGGTGCCGTCGGGGGCCAGCGCCTCCCGCACCTGCGCGGGGGTAGGGCGCTGCGCGGGGTCGCGGTGCAGGCAGGCGGTCACGAGGTCGATGAGGTGGCCGGGGACTCCGGTGAGGTCCGGCTCGCCGTGCACGACTTGGTAGAGCACCGCCGCCGGGGTCGTGTCGCCGTACGCGGTGCGGCCGGTGGCGGCGTAGGCGAGCACCGCACCGAGGGCGAAGATGTCGCCCGCCGTGCCGACCGGCTGTCCCAGGGCCTGCTCGGGCGGTATGTAGCCGGGTGAGCCGACGACCACGCCGGTCTGCGTCATGCGGTCGCCGTCGACGGCGCGTGCGATACCGAAGTCGATGACCCGCGGGCCGTCGGCCGCCAGCAGCACGTTGGACGGCTTGAGGTCGCGGTGCACGAGGCCGACGGCGTGGATGTCGGTGAGCGCGGCGGCGAGCCCTGCGCCCAGGGCGCGGACGCTGTGTTCGGGCAACGCGCCGTGTTCATCGATGACTTCGGTGAGCGAGGGGCCCAGGACGAAGGCGGTGGCGAGCCAGGGCAGCGCCGCCTCGGTGTCGGCGTCGACGACGGGTGCCGTGTAGCGGCCCGACACCGCGCGGGCTATCTCGACCTCCTGCCGGAACCGCCCGCGGAACGCGGTGTCCTGGGCCAGGTCGGGCCGTACGACCTTGACCGCGACGGTGCGTCCGCCGGCCGACCGCGCCAGGTAGACCCGGCCCATGCCACCCGCGCCGATGCGGCCCAACAGGCGGTACGGCCCTAGGGATTGCGGGTCGTCCGGAAGCAAGGGGTCCATCGGGTGGCCTTCCACGTCGGTCGGTGAGGGCGCGGCAGTGTGCGTCACACCGCGCCGCGGGTGACCGGCGCACCGGAGCAGTGCATCGTAACGTCGGCCGAAATCCGGGCCCCCCTTGGCTCGAAACGGCGGCGGGGCGCGGGGACTTCCGCGCTCCCGCCGCCCCTCACCCCGGCACGGCCGCGTGCAGGAACGGTTCTACGGCCCGGCGCCACGCCTCGGGCTGTTCCCAGGGCAACAGGTGCCCGGCGTCGGGTATTTCGGCGTAGGCGCCGCGCGGCAGCACCCGGACCATCTCCTGGGCCTCGGCCCGGCCCAGCTCACCGTCCAGACCGCGGACGACGAGGCTGGGGCAGCTGACGTGCGCCAGCTCCTCCCAGTGGGCGTCGTGCACCCAGCTCTCGCGGACGGTGAGCATCTGCCGCCGGGAGAAGACGGGGCGCCAGCCGTCGGCGCTCTCGGCCATCACCTCGGCGAAGAACTCGCCGCGGGCCGGCCGGGGCCGCTCCAGCGTCGGGTCCTCCTCGCCGAACCAGGTGCGGACGTCCGCGAGGGTGGTGAAGGGCAGCGGCCAGGTGCCGAACCACTCGGTCCATTCGCGTTGCGAGGCCGCGCCGAGCGCGGAGGCCCGCATGTCGCAGATGACCAGGGCGCTGACCAGGTCGGGGCGGCGGGCCGCGAGCTGCCACGCCGTCAGCGCGCCCATGGCGTGGCCGATGAGGGTGACGGGCGCGAGGCCGAGCTGTTCGATGGCGGCTATCGCGTCGTCGACGTAGGCCGCGCGGTCGAAGGGGCCCTCGGGCGGCTTCTCGCTGCGGCCGTGGCCGCGCTGGTCGAGGCCGACGGGGCGGTGCCGCGCGCTCAGCCAGCGGGCGGTGCCGGCCCAGTGCGCCGCGCGGCCCATCAGGCCGT
Organism: Streptomyces sp. NPDC048644; assembly: GCF_043199105.1. Taxonomy (NCBI): domain Bacteria; kingdom Bacillati; phylum Actinomycetota; class Actinomycetes; order Kitasatosporales; family Streptomycetaceae; genus Streptomyces; species Streptomyces sp. NPDC048644. Next base: position 116,666 of record NZ_JBICVO010000015.1, read on the forward strand.
GGAGCAGCAGTACGCCCGGCCGCTGTTCGGTCTCCTCCAGCCCGCCGCCGGTCTTGGGCGGGTCGGTGAACTCCCAGGCCGCGAGCTGCACGCCGCCGGCCCCTGTCACATCGATGCGCCGCACCATGTGCCCTGGCACCCCCAATCGTCCGTTGAGCAGCCCCACACTATCGAACCCTTATTCGAACACGGCGGTCTCGTACGCAAGTCCCCTCGTTCGGGTGACAGCGCTCAGGGGTAGACGGAGCCCGCCCAGGGGAGACAGCTACAGGGAGGCGGGCCCTACCGGGAAGGGGGCCCGTCCCGCAGGACCCTGGGAGCTCGGGGCTCCGGGTCTTGACGGGGGAACATGGGGAGGCGGGGCCTCGGCTGCTCGCAGCGCCGGGGCCCCGTTCACACCCCGGCACCGGACACCGCACCCCGGCCTCCGGATCCGGCGCGGCACATCCCCGACGCGACACAGCACCCCGCACGCGCGGCGGACCCGGTGACCGCATCCACGCTCCTCCCCGTCTCCGGAGAACGAAGCGCGCGACCGTCGCACCCCGTACGCATCCCGCGCGTACGGGCCCGGCCGCTCTGCCGCCCCGCCTCACGTCCCGGTGTCCCACACCCCGCGCACCGGCGCCGGTGCGCGCCCGTGCCTGACACCACCGTCCGCACCCCGCGCGCCGCCGACACCACCCGAAGGGGCCGTACCCCGACGCAGAGGTGCGTCGCGTCAGACTGGCACGCCGTTGACGCCACCGCTCGGATTCCCACAATTTCGTTCACCGTTCACCTGCGACACAGCCCGCCGAACGGCGCGTCGGCGCAGCTCAGCGGGCTGATGAGGAAGCGGAAGGATTTTGTGGGAAAACGAGGTGGAAAGCGGTGACCGGCCGGGGCCGGCCGCCTCAGCGCTTGGCGACGAAGACGTGCGCGGCGATCTCGGAGTCCAGCTCGGCGGCCTCGCCGCTGCTGCCGACCAGCACTCCGGCCGGCGACTCCGTCACGCTCACCACCGCGCCCGGCTGCACCCCGGCCCGCCGCAGCGTGTACATCAGCTGGGCGTCCGCCTGGATGGGCTCGCCGATCCTGCGCACCACGACCGTCTTGCCGTCGGGCCCGGCGTCCAGGTCCATCAGGCTGACCATGCCGGCGTCCAGGAACGGATCCGCCTCCGACTGCTCACCCAGCTCCTCAAGCCCCGGAATGGGGTTGCCGTACGGCGATTCCGTCGGATGCCGCAGCAGCTCCACGACGCGGCGCTCGACCGCCTCGCTCATCACGTGCTCCCAGCGGCACGCCTCGGCGTGCACCTGCTCCCATTCGAGCCCGATGACGTCGACGAGCAGGCATTCGGCGAGGCGGTGCTTGCGCATCACCCGGGTCGCCAGCATGCGGCCCTCTTCCGTCAGCTCCAGATGCCGGTCGCCCGCTACGGACAGCAGGCCGTCCCGCTCCATGCGCGCCACGGTCTGGCTGACCGTCGGGCCGCTCTGTTCGAGTCGCTCCGCGATCCGGGCGCGCATCGGGACCACGCCTTCCTCTTCGAGTTCGAGGATGGTGCGGAGATACATCTCCGTGGTGTCGATCAGTCCGGACATGCGTGCCCCTTGATGTGTCGTGCGGTGGCCCTGAACTCAATTCTGACGCATCCCACCGACAACGGTGCCGTCCCGGCCGTCCGCGGACGTCGCGCCCGTATTGACAGGGCACTGGTCCAGACCGCAACGTGATCCGCGCCACGTGTGCCCCTCGGGTGTCGCGGGCGAGAATCCATCGACTTTTTCGACGAAATTCGGCGCGATACGGCGAAATTCGACGAAATCCGACGAGAGAGGCCCGCGGGAATGGCTGAGAGTGACCGGCTTGCCGGGCAGTACTTCGATGCCGCGATCGATCTGTTGCGACAGGTGCGCGACGAAGAGGGTACGTCGATCACGGCCGCCGGGCGACTGATCGCCGACACCGTCGAGGCGGGCGGCCGGATCTTCTCCTTCGGCGCAGGCCACTCCTCGCTCCCCGCTCAGGACACCGTCTACCGCGCGGGCGGCCTCGCCGTCATGAATCTGCTGTCCGTGCCCGGGGTGGTGGGCGTGGACGTCCGCCCGGCGACGCTCGGCAGCGCGCTGGAGCGGGTGGACGGCCTGGCGGGCGCCGTCCTGGACACCAGCCCGGTGGAGCCGGGCGACGTCCTCGTGATCATCTCGCTGTCCGGGCGCAACTCGCTGCCCGTCGAGATGGCGATCAACGCGCGCGCCCTCGGCCTGAAGGTCATCGGCCTGACCTCGGTCGCGTACGCGGACACCACCAAGTCGCGGCACGTATCCGGCAGTTACCTCAAGGACCACTGCGACATCGTGCTGGACAGCCGGATCCCGGTCGGCGACGCGGAGTTGACGCTGCCGGACATCGAGGCGCCGTTCGCGCCCGCCTCCACGGTCGTCACCAGCGCGATCATGCAGGCGGTGGTCGCGACCGCGGCCGGCGAACTGGCCGAGCGGGGCATCGAACCGCCGCTGCTGCGCTCCGGGAACGTCGACGGCGGGCACGAGTGGAACGGCCGGGTGATGCGCGAGTACGCGGACCGGATCTACTACCGGCACTGAAACGGCGGGCCCGGCCCCCTCAGCCCGCCCCCGCCAGGTCCAGGGCCGCGGCGATCCGGGCGGCGACCTCCTCGGCGTAGGAGGCGTCCGCGCGGTCGAAGGGGCGGCGGGCGGGGGTCCGCAGGAACGTCGCGACACCCAGGGTGCGGCCCCGGCTGCGCAGCACCACGCACAGCCCGTGCACCGAGCCTTCCGGCCATTTCCGGTCCGCGGCCCAGCCGTCGTCCGCGTCGTGCCCCGCGCTGGTACGGACCGAGCCGCGCCGCTCGTGCGCCTGGGCGGCGGGGTGCCCCTGCGGGTACGCGACGGGCAGGCCGGGCCCCGGCAGCGCCAGGCAGGGGCCGGGCGATCCGGCCGGGGACGCCAGGGCCCGCACCAGCCGCGGCGGGCCGCCCGTCCGGTCGGCGCCCCCCTCGGGGCCCCCGTCGGAGGCGTCCAGCGGGCCGCCCGCGGCGGCCCCGTCCGGCTGTGCCAGATCGACCAGGCCGTGGTCGGCGAATCCGGCCAGGGCGTAGTCGAGGTGGACGGCGGCTGCCTCCACCGGGTCGGGGCATTCGGCGGCGGCCCGGCCCGCGCGGTGCAGTTGCTGCGAGCGGAAGCGGAGCAGGGCGCCGTCCCTTTCGGCCTGTTTGATGTCGGTGATGTCCTGGAAGAGCCAGGCGACGCCGAGCGGCGACGGTTCCTCGCTGAGCGGCGACGCCAGCCGGACGAAGCCGCTCCGCCAGCACCTGCGGGGGCGTTCGGCCTCCGCCGAGCGCAGCGTCACCCACAGTTCCGCGGGGTCGGGCGGCGCGCCCTGGGCGAGTACATGCTGCACCGCGCCCTCCAGTTCCTCGACGCCCTGCGACAGCAGTTCGCCCAGCGGCCGGCCCAGCAGCGCCGTGCGGCCCGTGCACAGGGCGCGGGCGGCGCGGGCGTTGACGGCGGCGGGCCGCAGGTCGGCGTCGACGAGGACCACGCCCCAGGAGGCGTCGTCGAAGAGCGCTTCACTCAGGGCGATGGAGCGTTCCAGGTCGATCTGGGTGCGGACCTCGCTGAACGCGCAGTAGATGCCGACGGCGCGGCCGTCGTGGCCACGGACGGCCGATGACTGGGTGCGGACCAGGACGCGGTGCCCGTCCTTGGTCAGCAGGGCGTATTCGTGGACCTGGCGGCCCGGGGCGCGCAGAGCCGCCAGGAGGCCGGACTCGACCTCGCCCGCGTCTTCCTTGCGGACCGCCCAGCCGGTCAGCCCCCGGCGGCCGACGGCTTCGGCCGCCGTCCAGCCCAGGATGCTTTCGGCCTCGCGGTTCCAGTGGGTGACCGTGCCGTCGGCGCCGAGGGCGATCAGGGCGGTGTCCATGCCCTCCAGGAGCGCGGCGAGGAGCCCGGAGTCGTCGCCGTACAGCCGATTCCCTGGGTCCGTGCCGGATGGCGGGAGCTGCGGGGCGCCTTCCGGCGGGCCGCCCGGCGCGGTCCCGGAGCGGTGTTCCGCCGAGGAAGCGGACGAAGCGGTCACTGGAAACCCCCTACGAACGCGGTCGCACGTGCTCACCGCGGCTCATTCAACTCGAACGTGACCCAGCCCACATCCGATTCGCGGAAATCGTTGCCGGTGGGAAATTCGGTTGTGGCGGTGCGGGCGCGTTCCTAGGGTGGTGAGCACACGAGAAGGGAGGTGGTTCGGAAGATGATTTCGCACCGGACGCGTGAGGTGGCTGCGGGCTAGGTCCCGTCGCTTCACCCAGTGCAGCGCCGGACCGCGCATACTGCAGATGCGCAGCCGGCCCATTCCCAGCAGTCACCCGACCCGCGGGCTACCGGTTCGTCCGACCGGTCCTTCGCGCCTCATGGCGCGGGGGAAGCAGCCCGCGGGTCGTCTGCGTGTACGGACGGCCCCAGGCACTCACCCGGGCCGTGCCCCCGCCTTCAGGGCGCCAGGCGCTCGATGGCCCAGGTCCCGCCGGTGCGCACGTACCGCAGCCGGTCGTGCAGCCGGTTCTCGCGGCCCTGCCAGAATTCCACCGTCTCGGCGGTGACGCGGTAGCCGCCCCAGTGCGGCGGCGCCGGCACCTGCTCGCCCTCCGGGTAACGCGCCGCCAACTCCTCGTAGGCGTGCTCCAGTTCGGCGCGCGAGGCGACGGGCGAGGACTGATCGCTGGCCCAGGCGCCGAGTTGCGAGCCGTGCGGCCGGGAGCGGAAGTAGGCGGCGGTCTCGTCCCTGCCGATGCGGGCGGCGGTGCCGATGACGATGACCTGGCGGGCCAGCGGGTGCCAGGGGAAGAGCAGCGAGATGTGCGGGTTCTCGCCGAGTTCCCGGCCTTTGCGGCTGGTGTAGTTGGTGAAGAACACGAAGCCGCGGTCGTCGAACGCCTTGAGCAGGACGGTCCGTGAGCTGGGCCGGCCCGCCGCGTCGGCGGTCGAGACGACCATCGCGTTCGGCTCGTGCAATCCGGCCGCCGCCGCGTCCTTGAACCAGCGCGCGAACTGCTCGTGGGGCTCGGCCGCGAGGTCGGGCTCGGTGAGTCCGTCGGCGCGGTACTGGGCGCGCATGGACGAGGGATCGAACGCGGAACGGTCTTCGGGAGAGGGCGCGTCGGCGGGGTGCACGGCCCTCATCTTGCCGTATGGGTCCGCGTACCGGCAGGCCGCGAGGGGGAAAGTCTGCCCCTCGTCGCTCAGGCGTAACCCTCCCGTCGGCGAATCGATCAGTGTGCCGGACGTCACGCTTCCCCGCAGGTGGGGAACCCGCCAAAATCGAGGGGCCGCACACTGTGGACTCCGGACATCGACCACTATCGTGTCCGGGCCGGGTACGCGTCGCGGCCCCGGAGAGCCACCCGTCGGCCCACCGCCTGAGACACCGCACGACACGCACAGCGCCCATGGGCCGTCCCCCCTCGGGCGGAACCGTCGCGTCATCCTTGCCATCGCCGGGCATCCCCGGGGTGACCGGTGCGGACCGCGAGCTGCCAGGCGCAGCCGCGTAACCGCACCGGCGCCGCAGACAGATCCGACCGCACGGCAGCCGGTCACCACGGCCGTTTGCCGTCCCCATCTTGAGGAGCCGCCTGATGTCCGACTTCGTACCCGGACTTGAGGGAGTCGTCGCGTTCGAGACGGAGATCGCCGAACCGGACAAGGAGGGTGGTGCGCTGCGCTATCGCGGGGTCGACATCGAAGACCTCGTGGGGCACGTGACGTTCGAGAAGGTCTGGGGCCTGCTGGTGGACGGGGCGTTCACCCCGGGGCTGCCGCCCGCCGAGCCGTTCCCGATTCCCGTGCACTCCGGTGACATCCGGGTCGATGTGCAGTCGGCGCTCGCCATGCTCGCGCCCGTGTGGGGCCTGAAGCCGCTGCTCGACATCGACGAGCGGACGGCGCGCGACAACCTCGCGCGCGCCGCGGTGATGGCCCTGTCGTACGTGGCGCAGTCGGCGCGCGGGCAGGGCCTGCCGATGGTGCCGCAGCGGGAGATCGACAAGGCGGAGACCGTCGTGGAGCGCTTCATGCGGCGCTGGCGCGGCGAGCCCGACCCCAAGCACGTCGCGGCGGTGGACGCCTACTGGACGTCGGCAGCCGAGCACGGCATGAACGCCTCGACGTTCACCGCCCGGGTCATCGCCTCCACCGGGGCCGATGCCGCCGCCGCGCTGTCCGGGGCGGTCGGTGCGATGTCGGGCCCGCTGCACGGCGGGGCGCCGTCGCGGGTGCTCGGGATGATCGAGGAGATCGAGCGGACCGGCGACGCGGCGGGCTTCGTGCGCAGGGCGCTGGACAACGGCGAGCGGCTGATGGGCTTCGGCCACCGCGTCTACCGTGCCGAGGACCCCCGGGCGCGGGTGCTGCGGCGGACCGCCAAGGAGCTGGACGCACCCCGTTTCGAGGTGGCCGAGGCGCTGGAGCGGGCCGCGCTCGACGAGCTGCACAACCGCCGCCCCGACCGGGTGCTGGCCACGAACGTGGAGTTCTGGGCGGCGATCGTGCTGGACTTCGCCGAGGTCCCTGCGCACATGTTCACGTCGATGTTCACCTGCGCCCGCACGGCGGGCTGGAGCGCGCACATCCTGGAGCAGAAGCGCACCGGGCGGCTCGTACGGCCGTCGGCGCGCTACGTCGGCCCCGGTGCGCGCGACCCGCGGGAGATCACCGGCTACGACGACCCCCACTGACGGCGGCGGCGCGCGGGGCTCGCCAACAGGCGGGCCCCGCACGCCGGTTCAGCCCAGCGCCCGGTTCAGCCCAGCGCCTGGTCCAGCAGCGCGCCCCACTGCGCCACGACCCGCTCGCGCCGTGCCGTGTCGTCGCTGAGCAGCGTGGCGAGCCCCAGCCCACGAGCCATGTCCAGCAGCCCCTGGACGGTCTCCCGGACGCCGGGTACGGATTCGTCCACGCCGAGGAGTTCCACGGCGATGCGGTGGGATTCGCGGCCGACCCTGGCCTCCAGTTCGGTGACGCGGGGGCGCAGCTGTTCCTCGTCGGAAGCGGCGACCCAGAGGTGCAGCGCGGCCCGGAACAGCGGCCCCGTGTAGAGGTCGACGACGGCGGCGACGACGGCCTTGCGGTCGACGGCGCCCGCGGCCCGTTCGGGGAAGAGGTCGCGCAGCGCCTGCGAGCGTTCCTCGGCGACATATTCGACGGCGGCGGTGAACAGGTCCTCGCGGGTGGGGAAGTGGTGCTGGGCCGCGCCCCGGGAGACGCCGGCCCGCTCCGCGACGACGGCGACCGTGGAGCCCGCCCAGCCGTGCTCCGCCAGGCAGGACACGGCGGCTTCCAGCAGCTTGCGCCGGGTGGCGCGGCTGCGTTCCTGCTGCGGTGCCTTGGCGCTGCGCGGCGTGTTCAACGCGCCCATCGCGGGGCCCTCCGCTCCAGGAAGGCGGTCATGCCCTCGCGGGCCTCTTCGGACCCGAAGAGCCGCGCCGACTCCTCGGCCAACGCCTCGGTGTCCCGGTCGAACGCCCGCAGCACCTCGGCCGTGACCAGCTTCTTCGACGCGGCGAGCCCCTGCGGCGAGCCCTTGCGCAGGCCGTCGATGACCGGCGCGAGCCCCGCGTCGACGTCGTCAGGAGCGAGCGTCACCAGACCGATGCGGGCCGCTTCCGCCGCGTCGAACCGTTCGCCCGTCAGGTAGTAGCGCCCGGCGGCGCGCGGGTCGAGGCGCGGCAGCAGCGGCAGCGAGATGACGGCGGGCGCGAGCCCGAGCCGCGCCTCGGTGAACGCGAAGGTGGCGGCTGGACCTGCGGCCGAGATGTCGCAGGCGCCGAGCAGCCCGAGCCCGCCGGCCCTTACGTGTCCCATGACGCGGGCGACGACCGGCGTGGGCAGCTCGACGAGGGCCCGCAGCAGCCGGGCCAGGCCCAGCGGCGCGGACGTCGCGGCGGGCGCGGTGGCCTCGGACAGGTCGGCGCCGGCGCAGAAGGTGGTGCCGGTGTGGGTGAGGACGACGGCGCGGGTGGCGTCGTCGGCGGCGGCCTCGTCCAGCGCCCGGCGCAGCTCGCCGACCAGCCGGGCGGACAACGCGTTGCGGTTGTGCGGCGAGTCCAGGGTGAGGGTGGTGATCCCGCGGTCGCGGGCGACCCGCACGAGCGGTCCGCCGCCCGCTGCGGCGTTCTCGGCCGCTGCGGCGTTCTCGGCGTCGGTGGTGGCGTCGGTCATCAGACCCCAGAACTCCTTTCCCTGGCGCGCAGTTCGCGGCGCCCTCGGAGCGAGCGCAGGCTCGGCGGCCTTCCGAGGGTGACAGCGACAGGGAGAACAATCAAGCGCGCTTGCATGGTTCATCGGTCGGGGCGACGGGTGGTTCGGGGCCGGCCCGCGGGGCATCGGGAACGGCGCTCCGTCCGGACAGCTGCCGACGGCCGACGCAATCGCCATCCGCCCGTTGTCCAAGGCCGAACGAGCAAGAGGCGCCGATCCCTGGCAGGTTGAATGACGCGAAGTGACTCGCGTGACGTCAGTGACGAATGCAACGAAGGCCGAGCTGCTTTCCCGGCAGCACGGCAGGAAAGCTGATGGAGAGCACGGTTTTTGTGCAGTGCCGCCAGGGCAGCATCACCGGCAGCCCCACCTTGCGGACACTTCAGGTCCGAGTCAGCCGTATGCGCATGCCATGAGAAAGGGCATTGCTTTGCTGATCTGCGGTATCAAGGTTTCACATGACGGCGGCATAGCGGTAATCGACGGAAACCGCCTGCTCTTCAGCGTCGAGGCAGAGAAGATCGACAACTCCCCACGGTACAGCCCACTGGGAGATCTCCGCCGGGTGCCGGACATTCTCAGGTCCGAGGGTATGGAGCCCGAGGACATCGACCGCTTCGTCGTGGACGGTTGGCGGACGTCCGCCGAGAACCCGTGGACCGTATCCACGTCCAAGGACGGAGAACCAACGTTCCTGCCCGTAGCGCCCTACGTGGACGGTCCCCTGTCAACCGACCCTCTGCACCGCTACACCTTCACCGCACACGATTTCAGCAAGAGAACTCCCGGCTACGCCAGCTACCACCATGTGGCGAACCACCTGCTCGGCGCCTACTGCTCCAGCCCTTTTGCCGCGCAGAGCCATGACACTCTCGCCCTTGTGTGGGACGGCGGCATTACGGCCAGGCTGTACGAGATCACGCCGAAGCAGGGGTCCGTCAGGCTCGTGGACCGTCTACTGCCCTTCCGTGGCAGGCTGTTCTCTCTCTTCTGCTCCAACTTCGGGCCATTTCGCGCGACCACCCCGCATGTTGACCACGAAGCGGAGAAGCGGCATTCCCACTCCGTCCCCGGAAAGGCAATGGCCTAAACGGCATTGGGCAAGGTCGCGGAGGACGCACTCCAGGTTCTCGACGCCGCCCTTGGCGGCATGTCCGAGGCAGCCAGGGAGAACAGTACCGCCCTGGACCGAGAGCTGATCGCCGCGCGCGAGCGTCTCTTTCCCGGCATGTCGGATGCCGACCTCATCGCGACCTTCCAGGAGTATCTTGGCCGCGCTCTCGTTTCCGCCCTCTCGGCCGTGGTGCGCGGCAGGTACAAAGGCCGATATCCGCGTCTGGTGATGGCCGGCGGCTGCGCTCTCAACATCAAATGGAACTCGGCGATCCGGGCCACCGGGCTCTTCGATGAGATCTGGGTTCCGCCGTTTCCCAATGATTCCGGCGCTGCTATCGGCACCGCCTGCTGCGAGATGGCGCACAGCACGGAACACCGCTCTCTCGCCTGGGACGTCTACAGCGGTCCACGCCTCCAACGGGACGGGGCCTTGCCGGAAGGATGGCAAGTACGAGACTGCGACGAACGCCAACTGGCCGAACTGCTGCACACCGACGGGTCACCTGTCGTCGTCCTCTCCGGCCGGGCAGAGCTGGGGCCAAGGGCACTGGGCAACCGCAGCATCATCGCTCCCGCCACCGACGCCGGAACCAAAGACCTGCTCAACGCGATGAAGGATCGGGAAGCGTATCGCCCCGTCGCACCGGTCTGTCTGGCGCACCGGGCCGGTGAGGTGTTCGATCCGGGCTGCGACGACCCGTTCATGCTCTTCGACCACCGCGTACGTCCACAGTGGGTGAAGCGCATTCCGGCGGTCATCCACCTCGACGGCACTGCGCGGCTGCAGACGATCAGCGCCGCATCGAACAGCGCCACCGCGCGCATTCTCACGGCCTATGAGGAACTGACCGGCATCCCCGTCCTGTGCAACACCAGCGCCAACCACAACGGACGCGGCTTCTTCCCGGACATCGCGTCGGCCGCCGCATGGGGCCGCGCCCGGTACATCTGGTCGGACGGCCGCCTCTTCATTCATCCGGAGCAGGCCGGCAAGTCATCGCCTTCCCGACCGTGAGAGAGGCACGCCGGGCATAGATGCAACCGCCCTGGGCGCGGGCCGGCTCGGCTCAGCCTGGCCGAGCCGGCGTCCGTCATCAGACCCCCTCAGTACAGTGTCGCCATGATTCGCGCTGTGGTCTTCGATGTCGGTGAGTGCCTGGTCGACGAGACACGGGAATACGGAACCTGGGCGGACTGGCTGGGCGTTCCGCGCCATACCTTCGCAGCGATGTTCGGTGCGGTCATCGCGCAGGGGCGGGATTACCGGGAGGTCTTCCAGGAATTCGCTCCGGGCTTCGATCTCTACGCACAGCGCCAGGCACGCGCGGACGCCGGCCGGCCGGAGCACTTCGATGAGAGCGACCTGTATCCGGACGTACGGCCGGCGCTTGCGCAACTCAGGGCCGCCGGCCTGTGGTTGGGCATCGCGGGCAATCAGACCGTACGGGCAGGCGGCATCCTTCGCGAATTGTTCAGCGACGATGTTGACCTGATCGGCACATCGGACGACTGGGGCGCTGCCAAGCCCGATCCGCTCTTCTTCGAACGGGTCGCCGACGCCGTCCCGTTCACAGCGGACGAGATCCTCTACGTCGGCGACCGGGTCGACAACGACCTCAGGCCAGGGGCCACGGCCGGGATGCGCACGGCACTGATTCATCGGGGCCCGTGGGCGACGATCCAGTGGAATACGGCCGAGGCTCGTGACCTGCCGACGTTCCGCATCGCATCGCTGATGGACCTGCCCGAGGCCATCACGAAGTTCAACGGGCAAGGGCGCTGACTGTCGTGGCCCATGCGTAGAGGCGTTCGTCCAGGTCCCGCACGCACTGCTCGTGCTGGTGGGCAGCCAACGCCCTGCGCACCTCCCGAATCCGGTCCATGCCTGTCGCGTACCAAGTGACCGCCAGCTGGTCGAGGGCGAGGCAGGCATATCGGCAGGCGTCTTCAGCGTGGTGGGCCGCGGCCTCAACGGAGGCCAAGTCGCCGTAAATAACCGTCCGTTGCTTGTCCTCAGCCCTTGGCAAATCGTTCAGGGCGTCGAGGAGGGTTGTGCGCGCTTGGGGAAGATGTCCCGCCTTCAGCTGTGTGTTGCCCTTGAACGCCGCGAGCCGTGCGGGGCTGAACCAGTCCAACCACGTCGGTGTCGGGTGCTCCGAGCCCGCCGCAAGCGTGTCTTCGGCGTGCCTGATCAAGTGCAGGGCGGTGCGCGGGTTGCCGCAACGGGTCTCGCACTCGGCCTCCACGGCGTCGAGCCACGCCCACAGTTCGGCGGAAGCCGGACCGCGGCGGGCATACGTACGGGCAGCCACCATTCGCTCCAGCGCGGCTTCACGATCGCCCGCCCACCCGGGAATGAACGCAGTGTGAGCGAGAATCGCGGACCCGAGCAGGACGTCATCCGCCTCTCCTGCTGCCTGAAGAGCCCGGAGCAGGGTGGTACCGGCGTCCTCAATCGCTCGGAGATCGAAGAACTCGATGCGCCCGCCGAGCAGCCACGTCTCGGCGAGGGCCGCAGCTACGCCGCGGCGCGTCCGGCCTCCGGTCTCGGGGAGCAGCGCGCAGCCGAGGTCGGCATGGGCGATGACTGCCGGGTGAAGCGTGGCGGGGGACACCGACCAGTACAGGCGCCGATGCGAACGGGTAACGGTTTCGTAGTCGGCCGCCACTGACGGGGGCTGCATGGGTGCGGCGGGCTGGGACGGGACCGCAGAACGGCGACTGCTCACAGTCCGGGCCGCTGAGGCGAAGGGACGCTGTGCGGCGGGTCGATCGCGGCCGGGTGGCGGGACAAAACCGAGTGCCTCCATGTCCTGTCCGGTGAGATCCGTGAGCCGCTGCTGCAAATCCGGGTGCGGCCACGGCGGGTCGGCGGACTCCCAGCGACGGACCTGTCGCACGTCGACACCGATGGCCTCGGCGAATGACCTCTGGGACGGGTAACCAGCCGCCATGCGAGCGGACTTCAGACGGGTATTTCCTGCGGGCCGTGGCACTGCTGCACCTCCATGACGGCGTTTTTGACAGTGTCGCGCCGAAGTCCCTACCAGGCCAGCATTCCCCCCTTCGGGGCCATAAAAGTCCTCTTTGCGGCAGCCAAAAGACCTCTGCAAGTCCTCGTCTCAGCTGACCAGCATGACGATTCTTGAAGCACGTTGACCACCACTGGAACAACAGCGAAACAGGTGCCGTATGCCGTCAACCCGAAGCCCTTCCCCCGCTCTTGGCTGCGCGCTCTCCGTGGCAGCCGTCAACTGGAGGGCGGTTCGCACAGAGCAGTCCAGTGATCCGGAGTGCGGGCGGTGACCCGGCCATGACTGCCGATCACGCCGAGCGGGTCGACGCCGCTACAGCAGAGATGACGGCCTCGATCGATTCCCACACCATCGGGAAGTCCATCGCGCGAGCCCGCGCGTTGAGTGTCACAGCACCCAGCCGACATGAACTCCTGGAAATCGAGGAGCTGTTACGGGAACACATTGCTTCGCTCCTGCTTGCCGTGCAGGCCACGGCGGACAAGCGCTGGGGCGTGGGTATCGAGCGATCTCGGCGCATGCGCCGGTTGAAAGGTATCCGCACCCAGTCCGAGCGGGGCCTCGGCCCAGGCCGGCTCTCGGCCCATGTTCAGATCAACCAGCTGGCGCGGGACTGCCAGTGGCTCCTGTCTCTGCACACGGGTGACGCCCCGTGACAGATCCCCTCTTCGCCTACGTCTACGACCGGACCGCCGCCCACCGTTCCCGACGCCTCCTGGACCAGCGCCTCCTGGGCTGCCGGAACACCGCCGAGCGGTACGGATGGCAGGTCGTCGGCGTCTGGATAGACCGCGGGGCCGACGCCCTGCGCGAACTCCCGGCACAGCGGCCGGAGTTCCTGAAACTCGTGCGGCAGCTGACGGCCGACGGGCGTGCACTCGGCCGACCCGTGGTGTGCCTGGTGCACAACTGGGACCGCCTCAGCGCCGACCATGCCGTCCGCCCCGCGTTCCAGCGCCACATCGCGGGCGCCGGCGGCCACACCGCTACGACGTTCGAGGAGTCCGACCGGCGCACCCTCAACACCTTCACCAGGAGACATCCGTGACGGATGGCGCGAGCTTTCGCAGCCGGACCTGTGGGATCGGCGCGTGAGCGACAACTCAAGTACACAGTCAGGAAAGGACTTTCCCATGACCACCCCCGAACACTGCGACACCTGCGGCACCACCGAAGGCGTAGCGGAGGTCTACCAGCACGCGGCCTCCGGACCCGGCTGGGAACTACCGCTCTGCGAGCCCTGCGCCCGCACCCCGCGTCAGTCGCCTCTCCATGTTCCCGAGGCACACCCACGGGCCGCGCGGGCCGACGCCTTCCGCGTCGGCAACCGGGGAGGCGCCAGGTGACCGTCTCCGAACGCTGCGATTGCGGTTCCGCCCGGGGCCTGCGTGACGTCTACATCGACACCGCGTCCGGGCCGTGCATCATCCGCACCCTCTGCGGCCACTGTGCGCCCGGACCGAGCACGCTGGGCTCCGCCCCCAGGAGCATCGGCGGGCACCCGCCACCCCACGACCCGAAAGCCGGCCCCGGCGCGACCGCCGGCTGAACAGACCGCCCCTGTACCGGCACATACCGGAACAGGGGCGGATCCCTCTATGCGCGCCGCATTCCTCCGGCCCTACCGAACATCACGCTCGATGGCCTCGAAGATGTCCGAGTCGGTTTCCTTCTGCCAGTCCGGAAGGTGCGGCCGGTCGGCGACGTAGCCGGGTTTCGGGTCCTCGAAGTGCCGGTACATCTCCGGCCGGGCTTGCGAAGTGGGCTTCCTCGCTGAGACCGAGAAACCTCAGGAGCGGAGAGAAAAGAGGTTTGTCGCGTTGACGTCGGAGCAAATCCAGCCCCAACCGCTGAAGGGCGAGTCACCTTCGTGTCCAAAGTAGCAGGCGTTACCCGTCACTCCGAAGGAAAGTTTTGGACCGGAGAATCCGATGGTCAGGTCGGCTTTGGCGACCGCCATACCGGGATGGATCGTGATGTGCGAGTTGACGCTTGAGAGGTAGAAGCCGGAGGTTTCCAGTCCGTGGCCGAATACCTTGGGCGTGAACGTAAGCTTCGCCTTCCAGTTGTCGCCACCTTCAAGTTCTGCCGCCACGGCCACAGAGAGAACGCCAGGGACGACGGTCAGGTCGTATCCCGGCGCATCGCTTGCTGCCGATATGTTCTCCACCGTTGGGGTCAAGTTTTCGCTCTTCAGGACCTCTGTGTACCTGTCCTGGAGTTCTTCGGGGGCCATTCCCGTCAGTGAGGAAACTTCGGTCCAGTCCGGCGGTTCGTCGCTTGCACGGCCGCCCTTGGGGTGCTCGGTTGACATTTTCTGTCTCCCTTTTTTGTCGGTCCGGCAGGAGTTCCTCGCTCCGTGAGCACTAAGACATCGGCCTGGAGCTGGATGCGAGGAACACTCCCAGTCGTACACCCCGAGATTGCACTCCATGCGGGCTTCCCCGTGATTGGCCGACTTCATCTGCATCACTTCGGCCAGCGCTCTGCCAGCACTCGGTCAGACGTACGATTCAAGCTCGTTGGAGTCGAAGTGCAGCACCGGTTGGGGTCACCCCCTCACCCCCCAACCCTCCTGTCCCGCTCCCTCAGTTCCCGTCGCAGGGTCTTCCCCGTCACCGCGCGCGGCACCACCTCGGTGAACTCCACGCGGCGGATGCGTTTGTACGGGGCGACCCGGTCGGCGGCGTAGGCGATGACCTCGTCCGCGCTCAGTTCGGCGCCCGCGCGGCGCACGACGTATGCCTTGGGGAGTTCGTTGCCGGCCTCGTCGGGGACGCCGATGACGGCGGCGTCGGTGATGTCGTCGTGGGTGAGCAGCAGGGCTTCCAGTTCGGCGGGGGCGACTTGGTAGCCCTTGTACTTGATGAGTTCCTTGACGCGGTCGACGACGTGCAGCCAGCCGTCCTCGTCGGTGCGTCCGACGTCGCCGGTGTGCAGCCAGCCGTCGGGGGTGATCATGGCGTCGGTGTCGGTGGGCCGGCCCAGGTAGCCCTTCATGACCTGGGGGCCGCGCAGCACGATCTCGCCGCTGTGGCCGGGCGGCAGGTCCTCGCCGGTCTCCAGGGAGACGATGCGCATCTCGGTGTTGGGGAGCAGCTTGCCGACGGCTCCCGGCGGGGCGTTCTCGGTGCCGCGCGGCACGACGTGGCTGCCGGGTGACAGTTCCGTCATGCCGTACGCCTGGAGGACGGGTGGCAGGCCCAGGCGGCGGGAGCAGGCGGCGGCCAGTTCGGCGTCCAGGGGTGCGGCGGCGCTGACGAGGTACTCCAGGGAGGAGAGGTCGTAGCGGGCGACCAGGGGGTGTTTGGCCAGGGCGAGCACGATGGGGGGTGCGACGTAGACGGCGGTGATGCGGTGTTCGGCGATGGCCGCGAGGAACTGTTCCAGGTCGAAGCGGGGCAGGACGACGACGGTTGAGCCGTTGCGCAGCGGGGCGTTCATGAGGGAGGTGAGGCCGTACAGGTGGGTCAGTGGTTCTAAAGGGACTGCGAGCGTTGGGCTCCCTCCCTGCGCGAGTCGCGGATTCGGAGAGTGGCAGCGGGCGCGGAAGCGATCAAGCGCGCCTACGTGATTTCTGCTCTAGCGGTCCGCGGCCCAAGGGTCGGGCTCCCACACGGGGGTGGAACTCGTACGCGCGCACAAGGCGCCAACGGGCGCCATCGTCGCTCTTGCGGCTGGTGATCACTACGCGCCGGAGCAGCTGACGCAGTACCGCGTTCCTCTCGATCGGCTGGAGGGTTTCCCACTCGGCGACCAGACCAACAACCAGCGGTCGGAAGTGCTCACGCGTTGGTGTCGCCTCGACCGCGGCAAGCGATTGCATACGCTTGACGAGATCGCCCTTCTTTCCGGCCAGTTGGTCACGCACTCTGGCGAAGGTGTCCGCCGGGTACTTCTCGGGATCCATTGCGTGGTCGGTTACGAGCCGGTCGAGGGCCGCGTCGACCTTCGCCAACTCGACCTGCATGCGGGCCCGTTCTACTGCTGCACTGACCCGCGGATCAGCCGGTGAGGTTCGCTGGTGTGGTACCGACGGCGCGTTGTCGACACCTTCGGCCGCGTCCCTCTCAAGCCATTTCCGTACCTCATGTTCGACCTCGTCGCGCCGGACGTACAGACCTGCACCGCATGCCTCCTTGCCCTTGTTCTTGTGGTTGAAGCAGACGAATGTATGGCCGCGAAGTTGTTCGCTGTTGGAGCCGCGTCCGGATCGGGCAACGGCAGTTCCATGGCAGTCGCCGTGGCGCATGCGTAATGGCCGCGATCCCGCAGGATCTGCTCGACCGGATCCGCGTGCTCGAACGGCAGGTGCGCGAACTCACCGGCCGCGCACAGATGCGCCCGGCGCTGAACCGCATCACGCATGGCGCCGTCGTGATCGGCGAGGGCGGAAGCCTCGACGTGCGCTCCCCCGGCGGCGCGCAGATTCTCGGGGTGGGCCAGTTCGCCACCGGCCGCTACGGCGTCAGCATGGCGCGCGAGGACGGCACCGGTACCGCGCTGGAAGTCGGCGGCAACAGCACCAGCGCATCACAGATGTTCCGCGCTTTCGCCCGAGGCAGCTATCCGGACCCGATCGTCATGGATGACGCCTATGCAGACGGGTACCTCGGCCGACCGTGGGTGCCCATCCCCTGCGCCCCGTTCATGCCGATCGCCAGCGATGACGACGTTGCCCTGCACTCCGGGCTCATGCTCGCCCAGCACAAGGTGTTGCACGTGAACATGCAGATCACCGGCCCCGCCGGCACCGGCGCATCGGTATCGCTCAAGGTCGCCGGCGAACGGCTCACGAAGACGTGGACGCTGGCCAGCGCCGCCACCGGCCGGGAGATCTCCGAACGCGTCTCCCTGCCCGCCGCCGACTTCCCGCACGGCTCCGAGGCCGCGGTCACCGTCTGGGCCCGACGTACCTCCGGCACCGGCACAACCACTTTGCGCGTGCGCGGCATCTGGGGCGTCAACACCACCACCGACACCGAAGCAGACTAGGAGCGCCCCGCATGCTCCCCGAGGGCATCCCCACCATCACCGTCACCGGCCGCTACCTCTCCCCCGACGGCCGCCCCCTGTCCGGCTCCGTCACGTTCCGCGCGCCCGCGCAGCTCACGTTCCCGGCCGCTGACGTCATCGTCGGCGGCCCCGTCGTCGCCCAGCTCGACGCACAGGGACAGATCAGCGCCGTGCTGCCCGCCACGGACGCGCCCGGCATGATCCCCGACGGCTGGTCGTACACCGTCACCGAGTCCCTGTCGGGCATCCCCGCAGGCCGCTCGTATCAAATCCTCCTGCCGGCCGAGACGCCCGAGGTCGACCTCGCCGACGTCGCGCCGACCGACCCCGCGAAGCCCAACTACGTCGCCGTGCGCGGTGATTCCGCGTACGAGGTGGCCGTCGCTGCCGGATTCGAGGGCACCGTCGCCGACCGGCTCGGCTCCCTAGTCGGCGCACCGGGGCCGCGTGGGGAGACCGGCCCGGCGGGACCGCGCGGCGAGCAGGGACCGACCGGCGCAGACAGCACCGTCCCCGGCCCGCCAGGAGAGACCGGCCCCCGCGGCGAACCAGGACCGCAGGGCGACCGGGGCACCCCCGGACCACCCGGCGCCGACGGCGTGCCGGGGGCGGACGGCCGCGACGGTGCTCCCGGCCTGGTGCAGTCCGTCAACGGCCACGCCGCGGCCGAGATCACCCTCGCCGCCGCCGACATCGGCGCGCTCGCCACCGCGACCCGCGGTGCGCCGAGCGGCGTCGCCTCCCTGGACGCGGCAGGCAAGATCCCCGCCACGCAGCTCCCGGCCGTGACCGCATCCCTGCCCGGTACCTGGCTCCCCGACGACTACGGCCTGAAGGCGTGGGCCTACGACCTTTCCGCCAACTCCCGCACGCCCGGCGACATGCCCTCGGAAGCCGGCCGCCTCTACCTGGCCGCCGTCCCGCTTCGCACCGCCGAGACGATCACCAAGGCAGCCATCCAGGTAATGGGCTACGACAAGCCCAACAGCACCGTCACGGCCGCTTATCTAGGGATCTACGACAAGAACCTGAAGCGGGTGGCAGCCACCGCCAACGTCACGGCGCAGCTCCCCGAGACGCACAACGCCGGTGGACAGCTCGCCGTCTTCAACCTCGCTACCGCGGTCGCCCTACCCGCGGGCAGTTACTACGTAGCGATTCTGATCAAGGGCACCGGAACCACGGTGCCCTACATCGCGGCAACCAACTGGGGCTCCAGCGCGACGACATCGGGCGCAAAGCCGATCGACATCAACGGCGTCTACCGATGGCTACAGACCACCTCGACGACCCTCACCACCTTGCCGGCCACCCTCACTCTCGGCGGCATGACCGACGGCCAGACCTGCTACTGGGCCGCCATCGGCTGAACTACTGCTGCAAACGCCGATGCCCAACCCGACATGGTCAGCCGGGCTGGGCATCGGGGGTTCTCGGAGGCTAGACGTATTCGAGCAGCCAGTCGACGGGGGCGTTGTCCACGACGTCGGTGGAACTCTTCTTTACTCGCCCGATGCTGATCTTCTGCACATGCACGGGAAGCTTTTCGGCGACGCGAGGGCCCGCCGCCGTGATGTCCCAGTTCTTGACCACAGTCCAGGTTCCCCCGTCGTGGTAGGCCACCCTGAGCCGTACGTCTGCCCAGTCGCAGGCGAAGCTGAGGTAACCGTCACCCCACACTGGAGTCTGGTTCGGGTTCGGCGAGGCCAGGACGATGCCGTACTTGTAGTGAATGAGCCCGCCCGACTCATTGATCATGAATCCATGGGGAACCTCGCCGAGCTGGAACTGAGCCATCGGTACTCCTTCTCTGCCCGGAGCCCGGGACCGCTCATCGAGCGATTCCGACCGCCGGAGACTAGGCAGTGCACCTGCGAGCAGCGATCTCCCCAGGTAATTCTGAAATTACTTTCCTCACACGGAATTTGGCGGAAATCCCATAAACATGTCTGTTTACAGGCGTTTGTAGGCACTTCGGCCCCACCTCCCAATCGAACCCGGCGCAAGCGTTCGAGTCGCCACCGCTTCGGAACCGCCTGATCCACCACATCTGCAACTCACGCCCCGGCACGGCGCCGCGGGCGTTTTCTCATGCCAGGAAGGCACACCACATGACCGTAAGAGGCGTCGACGTCTCCTCGTACCAGCCGAGCACCTACTCGACCAAGGGGCTCGACTTCGTGTTCGCCAAGGCGACCGAGGGCACCTCGTACATCAACCCCCGCATGACTGCGCAGGCCGCCCACGCGCGCCGTAATGGGCTGGTCGTCGGCTTCTACCACTTCCTGCGGCCGGGGGACATGGCCGCCCAGGCGCGGTACTTCGTCGAGAAGTGCGCGAGTGTCGAGGGTGACCCGCTGTTCGCCGACTGGGAAGACTCCGGCGTTTCGTGCGCGCAGAAGGACGCGTTCCTCGCCGAGGTGAAGCAGCTCCGAGGGGAGACACACCGCGTCGGCCTGTACTGCAACCAGTACTACTGGCTCCACAGAGACAGCACCGGCAACGCCGGGGACGCCCTGTGGATCGCGGATTACGTCACCGCCGGCGCCCCCCGGATCAAGGCGCAGTGGACGTTCCACCAGCACACCGACCGGCCCCTCGACACGAACCTCGGCCGGTTCGCTGACCGGGCCGCGCTGCGCAAGTGGGCGACCGGCAGCCCGACGGCACCGAGCAAGCCGGCACCGAAGCCGAGCACCACCTACACCGTGCGGGCGGGCGACACCCTCTCGGGCATCGCCGCCCGGTACGGCACCACCGTGGACAAGCTCGCCGCGGCGAACGGCATCGAGAACCCGAACCTGATTCGGGTCGGGCAGTCCCTCGAGATCACGAAGTAAGGAACCTTCCATGTCCGACGCCGCTCGTCGCACGGTCCGCACCATCGTGCAGACGGCCGTCGCCCTGGCCGTCCTGCTGCCCGCCATCGTTGACGCCGCCGGCATCCCGGCCTCGCTGCCGTGGGTCGCCGGGTCACTCGCCGTCGCTGGTGGCCTCGCCCGCGTCATGGCCCTGCCGGCCGTCCAGGCCCTCATGCCCGGATGGCTGCGCGCCGAGCCGCACACGGAAACCGAACCGCGCGCTGTCAACCGTGCCCGGGGCACCGAGTGACCGAGCCCAACCCGTCCGACGTTGCCCTCGAACTGGAACGCCTTCGACGCTCCGTCGAGGTCGGATTCGCCAAGACCGACGGCGCCCTCGCGCTGCTCGTACAGCGCAGCGACCAGACTGACGCCCGCCTCGCTGACCACGAACAGCGGCTTGACGGCCTCGAACGCGCTCGGTGGCCGCTTCCCTCGGTGGCCGCTCTGATCGCCGTCGTTGGCCTCGTCGTGTCCCTCTGGCAAGTAGCAGTCCACTGAACAGGCAGCCCCGCACCGGCTTTTGCCGGGGCGGGGCTGCTTTTTGTCGTTCTGGAGCACTGCTAGTCACGTGTTGCCCCGTCCGGCCAGATCACCTCGACCGGTACTCCGGTACTTCGCGCGTAGGCCACTACATCCGCCGTGCCGCCATATCCCCGGGCCGGTTGGCCGTCCCACACGGCGATGAGCCGGTCAACCAGCCCTACGAGAATTTCGCTTCCGCTCATGTGCGCTTGCGAGGTCGAGTCGCGCACGCCCGTGTGATGTACCTCGGTCGCCTGCACGAGCAGCGCGTCATAGGTGGCGTGATGCGATTCAGGTAGGCCGGCGCGGTATTCCTCAGCCGGAACGACGACCTCGATCCTGCCACCGCGGTCGAGAACAGCCTCGGCGAACCACGCGTCAGGGCCATCAGCAATGCACGACACCCCGCATAGATCGTTCGCGTGGTACACCTGCAATGCGGTGTCGAGGCTGTCGCGGACTTGCTGTTCAAGCTGGGCGGACAGTCCACGGTGTCCGGTAATTCCCACACGCACAGTCCAGATCCTTTCGTCTTGGGTTACAGGAATACGCCGTACAGCCGATCGTCAAAATCGCGTACGACCTTGGGCGGGGTGGCTCCGGAGAACGAGCGGCGCAATGCCCGTGCTCGCTCAACAATCCGCCCCGACTGGTAGCGCAATCCGACTTCCAACGCCCGTGCCGCCAAGGTGAATGCACCATCGAGCCGCCCTGAAACCATGTGCCCGGACGCCACGTCGAGCATGAGAAGCGCGCGCTGCTTGTCGTGGCCTGATGCCATAACGGCCGCCGAGGAGTCCTGTGCGCCGGAAATCCATCGGGGCAGCCCGAGAAGCGCACCGCACGAGACTCGCGTGGCTGCGACCTTCGCCTCGGTAAACGAGAACACCCACGGCCACGGTGGCGCCCCCTCCTGCTCGATCCGCTCCGCTTTCCGTGCCGCCGCCGCCAATGCCGTATCCGCCTGATCGGCATCGCCGGCCGCAGCGTGCGCCAAAGCCTCGACGCCAAGGAGCCACGCATCCGCAATGGCGGGAAGACCCGGCCCGAGCTGTTTACGCGCCGATCGCGTGAGGCTGAGCCCCTGCGCGGCGTTCCCCGCGTATGCCTCGAATTGCGCCAAGCTGCCCAACTGGTATGCCGCGAGCAGCGAATTACCCCCACGCCGCGCGGCCTTGATCGCTGATCCGTACCACGTGCGGGCCGACCCATAGTCGCCCATGTCCCAGTGCAACCATCCGGCCAAGCTCGCCACCTCACTCCCCACCGCAGCAAGCCGTCCCCGCTCATCCTCGCTCTCCGCGTTCTGCGCAATGACCTGTGTCAACCGCAGGTGGGACAGCACCGTTTCCGCGAGTTGTCGGGACGGCGTCGACCCGTCCAATCGGCGAAAAGCCGTCGTGGCCACGCGCAACGTAGCCGCCTGCCCGCTCTCGGCCGCGCGTGCCTGCCGAACAGGCGCCTTGGAAACCGCAGGCGATGCTGCAACCGCAGCGGCCCCGACGAGAAGGCTGCGCCGTTCCACGTCATTTCCCGTTCCATCCCTCCTTGCAGCCATCACCGCCGTGTGATCGGCCAGACCAACAAGGTGCGGAGGGATCTGAAGATGGCCGGCCATCTGCGCCAGTTGCGCTGTGTCATACGACCTCGCGCCCCTCTTTTCCAGACGCGAAACTGCTGACTGACTGGCCCCGCACGCCTCGCCGAGCTGGCGCTGCGATAACCGGGCATCCACTCGGGCAAGCCTGACTACCCGGCCGTAGTCGCCCATACGCGATGCTTCACGGATCGCGGCCTCGGACCAGTTCACGGGCCCTCCCCCCTTAGTACGCGCCATTAGTACGCGCCATCAGTGCTGGATGCAGCACCGGTATGCGCGAAGCGAATCGTTCTATGCAGCCTGCGGGTTGTTCGTAGGCGCCCCAGCATGCCCGGCAGTTGAGTGAATGCACTACCCGAAGCCGGGAGGGAAACGCATGATCGACAACCGCGCGAAGCAGCCCCCCTGCTTCCAGCGATCCGGCTCACCGCGCGAAGCAGCCATGCTCAACGCAGGGGCCCGCGACGCCGCCGCCTTCGACTGCGACCGCGCCCTCGCTCCGCACCAGCAGATGCCGCCGCCCGACGAAATCGCCGACCTGACGGCCCGCCTCACGGCACACTGCACGGCACTGGCCGACGCCCTGAACTCCCAGGACCCGGCCTCGCTCACACCGCGCACCAGCATCGCTCTGCGCGACTGGGCCGCCCTGCGCGAAGGCCCCGGCGCCGGCGCCTTCGGAACCTGGCTTCATCTCCGCGCCGTGGCCCGTACCTGCCGGGTACTGCTCGACCACGGCCGGACGAACGCCCTCTCAGCGGACCTTCCCGATTGGGGCCTCTGATGACCATCGAGGCGAGCGCCATCACCCGCGAACTGACCGACTACCTACGCGAACACCCCGACGAGCTGAGCCAGTTGCTGCCGCTGTACGACGCTCTGCGTGACCACGCCCAGCGCGAACGCTGCCCGCACGACGGACGGTGCCCCGAGGTGACGGCCGGTGCGCTCCTGCTCAACGAGCACGGCCACGTCCTCATACTCCGCCACGGCGGCGGCTGGGCCTTCGGCGAGGCCACGCCCGAACCGGGCGACAACTCCCTCCGACAGGCCGCGTACAGCGTCCTGCGCGAGTTCGGCGGGCTCCAAGAAGCGTGGGCCCTGCCGTCCGCCGAGAGCCCGGTAATCATCGACGTCACACCCCCGCACCGGAAAGACACACGCCCGCGGCTCCGCGTCGGCTTCCGGTACCTGTTCGCCACCCACACCAGTGCCATCGCCCCCGCCGTCATGAACAGCGGCCTGGCGCGCTGGGTTCCGCTGGACAAGGTCAACAGCCGGATAGCCGCACGCCTACGCCCCCACATCGCCACCGTCTGTCTCTAGCTGCCCCGCCACCGGTGTCGGGGCTTGAGCCCCGGCGCCGCGGGTGAAAGGACGCCATGACCGCCCCCGACCGCTGCGACACATGCGGCACCACCGACAACGTCACCGTGACCTATCAGCACGCCGCCTCCGGCCCCGGCTGGGACCTCGCGCTCTGCGCAGCCTGCGAGATCACACCGAAGCAGCCGCTGAGGGACAGGACGATCGAGGCGCACCCCCGCGCCGGCCGCGCCGACGCCTTCCGCGTGGGCAACCGGGAAGGTGCCTGATGACCGTCTCCAACCGCTGCGACTGCGGCTCGGACTGGAACCTCCGCGACGTCTACATCGACACCGCTTCCGGGCCATGCATCGCCCGTACCTACTGCGGCGACTGCGCCCCCGGACCGTCCCGGCTCGACACCGTGCCCGGCTCCGCCGACCCCCTGCTCCCCACCTCCCCTCAGACTCCCCGCCACGTCACCCCCGAGGCGTAGCGGGGCGGTCGGCCGCCGCGCGAAACGACGAGGCCGGCCGCCTCATGGGAAGGTGCCATCACCCGTCCAGCCCCTTGGAGATCACTCCGAGCTGTGCCGCGCGCCGTCTCCCCGCGCGTCGGGCGGTCGTTCACACCTCAGCGACACTCACCGAACGGAGACTCATGGCAGGCATTGAGTACGAGGCGAAGGCCCTGGATGTCGACCCCGTGAAGACTGCCCGGCTCATCATCGACGCCGGTGGAGTCCAGCAGGGCGAATCCCGGCTCATGCGCCGATACGTGTACGACACCGTCCCGGCAGTCCCCGGGCGGTGGGTCCGGCTGCGCGACACCGGCGCCGGCATCACCCTGTGCGTCAAGCAGATCTCAACGGACGCGGTCGACGGCACCCATGAGACCGAGGTCACTGTCGACTCGTTCGAGGAAGCAACCGCGCTCCTCGGTCTGGTCGGCCTCACACCGCGCAGCTACCAGGAGAACCGACGCACCTCCTACACGCTCGGCAGTGTCCGCCTGGAACTCGACGAGTGGCCCCGCATCCCGCCGTACCTGGAGATCGAGGCGGACAGCGAGGCACAGGTCTGGGACACGGCCGCCACGCTCGGCATCGACCGCGAGCGTCTGACATCCATCAACACCACGAAGGTCTACGGGCTGTACGGCATCGATCTGGACTCCATTTCCGACCTGCGGTTCGAGTAGGTCGGCGTCCGTTACTACCGGCCGGGGCGCACGGCCCCGGCCGGTACGGAGAGGGGGCACCATGCACGATCCCAGGAACCTACCGGTCGAGGTCAGGCCGGACCGCACCCTACGCGTGAAGATCATCGACGCGTGTGGGCTCGCCTGCTCGTTCTGTCACAACGAGGGCACCCCCGTTACCACCGACAACGCGGAGCGGTCCGCCGGTGCGTTCACCGGCACACCCGGGCGGTCTGGTCGGGTGTCCATCTATGTGAAGACCAACGGCGCCAGCTTCCTGCCGGCCCGCATACCCGCCGACTCGGATTTCGCCCTGGCGCTCGCCGCGGTCCGCGGCAGCCTGCCCACCAACGAAGTCCACTTCACCGGCGGGGAACCCACGCTCCACCCCGAGTTACCCGGCTTGATCCGTATCGCACGGCGCCTCGGCCTGACCGTCGGACTCACCTCGAACGGCGAGAACGGCGCAGCCGTCATCCCGGAAGCCGCAGCCGCTGGCCTCGACCGCATCAACCTGTCGGTGTTCGGCACCACACCCGAAGAACTGGCCGCGGTCCAGGGCCCGCGCCTTGCCTCCCCGAAGCTCGCGGCCCGCAAGCTCGCCGCCCTCGATGCCACGATCGAGACGGCGACCGCTCACGGGGTCAAGGTGTCCGCGAACATCGTCATCCCCGACCGCAGCCACGTTGAACACGTGCTCCGCATCATCGAGCAGCACGGCCGGGCCGTCGTGGTGCGGATGCTCGTTTCGCTGGAGGACGGCGGCACCTCGCTCGCCGCCATGCAGGAAGTCGTCGCTCACCTCGGCGCGACACCGGTCGGGCGCATCGTCACGGCCGGAGCGTCGGATCAGCGGGTGCGCTACCGCTTGCCGGACGGACGGACGCTGTACGCAAAGAGCATCCGCCCCGTGCGCCTGCCGGAGACGTGCGCCGACTGCCGGTTCAACAACCCCGACGACTGCCAAGAGGGGTACTACGGCGTCCGCATGTACCGGGCCACCGACGGACCGTTCATGGTCGGCGTGTGCATCCAGCGGATGGACCTGTGCGTCACGCTGGGCGAATTCGTCATGAGCCAGCGGTGCCGGGAGGTAGCCGCCTTCCGGGACGACGAAGCGGCGCGGCTCACGAAGCTGTACGCGGTAAGGACCACGGCAGGATGAGCGCCGCTCGCGTCCGTGAGCCGAACCTGTACCGCCGGCACTTCGACCTCGTCGCCGCGGGCGAGAAGTCGATCGAGGTCCGGGTCAAGAACCCCCACCTCGGCGCCCTCGCAATCGAGATCGAGCTGCTTACCCCCTGACGATGCACTGAGGTGGAAAAACGGCAGCACCGCAAGTACCCGGTCGCCGGGGCCGCTGGAGATGAGGCTGTCGAGCTGGGCGAGGTTGGTGGCGATGCTGCGGTGGGTGAGCATCACGCCCTTGGGGGTGCCGGTGGTGCCCGAGGAGTAGGGGAGGACGGCGAGGTCCTGGGCCGGGTCGATGGTGACGTCGGGTTCCGGTGCGGTGGAGGCGAGCAGGTCGAGGAGGGAGCGGTGGCCTGCGGCGCGGTCGCAGACGAAGATCTCGGTGATGCCGCCTGCCAGGTCGGCGGCGGCGCGGGCGGTGTCGAGCAGGGCGGCGACGGTGACGATCCAGCGGGCGCCGGAGTCCCCCAGCTGTTTGCCCAACTCCTCGGCGGTGGCGAGCGGGTGGACGGTGGTGACGGCGGCGCCGCAGCGCGAGGCGGCGTAGAAGACGGCGGGGAAGGCGAGGCTGTTGGGGCTGTGCAGGGCGAGCACGTCGCCCTTGCGGAGTCCGGTCTCGGCGAGGGCGGCGGCGATCCGGCGGCTGTGGTGGTCGAGTTGGGTGTGGCTGAGGGTGGTGCCGTCGGTGCCGTCGATCAGCGCCGGGCGGTCGCCGTGTGCGGCGGCGCGCCCGAGTACGTAGGAGTGGATCGGCTCTTCCACGGGGGTGATGGCGGGGTACTCGCTGTGGAATACGTGGGACACCGTGCTGGGTCCTTCCCCTGGGGTGGCGGGAGCGGGCGCCGGCGGGCCGGCGCCCGGGGGATGCGCGCCAATACAGCGGATCTCGGTACGACTACAGCGGATCTCCGTACGACTACAGCAGATCTCAGTACGACTTGGGCAGCCCCAGGGACTGGTGGGACACGTAGTTGAGGATCATTTCGCGGCTGACGGGGGCGATGCGGGCCACCCGGGCGGCGGTGATCAGGGACGCCAGGCCGTACTCCTGGGTCAGGCCGTTGCCGCCGAGGGTGTGGACGGCCTGGTCGACGGCGCGTACGGCGGCCTCACCTGCGGCGTATTTGGCCATGTTGGCGGCCTCGCCTGCGCCCGCGTCATCGCCCGCGTCGTAGAGGTGCGCGGCCTTCTGCATCATCAACCGGGCGAGTTCCAGGTCGATATGGGCCTGCGCGAGGGGGTGGGCGATGGCCTGGTGGGCGCCGATGGGCTCCTTCCAGACCTGCCGGGTGCGGGCGTAGTCGACGGCCCGTTCGAGCGCGTAGCGGCCCATGCCGAGGGCGAAGGCGGCGGTCATGATGCGCTCGGGGTTGAGGCCGGCGAAGAGTTGCAGCAGCCCGGCGTCCTCGTCGCCGACCAGCGCTTCGGCGGGCAGCCGCACGTCGTCAAGTGTCAGCTCGAACTGCTTCTCGGGGGCGGCGAGTTCCATGGCGATGGGGCTGCGGCCGAAGCCGGGGGCGTCGCGCGGGACGATGAAGAGGCAGGGCTTGAGGCGGCCGGTCTTGGCGTCCTCGGTGCGGCTGACGATGAGGGTGGCGTCGGCGATGTCGACGCCGGAGACGAAGACCTTGCGGCCGTTGAGTATCCAGCCTCCCCCATTCTCGGCTCCGCTCGAACGGGAGGTGCCCCCTTCATCACGTCGGGCGGTGGTGGTGATGCGGTGCGAGTTGGATCCGGCGTCGGGTTCGGTGATGCCGAAGGCCATTTTGCGGCTGCCGTCGGCGAGTCCTGGCAGCCAGGTCCGCTTCTGTTCGTCGGTGCCGAAGCGGGCGATGACGGTGCCGCAGATGGCGGGTGAGACGACGAGCATGAGGAGGGGGCAGCCCGCCGCACCCAACTCTTCGAGTACGAGGGAGAGTTCGGCGATGCCGCCGCCTCCGCCGCCGTACTCATCGGGGAGGTTGACGCCGAGGTAGCCGAGGCCCGCGGCCTCGTTCCACAGGTCGTCGGTGTGCTTGCCATCGGCGACGACGCGGGTGAAGTACTCGCGTCCGTAGCGCTTGCCGAGCGCGGCGACGGCGCTGCGCAGGGCGCGGTGTTCCTCGGTCTCGATCACAGGGTTGCTCATGGCGTTGCTCATGGCTGCTCCATCTGTGCGGTGGGTGAGGGGCGCGGGCACACCCCGAGAGGCGCGCGGCTGTGGTCAGTCGGCGACGACGGCCAGGAGGGTGCCGACCTCGACCTGCGTACCGGCCGTGACCGGCAGGCTGGCCAGGGTGCCGGCGGCGGGTGCGGTGATCTTGTGTTCCATCTTCATGGCCTCCAGCCACAGCAGCGGCTGCCCGGCTTCGACCGCGGCGCCCTCGGCGAGTCCCGGCGCGATCCGGATGACGGTGCCCGGCATCGGCGCGAGCAGCGAGCCGGGTTCGGCGCGGGCCGTGGGGTCGGGAAAGCGGGGCAGCGCGGTGAAGGCGTGGGCGCCGGTAGCGGTGTCGGTGTGGACCCGGTCGCCGTAGCGGGCGACGGTGAACTCCCGTCGCAGTCCTGCCACTTCGAGGACGACGCGGTCGGCGGCGAGGTCCAGCAGGCGGACGCCGGGGAAGTCGTCGGCGTGCAGCCCCGCGCGGTCGATGCGGTAGCGGATCTCGTGGGTGGCCGCGTCGCCGCCGTCGCCCGCGTAGCTCTTGGACTGCGGCTGCGAGGGGACGTTGCGGAAACCGCCGAAGCGGGAGCGGCCGTGCGCGTCGGCGAGTGCGGCGGCGAGCGCGGCGAGCCGTTCGCGGGCGGCGCGGTCGGTGTCGCGGGCGGTGAGGGTGGCGAGGTGGCGCTCGTAGAAGCCGGTGTCCAGGCCGGTGGCCGCGCTGAACTCGGGGTGCCGCAGCGAGCGGACCAGCAGGTCGCGGTTGGTGACGGGGCCGTGGATGCGGGCCCGTTCCAGGGCGTGCGCGAGCTTGCGGACGGCTTCGGTGCGGGTCGGCGCCCAGGCGATGACCTTGGCGAGCATCGGGTCGTAGTGCGCGGTGACGGTGTCGCCGTCGGTGACGCCGGAGTCGAGGCGGACAGCGCCGGGTACGGCCAGCCGGTGCAGGGTGCCGGTCTGCGGCTGCCAGCCTGCGGCGGGGTCCTCGGCGTAGAGGCGCGCCTCGACGGCGTGGCCGCGCGGCTGCGGCGGCGCGGCGTCCAGCGGCTCGCCCTGGGCGACGCTCAACTGGAGCGCCACCAGGTCGAGCCGGTAGATCTCCTCGGTGACGGGGTGCTCGACCTGGAGGCGGGTGTTCATCTCCAGGAAGTACGCCCGGCCGTCGGCTGACACCAGGAATTCGACGGTTCCGGCGCCGCGGTAGCCGATCGCGCGGGCGGCCTGCGCGGCGGCCTCGTGCAGGGTGTGGCGCAGCGCGTCCGGGAGCCCTGGCGCGGGGGCTTCCTCGATGACTTTCTGGTGGCGGCGCTGGAGGGAGCAGTCGCGGGTGCCGAGGGTCCAGACGGTGCCGTGCGCGTCGGCGAGTATCTGCACCTCGACGTGGCGTCCGCCGACGACGTACGGCTCGACGAACACCTCGCCGTCGCCGAACGCGGCGGCGGCTTCGGCCCGCGCCGCCGCCAACTCTCCTTCCAGTACGTCCAGTTGCTCGACGATCCGCATGCCGCGCCCGCCGCCGCCCGCCGCCGCCTTCACCAGCAGCGGCAGCTCGGCCTCGGTGGCAAGCGCCGGGTCGACGGGCGCGAGGAGCGGCACGCCAGCCGCCGCCATCAGTTCCTTGGCGCGGGTCTTGGACGCCATCGCCTCGATCGCGGCGGGCGGCGGGCCGATCCACGTCAGCCCGGCGTCGGCGACCGCGGTGGCGAAGGCGGCGTTCTCGGAGAGGAAGCCGTAGCCGGGGTGGACGGCGTCGGCGCCCGCGTCCAGGGCGGCCTTCACGACGAGGTCGCCGCGCAGGTAGGTGTCGGCGGGCGCGTCGCCCGGCAGCCGTACGGCGGTGTCGGCTTCCCTGACGTGCGGGGCGCGGGTGTCCGCGTCGGAGTGCACGGCGACGGTGGCCAGGCCCAGCTCCCGGCAGGTGCGGAAGACCCGGCGGGCGATCTCACCGCGGTTGGCGACGAGGACACAGGTCAGCAGGGCGGGGGTGGCCGCTGGGGACGAAGTGGTCATGTGCTGCCTCACATCCGGAAGACGCCGAAGCCGCCGCGCGCACCCTCGACCGGGGCGGTGTGCACGGCGGACAGGCACAGGCCGAGGACGGTTCGGGTGTCGCGGGGGTCGATGACGCCGTCGTCGTAGAGCCGCCCGGAGAGGAACATCGGCAGCGACTCGGACTCGATCTGCTGCTCGACGATGGCGCGCAGCCCGGCGTCGGACTCGTCGTCGTAGGGCTGCCCCTTGGCGGCTGCCGAGGCGCGGGCGACGATGGACAGCACGCCGGCCAGCTGCTGCGGGCCCATGACGGCGGATTTGGCGCTCGGCCAGGCGAAGAGGAACCGCGGGTCGTAGGCACGGCCGCACATGCCGTAGTGGCCGGCGCCGTACGAGGCGCCCATCAGGACGCTCAGGTGCGGGACCTTCGAATTCGACACCGCGTTGATCATCATCGCGCCGTGCTTGATGATGCCGCCCTGCTCGTATTCCTTGCCGACCATGTAGCCGGTGGTGTTGTGCAGGAACAGCAGCGGAATGTCCCGCTGGTTCGCCAACTGGATGAACTGGGCGGCCTTTTGGGACTCCGCGCTGAACAGCACGCCCTGCGCGTTGGCGAGGATGCCGACGGGGTAGCCGTGCAGGGTGGCCCAGCCGGTCGTCAGGCTCGGCCCGTACAGCGGCTTGAACTCGTCGAAGTCGGAGCCGTCGACGATCCGGGCGATGACCTCGCGCGGGTCGAAGGGCGCCTTGAGGTCGCCGGGGACGATGCCGAGCAGTTCCTCCTCGTCGTACTTCGGCGGCTCGGCCGGGGGCGGATCGGCGTGCGCCTTGCGCCAGTTGAGGCGGGCGACGACGCGGCGGGCCCGGCGCAGCGCGTCCGGCTCGTCGAGCGCGAAGTGGTCGGCGAGTCCTGAGGTGCGGGCGTGCATCTCGGCGCCGCCCAGCGATTCGTCGTCGCTCTCCTCGCCGGTCGCCATCTTGACCAGCGGCGGGCCGCCGAGGAACACCTTGGCGCGTTCCTTGACCATGATGACGTGGTCGGACATGCCGGGGACGTACGCGCCGCCCGCGGTGGAGTTGCCGAAGACGACGGCGACGGTCGGGATGCCGGCCGCGGAGAGCCGGGTGAGGTCCTTGAAGAGCGCCCCGCCCGGGATGAAGATCTCCTTCTGGCTGGGCAGGTCCGCGCCGCCCGACTCGACGAGCGAGACGACCGGCAGCCGGTTGGTGTGGGCGATCTCGTTGGCCCGCAGCGCCTTCTTCAGCGTCCAGGGGTTGCTTGCACCGCCGCGTACGGTCGGGTCGTTGGCGGTGATCAGGCACTCCACGCCCTCGATGACGCCGATACCGCAGACCAGCGAGGCGCCCACGGCGTAGTCGCTGCCCCAGGCGGCGAGCGGGGAGAGTTCGAGGAAGGGGGTGTCGGGGTCGATGAGCAGTTCGATCCGCTCGCGGGCGGGCAGTTTGCCGCGCTTCCGGTGCCGGGCGAGGTACTTCTCGCCGCCGCCCGCGAGCGCCTGCTCGTGCGCCTGACCGACATCGGCCAGCTTCGCGAGCATTTCCGTACGGCGTTCCGCGTACTCGGCGCCCGACGGGTCGAGCGCGGTCCTGAGCAGGGTCACAGCAGAGCCTCCGGTATGTCCATGTGCCGCGAGCGCAGCCACTCCCCCACGGCCTTGGCCTGCGGATCGAAGCGGGCCTGCGCGGCGACGCCGTCCCCCAGCAGCCCTTCGACCACGAAGTTCAGCGCCCGCAGTCCGGGCAGTACGTGCCGGTCGACCGGCAACCCGGCCGTCTCGGGCAGCAGTTCACGGAAGGTCTCGACGGTCAGCGCATGCGCGAGCCACCGCCACGCCTCCTCGGTGCGGGCCCACACGCCGACGTTGGCCGAGCCGCCCTTGTCCCCGCTGCGCGCCCCGGCGACCAGGCCGAGCGGCGCCCGCCTGGTGGGCAGCGCGGCGGCCGGCGGCTCGGGCAGCGCCGGGTCCGCGAGCCGCGCCAACTCCAGTGATTGCGGTGCTGGTTGGATAGAAATGTGCCGTCCGTCGGGCAGCACCGCGGTGTGCGTCACCTCGCCCGCGTCCACCGCCACCGCTTCGAAGACGCCGTACGGGGCGCCCTTGCCCGGTGGCGCGGTGACGTGGAAGCCGGGGTAGCTGCCCAGCGCCAGTTCGACGGCGGCGCCGCTGACCACCCGGCCCACCGCTTCCGGGTCGGTGTCCCGCACCACGAGCCGCAGCAGCGCGCTCGCCTCCTCCTGTACGTCCGCGTCGTCGCGGTCGGTGCGGGCCAGCGTCCACCGCACCTCGGCTGGCGGCTTCGGCGCCGCGGCGAGTGCCGCCGCCATCTGGTCACGGACGAGGTGGGCCTTGGCATCCACGTCGAGCCCGGTCAGCACGAACGTGACCTCGTTGCGCCAGCCGCCGATCCGGGTCAGCCCTGCCTTCAGCGTCGGCGGCGGCGCCTCCCCGCGGACTCCGCCGATCGCGACCCGGTCGGGCCCGTCCTCGTGCAGCCGTACGGTGTCGAGCCTGGCCGTGACGTCCGGGCCCGGGTAGCGCGCGCCTGCCGTTTCGTAGAGCAGTTGGGCGGTGACCGTGCCGGTGGTGACGGCGCCGCCGGTGCCCGGGTGCTTGGTGATCACCGCGCTGCCGTCGGCGGCGATCTCGGCGAGCGGGAAGCCGGGCCGCCGCACGTCGTGGGCGCCGAAGAAGCTGTAGTTGCCGCCGGTCGCCTGGGTGCCGCACTCCAGGACGTGGCCCGCGACGACCGCGCCCGCCAACGCGTCCAGGTCCTGCGGCCCCCAGCCGAAGTGGGCCGCCGCCGCGCCGCTGACCAGCGCGGCGTCGGTGACCCTGCCGGTCACCACCACATCGGCGCCGGCCCGCAGACACGCGGCGATCCCGCCGCCGCCCAGATAGGCGTTGGCGGTCAGCACCCCCTCGCCCCACCGCGCGCCGTCGCCACCGGCCAGCAGATCATCGCCCTCGACGTGCGCCACCCGCACCGGCACCCCGACCCGGTCCGCCAACTCCCGTACCGCGTCGGCGAGTCCGGCCGGATGCAGCCCGCCCGCGTTGGTGACGATCCGTACGCCGCGCTCGACGGCGAGCCCGAGCCCGTCCTCCAACTGCCGCAGGAACGTCGTCGCGTAGCCGCGGTCCGGGTTCTTCAGGCGGTCCCTGCCGAGGATCAGCATGGTCAGCTCGGCGAGGTAGTCGCCGGTCAGTACGTCCAGCGGGCCGCCGGTGAGCATCTCGCGCACCGCGTCGAACCGGTCGCCGTAGAACCCGGAGGCGTTGCCGACCCGCAGCACCGCGCCGCTCATGCGCTGCCGCCCGCGGCCCGGCTGCGTCCGGCCCCCGGCGCCCTGCCCTTGCCCGGCGGCCCGGCGAACGCCTGCGCGATGCCCAACCACCGCTCGGCTTCGGCACCTTCGGCCCGTACGTCCGGCACGTCGTTACGGTGTGCCCGCTGCGTGACCAGCAGGCAGAACTCCAGCGCGTCGCCGGTCACCCGCTGCCCCGCGTCCTCGGGCCCGTACGTCCACAGCGTGCCGTCGGGCGCCCGCAGTTCGACGCGGAACTCCTCGGCCGGCGGGTCGAGTTGATGAGCCGCGTAGGAGAAGTCGCGGGCCCGCACGCCGATCCTGGCGACGTGCCGCAGCCGGGCGGTGGGGGTACGGGTCACGCCGAGCGCGTCGGCGACGTCCTGGCCGTGCGCCCAGGTCTCCATCAGCCGCCCGGTGGCCATCGACGCGACGCTCATCGGCGGCCCGAACCACCCGAGTTTCGCGCCGTCCGGCCGCCCGCCGAGCGCCCGCAGCAGCGCCTCGCGCCCCTCCCGCCAGCCGGCCAGCAGCCGCTCGGGCCGCTGCCGCGCACCGGCTTCGGCGCCCTCGTCGACGAAGGTCAGCGGCGACTGGAGTGCCACCCGTACGGCATCGGCGAAGGCGTCGGGGTCGGTGGCGGAGAGCAGCGCCTGCCGGTCGGTCCAGGCCAGGTGCGCGATCTGGTGGGCGAGCGTCCAGCCGTCGGCCGGTGTGGGGTCCGCCCACCGCTCGGCCGGGAGGTCAGCGACCAGGGCGTCCAGCTCCTCGCTCTCGTCCCTGAGATCCGCCAGAACGGCGCCGGGATCGGACACGCGACACTCCCCTCGTCGGCCCGTATGCCGCGACGGCGGGGCCTGGATGACTGCGGATTCGTGCGGTGGCTGCCCGCCGGGGACGCGGGCGGGTGGTGCCCGGAGCGGCGGCGGTGCCTGCGGTGCGGCTCCGAGCCTGGCAGCGACCGCAGAAACAATCAAGCACGCCTGCATGATTTTTCGGCCGACTCGGGGGCCTGGTTCGGCCGACTCCGGGACCGGTTCGGCCGACTCCGGGGCCTGGTTCGGCCGACTCCGGGACCGGTTCGGCCGACTCGCACCGGAACGCGCCGGAGGGCGGGGGCGTCGGCCCTTGGACCGTCCGTCCCCGCCCTCCCGGGTCTCCGATCAGCCGCGCGAGGCGCTGCGCACCGCCCCCACACTCGCGATCACCACGAGCCCGATGGCGACGATCTCCGCCCAGCCCAGCGCCTGGTCCAGGACCAGGAAGCCCGCGGTGGCTGCGGCGGCCGGCTCCAGGCTCATCATCACGGCGAAGCCGGAGGCCGGCAGCTTGCGCAGGGCGAGCAGTTCCAGCGTGTAGGGCAGCACCGACGACATCAGGGCGACGGCCGCGCCCAGCCCGATGGTGACCGGATTGAGCAGCGCGGCCCCGGCGCCCGCGATGCCGAGCGGCAGGCTCAGCACCGCAGCGACGGTCATCGCCAGTGCCAGCCCGTCGGCCTGCGGGAAGCGCTGCCCGGTACGCGCCGACAGCAGGATGTACGCGGCCCACAGCCCACCGGCCGCCAGCGCGTACCCGGCACCTGCCACGTTCAGCCCGTCGAAGCCCTCGCGCCCCAGCAGCACCACGCCGCCCAGCGCCAGCGACGCCCACACCAGACTCAGCAGCCGCCGTGAGGTGGCCACCGACAGGATCAGCGGGCCCAGGAACTCCAGGGTGACCGCCGCGCCCAGCGGGATCCGGTCGATCGCCTGGTAGAAGAGCGAGTTCATGCCGACGAGTGCGACGCCGAAGGCGAGCACCGTGGCCCAGTCGCCGCGCGAGTGGCCACGCAGCCGGGGACGGCAGGCGATCAGCAGCACCAGCGAGGCGACGACAAGACGCAGGGTGACCACCCCCAGCGCCCCGGCCCGCGGGAAGAGCAGCACCGCAACCGACGAACCGAACTGCAACGAGACGATCCCGCCGATCACCAGCGCCACCGACCCGAACCTGCCACGCCCACCACCGGCTGCGGCGCCCGCCGCCGCCTCGGCCGTCATCACCTCGGGCGAGGCGGGCACCGGATGCGGCAGGCCCTCCGGCGCCGGGCCGCTGCGGGCCGCCGAAGCGGTGGATCCGGAAGCGGTGGAAACGGATGCGGATGAGGGCGGGAGGGCGCCGTCGGATTCGAGCGGTGAGGGATTCACCCCACCCACGCTACGGGCCGCCATCCGGTCCGTGAAATGGGGTTTTTCCTGCCTGGACCAGGAGCTAGGCGCCCGCCTGTCCGACGCCCCACCGGTACCCGCCGTACTCGCCTGACGCGACGGCCCCGGCCACCGCGACTGCCCGACCTGCTCCGGCTGGCGCGTGAGGTGATCGGGGAGGAGAGGCGAGGTGGCGCGGCCGACTACGGCTCGGGGCCAGCGAGCTGTGGAGCCCGCGGCCTCCGGAGCCGTAGATGTATCGGCACCGGGGGGCGTGGGGGGAGAGGGCGTCCCCGCGTTCGCGGGGCCCACGCCGTATCCCTGGGCGTGTGGGCCTGGGGCCACGGACCATCCCCGCATCCGCGGGGCCCATTTCACCGGCACCATGGTCGGCGTCTTCTTCGCGGGACCATCCCCGCACTCGCGGGGCCCATCAGGCTGATGTCGTGCAGCGCGTTGGCGGCACGGGACCATCCCCGCACTCGCGGGGCCCACACTCCCTGACCTGTGACTTTACTCGCGCCCCACGTCATTTTCCTCCAGTTGCGGCGCGGCTTCCCCCTCCCCCAACCCTCCGCCAGCACCTCCGCAAGATGGCGGGCCCGGCGCCCCGTGAGCTGGTCGAGCTGGGTGCGGCAGGAGAAGTCGTCGGCGAGGAGTTCGGCATGGGCGGTGGCCGCTTCCGGCCGTAGGGGCGCTGACGGGACTTGCCGCACTGCTGCTGACCGCGTACGAGATCACTGCGCGGTCAGCAGGTAACAGCGAGCCCGCCAATTCCGGTGGGCCCGCCGCTATCACTGCTGGAAAGCGCCGATCTTGTCCAGAGCGAGGTGCCAGGGGAAGGGGCGCTTCTCCCTGGGTTGGTTGGGCTCAAAGCCTCCAGGCCCGTACAGCACGCTCACCCCGGCGCCTCGCAGTGTCGCGATGGACCGGTCGAACTGTGGGCGCTGCACGTAGGCCGCATTGACGCACGGCATCGCCGTCGTAGGAATGCCCTTGCCAATCGCCTCGGCCGCCACCCCGACGACGAAATGGTGCGTGAGGCCAAGAGCCCAGCTGTTCATTGAATTGAAGGTGACGGGCGCGAACAGAATGCCGTCGGCCGGCGGCCAAACGTCGCCGGAGCCAGGGGCCTTGTACTCGGAGCGCACGGGATGACCGGTCAGCTCTTCAAGGGATTCGATGTCATCGGCGAGCCATTGCGCGGCCATGGGGGTCAACCCCACGCACACATCGATCTCCTGCTCCTGGAGGCGGCGCACGACGTCCGGAAGGCCGTGGACCGGCGGGGCAGCGGACCCGAACAGATACAGCACCTGCGTCATGCGGCCATCACAGCACACGCAACTGCCCCCGATCCGGGTCGGATCGGGGGCAGAGGCACTGCACCCGCCTGCGTCGCGCGGGTATGTTCCAAGGGCTGCAAGGAACGGAGACCGTTATGCCGTCTCCAGGCGAAGATCACGTGCGCGCTCGCATTCGGCGCGAGCGGAAACGCGCCCACCTCACACAGCGCGGGCCGGCGGCCCGGATCCCCTTACTCGTACCGTTCGCCGAATCGGGTCAAGTGCGGCGCTGGGACGGCAAGTGACGAATTTCTGGCCGCTGTTGCCAGCTACCACCGGCCGGGTTTACGTGGTCATCCACCGGATCCCGATGCGCGGCACGACGCATAGGGTGCCCACATGATTCGTGCGGTAGCCCTCGATGTCGGAGAGACCTTGATCCGCGATGACCGCATCTGGGGGGCGTGGGCCGACTGGCTCAACGTCAGCCGCCACACGCTGTCCGCCCTCGTCGGGGCGGTGGTCGCGCAGGGGCGGGACAACGCCGACGCGGTGCGTCTCATCCGGCCCGGTATCGACATCGAGGCCGAACGCGCCGCGATGGAGCAGGCCGGTTACGGCGAGGCTCTGGACGAGTCAGACCTCTACCCTGACGTGCGCCCGGCGCTTGCCGCGCTCCAGGGCGCCGGGGTGCGCGTCATCGTCGCCGGAAACCAGTCCGCCCGCGCGGGCGGTCTGCTGCGTGCACTGAGCCTCCCTGTGGACGCGGTGGCCACGTCCGGAGAGTGGAGGGTGGCCAAGCCGGACCCCAAGTTCTTCGCCCGCGCCGTCGAGCTGGCCGGTGTTCCCGCCGGCGAGGTGCTGTATGTCGGCGATCACCCGCAGAACGACATCGCGCCCGCGCGCGAGGCCGGCCTCCGCACCGCACACCTCAGGCGCGGGCCGCTCGGGCACCTCTGGGCGGATACCGCTGAGGCGCAGGCCGCGGACTGGCGGCTGGACGGTCTGGCAGAGCTGGTGGACGTGGTCCGGCTTCAGTGAGCGTCAACTGGGCGTCCCCGCCTGCGCGATGCTTCAGATCCGCCTGACCCAGGCTGATCCCGCCCGCGTTGCTGCTGACCGCGTACGAGATCGCTGCACGCTGACGGTCACACGCGAAGCTGGCCCCCACGGGGATACGTGGGGGCCGTTCGCTGTACCGGCAGGCAAGGCTGCGGAGTACCGTTCTGGTGTCGAGTCAGAACGGAGTCCAGTATGCCTGCCATCCCGTCTGAGCACACCGGCGCGCGCGTAGCGCGCCTCCGCAGTATCCACCATCTGACGCAAACCGGCCTCGCCCAGCGCGCCAACGTATCGACCTCGCTCGTGAGCAAGGTCGAGCAGGGAAAGGCGCCCGCGAGTCCGGCGTTCATCGGAGCAGTCGCCCGAGCCATGGGCCTCTCGACGGCTGACATCACCGGGCAGCCGTACATAGAGGAACTGCGCGCCGACCAGATCGACACCCTCATTCAGCCGATCCGGGAAGCGCTGGACATCTACGACCTCGGCGCCGACCCGGAGGTCCGGCCTCGACCCCAACTCGCCCTGGAAGCAGCCGCAGACCAGCTGTGCGCGACGGTCCGCGACACGAACATCAAGGCCGCGGCGACCGAGTTGCCCGCGCTTCTCCACGAGGCCACGACAGCCGCGTATCTGGAGTCGTCGACCGAAATATGGCGCACGTTGGCGTCTCTGTACCGCACGGCGTACGACATCGCCACGAAACTCGGGTATGCCGACCTCGCCACGCTGGCCCTGGACCGGCTGGATTGGGCCGCGGTCCGCGCCTCGGACCCGGTTTTGGGGACGCTCCGCCAATACCTGCGGGGGTTGGCCTACCTGCGGGCCGCGCAGTACACCACCGGCAAACGACTGGTCGGCATGGGGTTGCGGACGGTGGAGCAGGCGGATGCAGGGCTCCTGCGGGACGTGGTGACCGGCCAACTGCACTTGGGTGCGGCGATCCTCGCGGCCAGGGACAAGCGGGAGCACGACGTCACGGGACACCTCGCTGAGGCGCAACGCATCGCGGATCGCACAGGCCCCGCTGAGAAAGAGCTGTGGGTGAGCTTCGGACCGGCGAACGTTGCTCTTCACCGTGTGGCGGCGCTGGCCGAGCTGGACCAGTATGCCGAGGCGGTGCGGGCAGCCCGCGGCGTCGATCTCAGCACATTGCCACCGTCACGTGTCGGCCACCACCACGCCGACGTAGCTCGGGCCGAGATGTGGTCCGGCCGGCCAGAGGATGCGTATGCGTCGTTGCGGCGGGCCCGCAGCGTGGCGCCACAGCAAACTCGGTACAGCCCTGTTGTGCGACAGACCATGGAGGATCTGACATCGCACTACCGGTCGGTACCTGACAGCTTCTCGAACTTCGCTCACTGGATCGGCATGTAGATACGCCCTGTAAGCCGTTGGCCCCAACTATCAACCATCTTTGATAGTTGGGGCCTTTGCCTGTCGCCACTCTGAGGGTGTGAGGTACGCCACCACCACCGGGGAGCCGATGATGCAGACGCATCCACCAGAGCCCGAGTCGCTACAAATCGAGTCCTACCCGGTCGACGCGGAGACCATCACCGCGACGATCGACGAGGCCCGCGCACTCCGTGGACTGGCAGCAAAGGCCGGCGACCTGGACATCGTTGCGACGACGCTGCGCGGGCACATCGCCCTCCTCCTCCCAGAGATCCGTGGCGTTGTCGACCGCCTCTGGCACGGGAGTATCGAGACACACCGTCTGACGGCCCGCCTGGACGGCATCGAGAACCAGGCCAAACAAGCCCCAAGGCCCGGCACGCTGGCCGCACATGTCCAGGTGCAGCAGCTCGCCCGCGACTGCCAGTGGCTGCTGGCCCGGCACACGGGCGGTGTCGCATGACGGCCCCTCCGCGCGTCTACGTCTACGACCGGACCGCCGCCTACCACTCCCGACGGCTGCTGGACCAGCGCCTGTTGGGCTGCCGGAACACCGCCGAGCGCTACGAGTGGGAGGTCGTCGGCGTCTGGATGGACCTCGGCCTCGACGCAATGACCGAACTCCCCTCCGAACGACCCGAGTTCATGCGACTTGTCCGGCAGATGACCGCCGATGGGCACGTGTTCGGGCGGCCGGTGATGTGCCTGGTGCACAACTGGGACCGCCTCACCACGGACAACTCGATCAGGCCGGCCTTCCAGCGGCACGTCCTCGGCGCAGGCGGTCACACCACCACCACGTTCGACGAGTCGGACGCACGCGCCCGGGACACGTTCGTGGGGAAGCGCCTTGCCTGACCGCAACTCTCCGCTCTGTCAGACCTGCGGCACCGACGAAAGCACCTACCAATTCCCCGAGCGGGGCGACTTCCCGGCCCGGTGCCTGTGCCTGCCCTGCGCCTTGCGGAGCGCGGACCCCCACATCCCCGAGGACGTCGTGGCCGGCGCCGTCGCCTGGGTCCACGAAGCGGCAGCCGAAGCCACCGGCCGCTGCGACACCTGCGGCACCACCGAAGGCGTCACCGAGACCTACCAGCACTCCGCCTCCGGCCCCGGCTGGGACCTCATGCTCTGCACGAACTGCGAAATCACCCCACAACGGATGTTGCGGGACAGGACCGTCGAGACGCACCCCCGCGCCAACCGCGCCCACGCCTTCCGCGTGGGCAACCGCCCGACCAGCGCCGAAGGGACCACACCGTGACCTGTTGCCGATGCCAGAAGGCAATCCGGGCCTCTGAGCGGTACCGCGAAATCGTCCACGACCGGCCGACGGGGGGCGCCCTGGTCCAGTACGCCCATGAGCGGTACTGCAAGCCGACGGCAATGCAGAAGAGGTCGCCATTCGACGAAAGGGGGCCCCTGCCCCGGGAGTTGTAGCACCGCTCGGTCCGAGAGCCCGCAGCTCCGCCCCTCTGGCTGCCGCCCCGCGCCCGATGACGGCTCCCTTCGGGCGCGGGGGCGGCGCCGTCAAACTCACGTGACGCTGCCGCGGCGGCCTTTCTTCCGAGGCTGCTACGTCCCGGCACCTGGGGGCATCCCCGCGTCCGCGGGGCCCACTACAGCGCCACCGAGTCCTCGGCCTCGGTCAGCGGACCATCCCCGCACCCGCGAGGCCCACACTCCCCGACCTGCAACCCTACTCGCGCCCCACATCATTCCCCTCCAGTTACGGCACGGCTCCCCCCTCCCCCAACCCCTCAGCCAACACCTCCGCCAAATGCCGCCCCCGCCGCCCCATGAGCTGTTCGAGCTGTGTACGGCAGGAGAAGCCGTCGGCGAGGAGTTCGGCGTTGGCGGGGGCTTGGCGGACGGCGGGGAGGAGGCGGTCTTCGGCGCAGGCCACCGAGACGTCGTAATGGCCGCGTTCGAAGCCGAAGTTGCCTGCCAGGCCGCAGCAGCCGCCGGTCAACTCGCCGTCCAGGCCCGCGCGTTCGCGCAGTCGTCGTTCGGCCGCTTCGCCGAGTACCGCGTGCTGGTGGCAGTGCGTCTGGCCGACGGCCGGGCGGTCGATGCGCGGTGGCTGCCAGTCGGGGGCCAGCTCCTCCAGGGCCTGGGCGAAGGTGCGGACGGAGCGGGCGACGCGGGCGGCTCTGGGGTCGTCGGCGAGGAGTTCTGGCAGGTCGGTGCGGAGTGCGGCGGCGCAGCTCGGTTCGAGTACGACGAGCGGGCGGCCGTCGGCGAGCAGCGGGTCGAGTACGTCGAGGGTGCGCCGCATGACGGTGCGCGCCTGGTCGAGCTGGCCGGTGGAGACGTAGGTGAGGCCGCAGCAGAGCGGGGAGCGGCGGCGGGGCAGGGGGAGGGGGCGTGCGCCTTCGGCGCGTGGGGGTGTGGTGGGCGGCAGCAGGGGGCGCAGTCCGGCCGCTTCCAGGACGCGGACCGCGGCCCGGCCGACTTCCGGGGAGAGGTAGGTGGTGAAGGTGTCCGCCCAGAGGAGCACCGTACGGGCCGGGGTCGCACCGCTTGTGCCCTCCCCCGAGGTCGCACCGCTTGTGCCCTCCCCCGAGGTCGCACCGCTTGTGCCCTGCTCCCCCGCTCCCGCCCGCCTGCGCCGCTGCCACCAGCGGGTGAAGGGGTCGGTGGCGAGTGCGGGGATCGGGCGTTCGGCGGCGATGCCGGCCAGGCGTTTGGCGGGGGCGGCCAGTGGTGTGCGGGCCAGGGCGTTGAGCACGGGTGCCGCGGGCGCCGCGGCGTGCAGCCACTGCGGCAGCCTGCCCATCGCGTAGTGCGCGGCGGGCCGCAGCCTGCCCTCGTAGTGGTGGTGCAGGAACTCCGCCTTGTAGGTGGCCATGTCCACCCCGACCGGGCAGTCGCTGCGGCAGCCCTTGCAGGACAGGCACAGGTCGAGCGCGTCGCGCACCTCTTCCGAGCGCCAGCCGTCGGTCACCACCTCGCCCGCCAGCATCTCGTGCAGCAGCCGGGCCCGGCCGCGGGTGGAGTGCGTCTCCTCGCCGGTCGCGCGGAAGGAGGGGCACATGACGTCGGACGCGCCGGAATGGGCGGATGTGGTGCGGCACTTGGCGACGCCGACGCAGCGGCGCACGGCGGCCGAGAAGTCGCCGTCGTCGTGCGGGTAGCCGAACTCGACGGGGACCGGGCGGCGGGGCAGTACGTCGAAGCGGAGGTTGTCGTCCAGGCGTGCGGGCCGTACCAGCATGCCGGGGTTGAGGCCCGCCGACGGATCCCAGAGCGTCTTGAACTTGCCGAAGACACCGACGAGTTCGTCGCCGTACATCTTCGGCAGGAGTTCGGCGCGGGCCTGCCCGTCGCCGTGCTCGCCGGAGAGCGAGCCGCCGTGGGCGACGACCAGTTCCCCCAGGTCGTAGGAGAAGGCGCGGAACTGCCTGATGCCGGTGTGGCTCAGCAGGTCGAAGTCGATCCGTACGTGGATGCAGCCGTCGCCGAAGTGGCCGTAGGGCGTGCCGCGCAGGCCGTGCTGGGCGAGCAGGGCCCGGAAGTCGCGCAGGTACGGGCCGAGTCTGGCGGGCGGCACCGCGCAGTCCTCCCAGCCCGGCCATGCCTCGCTGCCGTCCGGCATCCTGGTCGCGGTGCCGGACGCGTCCTCGCGCACCCGCCACAGGGCCCGCTGCCCGGCAGGTTCGGCGACCACGGTGTGATCGGTCAGTCCTTCGGCCGCCGCCCGGCACAGCGCTTCGGCCCGCGCCACCGCTTCGGCGCGGCTCGCGCCGCCCATTTCGACGAACAGCCAGGCGCCGCCCTTGGGCAGCCCCGCCGCGTCGCCCACCAGGTCGGCCGCCATGCCTTCGACGGTCAGCGGTCCGTGCGGCAGCAGCGTGTGCGCGGCCTCGGCCGCCGCGCTCTCGTCGGGGTAGCCGAGCACCGCGAGCGCCCGCGCGGCCGGGGGTTCCACCAGCCGTACGGTCGCCTCGGTCAGCACCCCGAGGGTGCCTTCGCTGCCGGTGAGCGCCCGCGCCAGGTCGGTGCCGCGTTCGGGGAGCAGCGCGTCCAGCGCATAGCCGGAGATCCGCCGCGGCAGGTCGGGGTAGCCGGTGCGCAGCAGTGCCAACTCCTCGGCCACCAGGGCCCGCACGCCGTCCCGAAGGCGCGGCGGCAGTCCGGTGGGCGCACCACCGGCGTCCGTGCCGCGCCCGGCCCGCACCTCTTCCCCCGCGTACGTCAGCAGCTTCAGCGCCTCGACGCTGTCGGCGGTGGTGCCCCAGGCGACGGAGTGCGAGCCGCAGGAGTTGTTGCCGATCATGCCGCCGATGGTGCAGCGGCTGTGGGTGGACGGGTCGGGCCCGAAGGTCAGGCCGTGCCGCCCGGCCGCCGCCCGCAGGTCGTCGAGCACCACGCCGGGCTGCACGACGGCCGTCCGCGCCTCGGGGTCGAGCGACACGATGCGCCGCAGGTGCCGGGTGAAGTCCAGCACCACGCCGACGCCGGTCGCCTGCCCCGCGATGCTCGTCCCGCCGCCGCGCGGCACCACCGGCACGCCGTGCGCCCGGCACACCCGCAGCGCCGCCGCGACGTCATCGGCGTCCCGCGGCGCGACCACCGCCTCCGGCACCCGCCGGTAGTTCGACGCGTCCATCGTCATCAGCGCCCGGTCGGCCGCGGCGAAGGAGACCTCCCCCCGCACCGCCGCCGCCAACTCCTTCTCCAGTTCCCGCCTCTGCGACTCCGTACGATCAGCCATGCCCCCAGCCTGCCCACTGAGCGGCCTTCTTGGCGCCACGGCGTGCCCGGTTTCCGGATCGGGGCCGGGCGGCGGCGTACGGGTGGCAGCGGAAGAGGTCCGATGGATCGTGGGCGGTCTTGACGGCGGGCGCCACGCGAAGGGCCCGCCCCTCCCCCGGACCGATCCATCTCATCCGCTGGACGCGCCGCAGGAGGCCGGGACGGGACGGATTAGGCTGCGTCCGTGGCTGATATCCAGATTCCCGCTGACATCAAGCCCGCCGACGGACGCTTCGGCGCGGGCCCCTCGAAGGTGCGTACGGAGGCGCTGGCCGCGCTGGCCGCCACCGGAACCTCCCTGCTCGGCACCTCCCACCGCCAGGCCCCGGT
This sequence comes from Streptomyces sp. NPDC048644, assembly GCF_043199105.1. Taxonomy (NCBI): domain Bacteria; kingdom Bacillati; phylum Actinomycetota; class Actinomycetes; order Kitasatosporales; family Streptomycetaceae; genus Streptomyces; species Streptomyces sp. NPDC048644. The sequence goes on from NZ_JBICVO010000015.1 coordinate 161,265, forward strand.
CAAGGACCTGGTCGGCAAGGTGCGCGACGGCGTACGCGACCTCTTCCAGCTGCCCGACGGCTACGAAGTCGTCCTCGGCAACGGCGGCTCCACCGCCTTCTGGGACATCGCGACGCACGGCCTGATCGAGAACAAGTCCCAGCACCTCTCGTTCGGCGAGTTCTCCTCCAAGTTCGCCAAGGCGGCCAAGCTCGCGCCCTGGCTGGCCGACCCGACCGTCATCTCCGCCGACCCGGGCTCGCACCCGGAGCCGCAGGCCGAGGCGGGGGTGGACGTCTACGCGTTCACCCACAACGAGACCTCGACGGGTGTCGCCGCCCCGATCCGCCGTGTCGCGGGCGCCGACGAGGGCGCGCTGGTCCTGGTCGACGCCACGTCCGGCGCCGGCGGCCTGCCCGTCGACATCGCGGAGACCGATGTCTACTACTTCGCCCCGCAGAAGTGCTTCGCCTCCGACGGCGGCCTGTGGATCGCGGCGTTCTCCCCGGCGGCCCTGGAGCGCGCCCGCGCCGTGCACGCCTCCGGCCGGCACGTCCCGGAGTTCTTCTCGCTGCCCACCGCGATCGACAACTCCCTGAAGAACCAGACGTACAACACCCCGGCGCTGTCCACCCTCTTCCTCCTCAACGAGCAGCTGGAGTGGATCAACGGCCAGGGCGGCCTCGACTGGTCGGTGGGCCGCACCGCCGCCTCGTCGCGCACCCTCTACGGCTGGGCCGACGGCTCCAAGTACGCCACCCCGTTCGTCACCGACCCGGCGAAGCGCTCGCAGGTCATCGGCACCATCGACTTCACCGACGAGGTGGACGCGGCGGCGGTCGCCAAGGCCCTGCGCGCCAACGGCATCGTCGACACCGAGCCCTACCGCAAGCTCGGCCGCAACCAGCTGCGGGTCGCGATGTTCCCGGCCGTCGACCCGGCCGACGTCGAGGCCCTGACGGCCTGCATCGACCACGTCATCGAGCAGCTGTAACACCCGGCACTCCGGCACCGGTAACCCCGCAGGGCCCCGGCGAGCGCGTCACCGTACGCACCGCCGGGGCCCTGCGCCGTCCGTACACACCCACCGGGAGCCGCCCGCCACCGCCACCGCTACCGCCGCCCGAACGGACCCGCCACGGCAGGACGTACCGGCCGGGATATGCCTGTATGGGAGGTATGACCACTCCGACGGACCCCGACCTCGCCGCCTTCGTACGCCAGGCGACGGTCCTGCTCACCACGTTCAAGCGGGACGGCACGGGCGTCGGCACCCCGGTCAATCTGTCCGTCGACGGCGACCACGCCTACTTCCGCACCGCCGGTTCGACGTGGAAGGTCAAGCGGCTGCGGAACAACCCCGCCGCGGAGATCTGCGCCTCCACCCGGCGCGGTCGCCCGACAGGGCCGACGTACACCGCGCGGGTGCGGCTGATCGACCCGGCCACCCGGGAGTACCGGCGCGCCGAGCGCAGCCTGACCCGCAAGTACCCGTTGCTGCACGGCCTGTTGGTACCGCTCATGCACCGCGTCAAGCGGGAGCAGACCCTCCACTACGAGCTGCGCCTGACCGGCCTGAAGGAACCCCAGGACGAGCCGGGCGGCGGGCCGAGCGACCAGGACTCCGCCCGGTGGGACGACGAGGGCGGCGCGCTCTGACGACCGCACCGCCCTGCCCCGCGTGCCTCAGCTGCCGTCGCCCTCGGTGAGCGCGCCGACCAGGAACTCGTTGCCGCACACCCGCACACCGGATTCGGCGCGGGCGGTCATGGCCTCCTTCGAGCCGGGCGGGTACGCCTGCACCAGCGACGCGCTCTCCCAGCAGCCGCCGTCCTTCATGCCCTCGTTCACCGTGTGCAGATCCGCGTGCGCGGACGCGCCTGCGGCCAGGGTGACGGCCTGCCCCGCGGCGCCTTCGCGGGCGGCGGGCTTGCCGATGGCCTGGCCGTCCTTGGCGAGCAGGGCGACGCCGGGGAAGCCGCGCAGGGTGCAGCTCTGCTTGCCGGTGTTGGTGAAGTTCAGCGCGTAGTGGATGTTCCCTGCGCCCGCGTCCGCCCGGCCGAGCGCCATCCGCAGCGCGGTGGCCGTGCAGCGCCCCGACGAGTCGTCCTGCGACGCGGCACTCCGGGCCGCCACCGAGCCATCGGACGACGAGGCCGCGTCGCCGGACTTCCCGTCGTCGGCCGCCCCCTGGCCGCCCGTGTTCTGGCCGCCGGACGTGTCGGACGCCGCCGCGCTCGACGACGACGAGGCGCCCTGGGTGTCCGAGCCACCGATGTCACAGGCGGTGAGGCCGAGGCCGGCAGCGGCGGCGAGCGTGAGGGCGGCGGTGGTACGGACCGGGCGGAGGAAGGTGCGGGTACGGTGCGACATGGTTCAGCAGTTCCTTATCCGTGGGGGGCGGCCTGCGGGCGCCGTAGCTGTGGGGGCGGGCATTCATCACAGTGCCCATCCCCGCTGGCGTCCCACTAACAGCGCGCTAACACCCGGCTGCGCGGCATCCCGTCCCTCCAGCGGCGCTCCGCCCGCCCCCTCACCTCCGCCGGAACAGCCGCCGCAGCCCGACGACCACGACCGTGGCCAGCACGAACACCAGCCCGGCCTTGACCACACCGGGGCTCAACGACGCATCGTCCCCCGCACCCGTCTTCCCGCTGTCCTTCCCGCCGCCCGCGTCGTCCCCGGCCGCCGATTCCGGAAGCTGCTCACCGCTCAGCCCCACCGGCTGCACCTCGCTCCCGTTCCCCTCGGAGCCGAACATCAGCGTGCGCCCGTCCGGGGTGAAGGTCACCGACTCCCCCTGCTGCTGGATCGGTACGCCGACGCTGCCGATGTCCTTGGGACGGCCGTCCTGCCAGCGGTAGATGCGGGCACCGAAGTAGCTGCGCATCACCAGCCGGCTGCCGTCGGGCGAGAACGCACCGTCGGTCACCCACAAATCAATCGGCGCGACCTTGCGGAAGACGTTCGTACCGGACGTGCTCAGCCGCTCAGGACCGGCGTAGAGGGCGCCCCCGCCCCCCTGCTTCTTGCTCGCGATATAGACCCGGCCGGTCTTCGGGTGCACCATCAGCGCCTCCGCGTCCCGCGGCCCGTCGGCGTACTTCACGTCGAACTGCGCGGCGGTGACGGTGGCGTCCCGCAGTTCCTTGGGCTCGGGGAACCGGTAGATCCAGACGTGATCCCACTTCCCGCCGAGGTTGTCGCCGATGTCCCCGACGTAGATGTTGCCGTCAGGACCGACGGATATCGCCTCGACGTCCCGCGGGTCACCGATGCCGCGCATCGTGATCCTGGCGACCGTGCGCCCGGTCTTCGCGTCGACGCCGTAGACATACGGTCCGTCGTCGCTGTCGTTGTGGGTCCAGTAGACCCCCGGGTGCGCACGGCTGGCGGCCAGCCCGCTGGACTCCGTGATCCGGCTGTCGCCGATGGTGAACTTGTCCGGCTCGTCGGCGACCGCCGGTGTGACGGCCACACTCATCAGAACCCCCGCGGCACCGGCCGCGCACAGTAGCGAACGCATGGGCCAAGAGTGCCAGCGGCGGCCGGGGGGCGCGAACGTGGGCGGGGCGGGCGCTGGGGTGGACCTTGATCACGCCCGTGATTCGGCGTCTCCGCCCGGCCCCGGCTCCCGACGGCGAGCCTCCCGCCCCCTCAGCCCAGAAACTTCTCAATGGCTTCGAAGATGTCCGCGTCCGTTTCCCGTTGCCAGGACGGCAGTTCCGGCCAGTCGGCGACGTATCCGGGCTTCGGGTCACCGAAGTGCTTGAACATCTGGGCCGTCCAGCACGTCGCGACAAAGCGCCCCTTCTGCTCACGGGACAACCGCGAGGCATGGCCGTCACTCAGCTCGACGAACTGGGCCACCTGCTCATACACGGCACCTGCGGCCTGCCGCTCCCAATCCGGGGTTTCCTCCCAAGGCGTCACGTAACCGCTCTTCGGCTCACCCGGGAAGTGCGCCCGTACACCGGCAATCCACGTCTCACGAAACAGTCGCGCGCCTTCGTGCTGCGGCATGTCTACCCCTCTCGTCACGTCATTCTCAGTGCGCTGATCTCCGCGCGGCGAAATACCCCGGGAATTCCGTCGCCTGCTCAGGCTTCGATCTCCCCCATGAGCATCCTCAGCGTGAGCGAGTGCTTCTCCGGCGGAAGCGCCTTCATCGCCGCACGGCCGTACGCGACTCCCCCCGCCTTGTCACCGGACCGGGCGAGCATGAGCCCCCTGTGCATTTCCAGGTGCGTGCGGAAGCGCGGCAACTCCGGGGGCACTTCACGGGCCGCCGCGTCCTGTGCTTCCACCGCAGTCTTCTCATCACCGAGCCGCGCGGCCAGTAACGAGGTGAAGACCGACATCCGCCAGTACGGCACGGCATAGTCGGAGGTCTGCTCGTAGGACGCGGCCGTGTCGAAGACCCGCCGGCCGTCGTCCAAAAGCCGCCGCGCAGTGACGTCCTCTCCCCGGATCGCCGCCGCATGAGCCTTCCCCATGATGGCGTTGAGCAGGCCGAGGGACGGTTTACCGCTGATGGCCATGGCCTGGTCGCCGAACATGTCGGCCACCCCCAGCGAGGCCCCCTCGTAGCCAAGAGCGATGGCGGCTCGCCCTCGTACCCAGACCCGCGCGTCGTCATCGCCGGACCGGTCCGCCGCCTGTGCCGCCATCCGGTACCAGTTGACGGCCTTCGAGCCGTCGCTTCCGGGAAAGGTCTTCGCATACAACGTCATCAACCGCGAGGCGACGGACCACAGCCGCTTGTCATCCAACTGCTGCTGAACGACCACGAGTTCCCCGGCCACCCGTCGTTGAATGTCTCCGGCCCCCAGCGACATGTAGTCGGTGCCGTACGTCGCGAGCCTGCCCTCCCAGTCGTCCGCGCTGGGTCCTCCACCGAGGCGGGCAGCGAAGCCGGAGGTGAGGAGGTCGGATGCCACCACAGGCGCTATGGCCGTGGCAGCCGCGTTGAACAGAAAATTACGTCGATCCACTTCACCCTCAAGTACCGCTAGCGGAACGTCCAGCAGAGATGACAAGCACGCCAGGTAAAAACGGCTCGGTGTGCACTTCCCACTCTCCCAGCGCCGACTGATGTACTCGCGCGTCAGATTGGTGCCGTACCGCTCATTTATCTCGTCCGCCAACCTGCCTTGGCTCCATCCTCGCGCCTTCCGCAGGTCGTGAATCAAGTCCCCAATGGCCATGACCCCAGAGTGCCACTAGATGTGCCACTGGGGCGCTACAGCGCGTGCCTCGATAGTTACAGCATGGCCAGGTCGACCGCCCTCTCGCCCGGCGTCCACGACTTCGCGGCCTGTTGGAGCGTAGTCGGCCCATCCCCGAGATAGCCGACTGTTCCACCACTCCGGAGGGAAGAGCGCGTGCCCATGACAGCAACAAGATCAACGGCGATCGGAGTGCCGGGTTACAGCCAGACGTACCCTCGCGAGGCAGCGTCACCGAGTAGAGCCCGCCGATTGGCATCAACAGCCCTGCGCACGTGGGACCTTGAGCGCTTAACGGCCGACTCCGAACTGGTCGTAACCGAGCTGGTGAACAACGCCGTCCAACACGGCACCGGCCACTCCCTACGGGTCAGCATCAAACGGATCGCCGCACCGCGCGTACGCATCGCCGTGACGGACAGGTCGCTGCACCTGCCCGTCGTGCGGCACCCGGACGCCGAGGAGGCGGCAGGCCGAGGGCTGCTGCTGGTTGCCGCCCTGTCGGCTCGCTGGGGAACCGACATTCGAGGGTGGGGCAAGGTCGTATGGGCCGAACTGTGCCTGATGGAAGGCACGTTGTGAGCGACGAGCACTGCGACGGCTCTCCGGAACACTCGCGGCCGACGGCCCCCGGAGTCGGCGACGAAGTGGAGTACGCGCCCGGCCTCCTGGCCATCGTCACGGACATCCGCCGAGGTGTCCCCTACCTCCGGTCCGGCCCCCGCCAATGGCCCGTGCACGACCCGGCCGCACTGCGCGTGAAGCGGTCCCGTGAGCGGCGGATCTCGGAGGGGGACGTCTGGTGATCCACCCGCGCACCCCATCCCCCAGGAAGCAGAACCGGGCCATGCCCCTTCTCACCCCGGAGGAACTTGAGCGCGCGGCCACCGATCCCGCCTACGCCACCCGGCTCGTCCATCACCTCATCGCGACAGGCCGGATCACCCCCACCTGCGACGAACAGCCCTGCCTCACCCCGGAACAGGAGGACGCGGCACGTGTCGCCGTCGGCGGAGGACCGGAGGACAAGGACGACAAGGACGACAAGGGCGACGAGGAGGGCAAGGGGGGCGAGGAGTACGTGGGTGCGTCGCGCTGCGTCCTGTGGCCGCGCCATTCCCGATGGCACTACGCGGTCGTGCGCCACCTCGGCCCCGACACCCTGTGGGTCAAGTGGAACGGCCCGTTCAGCGAGCTGCTGGCCCTGCCCGACTGCGACGCCATCAACGCCGTCGGAGAGTGCTGCAACCACTTCCGACTGCATCCGGGCCCACACAACTTCCCCAGCGCCATGGCGTAGCCACCGCAACCCCAAGGCTTCCGCCCGGTTCCGGGCGGCCCGCACCGCCACCCCAACCGAACAGGAAGGTCAGCTCCATGACCATCGCAGTCGAATCCCCCTCACTCAACGGCAATCCGCAAACCGCCGGCCTCCGCCCGTGGGGTGCCGGGCGGCTCGCGCCGTACCCGGCCACCGTGCGTCGCCCGCACACCACCGTCACCGTCGATCCCGCTACGCAGCTCGGCGTGTTCCGCGACCGTGCCGGCCACGTCATCGAGATGGGCAAGCACGGCACCAGCTCCGGCACCGAGACCTCCACCATCACGAACTCCGACTCCGCACCCGACCAGGGCCACGACCAGGACAGTCAGCAGGACTGATGACGCTGACGACCTCGGTCGAAGAGAGGCCGGTCCTGGTGGCCACCGAGGCGGACGACGTCACCGCCGACATGGTGATCACCCAGCTCAACCGGCGAAGCGTGCCGGTGGTCAGGTTCAACCCCGCCGACATCGGCGCGGGCCTGACAGTCTCGGCTCTGTTCGGTACCTGTCCGGCCCCGGTGGCCGGACAGGTCCGTACCCCGTCGAGAACCACCGACCTGGCCCAGGTGCGGGCGGTGTACTGGCGTCGCCCCGTCTGGCCCGCCTTCCCGCATCTGAGCGATGACGACGCCCGGTTCGCCGCCGCGCAGGTCCGCTACGGGCTCGGGGGCATCCTCTACGCCCTCAACCGTCCGCTGTGGGGCAATCACCCGCTCCTCAACACCGCCGCCGACCACAAGCCTGCTCAACTCGCCCTGGCCCAACGGATGGGCCTCACCGTGCCACCCACGCTGGTCACCAATGACCCGGACGAGGCACGGGAATTCATCGCCTCCCACGATCAGGTGATTCACAAGACGCTCCGGTGGACCCCGTACGAGCGCGAGGGAATCCCGGTCACCGGGTGGGCGGAGCCGGTCACCGCCGCCGAGGTCGACGACAGTGTGCGCGTGACGCCGCACCTGTTCCAGGCCCGCGTGGACAAGGTCGCCGACGTGCGGGTGCTGGTAGTCGGCCGACAAGTGTTCGCCGTACGCATCGATTCCGACCTGCTGGACTGGCGCAAGGACTACAGCGCCCTCACCTACACCGTGGAGCACCTGCCCGACCGGGTTGACGCGGCGCTTCCTGCCTATCTGGAACGTCTCGGCCTGGCCTCGGGGAGCTTCGACCTCGCTGTGGACCGCGCGGGGGACTACTGGTGGCTGGAGTTGAACCCCAACGGCCAGTGGGGGTGGCTGGAGACGGAAACCGGCCTTCCGATGTCCTCCGCTTTCGCCGACCTGCTGACACAAGGAGATGGCTCGTGAACGACTCCGCCCCCGAGCGCCGCCGCCTCGCCGGACTGCTGGCACAGAACGGCGTTCTCACGTCCCCGTGGCTGCGCGCGGCCGTCGAGACCGTACCGCGCGAACTGTTCCTTCGCCCCGGCGTGTTCCTCGACGAAGGCGGCGCCTGGCTGCCCGTCACCGCGGTCGGCACCGATCCGGCCGCGTGGCTGAAGACCGCGTACAGCTACGACACCCTCACCACCCAGCTCGACGGGCACCTCACCGCCGACCAGGTCAGTGACCCCGTTCGGGGTGTGCCCACGTCTTCTTCCACCAACCCGGCCACAGTGGTCGGCATGATCGAGACCCTGGAGGTGGACGCCGGCCATCGCGTACTGGAGGTCGGTACGGGCACCGGCTACTCCGCGGCTCTGATGTGCCACTACCTCGGTGAGGACAACGTGACCACGGTCGAGGTCGACCCCGAGGTCGCGGCCCGCGCGGACACCGCATTGGAAACGGCCGGGTTCTCGACGTGGACCGTTACCGGCGACGGCCTCCTCGGGCACCCCCGCCGCGCACCGTACGACCGAGTGATCGCCACCTGCGCCGTCCGCCGCATCCCGCACACCTGGATCAGGCAGACCACGCCGGGCGGGATCATCCTGGCCACCGTCGGCTCCTGGGGCTACGGCACCGGCCTGGCGAAGGTCACCGTGGGCGATGACGGCACCGCCGAAGGCCGGATCACCGGCCGCTCCTCCTTCATGCAGGCGCGGTCCCAGGCCGTCGTACCGGTGTCCGGGGACCTCTCCGCCCGCACGGCCCATGCCGACAGCGAGCGGGCGGCGAAGGTGCCTCCCACCGTGCTGGACGAGTGGATGCCCGCCTTCATCGCCCAGCTCGCCGCGCCGGGGGCACACCTCGTCCGTGCCGCTCGGAGCGACGGGACCAAACTCCGGTACGTCTTCGACCCGGAGCGCGAATCCTTCGCCGCCTTCACCCTTGACGGCGACAGCGACGGCGACGGCGACGGCGACGGTTGGAGCGTCCGCCAGGGCGGGCCCGTGGCCCTGTGGGACGACATCGAGCGAGCGCTGACCGCGTGGCATGCCGCCGGACGTCCCGACATCACTGCCGTACGGTTCCACATCACGGCCAGGTCCCACACGTACTGGATCGAGGGCAACCCATCGCTTCGCTGGCAACACCGCCTCGCCTGACCGACGGCGAGGCGACCACGCCAGCCCCTGGCACGAGCCGAGCCGAAGGGCGGCCCCGGCCCGTCACTTCCTCACAGCACGACGGCGGCTCCCCTGGCCCCGGGGGGGCGGAGGAGCCGCCGTCACCTGCCTCCAGGACTCAGGAGTAGAAGATGACCATGCTGCCGGGGCCGTCGGCCTCGCAGTGGTCGATGGTGACGTGGTGCCCCACCGCCCTGTCCAACTCCTGCTGGGTCTGGTCGGTGTGGCAGTCCGTCTGGTAGTTCCCCTGCGTTTCCATGGTCTGGAGGTCGGCGGCCTGAGCGGCTCCGACGGCGAAGCCGGACAGGGCCAGGAGGCCGGCGGCGACGACTGCGGTGCGCTTGAACTTGCGCATGTCTTCTCTCCTTTGGTGCATGTGCACGTACGTGTGCGTGGGCGTTGCGTGCACGCTCGACGGCGTGCGGATCCGCCCTCCGGGAGGGGCGCGGGGGCTTACGGGTGGTACTTCTCCTCGACCGTGTCGCCGGTGCCGTTCTTGCGGTCCATGGTGACGCGGACGGTCACGCTGCCGCTCTTCGCGGCCTTCTCCAGCTGCTCCACGGTGCACTTCGTGGTGCCGTAGCCGTCCTTGCCGATGGTCACGTTGCCGTCGGGGCCGCCGCAGATCGCGGCTGCGCCGAGGACATTCGTGGTGTTGGCGACGAGGAACGCCTGGTCCGTGCCGCCGCCTTCGGGTTTGACGATCAGCTTGCCGGGCGCGAGGTACTCCAGCTTGCCGACGAGCGTGCGGTGGTTACCCGCGTTGGCGGCGCCGCCTCCGACGGGGGCGGACTGGCCGCCGGTGCTGCCGCCGGTCGCGGAACTCCCGCCGGTGCCCGAACCTCGGTCGGCGGACGGCGCCGTGGTGGATTTGCCGCCGTCCTGGCCCTGCGAACCGGAGCTGTCCGAGGAGGAGCCGCCCGTGGACTGGGCCGAGTCCGGGGCCTGTTGCGAGTCGGACGCGGCCGAAGAGCCCGAGGAGTCGGCAGCCCCGGAGTCGGGCCCGCAGGCCGTGACCCCCAGGCTCAGCGCCGCGGCGGCGACGACGGCGGCGGCGATGCGACGGCCGCCTCGGCCGCGGCGGCGGTTGGTGGCGGTGGCGGTGTTCATCGGTTCTCCCGTTGCTCTGTGCTCTCGTCTCACTCCCGGACGGCAATCAGCTTCGAAGATCGGGTTGGCGTTCCGCTAACGGGCGACTAATGCGGTGGGCCGGCGCTCCTCACTTCACGGCCGCTTACGCCGCTGGCCTGCGTCGATACCGCCACTGGAGAGATCGGGCAGGCCGCGAAGCAAGCGGTATTGCTCCTGGGTGCTGTCGCGGAACGCGTAGAGACGCTCTCAGTCGGACGCGAGGAGCTCGGCCAGCCGAAGGGTGTCTTCGAGGTAGCGGTCGTAGGGAAAACCGGCCGCGACGAGCGCGGCCCGGAACTCGTCGCCGAGTGGCTTTCCTGCGGTGTGGAAGGCGTTCCGGCCGGCCTCGGTGAGGCGGACCAGCCGCCGCCGCGCGTGTTCGGGGTCGACGGCGATCCGCACCAGACCATCCGCTTCGAGTGGTCGTAGCGCCCGGCTGATCGCCGGGTCGGACACCGACAGCGCCTGCGCGAGCCGATGCTGCGTCGTCGGCTCGATGTCCTCCAGCGTGCCCAGAAGTCGAATCTGGCTGTAGGTCAGGCCGTCGGGGTCATCGGTGCGCCGCCGGGCCGCCTCGCCCAGCAGCATGACCACGCGGTGCAGCGCGTCTGCGAGTCCGTCATCCACAGCCACCACTGTACCCGACCGTTGACGAGTTAATATTAACCAGTTAAGAATGAGGTCATGGACAACTTCTCCTACCTCGCTCAGTCCGCGTTCCCGCTGGTCTGGATCCTCGTACCGGCCGTCGGGGCCTTCGTGCGGACCCGCCACGCCCGGTCACCCCAGCAGGCGCTGGAAACCTGGCAGCGCTGGTGGGCCATCGGCGCCTTCGGCTGCGGCAGCCTGTGGATGACGGTCGCTTTCCTCGCCTTCCCTGATGTCATGGCAACGGCGATCGGCTTCGACCGGACGCCCTTCATGTTCGAGATCGCCTTCGCCAACCTCGGACTGGCCGTCATGGGCTTCCGGGCCGCCTCGGCATCCGCGCGGGAGCGCATCACCATCGGGATCGGCGGCGGGATGTTCCTCTGGGGAGCCCTGGCCGGTCACCTCTACCAGTGGTTCGCAGGCGGTGACCACGCCCCCGGCAACACCGGCGGAGTCCTCGTCAACGACCTCCTGATCCCGGCGGTCATGATCATCCTGGCCGTGCGATCCCGGCACCTGGAAACCACGCCCCAGCCGACCGCGTCATCCGCCGCCTGACGCCGCAGGAGCTGTTCCTCACCATGGCGACTCATACCAGCCACCAACCCGACGACGAGACCGGCGAGGCGCGAGCGCTCGCCGCCGAGCGGCTCACCGCGTTCATCGACGCGGCCATCGCGATCGCACTCACCCTGCTGGCGCTGGATCTCCCCGTCCCCGCCGGCGACACCACCGGCGCCGTGCTGCGTTCGGTGTCGGCCCACGGCAAGGAGTACCTGGCCTTCGCGGTCAGCTTTGTGGTGATCGCCGCCCATTGGCGCGCCCACCACGAGATCTTCCGGCACGTCCGCTCGCTGAACAGCCGCCTGACCGGTCTCACCCTGGCATGGCTGTTCATGCAGGTCCTGATGCCGTTCGCGACCCGGGTGATCACCGCCGACGGCGCCTTCCCGCCCCGGTTCAGCCTGTACGCGATCGTGCAGGTCCTGGCGTCCGCGTCGTTCGCGCTGATCATCCGGGAGATCCGACGCGCACACCTGTACCGCACGGACGTCCCGCCCCGGGTGTTCGCCGAGAACCTGGTGCGCAGCATCTGCCTGGCCGCAGTGTTCGGGGCGTCCGTTCCCCTCTCGTTCCTGACCACGGGCCCCGGCGCGTACCTGTGCTGGCTCGCGGCGCCGATCGTGCTCGCCGTAGCCCGCCGCATCCAGAGCCGCGCGCCGTCCGGCAACTGATCGGGTTCGTCCGGGCGGACGGATCGCCCGACCGGACCTCAAGATCCGCTTTCGCTACACGGCCTGACCCCCATGAGCCGGAGCCTCGTCGTGGACGGACGAGGCTCCTCCGTGGCCCGTGTCCAGCATCACGTACCCCCCGGTAACGATCGTCGGCCATCATGTTCCGATGAGGATCATGTTCGTCGGCGACTCGATGACGATCGGCAGCTCCGGCGACTTCACGTGGCGTTACCGCATGTGGCACCACCTGAACGCGGCCTACGACGGCCCGTATCGCATCGTCGGTCCGCGCTGCGCGCTCCACGACGCCGCCACCGACGCGCCGGCCTCGCACGCGTACCGCGATCAGGACTTTCCCGCGTCCGCCCGGCGGCACCTCGCGGGCTGGGGCGAGGGGTGGCTGCACATGGGGCCCGTGATCGGTGACGCGGTGCGTGCGCACGGTGCCGACACGCTGCTGGTCTCGCTCGGGCTGATAGACCTCGGTTTCTATACGAATGCGGAACAGACCGCGGACAACGTGCGGCACTTCGTGACGCGGGCGCGGCAGGCGGCGCCGGGGGTCCGAGCCGTTCTGATGCCGGTGATACCCAACGTGCGGGCGTCCGCCGATGCCGCGTTCGCCGCGGAGTGCGGACGGTTCAACGAGCTGCTGGCGAAGGCGGTGGGCGACCTGTCGACCCCGTCGTCCCCTCTCCTGCTGGCCTCCGCGCCGGCCGCCTGGGACCTGGCGCGCGACACCTACGACGGCACCCACCCCTCCCCCACGGGCGAACACCTCATCGCCGCCGCGTTCGCGGACGCCATGTACCAGGCGTGGGGCGTCGGCGCTCCGTACGCGGCGCCCGGCGTGCCGCAGCCGGCCGCATCGGCGGGGTGACACGGGGGGGGGCTGGCTTCGGCACACCGGCCGCGCGGCCGGGCCACCCCTGCCGTCGGCCCGCGGTCCTGTAGGTGCGTACGCCCACCGGCCGCGCGGCCGGGCCACCCCTGGCTACCCGCCCAACTCGCCGCCCCCGTCCCGCTCCTGCCCGCCCTTCCCCACCCCGGCCACCAGGAATACCGCCGCCGCGAGCAGTGCGCAGCAGCCGGCCGCCACCGGCAGCGCACCCGCGCCCTGGGTCGCCAGTACCCGGCCGCCGATGCCGCCGCCGAGCGAGGCGCCGACGTAGACGGCGCTGCTGCTGAGGGCGAGCGCCTGGGGTCCGTGCCGTGGGCCCGCGAGGGTCAGGACGCGGGCCTGGACGGCGGGTGGCACGGACCAGGCGGCGGCCGACCACAGGATCAACAGGGGGGCGACGAGGGCGAGTTGGGCGGGACGTAGCGACCAGGTCAGGGCCAGCCCGGCCATCGCGGCGGCGAAGACGGCGCAGGCGGTGGCGAAGGCGGCGCGCGGGCCCCAACGGTCGACGAGGGTGCCGCCGGCCCGCGCGCCCGCGATGCCCGCGACGCCGGTGACCACCAGCAGCAGGCCGAGCCCGGACGGCGTGACGCCGGCGGCTCCGCGCAGGAACGGCGCCAAGTAGGTCTGGAGCAGGAGGTTGCCGAGCACCGCGAGGGCGGCGGCGAGCAGGGCGCACAGGATGGCCGGCCTGGTCAGCGGGGTCAGCCGGACGGCGAGCCCCGGGGCAGGCGCGGGCGGTACGTCGGGGACGCAGGCCCGTACGCACACCAGCGCGGCCAGGCCCAGGGCGGCGCCGAGGAGGAAGGTGGCGCGCCATCCCAGGGCGGCGCCGGTCCAGGTGCCGGCCGGAACGCCGATGACGACCGCGCAGGTCAGCCCGGCCATGACGGTGGCGAGGCTGCGGCCCTGCCGTTCGGCGGGCGCCAGTTGGGCGGTCAGGGCGAGGGTGGCGGGCAGCGCCGTCGCGGCGGCGAGCGCGGCCAGCACCCGCAGCGCCATCAGCGCGCCGTACGAACCGGCGAGCGGGACGGCGGCGTTGGCGAGGCAGAACACCGCGAGGGCGGTGGTGAGCAGGCGACGGCGGGGGACGCGGGCGGTGGCGACGGCGGCGACCGGGGCGGCCACCGCGCAGATCACCGAGAAGACGGCGACCAGTTGCCCGGCGGCGGCCTCGTCGACCGCGAGGCCGCGGGCGAGCGCGGGCAGCACGCCGACGATCACGAAGTCGTCGGTCTGCAGGGCGAAGGCGCACAGCGCGAGGGCCAGAAGCCAGGCCGCGGGGCGGCGGGAGGCGGGTACGGGCGTGGTGCGGGGCGAGGTCCCCGGTGCGGCAGACACACCCGTTAAGGTAACAGTCGTTTCCGTAATTAGGGTGGGGCGGAGCAGAATCCCGCACCGCAGATCCCGCAGCGCAAGGAGTCCGACCGATGGCCAGACCCCGCGATCCGCACCGCCGCACCCAGATCCTCGACGCCGCCATCGAGCACCTGGCGGAGACCGGAATGGCGAACCTCTCGCTGCGCCCGCTGGCCCAGGCGCTCGGCCACAGCACCCGCGTGCTGACCCACCACTTCGCCGACAAGGACGACCTGCTCCGGGCGGTCCTGGAACGCCTCGACGAGGTCCAGCACACACAACTGCGGGCCACCGAAGGCTGGGACGACACCACGCGCGGCATCGGCGCGATCGTCCGGGACTCCTGGCGGCGGCACCTGGCACCGGAGAACCTCGCCGCGACCCGCCTGATCCACGAGATCGAGGGCCTCGCCGCGGCCGGCCGGCTGCACGGCCGGGTACCTGCCTTCCTCGCCGACCGCGCCGAGTTCGTCGCCGCCGCGCTGGTGGCCCGCGGGCTGCCCCCGGAGGCGGCCAGGATCCGCGCCACCTTCCTCAACAGCGCCTACGCGGGCCTCCAGACGGACGTCCTGGTGACCGGCGACCACACCCGCACCGAAGCGGCACTGGACGAACTGTGCGCGCTCGCCGACTCCTGGACGACGGCGTCCGCACAGCCCTGAGAGTCCGCGCCCGCCCCCCGGCCAGGGGCCCACACGACGCGCCGCCCTCCCCGTCTTGATTCGAGCGCACTCCAAGGCGTTGGCTGACCCACCATGGAGTACACGCAGCTCGGACGCACCGGACTCAAGGTCAGCCGCCTCGTCCTCGGAACGATGAACTTCGGCCCGCAGACGGACGAGGCCGAAAGCCACACCATCATGGACGCCGCCCTCGACGCCGGGGTGAACTTCTTCGACACCGCCAACGTCTACGGATGGGGCGAGAACAAGGGCCGCACGGAGGAGATCGTCGGCTCCTGGTTCGCCAAGGGCGGCGACCGGCGCGACAAGACCGTGCTGGCCACCAAGGTGTACGCGAACATGGCGCCGGACGGCGCCCCGGCCTGGCCCAACCACGACAAGCTCTCCGCGCTCAACATCCGGCGCGCGGTCGACGCCAGCCTCCGGCGCCTGGGCACCGACCACATCGACCTCTACCAGTTCCACCACGTCGACCGGGACACGCCCTGGGACGAGATCTGGCAGGCCATGGACGTCCTCGTCCAGCAGGGCAAGATCCTCTACGCCGGCTCGTCCAACCACGCCGGCTGGCACATCGCCCGCGCCAACGAGACCGCGGCCCGCCGCGGTTCGCTCGGCCTGGTCAGCGAGCAGTGCCTCTACAACCTCGCCGAGCGGCGCGCCGAGATGGAGGTCGTCCCGGCCGCCGAAGCCTACGGTCTCGGCGTCATCGCCTGGTCGCCGCTGCACGGCGGCCTGCTGGGCGGCGCGATCCGCAAGCAGCAGGAGGGCGGCTCGTCCCGCTCGACATCGGGCCGCGCGGCCGACGCCCTGGCCGACCCCGCGGTACGCGCCCGCATCCAGGTCTACGAGGACCTGCTCACCGAGCACGGCCTGGAGCCCGGCGAGGTCGCCCTGGCCTGGCTGCTGACCCGCCCCGGCGTAACGGGCCCGATCGTCGGCCCCCGCACCACCGCCCAGCTCGACTCCGCCCTGCGCGCCGTCGACCTGAAACTCTCCGACGACCTGCTGGCATCACTCGACAAGATCTTCCCCGGCCCTGGGCCTTCGCCGGAGGCGTTCGCCTGGTGACCGTCCGCCCGTAGCCGCGTCGGCGGCCCTTCCACGGCCGTTGGGGTCAGCGAAGGGCCGCCGCCACAACGACGACGATGAGCAGCACGGCGAGCAGGCCGGACATGATCCGGTTCCGGGTTTTGGGATCCACCCTCTGAGCGTAACCGGGGCCGGTCCGAACACTTCAGCGACCCGGTCCGCCGGGGGCGTGCCCGCCGAGTGGCCAGGTCATCAGCGTTTCGTAGTGCGGCTGTTTTCCGGCGACGCCAGGGGTGGGCGGGTGGCTGCGGACGAGGGCCAGCGAGCGCACCGTCCAGGGCGTGCCGGCGAAGGTGTCGAGGGCGGCGGCGAACGGGGCGAGGGACAGGCCGGGGGTGCGGTTCCTGGCGAGGGTGAGGTGGGGGGTGTAGCCGGGGCGCTCGTCCATCGTCAGTCCGGCCCGGCGGCCGGCGGCCGACGCCGAGCCCGCCAGTTTCCGCATCGCGGTCAGTTCCCCGTCGGCCCCGGCCCACAGCACCCGGTCGGCGAATCGTCCGCCACCGGCGATCCGCAGCCCGTACGGGGCGTGCCGGTGCGCAGCCCGCGCCAGCCGGGCGTGCAGGTGCGGGAGGATCTCGTCGGCCACCTCGCCGTAGAAGGCGAGGGTGAAGTGCCAGCTGTCGTGGCCGGCCCAGCGCAGCCGGCCGGCGTCCGGCAGGGAGCGCAGTGCGGCGGCCCGGCCGGCCAGTTCGTCCATCGCGGACCGGGGCGGGAGCACGGCGGCGAAGAGTCTCACCCCGCCAGTCTCACCCGGTGGCCGGGCCCGGCGCACGGTGTTTCCCGGTGCCGACGGACGACGGCCCCCGCGCCGCGCGGGGCGGTACGGGGGCCGTGCGGTCTGCGGCTGCGGTCAGGCGGCCGTGGCGAGCGGCGCCTCGCCGGACGCGGGGACGCGCGGGACGAACGCCACGTGCCGGTGCCCGGGGCGCAGGTCTATCTTCAGTCGCAGGCCGCCCGCGCGGGCCAGGATGAGGCCGATGAGCACGGCGGCCAGCAGCGAGATGAGGCCGCCGGACAGGAAGCCGACGCGGGCGCCGTAGGTGTCGGTGATCCAGCCGACGACCGGGGCACCCAGCGGCGTACCGCCGACGAAGACCATCATGAACAGGGCCATCACCCGGCCGCGCATCAGCGGGTCGGTGGCCATCTGCACGCTGGAGTTGGCGGTGACGTTGATCGTCAGGCCGACCACGCCGATCGGGGCGAGCAGCACGACGAAGATCCAGAAGGACGGCGCGAGCGCGGCGGCCATCTCCAGGACGCCGAACACCACGGCGGCGCCGACCAGCAGCCGCAGCCGCGAGGACGAGCGCCGGGCCGCGAGCAGCGCGCCGACCAGCGAACCGGCCGCCATCAGCGAGTTGAACAGGGCGTAGGTGCCGGCGCCCTGGTGGTAGACGTGGTAGGTGAACGCGGTCAGCCAGATCGGGAAGTTGAAGCCGAAGGTGCCGATGAAGCCGACGAGGACGATCGTCCAGATCAGGTCGGGTCGCCCGGAGACGTAGCGCAGGCCCTCGCGCAACTGGCCCTTGCTGCGCGGCACCCGGTCGACCTTGTGGAGTTCGGCGGTCCGCATCATCAGCAGCCCGGCGATCGGCGCGAGGAACGAGACGCCGTTGAGCAGGAACGCCCAGCCGCTGCCGAACGCGGTGATCAGCGCGCCGCCGACGGCCGGGCCGATGAGCCGGGCGGACTGGAAGTTGGCGGAGTTGAGGCTGACCGCGTTGCGCAGGTCTTCCTTGCCGACCATTTCGACGACGAACGCCTGGCGGGACGGGTTGTCGAGGACGGTGACCAGGCCGAGGACGAAGGCGACCAGGTAGACGTGCCAGACCTGGATGTTTCCGGAGAGGGTGAGGACGGCGAGGGCGAGGCCCGTCATGCCCATCGCGGACTGGGTGAACAGCAGCAGCTTGCGCTTGGAGAACCGGTCGGCGATGACGCCGCCGTACAGCCCGAAGAGCAGCATCGGCAGGAACTGGAGGGCGGTGGTGATGCCGACCGCCGTGGACGAGCCGGTGAGGCTGAGCACCAGCCAGTCCTGGGCTATGCGCTGCATCCAGGTGCCGGTGTTGGACACCACCTGGCCGGTGGCGAAGAGGCGGTAGTTGCGGACTCTCAGCGAACTGAACATGCCCTTGCGCGGTGCGGCGGCGGGGCCTGCGGTGCTGCCCGGGGCGACGCCGGGCGTACGGCCTGCGGGGGCCGCGGTCGCGTCGTCGGAAACCGTGTCCTGCGGGGAGTTCGGTGCGGGGGCGGAGTCTGCTCCGGATCCCGTACTCAAAGTGGGTTCGCCTCCTCGGCCTCGGTGTCGCTACAGCTGTGCGAGTTTCTCCAGCACGGGCGCGGCGGCCCGCACCTTGGCCCACTCGTCCTCGTCCAGCCCGGAGGCCAGCTCGGCGAGCCAGGCGTTGCGCTTGCGGCGGCTCTCTTCGAGCATCGCCTCTGCCTGTTCGGTCTGCGTGACGACCTTCTGGCGGCGGTCGTCCGGGTGCGGTTCCAGCCTGACGAGTCCCTTGGCCTCCAGCATGGCGACGATCCGCGTCATCGACGGCGGCTGCACGTGCTCCTTGCGGGCCAGCTCGCCCGGGGTGGCGTGGCCGCAGCGCGCAAGGGTGCCGAGCACCGACATCTCGGTGGGGCTCAGCGACTCGTCGACCCGCTGGTGCTTGAGCCGACGGGACAGGCGCATCACGGCGGACCGCAGCGCGTTCACAGCGGCAGCATCGTCGCCACGGGACAGTTCCGGCATGTTCGTTAGCATAACTCATTACCTTTTCTAAGGAAAGCCGGTGGCCGGGCGGACGCCGGGATCACCCATACGAGTGAGGACGCGCCGGAAAGGGACGCACCTGACCGGTCCACGCGGGGACCGTGTCCTCATGGGATCGCGAGTGCTCAGCCTGCGTGTGGACGGGGAGCTGCTGGAACGCATTCAGCAGCACGCGGCGAAACGCGGAATGAGCGTCCAGGACTATGTCGTCCGGACGCTCATTCGCGAGGATTTCGACGAACGCTTCAAGACGTCCGTCGACGAGACGGCGCGGCTGGGCGGCTGGGGACCTGACCCCGAGGGGTCACCGGCCACGCCGCCCTAGGCCGCGCCGGATCAGGAGCCGAGCAGCTGCTCGATCGGGTTGAGCAGGAAGTACACGAGGAAGCAGAGCCCCACGACGTCCAGCAGCCAGGGGATCTCCTTGAAGCGGCCGGTCGCGCTCCGCAGCAGGATGAAGGCGAGCACGCCGATGCCGATGCCGTTGGTGATGCTGTAGGTGAACGGCATCGAGATGATCGTCAGGAACGCGGGGATGCCGACGGTGAAGTCGCCCCAGTCGATGTCCCGCACGTTCGCCGCCATGATCAGGAAGCCGACGACGATCAGCGCGGGGGTCGCGGCCTGCGCGGGCACCACCGTCGCCAGTGGCGTGAAGACCAGCGCCAGCAGGAAGAGGCCGCCGGTCACCACGTTCGCCAGGCCGGTCCGTGCGCCTTCGCCGACACCGGCGGTGGACTCCACGAAGCAGGTGTTGGCCGAGGCCGAGCCGACGCCGCCGGCCGCGACCGCGATGCCGTCGACCATCAGGATCCGGCCCATGCCGGGCAGGTTCCCGTTCTCGTCGGTCAGCCCGGCCTCCTCGCCGACGCCGATGATGGTGCCCATCGCGTCGAAGAAGCCGGACAGCAGCACGGTGAAGACGAACAGGCAGCCGGTCAGCACGCCGACTTCCTTGAAGCCACCGAACAGGCTGATGTGGCCGATCAGCCCGAAGTCGGGGGCGCCGACGATCTTCTCGGGCACGTTCGGGACCGCGAGACCCCAGGCGGCGTCGGGGATGTCGGCGACGGCGTTGATGACGATCGCGACGACCGCCATCACGACCATGCCGATCAGGATCGCGCCCTTGGTCTTGCGGACGACCAGCATGAACATCAGCACCAGGCCGAGCACGAAGACCAGCACCGGCCAGCCCTTGAGCTGACCGCCCTGCCCCAGGCCCATCGGCACGGTGGTGTGCGCGGCGTCCGGATTGCGGCTGACGAAGCCCGCGTCGACCAGGCCGATCAGCGAGATGAACATGCCGATGCCGATGGCGATGGCCCGCCGAAGGCCGCCCGGGATCGCGTCCATCACCCGCTGCCGCAGACCCGAAGCGACCAGGATCATCAGCACCAGACCGGCGAGCACGACCATGCCCATCGCGTCCGGCCAGCTCATCTTGGGCGCGAGCTGGAGGGAGACCACGGCGTTGATGCCGAGTCCTGCGGCGATGGCGATCGGGACGTTGCCGATGACGCCCATCAGGACGGTGCTCAGGCCGGCCATCAGCGCGGTCGCGGTGACCAGTTGGGCGTTGTCCAGGTGGTGACCGAATTTATCGACACCGGCGCCGAGGATGATCGGGTTCAGCACGATGATGTACGCCATCGCGAAGAACGTCGCCAGCCCGCCCCGCAGTTCGCGGCCGACCGTCGACCCTCGCTGGGAGATCTTGAAGAAGCGGTCGAACCCGTTCTTGGGCGGGTGACCTGGGCTCTGAAGAGCACTTTCGACCGGAGTGGTGGCCGAGGACGACATGCGGGGACCTCAGTAGGACGGGCCTGGTGGAGGCGGGGGCGGCCCGGTGGACCCGGGTCAATGGACGAACCGAACGAACCGGAACGACTTGTAGGAATCAACGATCCAAACCAGTCAGATCCGGAAAGGTTCAGTATGAATAAACAATTCATTGATCGCTATCTCCGCGCGTAGAACGCTGCGCCACCTGGTCTCCTCCGCGGCCGGCTGCCGCCCGAAGGCCCGCCGCCCGCGCCCCGTAAACTGGGCGCCATGTGGAAGAAGTCCGAACTGCGCGAGGCTCCGGCGCCTCTTGAGGGCCCCGTCGTCGGCACGATCACCGGCGGCACCATCATCTGGTTCGTCCTCTTCCTCGGCCAGCTGCCCTTCTACAGCTGGTACGCCGACGCGGGACACGCCTGGTGGGTGTGGACGTGCCTGGCCGGCGGCGGCCTCGGCCTGCTCGGCATCTGGTACGTCCGCAAGCGCGACGCCGCCATCAAGCGCGCGGCAGCCGCCGCAGCCGCGGACGCCGCCTGACCCACCGCTCCCCGCCCAGCGGGTGAGGTGCGCGCCGCGCCCGTACCGTCGAAACCATGACGCAGCGGGCGAAGACCGACGTCGGGGATCCCGGGCCGGGCGGCCGGCCCGTCCCCGCCACGGCCCACCGCGGCCTGACCGCGTCCGAGGTCGCCGCGCGGGTGGCGGCGGGGGAGGTCAACGACGTCCCCGTACGGTCCTCGCGCTCGGCGACGGAGATCGTCCGCGCCAACGTCTTCACCCGGTTCAACGCCATCATCGGCGTGCTGTTCGTGATCATCCTGGTCGTCGGCCCGATCCAGGACGGCCTCTTCGGCTTCGTCATCGTCGCCAACACCGGCATCGGCATCGTCCAGGAACTGCGCGCCAAGAAGACCCTGGACAACCTCGCGGTGATCGGGGAGGCGCGGCCGACGGTGCGGCGCGACGGGACGGCAGCCGAGATCCCCACCGCCGGGGTCGTCCTCGGTGACGTCATCGAGCTGGGGCCGGGCGACAAGGTCATCGTCGACGGCAAGGTGCTGGAGGCCGACGGGATGGAGGTCGACGAGTCCCTGCTGACCGGCGAGGCGGACCCGGTGCTCAAGCGGCCGGGCGAGCCGATGATGTCCGGCAGCTTCGTGGTGGCGGGCGGCGGCGCGTTCACCGCGACCAAGGTCGGCCGCGAGGCGTACGCGGCGCAGCTCGCCGAGGAGGCCAGCCGCTTCACCCTGGTCCAGTCCGAACTGCGCACCGGCATCAGCCGGATCCTCACGTACGTGACGTGGATGATGATCCCGACCGCGCTCGGCCTGATCTTCAGCCACCTGTTCACGCTCCACATGGCGGGCGACGACGCGGTGCGCCGGATGGTCGCCGGGATCGTGCCGATGGTGCCGGAGGGGCTGGTGCTGCTGACGTCCGTCGCCTTCGCGATCGGCGTCGTCCGGCTCGGCCGCAAACAGTGCCTGGTCCAGGAGCTGCCCGCGATCGAGGGCCTGGCCCGGGTCGACGTGGTCTGCCTGGACAAGACCGGCACGCTGACCGAGGGCGGCATGGACGTCAGCGCGCTGCGACCGCTGAACGGTGCCGACGAGGGCACGCTCCGGCAGGTGCTGGGCGCGCTCGGCGGGTCCGACCCGCGGCCCAACGCCTCGCTCCAGGCGATCATCGAGGCGTTCCCGCCGGACGCCGCCTGGCGGTGCACCGCATCGCTCCCCTTCTCATCGGCCCGCAAGTACAGCGGCGCCGCGCTCGACGACCCGGCGGGCGAGAACTCCACCTGGCTGCTCGGCGCCCCCGACGTCCTGCTGCCGGCCGGCGACCCGGCGCTCGCCGAGACCGCGGGACTCAACGCCCAGGGCCTGCGGGTCCTGCTGCTGGCCCGCTCCGACCGCGCGCTGGACGACCCGGCGCTCGCGCACGGCGTACGGCCCGCGGCGCTGGTCGTGCTGGACCAGCGGCTGCGTCCTGACGCGCACGCGACGCTGGCCTACTTCGCCGAGCAGGACGTGGCGGCCAAGGTCATCTCCGGCGACAACGCGGTCTCGGTGGGCGCGGTGGCGTCCCGGCTCGGGCTGCCGGGCGCGGATGCGCCGGTGGATGCCCGCGAGCTGCCCGCCGACCGGGGCGCCATGGCCGGAGCCCTGGAGGACGGCGCGGTCTTCGGCCGGGTCGCCCCGCGGCAGAAGCGGGACATGGTCGGGGCGCTCCAGTCGCGCGGCCACCACGTCGCGATGACCGGCGACGGCGTCAACGACGTGCTCGCGCTCAAGGACGCGGACATCGGCGTGGCGATGGGGTCGGGCTCCGAGGCGACCCGCGCGGTGGCGCAGATCGTGCTGCTCGACAACAGCTTCGCGACGCTGCCTTCGGTGGTCGCCGAGGGGCGGCGGGTCATCGGCAACATCACCCGGGTCGCCACGCTCTTCCTGACGAAGACCGTCTACTCGGTGCTGCTGGCGATCCTGGTCGCCTGCTGGCAGATCCCCTACCCCTACCTGCCGCGCCATCTGACGCTGCTGTCCACCCTGACCATCGGCGTCCCGGCGTTCTTCCTGGCGCTCGCCCCCAACAAGGAGCGCGCCCAGCCGCACTTCGTCCGCCGGGTGATGCGGTACGCGATCCCGTCGGGCCTCATCGCCGGCACCGCCGCCTTCGTGACGTATCTGCTGGCCAGGCAGTACTACTCGGGTCCTGACGCGCTGTCCGCCGAGACCAGCGCGGCGACGCTGACGCTGTTCCTCGCCGCGATGTGGGTGCTGGCGATCATCGCCCGCCCGTACACCTGGTGGCGGATCGGTCTTGTCGCGGCGATGGGCGTGGGATTCCTGGTGGTCCTGGTGACGCCGTGGCTCCAGCGCTTCTTCGACCTGCGTCTTGTCGGTACGACCCTGCCGTGGGCGGCCGTCGGCATCGCGGTGGTGGCGGCGGTGCTGCTGGAGCTGGCCTGGCGGTGGGCGCGGCGGACGCTGCCCTGAGGCCGCCACCGGACCGCCGTCAGGCCGTCAGCAGCCGGGCCGGGTTGTCGCGGAGCAGCGCGTCCAGGACGGCGGGCCCGGTGCCGCGGGCGGCGAGCATCTCCCGGAAGACGGTGGGGGCGTAGGCGAAGCCGTTGCCGCCGTGCTGGGTCCACATCTGCTTGAGGAACACGTCGTGGCTGAGCACGAGTTGACCGGCGTGGCCCTGCTCGATGAGGCGGGTGACCGCGCCCGCGGTGACGGACGGGTCGGGCGACGTGCCCTCCTTGGGGAAGGTGATGTCCATGCCGACCATGTCGAACTCCAGGTACACGCCGCGCTCGGCGACCGACCGCTGGTAGCCGGGGTCGTCGGACGACGGGTCCATGTGGGCGAGCGACACCTTCTCGGGGCGTACCCCGACCTCGGTGCAGACCAGGTCGAGCACCTCGTGGGCCCGGCGCTGCCAGCCGGGCAGGTGGATGTTGAGGGCGACGGCGGGGTGGGCGAGCTGGGCGAGCGCGGCGGCGCGCAGCGAGGCGCGTTCGGCGTCGGTGAAGTCGGGGGAGACCCCGATCTCGCCGATGATGCCGGGGCGGATGCCGGTGTCGCCGACGCCGTGGGCCAGTTCCGCGGCGATGGCCGCCGCCTGGTCGTCGACGGCGCGAGCGGTGATCCGTTCGCCCTCGAACTTCTCCAGGTAGGCGCCGCAGCCCATCACGATGTTCAGGCCGGTGCGCTCGGCGAGGGTGCGCAGCCGTTGTGGGTTGCGGCCGATGGCGGGGCTGGATGTGGCGTCGACGACGGTCCGGCCGCCGAGCGCGGCGAACGCCTCGATCTCCGCGACGACCGCGTCCACCGGTTTGTCGGCGATGTTGTCGGCGCAGCAGTACGGGTCCTGGCGCAGCGCCCAGGCGACCGGGGCGGCGACGGGCGCGTCGACGAGGGCTGCGGAGAAGGGGTAGCTGGGCGGGTCGAGTACGCCGGAGAGGTCGTTGAAGAGGTGCTCGTGCGGGAGGACGAGCCCGAGGTCCGCCCGGCCGACCGGTCCTGTGACGGTCTGCACGGCGGGTCCTGCGGCCGGTGTTCCTGCGGCCCGTGTCCCGGCGGCCCGTGTCCCTGCGGTCATGACGCGGCTCCGTCCTCGGTCGTGGGTACCGGCACCGTGCCGCCCTTGCGCGAGGGCAGCATGCCGATGCCCGCGGCGATCAGTGCGAGGAGGGTGCCGATCAGGGTGGCGATGTGGACGGCGTGGCCGAGTGAGGGGATGGCCCAGTCGAGCGCCAGGGAGCCGACGAGCTGTCCCGCGGTGGAGGCGAGGCCGAGCAGCAGCAGGCCGAGTCCGCGCACCAGCAGGGCCATCAGCGCGATGGAGAGCAGTCCCAGCGGGCCGCCGAGGTAGAGCCACCAGTCGCCTGGCAGCGAGAAGGTGACGCCGCCGGTGGCCGCGCGGATGCCGTAGGCGACGAGCAGGGCGCAGAAGCCGACGAGGAAGTTCCAGCCGATCGAGACCAGCATGGAGTCGGCGGTCCTGGCGACGGCCGCGTTGCCCGCGGGCTGCCAGCCGGCGAGCAGGCCGCCGACGAACGGCATCACGGCCAGCGCGACGGCGTGCGGGACCTGGAAGCTCGGCGAGATCACCACGATCGTGGCGACGATGGCGAGGATCGCGCCGGTGGCGCGCGGCAGCGTGAACGGCTGCTTGACGTCGGCGGTGACACCGAAGCGGTCGCAGATGATGCCGGAGACGACGAGTCCGCAGATCAGCGCGATCTGGAAGGTGGCGACGCCCAGCACGCCGACGGTCACGCCCTCGGAGAGGACGATGACGGCGCCGCACAGCCCCGCGGCGTAGTTCCACCACGGGAGGGTGCGGGCGCGTATCTGGCCGGGGATGGCGAGAGCGGCCCTGCGGGTCGCGGGGCGGGCGCCGACGATGACGGCCATCAGGACCAGGCCGACACCGAAGGAGACCAGGGCGGCGGCGTGGCCGTCGCCGAGCGACTGGCCGAGCTTGCCGTTGACGGCCGACTGCATCGGGCTGAGGGTGCCGGCCAGCACCGTGGCGACCACCAGCAGGACGGTGGCGGTGCCGCGGGCTGCGGCGCCACCGGGTCCGGTGCGGGCGGGCGTTCCGCCGTCCGCGCCTTCGGGACGGCTGCCGCCGGGTGCTGCGAGGTGGCGGGCTCCGGGGTCCGCCGCAGGGCTGCTCTTCACTGTCCGACCGTGCCTTTCATCGTCATTGATGGGAGGAACCGGATGTTCCGCAGGGGCGGGTCAGCGCCCCCTCAGTGTCGGCCCGACCGGCCCGGGGTGTCTGCGAGCCAGGTCACGGCCTGGTCGAAGAGCTTCTGGTAGCCGTCCCAGGCCAGGAATTCGCGCGGGGCCCAGTGCGGCGAGATGTCGGATGCGAAGGCGAGCGTGCGCCCGGCGCCCTCGCTGCGTACGGCGAGCAGCGGGCGGTCCTCGACGGTGGCCAGGACGGTGGCGTCGTCCTTGGCCGTCAGCCGCTGGTAGCCGAGGAGGATCGGCCACTGCGCGTCGAGACCTTCGGTGACCGGGTGGTGCTCGGCGGTGAGGGCGCCGTTGACGCCTTCGGGGGCCTCGACCCGGTCGTCGTACGGGAGGATCGAGACCGGCAGGACGTCCTCGATCGCGGTGCCGTGGTAGTTCGCCTTGGCCTGGAAGCCCTGGAAGCTGAGGTAGCCGCCCGCCATCATCAGGCCGCCACCGTTGCGCACCCATTGCGCAAGGAGCTTGAGGCGGTTGGGGAACGGGCGGCCCTCGTTGAAGACCACCGGCGGCAGCAGCAGGGTGTTGGCGCCGACGTCGGAGAGCAGCACGACGTCGTAGGCGTCCAGCTTCTCCTCGGTCTCGGGGAAGTCGGTGGCGACCGCGTGCGAGGGCATGTGCTCGACGTCGTGGCCTGCCGCGGTCAGCGCCTCGACCAGGCGCTCACAGCCGATCTCCAGCCGGGTGTGCGGGAAGGCGTCGTAGCCCTTGTAGTCGGTGACGGCATTGATCCAGGACTCCCCTGCGATCAGCACGCGGGCCATGAGGTACCTCCTCGGTGAAGCTTTGCGCAATGTTGCGCAACTTGCGCACGGAACGTTTCCACGGCCCTCGGAAGCTGTCAATACCCCCCAGGGGCACCCGGTTCTCCGCCTCTCCCCCACCCGTCGTCGATCACGGCGGTATGCTCGGCAGCGACCGCCACCACGTGCAGGAACCCGCGGCCTCACCGGATCGGGGGCCGTCGTCGGAAGGAACCGGGATGACGTTGACCCGCGTTGCGCAACACGCTGGTGTATCGGTGTCGACGGTGTCGCGCTACCTGCGCGGCCAGCTCAACGTCCAGCCCGTCACGGCCGCCCGGATCGACGCCGCGGTCAGCGAACTCGGCTACCACGCACCCGCCCCGCAGCCCGCCGACCGGGCACCAGCGACCGGCTCAGGACTGATCTCGCTGGTCCTGCCCGACCTGGTCAACCCGTACTTCGCGCAGCTCGCCGACGCCTTCACGGCGGCTGCGGCGGCCCGTGACATCCCGCTGCTGCTCGGCGTCAGCGGACGGCACGACGAACGCGCCGCCCGCCTCAACCGCCTGCTGTCCGCCGCCGGTTCGGTGGCAGGGCTGATCTACGTCGGGATGCGGCGCACCAACGAGGACGTGGACCGGGCCATCGACGAGGGCCTGCCCGCCGTGATCATCGACGAGGAGCTGGAACTCGCCGAAGGACGCGAGGTCGACACCATCACCGTCGACAACTACGGCGGCGCCTAC
The DNA here is from genome assembly GCF_043199105.1 of Streptomyces sp. NPDC048644. Taxonomy (NCBI): domain Bacteria; kingdom Bacillati; phylum Actinomycetota; class Actinomycetes; order Kitasatosporales; family Streptomycetaceae; genus Streptomyces; species Streptomyces sp. NPDC048644. The sequence goes on from NZ_JBICVO010000015.1 coordinate 188,685, forward strand.
CAGGCCACGTCCTACCTCGTGCAGCTCGGCCACCGCGCCATCGCCCACGTCGCGGGCCCGCACGAACTGTCCACCACCCAGGAACGCAAGCGCGGCTACCTCGACGCGATCCGCGACGCCGGCCTCGACCCGGCCGGTCAGCTGGTGCTGCACGGGCCCTACACCGAGCAGTTCGGCGCGAGCACCTTCCCGTATCTGCACCGCGCGGGCACCGCGCCCACCGCGGTGTTCGTCGGCAGCGACATCGCCGCCGTCGGCATGCTGGCCGCCGCCGAACTGCACGGCCTGCGCATCCCCGACGACCTGTCGGTGGTCGGCTGCGACGGCATCCGCGTCGGCCAGTGGCTGCGCCCCAAACTGACCACCCTGGAACAGCCCACCGCCGAACTCGCCGCCACCGCCCTGGACGCACTCACCGCGCGGATGGCGGGCAACGGCGCAAACGTCCGCAAGGTCCTGCCGCTCCAACTGGTCGTCCGCGGCTCGGCGTCCGCACCCCCGGAGCGGGCCGCGGGGTGAACGCCGGCGCGGCTCAGCCGGGTACGTCCATGCGCTGGGTGCCGACGACCGACAGCAGCCGCAGCGCCTCATCGGACGGCGAGCCGGGTGCGGCGGTGTAGATCACGACCCGCTGGTCCCGGTCGGCGAGGTCGAGGACGTCGCAGCTGACGGTGACCCGGCCGACCATCGGATGCCGGAGCGTCTTGCACAAGGTGGGCTCCGCGCACACGTCGTGCGAGGCCCACAGCCGGGCGAACTCCTCACTACCGGCGAGGAGTTCACTCACCAGCGCGGCCACACCGGGATCGTCGGGGTAGCGGGCGGCGGTGGCGCGCAGGTGCTGGGCCGAGCTGCGGGCGAACGCTTCCGTGTCCGCGTCCGACAGGCCGTACAGCCGGCTTCCCGTCGGACGCGGCCCCAGGAAGGCGCGGCGCACGAGGTTGCGGTCGCGCCGCGGCAGGGCGGAGAAGTCCTCCATGAGGGCGGCTGCCAGGTCGTTCCAGGCGATCACCTCGTACGTCGCGGACAGCACCAGCGCAGCCGCCTGCGGCAGCCTGCGGATCAGGTCGAGGATGCTCTGCCGCACCTCACGCGAGGGCCCGGCGGCCGGGGCCGGCGGCGCCCCCGCGAGGTGGTGGAGGTGGTCGCGCTCGGCGTCCGAAAGGCGCAGCGCGCGGGCCAGCCCGGCCAGCACCTCACGCGAAGGGCGCGGGCCACGGGCCTGTTCGAGCCGCGTGTAGTACTCCGTCGAGATGAACGCCAACTGCGCGGCCTCCTCCCGGCGCAGGCCCGGGGTGCGACGGCGCGGCCCGGCGGGCAGGCCCACGTCGGCGGGGGTGATCCGCTCGCGCCTGCTGCGCAGGAAGTCAGCCAGTTCTCTTCTGTCCACGCCCCCAGTGTGCGCGAGCATCGCCGGGCCCATCCAGGTACTGCCGGTGCCTGGATGGGCCGCGCGGACCGGCGCAGACTCGACGCCATGAACCACACACCCGAGAACCCCACTTCCACCCCCACCGCCCCTGGCCTGCTGGCCGGGAAGGTCGCCTTCGTCACCGGCGCAGGGCGCGGCATCGGTGCCGCCGCGGCGCGGCTGTTCGCCCGGGAAGGCGCCCGGGTACTGCTCGCGGCCCGCACCGAGGCCCAGTTGAAGGCGGTGACCGAAGAGATCAGGGCGGCGGGCGGCACCGCGGATCATGTGGTGTGCGACCTGGCCGACGCGGACAGTGTGCGCGCCGCCGTCGACCGCGCCGTGGAGCTGTACGGCCGCCTCGACGTCGCCTTCAACAACGCCGCGACGGGGGTGCCGCCCGGCCCGCTCGACCAGGTGCAGGAGGCCGACTTCGACCACGCCTACACCGTGAACCTCAAGGGCCCCTGGCGTGCCATGGCCGCCGAGGTCGCCGCCATCCGGGCCACCGCGGGAACCGGCGCCATCGTCAACAACTCCAGCGTCGGCAGCGTGGGCGGCAACCCCGAACTGCCCGTCTACGGCGCCTTGAAGCGGGCCCTCAACAGCCTCACCGAATCCGCCGCCGTCACCTACGGGCCGGAGGGCATCCGCGTCAACGCCATCGCCCCCGGCACCACGCTGACCGAGATGGTGCGCGAGTGGGACGAGCGCTCCCCCGGCGTCATCGAGCGGCTCAACGCGAAGACCCCGCTGGGCCGCGCGGCCGACCCCGACGAGATCGCCCAGGCCGCCGCCTGGCTCCTCAGCGACCGCGCCTCCTACGTGACCGGCACGGTCCTGCGGGTCGACGGCGGCATGCGGGCCTGAGCCGGAGCCGAGGGCCGTTCGCCGCCCCGTGCCGTATCGGCCAGGTCACAGAACCCGCCCCGGCGTGGCGTCGCCCCGCCGTGACCCCCTAGGGTCCGTGCCCATGGCATTCACACCGGGGGACCTCACCCACGAGGTACTGGCGCGCTCGCATCACTTCAGCCACTACCACTCGTCGCACGGCTCGTACGGCGGCAGCAGCGGCTCCTTCCAGTGGTGGGAGTGGCTGATCGTGCTGGTCGGCGGCGGCGTGGTCATCTGGAGCCTGATCAAGAAGTTCAGCTCCCGCTGACCACGGCGCCCGCCGCACGCCTCAGTCGAACCAGCGGGCCTGCGCCAGTTCGTCACCCCGGTCCGGCTCCTCCAGCAGCGCCGCGACCTCGAACCGGCGCGGCCACTGGCCCGCCGCCCAGGCCAGCCCCGCGGCGACACCCTCAAGCGTCGCCGCGTGCAGCGTGCCGTCGGCCGTCAGACGCCAGTCCAGCTCACCGGCCGATTCGCCCTCGCCGACGAGCAGTTCCTCGTGCTCCGTGTACGCGTCGGGCGTACCGGCGCCGAGCAGCGCCCGCACCGCGTCAGGCACCGCGCGGCGGACGCCTTCCGAGCGCACCTCGGCATCCGCCACCTCGCCCAGCCGCCGCACCTGGAGCAGTTCGGCCAGCTCGGCGGCGCGAGCGGGGCGCACCGGCAGCAGCGCCCGGCCGGCCGCCAGCGGCATCAGGTCGGGTGCGTCGGCGACGACGGCATCCGCCGCGTCCACCACCCGCACCTCGCTCCGCGCCGCGCCGTCGGCCGCCGCCGGTGCGTGCACGACGGCCCGCAGCTCGTCGGGGAGCGTCACCTGCTCCGGGTCGAGTTCGGCCAACGCGCCGTACAGTGCGTGCAGTTGGGACGCGCCCACGGGCAGCTCCGGGTCCGCGAGGCGGGCCAGCAGCTCCGCGGCCCCGCCCGGCTCGTCCAGCAGCGCGGCGACCGAGGTCCGTACGCCCAGCGCCCGCAGCACCTGCGCGTCGACCTCACCGGCGTCCGCCGACTCGTACAGGCCCGCCAGCAGCGGATCGCCGCCGGCCGACCGCAATCCGGCCGGGCGCCGCCCGTCGAGGACCGGGTGCCCGCGCAGCCACCAGGCGGCGTAAGGACGCACGGACTCGGTCGTGCCGTCCGGCAGCAGGACCCGCACCGGCGCGGTCAGCGCGTCGCGCAGCGGCGGACGGGACAGCATCGCCAGCGCCTGCGGCCAGGCGTCGTCGTCGACGAGGTCCAGGTCGCGCACCGCGACCAGTTCGGTGACCACCGGCGGCACCGGCGTGTCGGGCAGCGTGTCGAGGATGTCCTCGCACCACACGTCGACGGAGTCCAGCAGCCCGGCGTCGTCCGGCTCGGCGAAGTCACCGTCGCGCGGCTCCAGTTCGTCCGGGTCGAGCACCACGTCCGTGGCCCGCACCAGCGCGAACTGGGCCAGTACGCCCACCGCGGTCAGCGGCTGCTCACCCCAGCGTTCGGCCAACTCGGCGTCACATGCGGCGAGTTCACCCGCACGGATGACCCGCTCGAAGTCGCTTCCCGGGTAGACCAGTTCACCGGCGGGCGCCAGTTCGCCGTCCTCGTCGGGCAGCGCGAGCGCACCCAGCCACGGCTCGTCGCCCGGCGCCAGATGCGCGTCCCGCACCAGCGCGAGCACCGTGTCCGCCACCGCGTCGGCGCCCAGCGGAGCCCCGACGCCGTCCATGTCGTCCGCGAAGACGTCGTAGGCGTCCTCGTCCGCGTCCAGCGAGTTCGCCACCGCGGCCCGTACCTGAGGGGTCGTCAGCACGGCGCGCGGCGAAGCGGGCAGCGCGCCCAGCTTCTCCAGCAGCGGGTGCACCGCGTCGGGGTGCGCGACCTTCAGGCCGAGCCTGGCCAGCGTGGCGTAGCGCGCCGCGGCTTCGCCCTCCTGACCGTCGGTCTCGCCGGGCAGCGGCAGCAGCACCTGGCGCGGCCCGATCGTGGTGCGCACCGTCTCGCCCGCGCCGCCGGGGCGCCGCCCGGCCTGGCCCGCCAGCGGAACCGGCAGACCGCTCAGCCGGTCCGGGTCGGTGCCGGCCAGCGCGTCGTAGAGCCGCCACCACCAGCCGGGGGTCCGCTCGACACCCGCCAGCCGGTCCACCATTTCGCTCAGCGGCACCCTGGCCACGCCCAACGCCCGCAGTTCGGGCCGCCGTTCGAGCCCGGCGGGCAGCAGCGTCGGGAACAGTTCGGCCAGCACCCCGACGGTCTGGGCGCCCGCGCCCTCCAGCACCTCGGCGTCGACCGGCCGCAGCCCGTGACGCTCGTCGCCGTCCACCGGCTCGTCCCAGCCGCCGTCCGCCGCAACCGGCTCCTCCGCGGCGACGGGCGCCCCCGCGCTCGGCAGGAAACGCACCCGCGGCAGCAGCTCCAGCACCCGCTCACGCAGCGCACCGTCCAGACCGCCCTTGCCCAGCGGGCCCGGCACCAGGTCGAGGGTGCCGACCGACACCGGCCGCCAGTCGCCCAGCAGCGTCGCGTACGCGTCGGCCGCCCGCTCCACCAGGAAGTCGGTCAGCGGTCCTGGCGCGACGTGCCGCCGGGTCGGCTCCAGCGGGAAGGAAGCGATCAGCAGCGCGGGCAGCCCCATCGGCTCGTCGGTCGGCGTCGGCGCGTGCACCACGGCCGACGTACCGGGCCGCACCGGCGCGCCCTCGTCGTCCACCGGCACCGCCCAGGTCACCGACCACACCGGCCGCAGCCGCTCCTCGACCGGCCGGTCGGCGAGCAGCGCGGGCTCCAGCGGGCCGCCGTCGCTCGCCACCCGCCAGCGGGTGTCACCCCGCTCACTGTCCTCGATCAGGACCAGGTCCGCGTCCTGACGGCGCCTCAACTCCCGTACGCCGTCCGGGGTTTCGATCACGACCTCGGCGAGGCCGGGCAGCGTCAGCAGCAGCGCCGCGTCGACACCGGCCAGCAGCCGCTCGGCGAGATCCTGCGCGGCGCCGTCCCGCAGCGGCAGCACCACAGCGGTGTCGTACCCCTCGGGCGCGCCGCCCTCCGCGGGCAGCGGCAGCCGCAGCAGCGGTACGTGCCCGTCGCGGCGGCGCAGCTCACCGCCGAGCCCCGGGCTGTGCGCCGCGACCTCCCGCGCCAGCTCGCGCGCCTCGGCCAGCGACCAGCGGACACCGCCGGTACGGCCCACCAGCGCGGGCTCGTCGCTCACCGACAGCACGGCCGCGAATCCGACGCCGAACCGGCCCACCGCACCGGTCGCCACGCTGCTCTCCCGCTTCGCCGAAGCCCGCAGCGTCGACAGCGACTCGACGCCGGTGGCGTCCAGCGGCGCACCGGTGTTGGAGGCCACCAGCACCGCGGGCGCGTCGCCGTCCGCCGGGTGCAGGGTCAGCCGCAGCCGGCCCGGTACGCCGGCCCGGCCCGCCGCGTCCGCCGCGTTCTGCGCCAGCTCCACCGCGAGCCGGTCGCGGTAGCCGCCGAGCGCGAGGTCCTCCTCCGCGTTGGCGTCCTCACGGAACCGGGCGGGCGAGGCGGCCCAGGCATCCAGCACGCCCCGCCGCAGCCGCGCGGTCCCGAACGGGTCGGCCCCCTCGGTCTCCCCGCGCACCATTGCCGTACCGGTCACTTGGCTCTCCCTCAAAGGCGGTGATGTCCCGACGGTAACCCCACGTTGCCGTCCGGCCCGCCGTACGGTGCCGCCTGGCGGCGGGGTGGGGTGCGGGGCGCGGCCCCAGGCGTGTGATGGGTTCCGGCGGTGGGGTCGGTGGGGCGGGTCTGTGGACTGCTTCGCTTTACGTCCTCAAACCCGCCCCACCGACCCCACCGCCTCCCGTGGACAAGGGGCCGCGCCCCTCGGGGGTGTGTGAAACAAGTGGAGCCGGCAGTACCAGCAGTGCGGGCTAGCTGTGACCCAGTTCCTCGGCCGGGCCGGTGTCCTCGACCGAGCCGCTGTCGCGCTCGGGGCGCAGGGACAGGGCGTCGACGATCGTCTCGTCCACCACGGGGGCCGCGGGGCGCGGCGGGGCCGGCATGACGGCGGCCTCGGAGTGGCCGCCGCAGCCGTACGCCAGGGAGACGACCCGGCCGTCCGCCGGGGAGAACTCGTTGGCGCAGACGCCGAACGCCTGGCGCAGGGATCCGGCGAGCGGGGTCAGGAAGCCGCAGGACACGCAGGTCGCGGGCGCGGCCTGGGCCATCGGGGTCTTCGCGCCGTACGCCTCGTCCCAGCGGTCGGCCGCGACGTGCAGGCCGTAGCGGGAGAGCACCCGGGCGCGGCGCATGCCCAGTTCCTCGGCGACGGCCGCGATGCCGCCGCGCTCCGGTGCGGGCTGGACCGCGGGGGATCCGGGCACCACGTCGGCGTCCTCGGCGTCGGCGACCTCGGCCACCTCGCCCGGCACGGCCCTGGCGACGGCGGAGTTCGGCGGCGGGACGTCCTCACCGGTGTAGCCGGGCTCCAGGCGCAGGTCCTCGGCCTCGGTGGGCAGCAGGTCGCCAGGTCCCATGTCGCCGGGGCGCAGCCGCTCGCTCCACGGCACCCATTCCGGGGCGAGGAGGGCGTCGGGGCCCGGCAGCAGGACCGACTCGTCGAGCGTGACGACCTTGGCGCGGGAGGCACGGGCGACCGTCACCGCCCAGCGCCAGCCGCGGTAGCCGGGCTCCTTGCAGGCGAAGAGGTGCGTCACCACGCGGTCCCCGTCGGCGACCGCGTCGATGTGCTCACCGACCATGCCCGGCAGCGCCGTCTCCTCCGCCGCCGCGCGGGCAAGGTCGACCGCCTCGGCGCACAAGCGGTCGGGGGTACGGCTTCGCATCGCAGCACTCACAAGAATCGATTCTCTCTTCCACGCCGTCTCACGAGTGCGCCAGCCGGAGCTGTCCTCTGTCCGGACGACCGGCAGGGCCGGGGCGGGCGGAGCGGACCTGGGGACCGCGTCGACGTCCGCGCCCGATCGCTTGGGTCGAGCGCACCTCTTACGACCCATTCTGCGGGATCGCGCAAAGGCGCGCGGCCAAGAACGACCGCCGGTGGCGCGCTACACACGCTACCCCTTCCATCGCGGACGACCCCTCGGCGGGAGCGGCAATTGTGATCGGCGACCGCCGTCCCCGGTGCCGCACCGTGCGGGACGGCGGTGACACCTGGCGTGAGAAGACGGGGAAACCACCATCTCCTGGGCGAGTTCGGGCAGTATGGCCAGGTGGCTGCCGCAAGGGCGTCGAAGGTGTCGAAGACATCACGGGTGTCACGGGCATCGACCGCGGGCGGGAATCGAGGCAACCGGGCCCGCCGGGCGGGCCGGGCGGCCGGCCGCCTGCTGCACCGCCCGTTCACCGGAGCGGCCCGCGGGTTACGCCGCCTCACCCACGCGCACGGCGCGGGCGAGTCGGGCCTCGGCAAGCTGATCGAGCTGCACGCGGTGAACTCGGCGGGCGACATGATGATCACGGTCGCGCTGGCGTCGACGGTGTTCTTCTCCGTGCCGACGGACCAGGCGCGCGGCCGGGTGGCCCTCTATCTGGCGGTCACGCTGGCCCCCTTCGCGCTGCTCGCGCCGGTCATCGGGCCGCTGCTCGACCGGATCCCGCACGGACGGCGGGCGGCGATGGCCGGCTCGATGCTGGCCCGTGCGCTGCTGGCGGTGACGATGTCGGGCGCGGTCGCGGACGGCGGTCTTGAGCTGTATCCGGCGGCGCTGGGTGTGCTGGTGGCGTCCAAGGCGTACGGGGTGGTGCGCAGCGCGGTGGTGCCGCGGCTGCTGCCGCCGCGCATCTCGCTGGTCAAGGCCAATTCGCGGGTGACGCTCGCCGGGCTGCTGGCGACCGGCGCGGCGGCGCCGGTCGGGGCGGGACTGCATCTGATCGGCCCGCCCTGGCCGCTTTTCGGTGCCTTCGTGGTGTTCGTCGGCGGTGCGTTCCTGTCGTTCACGCTGCCGCACAAGGTCGACTCCGGGAAGGGCGAGGCGCGCGCCCGGCTGACGGCGCGGGAGGAGGAGGCGGCGGGCCCGCCGCGCTCCCGGCGGCCCGGCCTGCGGACCGTGGGCCCTTCGGTGCTGCACGGCCTCCAGGCCAACGCCGCGCTCCGCTCGCTCTCCGGCTTCCTGACGTTCTTCCTGGCCTTCATACTGCGCGAGCACCCGCTGGCCGGGCTCGGTCCCGCGGCCTCGCTCGGCCTGGTCGCGGTCTGCGCGGGAGGCGGCAACGCGCTGGGCACCGCGGTCGGCGCGTGGCTGCGGGCCCGCGGCCCTGAGCGGATCATCGCGGCGGTGCTGGGGGTCGCGCTGACGGCGACGGTCGTCGCGGCGGTCTTCTACAACCTGCTGGCGCTGGTGGTGGTCCCGGTGGCCGCTGCCGCCGCCGGTCTGTGCCAGGCGCTGGCGAAGCTGTCGCTGGACGCGATGATCCAGCGCGACGTGCCCGAGCAGGTGCGTACCTCCGCGTTCGCCAGGTCGGAGACGGCGCTCCAGATGGCGTGGGTGGTCGGCGGTGCCATCGGGATCGCGCTGCCGCTCATCGGGATGCTGGGGATGACGGTGGCCGCGGCGCTGGTGGCGGCCGGGGTGCTGCTGGCCGTGCGGGGGCTGCTGAGCGCGGCGCGGCGGGGCGGCAGGGCGGGGCCGCGGGTGGTGTGAGCGCCCGCGGGCGGGCGGCGGGGCGGGGCGGGCACGGCGCCGGATCCGCGCATCCGGTCGGGCGCGGCACGGCACGCCGCACCCGGGCGTGGTGTGCGCCGGGACGCCAGATAGCCTGCCCGCATGACCGCTGCGTTGATCTCCCGGGGCAAGGGCCGCCGTGCCGCTGCCGCCGTCGGTGCCGTTTCCCTGGGTCTCATCACCCTCTCCGCCTGCGAGAAGCCGACCGATCTGGCGACCGTGACCGTCGGTTCGTCGACGATCACGGCCGAGGCCACGCCCGGCTGCGACGGCGAAGGAAAGATGCTCGACAAGAAGCAGGTCGAGTCCTGCATCACCAAGAAGGGCGACAAGACCCTCACCGTCCACCCCGGTGAGAAGGTCCGCGTCGGCGTGGAGCCCGATGTCGCGAAGTCCGGCTGGATCGTCATCGGCGGCGGCCCGGTCATGCGCGAGCCGAGCAAGCAGACGTACCGCACCTTCGACGCGGACACCCTGTTCATGCAGCAGAACCCGCAGACCGGTCAGACCACCTACACCAAGTCGGTCACCCTCCAGGTCGCGGAGCTGGGCGAGGGTCAGGGCCCCAAGACGATGTGGCACTTCACGCTGAAGCAGAAGGACTGAGCACGCTGACCGGAACCGGGGAACGGCGGCGCGCCGTGCGGGCCTTCTGATGCGGGTACTGGTCGTCACGGCGGTGGCCGCCGAGCGCGACGCGGTGTGCGCGGCGGGCGGTCCTCACGAGGCGTACGAGCTGCCGGGCGGCTACGCGCTGCACCGCCCGTCCGGTGCCCGGTCACCGGCCTTCGACGTGCTGGCCGCCGGGGTCGGCCCCGCGGCTGCCGCGGCAGGCACGGCCACCGCGCTGACCGCGGCTGCCCTGTCAGGCGCCCCCTACGACCTGGCCGTATCGGCCGGTATCGGCGGCGGTTTCGCGCCCGCGGCGCCGTTGGGTTCGCTGGTCGTCGCGGACGAGATCGTCGTCGCCGATCTGGGCGCCGAGACACCCGACGGCTTCGCGCCGGTCACCGCGCTCGGCTTCGGGACCGTGGCGCACCGCCCCGATGCGGCGCTGGTGCGGGCCTTCGCCGCCGCGTCCGGCGCGGCGGCGGGCCCGGTGCTGACCGTTTCGACGGTGACCGGCAGCGCGGAGCGCGCCGCCGAGCTGGCGGCCCGTCATCCGGGCGCGCTGGCCGAGGCCATGGAGGGCTTCGGCGTCGCCGAGGCCGCCGCCGCCCATGGTGTGCCGGTCCTGGAAGTCCGTGCGGTGTCCAACGCCGTCGGCCCGCGCGACCGCGACGCCTGGCGGATCGGCCCCGCGCTCACCGCGCTGACCGGGGCGTTCGGCGCGCTGCCCGGCGCCCTGAGCGCCCCGTGACACCCCGGCCCGGCCCGGACGCGGACCGGGCCCATCTGGAGGAGGACCCCGTGAACCGGCCGCTGAACATCGCGTTTTCGCCGTGCCCCAATGACACCTTCGTCTTCGACGCCTGGGCGCACGGCCGCGTCCCCGGCGCCCCGGAGCTGTCGGTCACCTTCGCGGACATCGACCTCACCAACGGCATGGCCGAGCGCGGCGAGTTCGATGTGCTGAAGGTGTCGTACGCGGTGCTGCCGTGGGTGCTCGACGAGTACACGCTGCTGCCCTGCGGCGGGGCGCTGGGACGGGGCTGCGGCCCGCTGGTGCTGACGCGGGAGGCCGGCCCCGCGGCGGGTCTCGCGGGCAAGACGGTGGCGGTGCCCAGTGAGCGCTCCACCGCGTATCTGCTGTTCCGGCTCTGGGCCGCGGCCGAGGTACCGGGCGGGGTCGGCGAGATCGTCGTGCTGCCGTTCCACGAGATCATGCCCGCGGTGCGCGACGGCAAGGTCGACGCGGGTCTGGTCATCCACGAGGCCCGCTTCACGTACCAGGACTACGGACTTTCCTGCCTGGCCGACATGGGCGAGCACTGGGAGGACACCACCGGCCTGCCGATCCCGCTCGGCGCGATCATCGCCAAGCGGTCGCTGGGCGCGGACACCCTGCGCGCACTCGCCGACGCCACCAGGGCGTCGGTGCGGATGGCGTGGGACGACCCCGACGCCTCCCGCCCGTACGTGCTCAGGCACGCCCAGGAGATGGATCCGGCCGTCGCCGACCAGCACATCGGCCTGTATGTGAACGAGTTCACTGCCGATCTCGGCGAGCACGGCTACGCCGCGGTGCGCGGGCTGCTCACCCGCGCGGCGGCCGAGGGGCTGGTACCGCCCCTCGGCCCTGATGCGCTGACATTCGTCTGATGCCGGGCGGCCGGCCGGCCGGGCGTCCTCAGACGTCCAGCTGGTCGGCGACCGCGCGGAGCATGCCGGCGATCTTCGAGCCGTGCGCCTTGTCGGGGTAGCGGCCACGCTCCAGCTGCTGGGTCACGTTCTCCAGGAGCGTGGTGAGGTCCTGGACGATCGACGCGAGTTCGTCGGGCTTGCGGCGCTGGGCCGCCGCCACCGACGGCGCGGGGTCGAGGATGGCTACGGAAAGTGCCTGGTCGCCGCGCTGGCCTGCGACGACGCCGAATTCGACGCGCTGTCCGGGCTTGAGTACGTCCACGCCGTCGGGCAGCACCGACGAGTGCACGAAGACGTCATCGCCGTCATCACGGGAGAGAAAGCCGAAGCCCTTCTCGCTGTTGAACCACTTGACCTTGCCGGTAGGCACGTCTGTCCTCGTCCTCGTACTCGTGGGAAAAAACTGGCGAACTGCGGGAAATGCGGAACTGCCGGGTGCGATAGCCGCTGTACTGCGGAATGTGCGGAAAAAACGGGTCTGGATAGCAGTGCAGCGGGTCACCTGGACCCGCCGTCACCAAGGCTAGTGGTCCGGTGCCCGGTGACAAGACGTCGCCAGGTGGTTCCTTGGTGCTCCTGGCCCGGACTTACCCTGGTCAGGTGTCTGACGAAACTCCCCAGGCCGGGGATCTGCTGGTCCGAATCGGCGCGATCACGTTCTTGATTGGCGCACTGGCCACTCTGGCCACAGTGACGCCGCTGTTCATCGGCGCCGAACCGCTGCCTTCCGTCTTCTACTGGGTGTGCATGCTGATGGGCGTCGGCTTCCTCGTCGCCGCCGCGGGGGTGATCAGGTCCGCCGCCGCCCAGCGCCGTCAGGCGGACGCCGCTTCCGCCGCCTCGTCCGCGACGTAGCGCCGCAGCCAGGCCGGGAACGCGGTCAGGTCGTCGAGTACGACATCGGCGCCCGCCGCGCGCAGCTCACCGGCGTCGCACGGGCCGGCGGCCACGGCGACGGACAGCGCGTCCGCGGCCCGCGCGCCGCGGACGTCTCCGGTGTGGTCGCCGACGTAGACCTGCGCGCCGTACTCCTTGAGCGCCTCGGCCTTGGCCTCCGCCCAGAGTGAGCCGACGAGGGCGTCCGCCTCGATGCCGAGGTGTTCGAGGTGCAGGGCGGCATTCGACTCGTACTTCGCGGTCACCACGACCGCCCGCCCGCCGGCCGCGTGGACGGCCGCCACCGCCTCCCGGGCGCCGGGCATCGCGAGCGTCGGCCCGATGGCGTACGCGGGGTACAGCTCCCGGTAGACCTCGCTGATTTCGGCCACCCGCTCCTCGGGGAACCAGCAGCGGATCTCGTCCTCAAGCGGCGGCCCCAGCCGGGTCACGGCGAGGTCGGCGTCGATGGGCGTGCCGGTGCGGGCGGACAGCTCCAGGTAGGCCGCCTTGATGCCGGGGCGGGAGTCGATCAGCGTCATGTCGAGGTCGAATCCGACCGTCAGGGGGTGCGCAGCCATGCCTGCCATTGTGCCCGCGCGTGCGCGGCGTCCCGGCGGCCGGGGCACAGGGGCCTCGGCCTCGCTGCCGGAGCACCCGCGCTGCCCCATGGCCGGGCCGTACCCTTAGCCTTGCCTTACCTAAGGGTGTGCCCGTGTGTCCCTGGCCGGATTCACGGGCACGCTCTCAGCCACGGATATCTCGAAATGGACCCGATGTCAGCCGACCAGGCAAGCAGTCCCGGAGGCGCCGCAGTGCGTCCCCGCATACCCGGCGACCGCGCCTCATGACGGCCGGGGTGCGTGGCCGCAGACTCGGTCTGACGGCGGTGGCGGTGCTCGCGCTGCTGCTTGCCGTGCTGTTCTCGCTCGCCGTCGGCAGCCGGATGTTCGCCCCGTCGGAGGTGATCGGCGCGCTGCTGCACGGCGGCGACGGTGACGCCGCCGAAGTGGTGCGGTTCCTGCGGCTGCCGCGCACGCTGATCGGCCTGATGGTCGGCGCGGCGCTGGCGATGGCGGGCACGGTCATGCAGGGCATCACCCGCAATCCGATCGCCGACCCGGGAATCCTCGGCATCAGCCAGGGCTCGTCGGTCGGTGTGGTGCTGGCCATCTCCCTCGCCGGTGTGCACACGTTGACCGGCTATGTCTGGTTCGCGTTCGCCGGTGCCGCCATCGCGTCCGTCGTCGTGTACGCCATCGCCTCCAGCGGTCGCGGCGGCGCCACCCCGGTCAAGCTGGCGCTGTCCGGTGCCGCGATCAACGCGCTGCTGGTGTCGGTGACGATGGCGGTACTGACGACCCAGGCCGCCGCGCTGGACGAGTTCCGCTTCTGGCAGGTCGGCTCGCTCACCGGTAGGGACAGCGAAGTGGCCGGTCAGATCTGGCCGTTCCTGCTGGTCGGCGCGGTGCTGGTGCTGTCCGTCGCCCGCGGTCTCGACGCCCTGGCGCTCGGCGAGGACGTCGCCAAGGGACTCGGCCAGAACGTCGCGACGGTACGGATCGTCGGCGGTCTCGGCGCGACCGTGCTCACCGGCGCCGGGGTCGCGGCGGCCGGGCCGATCGCGTTCGTCGGCCTCGCCGTGCCGCACATCGCCCGCGCGATCGTGGGCAGCGACCACCGCTGGGTGCTGCCGATGGCGGCGCTGCTCGGTCCGGTGATCGTGCTGGTCTCGGACACCGTCGGACGGGTCCTGTTCCCGCCGTCGGAGGTGCCGGCCGGCGTGATGACCGCGCTGATCGGGGTGCCGTTCCTGGTGACCCTGGTCCGCCGGAAGGCGGTGGCCGCGTGAGCGCCCCCGTCACCTCCCCCGACACCGCCGCGCGGCGCGGACCGGTGCGTCCGGCCGGGCACAGCAGGCTGACGGTCGGCCGGGCGTCCTTCCTCGTGCACCTCAGGGCCGCCGTCGTCGCGACGCTGCTGGCCGTACTGCTGGCCGTCGTGTGCCTGGCGTATCTGTGCGTCGGCGAGAGCTTCGTCGCGCCGTCCGAAGCGCTCAAGGTGGTGCTGGGGCAGCCGTCGTCGCAGGAGCTGGTGGTCGGGACGCTGCGGCTGCCGCGGATGGTCGTCGGGCTGCTGGTCGGCGCCGCGTTCGGGGTGGCGGGTGCGCTGATCCAGACGGTCGCCCGCAATCCGCTGGCCAGCCCGGACATCATCGGCGTCACGCAGGGCGCGAGCGCGCTGACGGTCGGCTCGATGACCTTCGGCGTCACCTCGTACGCGGTGCTGCCGTACCTGTCGGTGGCCGGCGGGCTGCTCGCCGCCGCGCTCGTCTACCTCTTCGCCTGGCGCGGCGGGCTGCACGCCACCCGCTTCGTCCTCATCGGCATCGGCTTCGCCGTCGCGCTCCGCTCGGTCACCCAGCTCTTCCTGACGAAGGGCGACTACCTGGTCGCCCAGCAGGCCCAGGTGTGGATGACCGGCTCGCTCAACGGCCGCGGCTGGGCTGAGGCCGCGCCGCTGGGCTGGGCGCTGCTGGTGGCGCTGCCGTGCGTGCTGTGGGCGGCGCGTGCCCAGCGGACCGTGTCGATGGACGACGACACCGCGACGGCGCTCGGCGTCCGGCTGGGGCGGACCCGGCTCGGCCTGGTCGCCATCGGTGTGGTGCTGGCGTCGATGGCGACCGGCGCGGCGGGCCCGGTCGACTTCGTGGCGCTGCTGGCGCCGCAGATCGCGCGCCGTCTGACGCGCACCGCGCAGATCCCGCTGCTGAGTTCGGCGCTGCTCGGCGCCGGCATCGTCGTGTTCGGCGATCTGCTGGCCCGCAAGGTGTTCGCGCCGACCGAACTGCCGGTGGGCGTGCTGACCGCGGCCGTCGGCGCCCCGTATCTGATCTGGCTCATCATCAGGGGCCATCGCACCCGTAGCCGTGCCGCAGGAGGACAAGCGTGACCGAGACCGGCGAGAGCGTCGTCACGGCTGCCGGGGAGGGCTCCCCGAGCCGGCTCACGGCGCGGGATCTGACGCTGGCCTACGAGGACCGTACGGTCGTCGACGGCCTGGACCTGGATGTGCCGCAGGGCGCCGTCACCGTCGTCGTGGGGCCCAACGCCTGCGGCAAGTCGACGCTGCTGCGCGCCCTGGGGCGGCTGCTGCGACCGCGGCGCGGTGCGGTGCTGCTGGACGGCACGGATCTGGCGCGCATCCCGACGAAGACGATCGCCAGGTCGGTGGGGCTGCTGCCGCAGACCCCGGTCGCGCCGGAGGCCATCACCGTCGGCGATCTGGTGGCCCGCGGGCGGCAGCCGCATCAGCGCTGGTGGCAGCAGTGGTCGGACGACGACGAGCGTGCGGTGACCGAGGCGATGGAGCGCACGGACGTGGCGCAGCTCGCCGAGCGGGCGGTGGACGAACTGTCCGGCGGGCAGCGGCAGCGGGTGTGGATCGCGATGGCGCTGGCCCAGGAGACCGATCTGCTGCTCCTGGACGAGCCGACGACCTACCTCGACATCGCGCACCAGGTCGAGGTGCTGGACCTGGTGCGCCAGCTCAACCACGACCGGGGGCGGACCGTCGTCGCGGTGCTGCACGACCTCAACCAGGCCGCGCGGTACGCCGACCATCTGGTGGCGATGAAGGCGGGCCGGATCGTCGCGCAGGGGCGGCCTGGCGAGGTCGTCACCGCCGGTCTTGTGCAGGAGGTGTTCGGCCTCGAAGCGGTCGTGGTGCCCGATCCGGTCACGGGCTCGCCGCTCGTGGTGCCGGGGCGTCCGTGGGCCCGCTCGGGCTGAGGCCCCGGTCCGTCTTCCCTTCTTCCGCGTTTCCCGAGCAGAAAGGGCAGTTCATGTCCCGCTTCGCCGTCCCCCCGCGCCGTACCGCGGCCGTCGCCGTCACGGTGCTGGCCGCCTCGCTCGTTCTGACCTCCTGCGGATCCGGAGATACCGACTCCGCTTCCGGTGACTCGTTCAAGGCCGCCGACTGTCCGAAGCAGCCCACGACGCGCTGGGCGGAGCCGGCGTCAGGCGGCGGCACGCACACGGTGGCGACGGCGATGGGCGACGTGAAGGTGCCGACCGCGCCGAAGCGGGTGGTGGTTCTGGACACCGCCGAGCTGGACTCCGCGATCACGCTCGGCGTGAAGCCCGTCGGCGCGACCCGGTCCGATGTGGCGTCGGGCTTCCTCGACTACCTGCCCAAGGACAAGGTCGCGGGCATCAAGGACGTCGGCAAGATCGGCGCCCCGAACCTGGAGGCGGTCGCGGCCCTCAAGCCGGACCTGATCCTGACCAGCAAGGTCCGCGACGGCCGCAGCTACCAGCAGCTGACGAAGATCGCGCCGACGGTGATGACGGAAACCACCGGCTACCCCTGGAAGCAGAACTTCGCCACGCACGCGGCGGCGCTCGGCCGGATTCCGCAGGCCAAGAAGGCCGTTGCGGCGTACGAGGCGCATGCGAAGAAGGTCACGGCGGCGCTGGGCGGGGCGGCGAAGGCCAAGGCGCTGCGGACGAACGTCGTCCGGTTCGTCGAGGGGGCCGACACCCGTGTTTACGGCTGCCAGAGCTACATCGGCACCATCCTCGCCGACATCGGCACGGGGCCCACGGACGTCGTCAACGGGTCCAAGGACGGGCTGATGACGGAGCTGAGTGCCGAGCAGATGAACAAGGCCGATGCCGATGCCGTCTTCTACGCGAGCTACGGCACGCCGGAGAAGTCGAAGGAGGCGCAGGTCACGGGCGGTGCGCTGTGGAAGAACATGCGGGCGGTGAAGGACGGCAGGTCGTTCCGCGTCGATGATCAGCTGTGGATCCAGGGGATTGGGTACACGGCGGCGGACGAGATTCTGTCCGAGGTGCAGCAGCGGCTGGGGAAGAAGTGAGGGGGCGGGGCTGAGGGGGGCGGTGGGTCCGTCGTCCGGTGGGTCGCTTGGCGTTTGTGGGGGGGTGGGGGGGGGGGGGGGGGGGGGGGGGGGGGGGGGGGGGGGGGGGGGGGGGGGGGGGGGGGGGGGGGGGGGGGGGGGGGGGGGCGGGGCGCGCCCCGGCCCCCCCGCCCCCCCCCCCCCCCCCGTCCGGATCGGCGAGCGACGCCTC
>NZ_JBICVO010000016.1:0-154777 GCF_043199105.1 Streptomyces sp. NPDC048644
GCGACCCGTTACGACAAGACCGCCGAGTCCTACCAGGCAGCCGTCACACTCGCCTCGCTCCTGATGTGGGCGTGACAATTGAAGACACCGCCTAGGGCGCCGTACCTGACCAGCAGTACGCACAGCGCCGGGCCGCCGAGGCCCGGCGCTGCGTGTGTTTGGGCACACATGTACCCCTTCCGGTTTCGGTGGGACCATCGAAACCGGACCGCACGCACGATTCCGTCCGCGGATACTCGCGAGCGATAATCGGACGTGGGCCGCCGCCCACGGAGAACCCTGGATGTCCCGGTGACGCGGGGCGGCCCCGGGTTCCCGTATGCGCGCGGCGCATCAACCGCACCGGTGCCGCAACTCCGGGGCACCCCTCGGGCCGTCGGCCTCCTCGTGGAGGGCCGGACGGCGGCCCGCGGTATCGGAACACGCAGTGAAGGACATGCATTCATGACGACGCCCACGATCGAGCTCAAGCCCTCATCGAACCCGCTGTCCGACACCGAGCGGGAACAGCTCCTGAAGGCCCCCGGGTTCGGCCGGCACTTCACCGACCACATGGTGACGATCAAGTGGACGGAGGGCCGCGGCTGGCACGATGCCCAGCTGGTGCCGTACGCGCCGCTCTCCCTCGACCCGGCGAACATGACCCTGCACTACGCGCAGACGATCTTCGAGGGCCTCAAGGCGTACCGCCAGCCCGACGGTTCCGTCGCCACCTTCAGGCCGGACGCCAACGCCCGCCGTTTCCAGGACTCCGCACGCCGCCTGGGCATGCCCGAGCTGCCCGTCGACACCTTCGTCGCGGCCTGCGACGCGCTGGTCACCCAGGACAAGGCGTGGGTGCCGGCCAGCGGCGAGGAGTCGCTCTACCTGCGGCCCTTCATGATCGCCACCGAGGTGGGCCTGGGCGTCAAGCCGGCCAACGAATACCTCTTCCTCGTCATCGCCTCGCCGGCCGGCGCGTACTTCTCCGGCGGCGTCAAGCCGGTCTCGGTGTGGCTCTCCGAGGAGTACGTCCGTGCCGTCCCGGGCGGCACCGGCGCCGCCAAGACCGGCGGCAACTACGCCGCGTCCCTGGTCGCCCAGGCGCAGGCCGCCGAGCAGGGCTGTGACCAGGTGGTCTGGCTGGACGCGCTGGAGCGCCGCTGGATCGAGGAGATGGGCGGGATGAACCTGTACTTCGTGTACGGGAACCGCATCGTCACCCCGGAGCTGACCGGTTCGCTGCTGCCCGGCATCACCCGCGCCTCGCTGCTGACCATCGCCGCCGACCTGGGCTACGAGGTCGCCGAGGGCCGGATCTCGGTCGACGACTGGAAGGCGGCAGCCGCGGACGGCTCGCTGACCGAGGTGTTCGCCTGCGGCACCGCCGCCGTCATCACCCCCGTCGGCTCGGTGAAGTCCGCCCGCGCCTCCTGGGACGTGGCCGACGGTGAGCCCGGCGAGGTCACCATGAAGCTCCGCAGGGCGCTGCTCGACATCCAGACCGGTGCCGCCGCCGACCCGCACGGCTGGATGCACCCCCTCGGCTGAGCCGGGACACCCGACGACAGGACGCGGGGCCGCCACCGACCGGTGGCGGCCCCGCGTTGTGCTGTTCGGCCGGTCTTCGCGGACGGCATCCGGTGTGCCCGTACGGGCGGTGAGGAGGGGCGGTAACCGACCGTCCACGAATTAGAGCAATGCTCAATGTGATCCATGGAGTATCCCTAGTCAATACCTTCCCCCATTACCTTTCGGCCGTTAGAGTGCTGCTCTAAACGAGCTGGAGGTGCGAAGGATGCGGCTGACCCCGACGGAACGCGACCGGCTGCTGCTGTTCGGCGCGGCCGAGCTGGCGCGGGCCCGCCGCTCCAGGGGGCTGCGGCTGAACGTGCCCGAGGCGACCGCGCTGATCGCGGACACGGTCTGCGAGGCGGCGCGGGACGGGCGCCGCCTCGCGCAGGCCATCGAGGCCGCGCGCGGCGTGCTCGGCCCCGACGACGTCCTGCCGGGGGTGGCCGACGTGGTCACCGAGGTGCATGTGGAAGCGGTCTTCGACGACGGCTCCCGGCTCGCGGTGGTCACCGACCCGATACGCGGCGGCGGGGCGGGGGAGCGGGCGCCGGGCGCGGTGCTCCCCGGGCCCGCAGGACCCGAACCCGTACCGGCCCTGCGGCTCGCGGTGCGCAACACCGCCACCGTGCCGGTCAGCGTCACCTCGCACTTCCACTTCTTCGAGGCCAACCCGCGGCTGGAGTTCGACCGCGCCGCCGCCTACGGCATGCGGCTGTGCGTACCGGCCGGCTCGTCCGTGCGGTTCGACCCCGGCGGCGCGTCGGAGGTCGGCCTGGTGCCCATCGGCGGCGACCGGATCGCGATCGGCTTCGCCGGTCTCGTCGACGGGCCGCTGGACGCGCCGGGCGCCAGGGCCGAAGCGCTGCGGCGGGCCGCCGCCTGCGGCTACCTGGGAGCGGAGGAACAGGCATGAGCGAGCACTGCGCGCACACCAAGACCGTCAGCGGCGGCACCGACCCCCACGAGTACGCGTCGGTGCACGGCCCGCGGGCCGGCGACCGCGTCGTACTCGGCGACTCGGGCCTGGTCGTCCGCGTCGAGTCGGACTCCCAGAAGCCGGGCGACGAATTCCTGGCCGGCTTCGGCAAGACCGCGCGGGACGGGCTGCACCTCAAGGCCGCCGCCGTCCGCGAGACCTGCGACGTGGTGATCAGCAACGTCCTGGTCATCGACGCGGCATTGGGCATCCGCAAGGTGTCCATCGGCATCCGCGAGGGCCGGATCAGCGCGATCGGGCGGGCCGGCAACCCCGACACCCTCGACGGCGTGGACGTCGTCGTCGGCACCGGCACGTCCATCGTCTCCGGCGAGGGCATGATCGCCACCGCGGGCGCCGTCGACACCCACGTGCACCTGCTCTCGCCGCGGGTGATGGAAGCCTCCCTGGCCTCCGGCGTCACCACGATCATCGGCCAGGAGTTCGGGCCCGTCTGGGGCGTCGGCGTCAACTCGCCCTGGGCGCTGGGCCACGCGTTCGGCGCGTTCGACGCCTGGCCGGTCAACATCGGCTTCCTGGGCCGCGGTTCGTCATCCGGCGCGGCGCCGCTGGTCGAGGCGCTGGCCGAGGGCGGCGCCTGCGGCTTCAAGGTGCACGAGGACATGGGCGCGCACACCCGCGCGCTGGACACCGCCCTGTGGGTCGCCGAGGAACACGACGTGCAGGTGGCGCTGCACAGCGACGGCCTCAACGAATGCCTCTCCGTCGAGGACACCCTCGCGGTGCTCGAAGGCCGCACCATCCACGCCTTCCACATCGAGGGCTGCGGCGGCGGGCACGTCCCCAACGTCCTGAAGATGGCCGGCGTCCCGAACGTCATCGGCTCCTCCACCAACCCCACCCTCCCCTTCGGCAGGGACGCCGTCGCCGAGCACTACGGCATGATCGTCTCGGTCCACGACCTCAAGACCGACCTGCCGGGCGACGCCGCCATGGCCCGCGACCGCATCCGGGCCGGCACGATGGGCGCCGAGGACGTGCTGCACGACCTCGGCGCGATCGGCATCACCTCGTCCGACGCCCAGGGCATGGGCCGGGCCGGGGAGACCGTACGCCGCACCTTCGCGATGGCCGGGAAGATGAAGGCCGAGCTGGGGCCGATGGCAGGGGACGGCACGCACGACGACAACGCCCGGGTGCTGCGCTATGTCGCCAAGCTGACCGTCAACCCCGCCATCGCCCACGGCCTTTCGCACGAGATCGGATCGATCGAGGTCGGCAAGATGGCCGACATCGTGCTGTGGCTGCCGCAGTTCTTCGGCGCCAAGCCGCAGCTCGTCCTGAAGTCAGGATTTCCCGCGTACGGCGTCACCGGCGACCCCAACGCCGCCACCGACACCTGCGAACCCCTGGTGCTCGGCCCGCAGTTCGGCGCGCACGGCGCCACCCCGGCGGAGATCTCCGTCGCGTTCGTCTCCCGCGCCGCCGCCGAAGGGGGCGGCGACGGACTGCCCACCCGCCGCCGCCGGGTCGCGGTCCGCGGCACCCGCGGCATCGGACCCGGCGACCTCGTCCACAACTCCCGGGTCGGCGACGTCCAGGTGGACGCCCGCAGCGGTCTGGTCACCCTCGACGGCGACCCGATGCGCTCCGCGCCCGCCGACAGCGTGTCGCTCTCCCGCCTGTACTTCCTGTAACCCGCAGGACCCGCGCCCCACCCCCGTCACCGCGAACCCGTGAGGACCCCCGCATGAACACCCCCGCCGCCGACGGCTTCCGCATGCCCCCGGAGTGGGCCAGGCACGAGCGCACCTGGATGGCCTGGCCGGGCGCCAACTTCACGTTCGGCGATGAGGGCGAAGGGACGCTCGCCGACGCCCGCCGGGCATGGGCCGCGGTCGCCCGCGCCGTACGCCGCTTCGAACCGGTCACCGTCGTCGCGGGCCCCGGCCGGGCCGCGCACGCCCGCACGCTGCTCGGCCCGGACATCGAGGTCGTCGAACGGCCCCTGGACGACGCCTGGATGCGCGACATCGGCCCCACCTTCCTCACCGACGGCAACGGCGGGCTCGCCGCCACCGACTGGGTCTTCAACGGCTGGGGCGCCCAGGACTGGGCCCGCTGGGAGCACGACGCGGAGATCGGCTCGTACGTCGCGGGTCTGGCCGGCGCCCGCACGTACCGCACGCCGCTGGTCAACGAGGGCGGCGGCCTGCACGTCGACGGCGAGGGCACCGTGCTGCTCACCGAGACCGTGCAGCTCGACCCGGGCCGCAACCCCGGCCGCGACAAGGCGGCGGTCGAGGCCGAGATCCACGCGCACCTGGGCACCGCCAAGGCGATCTGGCTGCCGCGCGGACTCGCCGCCGACTACGGGCGGTTCGGCACCCGCGGCCACGTCGACATCGTCGCCGCCTTCGCCCGCCCCGGCACCGTCCTCGTGCACACCCAGCCCGACCCCCGCCACCCCGACCACGCCATCTGCCAGGACATCGCCGCCCTGCTGAGGGAAGCGACGGACGCCCGTGGCCGCCGCCTGGAGGTCGTCGAGGTGCCCGCGCCCACCGTCATCGAGGAGGACGGCGCCTTCGTCGACCACTCCTACATCAACCACTACCTCTGCAACGACGGCGTGGTCCTCTGCGCCTTCGACGACCCGCGCGACGAGCAGGCCGCCGCGATCTTCCGCGGGCTCTTCCCCGACCGCACCGTGACCCTGGTCGACGCCCGTACGATCTTTGCGTCGGGTGGCGGCATCCACTGCATCACCCAGCAACAGCCCGAGGTCTGAGAGCCAGGCCCGCACCACCAGCCGACCCCGGAGGCCCCCGTGCCCTCTCCCGCGCGCCGCCCGAGGCGGCGGCTCAGCCAGCCCCGCGAACAGGTGCTCGCCGCCGCGATGGCCACCATCGCGGCGGAAGGGCTCGACGGGCTGACGATGGCGGGCCTGGGCCGGGAGGTCGGCATGAGCAGCGGCCACATCCTGTACTACTTCGGCACCAAGGACGAGCTGCTGCTCCAGACCCTCCAGTGGAGCGAGGAGCAGCTCGGAGCCGAGCGCAGGGCCGCACTCTCCCGCCGCGTCCCGCCCCGCGAGCGGCTGGACGCGCTGATCGACCTCTACCTCCCCGACGGCCACCTCGACCCGCGCTGGACCCTGTGGCTTGAGGTCTGGAACCGCTCCAGGAACGCCGACGACGCGGCACGCCAGCGCCAGCTCGACCTCGAACTCGCCTGGCACCGCGACCTGGCAGCCCTCGTCGTCGAAGGCATCTCGCAGGGCGCGTTCAGGACCGTCGACGCCGAACGCTTCGCCACCCGCACCCGCGCCCTCCTCGACGGCTTCGGCACCCACCTCGTGGTCGGCCTGCCCGGTACCGACCGGGAGCAAGTACGGGCCCACGTAAGGGATTTCCTGGACGAATCGCTGTCCCTGCCGCCGGGCTGACCACCGGGGAAGGCCGCGGCCCGTGACCTCAAAGGACACAAGTACGCGTGATCGTTGCGGTGGCGGCTCTTGCCGAAGTCCCCCGCGTCCGCGACCGTGAGCGGCTATGGGACGAGAGCAATGGAAGAAGATCTGGGTCGGCTCGGCCGGCAACATGGTCGAGTGGTTCGACTGGTTCGTCTACGCCAGCTTCGCGGTGTACTTCGCGGACGCGTTCTTCCCGAAGGGAAATGACACCGCCAACCTCATGAACACCATGGGGATCTTCGCCGTCGGCTTCTTCCTGCGCCCGGTCGGCGGCTGGGTGCTGGGCCGGGTCGGCGACCGCAAGGGCCGCAAGGCGGCGCTCACGCTGACCGTCACCCTGATGTCCGCATCCGCGATCCTGATCGCCATCGCCCCCACATACGGCACCGCGGGCTACGGCGGCGTCGCGGTCCTGCTCATCGCCAGGATGCTCCAGGGCCTGTCGGTGGGCGGCGAGTACGCGGCCAGCGCCACCTACCTCACCGAGGCATCCGCGCCCGGCCGCCGGGGATTCGCCTCCAGCTTCCAGTACGTGTCGATGACCGCGGGCCAACTGCTCGGCCTCGGCCTCCAGATCGTGCTCCAGCGGACCCTGTCCGACGACGCGCTGCACAGCTGGGCCTGGCGCATCCCCTTCATCATCGGAGCGCTGGGCGCCGCCATCGTCTTCTACCTGCGCCGCACCATGCTGGAGACCGAGGTCTACGCGGCGGACGACCAGGCGGCGGCCGACCCCGACCGCGGCACCCTCAAGGCGCTGCTGGCCCACAAGCGCGAGGCGTTCCTCGTCATCGCGCTCACCATGGGCGGCACCGTCGCGTACTACACGTACACGACTTACCTCACCAAGTACCTGTCCAACAGCGCCGGGATGGACAAGTCGACCGCCTCGCTGGTCAGCTTCTGCGCGCTGTTCGTCTTCATGTGCCTCCAGCCGCTGGCGGGCAAGCTGTCCGACCGGATCGGCCGCCGCCCGCTGCTGATCACCTTCGCCGTCGGCTCGACCTTCCTGACGGTGCCGATCATGACCCTGCTGCGGCACGCCGGGACGTTCTGGCCGGCCCTCGGCCTGTCCCTGCTGGCGCTGGTCGTCGTCACCGGCTACACCTCGATCAACGCCTGCGTGAAGGCCGAACTGTTCCCCACCGGCATCCGCGCGCTCGGCGTCGCCCTGCCGTACGCCATCGCCAACGCCCTCTTCGGCGGCACCGCGGAATACGTCGCGCTGTGGTTCAAGAAGGGCGGCATCGAGTCCGGCTATTACTGGTACGTCGCCGGCTGCGCCGCCGTCTCGCTGGTCGTCTACCTCAGCATGCGCGAGACCCGCACCATCGACCTGCACCGGGTCGGCAAGGACGGCGGCGACGGCAAGGAAGGGGCCGGCGCACCGGGCGGCACGGAGACGGGCGCGGTGGCGGCCGGCTGACCTTTCCCCTCACACCCCGGGCCGGCGCCCCCGCAGCCGGCCCGGGGCACCGCCCGCCCGCATCGTGAGACCGGCTACCCGGCGCCGCCCCGGCCGTGCCAGACTGCGGCCGTGCTCTCGTTGGCCATGATTATTGGCAGCAGGCGCGCCGGTCCGCAGTGACCGCTCGTACGAACCGAGTACGACGCGGCCACCGTCGTCCCAGACCCGCGCGCAGACCTCTCGCACCCGCGAGAGGTTTTTTCGTTTCCGGCCCACCTGCCGCCGGAAGGGGAGCGCGAGGGAACATGGAGGGACGGTGGAGCCGGTCATTCCGGTAGACCGAGATCCCGACAGGAGTTCAGACCAGCATGACGGACGCACCCGAACCCGAATCGTCCCAGGACACCGAGGCCAACGGCCTGCCGTCCGACGACTTCCATGTGTTCGACACGACGCTGCGCGACGGTGCCCAGCGCGAGGGCATCAACCTGACCGTCGCCGACAAGCTCACCATCGCCCGGCACCTGGACGACTTCGGCGTCGGCTTCATCGAGGGCGGCTGGCCCGGCGCCAACCCCCGGGACACCGAGTTCTTCCAGCGCGCCCGCACGGAGATCGGCTTCCGGCACGCGCAGCTCGTCGCCTTCGGCGCCACCCGCAAGGCCGGTGTGCGGGTCGAGGACGACGCGCAGGTCGCCGCCCTCCTGGAGTCGCAGGCCCCGGTGATCACGCTGGTCGCCAAGTCCCATGTGCGGCACGTGGAGTTGGCGCTGCGCACCACTCCTGACGAGAACCTCGCGATGGTCGCGGACACCGTCGCCTACCTGCGCGCCCAGGGCCGCCGGGTCTTCCTCGACTGCGAGCACTTCTTCGACGGCTACGCGCTGGACCCGGCCTACGCCAAGCAGGTCGTGCGCACCGCGAGCGAGGCGGGCGCCGACGTCGTCGTGCTCTGCGACACCAACGGCGGCATGCTGCCCGCACAGGTCGCCGCCGTGGTGCGGACCGTCCTCGCGGACACCGGTGCCCGCCTTGGCATCCACGCCCAGGACGACACCGGCTGCGCGGTCGCCAACACCCTGGCCGCGGTCGACGCGGGCGCCACCCACGTGCAGTGCACCGCCAACGGCTACGGCGAGCGGGTCGGCAACTCCAACCTCTTCCCGGTCGTCGCCGCCCTGGAGCTGAAGTACGGCCGCGCCGTCCTGCCGCCCGGCAAGCTCGCCGAGACCACCCGGATCTCACACGCCATCGCCGAGGTCGTCAACCTCACGCCCTCCACCCACCAGCCCTACGTCGGCGTCTCCGCCTTCGCGCACAAGGCCGGGCTGCACGCCTCGGCGATCAAGGTCGACCCGGATCTCTACCAGCACATCGACCCGGCGCTGGTCGGCAACACCATGCGGATGCTGGTCTCCGACATGGCGGGCCGCGCCTCGATCGAGCTGAAGGGCAAGGAGCTGGGCATCGACCTGGGCGGCGACCGCGAGCTGGTCGGCCGGGTCGTCGAGCGGGTCAAGGAACGCGAGTCGCAGGGCTACACGTACGAGGCCGCCGACGCCTCCTTCGAGCTGCTGCTCCGTGACGAGCTGGAGCGGGACGGCGCGCTGGGCCGGGCCGCGAAGTTCTTCCGGGTGGAGTCCTGGCGGGCGATCGTCGAGGACCGCCCCGACGGCACCCACGCCAACGAGGCGACCGTGAAGCTGTGGGCCAAGGGCGAGCGGATCGTCGCGACGGCCGAGGGCAACGGCCCGGTCAACGCCCTGGACCGGGCGCTGCGCGTCGGCCTGGAGCGGATCTACCCGCAGCTCGCCAGGATCGAGCTGGTCGACTACAAGGTCCGCATCCTGGAGGGCCGCCAGGGCACAGGGTCGATCACCCGCGTCCTGATCTCCACCACCGACGGCAACGGCGAGTGGTCCACCGTCGGCGTCGCGGAGAACGTCATCGCCGCCTCCTGGCAGGCACTCGACGACGCCTACGCCTACGGCCTGCTGCGGGCCGGTGTGCAGCCGCAGGAGTAACGACCTGCACACGCCACGACCGCGGCCCCGCGCCACGGCCCCCGGGGGGAGGGGCCGGCGCGGGGCCGCGGTGTCCCGTGCCGCGACCGGTCAGCCCTGGGGGGCCGCCTTGACCGCGGAGATGTCGAAGGTGAGCTTGACCTTGTCGCTGACCATCACGCCGCCGGTCTCCAGCGCGGCGTTCCAGGTCAGGCCCCAGTCGGAGCGCAGGATCTCGGCGCGGCCCTCGAAGCCGACCCGCTCGGCGCCGTAGACGTCGGTGGCCGCGCCGTGGAACTCCAGGTCGATGGTGAGCGGCCTGGTGACGTCCTTGATGGTCAGGTCGCCGGTGATGCGGAAGCGGTCGCCCGCCACCTGCTCGGCCGCCGTGCTGCGGAAGCTCATCAGCGGGAAGGTCTCGGAGTCGAAGAAGTCGGCGCCGCGCAGGTGTGCGTCGCGGTCGGCGATGCCGGTGTCCACGCCGGCGGTCCTTACGTCCAGGGACGCGGTGGAGCGGGCCGGGTCGCTGCCGTCGAGGCGGAGGGTGCCCTCGTGCTCGCCGAAGGCGCCGCGGACGTTGGTGACCATGGCGTGCCGGACCGTGAAGCCGATGCTGCTGTGCGCGGGGTCGATGGTGTAGTCGCCGGTCAGCGCGGCGAGCGCGGGGTCCGCCTCGACGAGGGCGGTGGTGCCCGCGGTGGCGGGGGCTTCGGGGCGCTTGCGGTGGAACAGAGCCATGGCTCCTCCTCAAAGACGGTTTGTTTAACCTTCAACGAGATTCACCTTAGCCACATGTAGTTCAACATTCAACCTCTCTGCTCGATGCCGCTCCCCGCGCGCCCGTTGTCCCCGCCCCGCATGCCGTGCTAAACCGTCACAACACTCTCAAGTGCTCAGCGCCACAGGTCAGTTGACGCCATCGAGAGGACCGGCCGTGCCCCAGCCGCCCACCTGGTCCCGCAGAGGATTCCTCGCCGCCACCACCGGCGGCACGCTGCGCCTCACCGCCGCCCCGTCCCGCACCCCGGCACCCACCGGGCCCGCCGACCCCTTCGCCGCCCTGCGCGCCCGGTGGGCCGGCCTCATCCTCGGCACCGGCTTCGATCCGGCCGCCGAGCCGTACGCCACGGCCCTGAAGGAGACCGGCACCCTCGCCGCCGGATTCCGCGCCACGATGCGGCCCACCGCCACCACGCTCTGGCCCGGCCTGCCCCTCGACCCGTCGAGCGGCATCACCACGAGCTACGACCGCCTGCACACCATGGCCCAGGCGTACGCCCAGCCCGGCACAGGACTCACCGGTGACGCCGGTCTCGCCGCCGCCGTCGTCACCGGCCTCGACCACATCGACGCCACCGTCTACCACCCCGCCACCACCCCCTACGGCAACTGGTGGGACTGGCAGATCGGCAGTCCGAAGCTCCTCCTGGACACCGTCGCCGTCCTCGACGACCACCCCGCGGGCAGCCCGCTCACCGACCGGCGCCGCGCCCGCTACCTCGCCGCCGTCCACCACTTCGTCCCGGACTCCGCGCTCGGCGACTACACCGGCACCAGCACCGGCGCCAACCGCGTCGACCTGTGCCGCGTCGTCGCCCTCCGCGGCGTCATCGGCCGCGACCCCGCCCAGCTCGCCCTCGCCCGCGACGCGCTCTCGCCGGTCTTCCCCCACGTCACCAAGGGCGACGGCCTCTATGCCGACGGCTCCTTCATCCAGCACAGCTGGGTCGCCTACTCCGGCACCTACGGCTACGTCCTGCTGGACGGCATCGGCCGCCTCTTCACGCTGCTCGACGGGTCACCCTGGGCGGTCACCGACCCGGCAGGGCAGCTCGTCATCGACAGCGTCGAGCACGCGTACGCGCCGCTGCTGTACAACGGCCTGATGATGGACATGGTCAACGGCCGGGCCATCAGCCGCGGCGCCCTGCGCGGCGACGCACACGGGACACCGCGCAGCGACCACTACCACGGGCACGCCCTCATCGCCGCGATCACGCTGCTCGGGCAGACCGCGAGCCGCGCCGAGCGCACCCGCTGGCACGCCATGATCAAGGGCTGGGCCGAGCGGGACCGCACCCTGCAGGTCCGCACCGACCGGCAGTACCCCGTCGCCGACCTCGCCCGCGTCGCCGCCGCCCTCGACGACCCGGCCCCCGCCACCCCCGAACCCGTCGGCCACCGCCTCTTCCCCGCCATGGACCGCGCCGTCCACCGCCGCCCCGGCTGGGCCGCGGGCCTGGCCATGGCGTCCGACCGCATCACGTACTACGAGAACGGCAACGGAGAGAACCACCGCGGCTGGCACACCGGCGCCGGAATGCTCTCCTGGTGGGGCGCGGACTTCGGCGGCGGCCAGTACACCGACGCCTACTGGCCCACCGTCGACCCCTACCGGCTGCCCGGCACCACCGTCTCCACCAAGCGCCTCGCCGACGACGAGGGCGGCGGCTGGGGCGAGCCGAAACCGGACGTGCGCTGGGTCGGCGGCACCACCGACGGCACCTACGCGGCCGTCGGACAGCACCTGCGCGGCCTCGCCTCCACCCTCACCGCCAGGAAATCCTGGTTCTTCCTCGCCGACACCGTCGTCTGCCTCGGCGCCGGCATCACCGCACACGACGGCGTCCCGGCCGAGACCGTCATCGACAACCGCGCACTGGGCACCGACCTCCAGGCCACCCTCACCGTCGACGGCCGCGTGCAGCAGCCCCGCACCGGCCGCACCGCCACCTTCCCCGCCGCCCGCTGGGCCCACCTCACCGGCCACGGCGGCTACGTCTTCCCCGACGGCGCCCCGCTGCACACCCTGCGCGAGGACCGCACCGGCTCCTGGCACGACATCAACTCCGGCTCGTCCACCGCCGCCCTCACCCGCCGCTACCTCACCCTCTGGCACGACCACGGCACCGACCCCGCCGACGCAAGCTACGCCTACCTCCTCATGCCCGGCGCCACCCCACGCGCCATCGCAGCCCGCGCCGCCGACCGCCACTGGCTCACCGTCCTCGCCAACTCACGGGCCCAGCAGTCCATTCACGTCCCCACCCTCGGCCTGACCGCCGCCAACTTCTGGCAGCCGGGCCACGCGGGCCCGCTCACCGCCGACGGCCCGGCGAGCGTCCTGCTGCGCGAGACGCGCCGCGGCGACGCCCGCCTGTACCTCGCCGCCCCGGACCGTTCCGGCGCCCCGCTGGAGATCACCTGGCACCACCCGGTGCGCGCGGTGCCCGCCCACGACCCGGCCGTCGAGGTACTGGCCACCGGCCGCACCCTGCGGCTACGGGTCACCCCCGGCACCGCCTGCGCGACCCACAGCTGCACCGTCACCCTGCCCTGACCGCCAGGAACACCCGCCGACGCCGCCCCGCACAACCCGCGAGACCGCCACACCTCCCGTCGGGGATTTGTCGGCCCCATACAGACCACAGGCCCCCGGCACACCCGATCGGACGAGTGCCCGCCCCCACGTACAGGACGCTTCCCTTCCTCTTCTGTGCTGCCTGCCCACCAAATCGCACCCGACGTTGTGAGAATCCGACATCGGTCCCCGGGCCCTCAGCCACGTACCGTCGATACATGACCACTGTCGAAGATGTGCCCGCCGGCGCGACCGACGCCCGCGGGCGCGTCGCCGAGCTGCACGCCATCCGTGAGCAGGTTCGGCGAGGCCCCAGCGAGCGTGCCACCGAAGCTCAGCGTGCGAAGGGCAAGCTGACCGCCCGGGAGCGGATCGAGCTGCTCCTGGACGAGGGTTCGTTCAACGAGGTCGAGCCGCTGCGGCGGCACCGTGCGACCGGCTTCGGGCTGGAGTCCAAGAAGCCGTACACCGACGGTGTCATCACCGGCTGGGGAACCGTCCACGGGCGGACGGTCTTCACCTACGCCCACGACTTCCGCATCTTCGGCGGCGCGCTCGGCGAGGCCCACGCCACCAAGATCCACAAGATCATGGACATGGCCATCCAGGCCGGTGCGCCCCTGGTCTCGCTGAACGACGGTGCCGGCGCCCGCATCCAGGAAGGCGTCTCGGCCCTGGCCGGCTACGGCGGCATCTTCCAGCGCAACACCAAGGCGTCCGGCGTCATCCCGCAGATCTCCGTCATGCTCGGCCCCTGCGCGGGCGGCGCGGCCTACAGCCCCGCGCTGACGGACTTCGTCTTCATGGTCCGCGAGACCTCGCAGATGTTCATCACCGGACCCGACGTCGTCCGCGCCGTCACCGGCGAGGAGATCACCCAGAACGGCCTGGGCGGCGCCGACGTGCACGCCGAGACCTCCGGTGTCGCGCACTTCGCCTACGACGACGAGGTGACCTGCCTCGAAGAGGTCCGCTACCTCCTCTCCCTCCTGCCGTCCAACAACCGCGAGAACCCGCCGACGGTCGTCTGCGAGGACCCCGCCGACCGCAGCGGCGACGCACTCCTGGACCTCGTCCCGGCCGACGGCAACCGCCCCTACGACATGCGCAAGGTCATCGAGGAGATCGTCGACGACGGCGAATACCTCGAAGTCCACGAGCGCTGGGCGACCAACATCATCTGCTCGCTGGCCCGCCTGGACGGCCGCGTCGTCGGCATCGTCGCCAACCAGCCGCAGTCGCTGGCCGGCGTCCTGGACATCGAGGCGTCCGAGAAGTCGGCCCGCTTCGTCCAGCTCTGCGACGCCTTCAACATCCCGATCATCACCCTCCTGGACGTCCCCGGCTTCCTGCCCGGCGTCTCCCAGGAGCACGGCGGCATCATCCGGCACGGCGCCAAGCTGCTCTACGCCTACTGCAACGCCACCGTCCCGCGCATCTCCATCGTGCTGCGCAAGGCGTACGGCGGCGCCTACATCGTCATGGACTCGCAGTCCATCGGCGCCGACCTCACCTACGCCTGGCCCACCAACGAGATCGCGGTGATGGGCGCAGAGGGTGCGGCCAACGTCATCTTCCGCAAGCAGATCGCCGAGGCGGACGACTCCGAGGCGATGCGGATGCGCATGGTCAAGGAATACAAGTCCGAGCTGATGCACCCGTACTACGCGGCCGAGCGCGGCCTGGTCGACGACGTCATCGACCCCGCCGAGACCCGCCACACCCTCATCCGCTCCCTGGACATGCTGCGCACCAAGCACGCGGACCTGCCCGCCCGCAAGCACGGCAACCCGCCGCAGTAGCCACCGCACCCGCACTGCGCCCACCGCGACGACGGAGACACACGAACGTGAACCCTGCCGACACTCTCAGGAACGACCCGATCCGCGTGGAGAAGGGCCAGGCCAGCGAGGAAGAACTCGCCGCTCTGACCGCCGTCCTCCTGGCCCGCGCCGCCCACCAGCCGGCCACCACCCCGACCGGCCCCCGCGCCACGGCCGCCCGCTGGCGCCGCCTGGAGCGCCAGTACGGCTTCCACGGCGCCACCAGCTGGCAGCGCTGACCCACACCCGCACCAAGGCCCCGCATCCCCCGAGGAGGCGGGGCCTCGGCGTTCCCTCCCCACCCGCGCACGAGGCCCGAAGGGCGAGCCACAGGCCGGACCACCGCCCCGCAGCCCCCCCCCCGAGGCCCGAAGGGCGAGGTGAGGGAGCGCCCACCGGCGGTCAGCCGCGCACGATGCCCGAAGGGCGAGGCACAGGAGACGGGACTCACCGGCGGTCAGCCGCGAACGAGGCCCGAAGGGCGAGGCACAGGGGACAGGGCCAGGCCCACCGGCGGTCAGCCGCGTACGAGGCCCGGGTGGGTCGGGGGGGGGCCGCACCGGGTCGCTCCCCGCAGCGACAGGTGCCAACGCCGGCAGCTTCTTGACTGGTAGCCGAGGGCACATGCGTCGAGGAGACGACCCGGTGCGGCCCCTCCGACCCACCCCACCCACCAACCGCCCGCACACACCGAAGGCCCACCCGCAAAAGCAGATGGACCTCCGTACACACGCCCCACGGCCGGCCAAGAACCGTCAGGCACGCACCGGTTCCGCAGCCACCCCCGGCCCCGGCTCCGCAGCGCCCCCTTCCCCCTCATCGGGAATCTTGAGATACAACGTCAGCAGCGCAGCGACGACATACAGCGCAGCGAAGATGATCACGACACCGGACGGCCCGAGCGGCCCCAGGAAGATGCTGACGATGGCGGGCCCGACAAAGGCCGCCCCACCCGCCCCCAGGTTCAGCAGCGCCATAGCCCCGCCCTTGTTTTCGGGGGCGAGCGCCGGGATGAGGGCGGAGATGGACACGAAGCCGGCCAGCGTCACGCCGTAGAGCATGCCGACGACGATGGCGACCCAGTAGTGGCTGCCGACCGCCTTCGGCACGAAGTACAGGGTCAACGTCGTGACCGCACAGCCGACGCCGCCGAAGCTGGCGATCGTCTTGCGCCAGCCGATCTTGTCGCCGATCACGCCGAAGAGCAGGTTGCAGAAGACGTTGGTGCCGTAGATGACGGCGAGCAGGGTCAGCCAGCGGCCCTCCCCGAAGCCCAACTCCTTGGAGAAGAAGGTGGGGAGAAAGACCAGGAAGCCGAACTCCGGCGCGGTGTTGATGATCCGTACGACGCAGCCGACAGCGACCTTCGGGTGCGTCCAGGCGATCGAGAGGCTGGAGAGCAGCGACTGCACGGGCCGGACCTCGGCCGGGGCCAGCCGCGAGTAGCCGGTGCGCTCACGGACGCCCAGCATGCAGAACGCGCCGCCGATGGCGATGATGCCGAGCGCGACCCACAGCGTGCCGAAGCGGCCGAACATCGGGTTGGTGACGCCGGCGACGAGCGAGCCGAGGGTGGGCAGACCGCCGGTGAAGGCGACGTAGAACCAGCCGACGGCGGTGCCCATGCGGGCCTTCGGCGCGGTGGCGGTGATCCAGACGAGGAAGCCG
This sequence comes from Streptomyces sp. NPDC048644, assembly GCF_043199105.1. Classification (NCBI taxonomy): domain Bacteria; kingdom Bacillati; phylum Actinomycetota; class Actinomycetes; order Kitasatosporales; family Streptomycetaceae; genus Streptomyces; species Streptomyces sp. NPDC048644. Next base: position 16,230 of record NZ_JBICVO010000016.1, read on the forward strand.
AAGGCGAACAACGGATACCCGAAGCCGCGCAGACCGTAGAAGACCAGCATCAGCGTGTAGTTCTGCGGCCCGAGCGCCAGAGTCAGGAAGAGGATGTCGAAGACGACCCAGACGGCCAGGCCGAGTTGCATGACCCGCCGCGGGCCCCACAGGTCGGAGAGCGCGCCGGACAGCCAGGACGCGAGCATCACGGTCACGCCGTACGCGGTGATCACGTACGAGGCGTGCACCTCGGTGCCCGCGCCGTGATCGGCCATGTACGGCGCGATGAAGCCGGACTCGACGCCGTCGCCCACCATGAACAGCAGTACGCCGATGTAGCCGAAGACCAGCGGCTTGGGGATGCCGATCCGGTCGAGGAAGGGTGGTGGGGCCATGTCGCGCCTCCGTGGGGCGGGTGCCGTCGCCAGGGGCCGACGGCGGGTCGGGGAGGGGGTGGTGTCGGGACGGGGGGCTGTGATGCGGTAGGCGGGGGGCGCGGTGACGCTCCGGTATCGCGGGCGTGAACAAGGGTGATGCGAGCATCATGAATCCTGAGAACTTCACATGCAAGATGTGATGCCAGGGATTTTTGCGGGCCATTCTCACAAGCGGTGGTGAGATTTACGCCGCAAGGGGTGACGAATCTGTGATGTGCGTGTTAAATCAAACAGGCACGAAACAAAAGGAGTGTGCCCAGATGACCACCACCCCCGCCGGCCTCGGACACCACCCCGAGACCTTCCGTGAGGACTGGCTGGAAGGACTGGCCGACGCCTACGCGCGCACGGTCCGCCGGGTGCCGGGCGCCTTCGGCGTCGTCGGGCGCCACGCACCCCGCACCGGTAAGGTCGCCGTCGTCATCGGCGGCGGTTCCGGTCACTACCCCGCTTTCGCCGGACTGGTCGGCCCCGGCCTCGCCGACGCCGCGGCCATAGGTGACGTCTTCGCCAGCCCCAGCGCCGAACAGGTCTACCGCACCGCGCGGGCCGCCGACGGCGGCGCGGGCGTGCTGCTCAGCTACGGCAACTACGCAGGCGACGTCATGCACTTCGGCCTCGCCGCCCGCCGTCTCGCGGCCGAGGGCATCGACACCCGCACGGTGCTGGTCACCGACGACGTCGCCAGCGGCCCGCCGCCGGTAGAGGGCCAGGAGATCGACCCGTCCCGTGACCGCCGCGGGGTGGCGGGCGACTTCTTCGTCTTCAAGGTGGCGGGCGCGGCTGCCGAGCGCGGCGACGACCTCGAAGGCGTCGCGCGGGCCGCCGCCCACGCCAACGCCATGACCCGCACCTTCGGCGCCGCCTTCGCCGGCTGCACACTCCCCGGCGCCGCGGAGCCGCTGTTCACCGTCAACGCCGGCACCACCGAACTGGGCATGGGCATCCACGGCGAGCCCGGCCTGCGCACCACCCGCAGCCTGACCGCCGCCGAACTCGCCGACGAACTGGTCGACAACCTCCTCGACGAACTGCCCACGCCCGCAGGCGGCACCGGCCGCGTCGCTGTCCTGCTCAACGGCCTGGGGCGTACCAAGTACGAGGAGATGTTCGTCGTCTACCGGCAGGTCAACCGGCGTCTGCGGGCCGCCGGACTCCAGCCGCACCGCCCCGAGGTGGGCGAGTTCGTCACCTCCTTCGACATGGCAGGCGTCTCGCTGTCGGTGATGGTCCTCGACGACGAACTGACCGAGCTGTACGACGCCCCCTGCGACACCCCCGCCTTCCGCAGCCTGCCGGGCACCCACGTGGCCGCCGACGACGACCGCACGGACACCGCCGTCGTGGCCGAGGCCCGGGAAACGGCGGCCGGTGACAGCGACCTGCCGGCGACCGCCGCGCTCCAGGCCGCGTTCGACCTCGTCGCCGCCAACGAGGACGAGCTGGGCAGGCTGGACGCGGTGGCGGGCGACGGCGACCACGGCATCGGCATCGTCCGCGGGCTGCGCGCCGCCGTCGCCGCGGCCCGCGCGACCGAGGCGGGAGCGCCTGGCGACCCGCGCGCGGCGGGCGGCGCCCTGATGACCGCGGGCCTCGCCCTCGCCGACGCGTCAGGCGGCGCGTCGGGCGCCCTGTACGGCGCGCTGCTCACCGAGACCGGCGCCGTCCTGTGCAAGGCCGCGGCCAGGCCGGGCGGCGCGTACGCCGAACGGCCTTGTGACACCGCGCTGTTCGCCGAAGCGGCGGACGCCGCCCAGCGGGCCGTCGCCGAACTGGGCGGCGCCGAGGTGGGCGAGAAGACCATGCTCGACTCGCTCGACCCGTTCCGCCGCGAGCTGCGGGCACGCGCGGGCGAAGGGCTCGGCAAGGCGTGGCGGGCGGCGGCCGAGGCCGCGACCCGGGCCGCCGCCGACACCGCCGAACTCACCCCGGCCCGGGGCCGCGCGGCCCGGATGGGCGCGCTCGGCTACGGCCACCCCGACGCCGGCGCCGTCTCCCTCGCTCTCATCCTGACCGCGGTCGGCGACACCCTGGGCGACTGACCCGGCGCCTCCCCGCGCATACCGAAGGCCCCCGCACCTGGCAGGTGTGCGGGGGCCTTTCGGTATGGCGCGGACGCGAGGCGCGTCCCGGCCTGGTCAGCGCAGCCGTGCCATCAGGGCGTGCTCGACGAGCGTGATGAGCGCGCTCTTGGCCTCGCTGCGGTGCCGGGCGTCGGTGGTGATGATCGGTGCGTCGGGGCCGATCTGCAGGGCCTCGCGCACCTCGTCCGGCGTGTAGGGCTGGTGTCCGTCGAAGCCGTTGAGGGCGATGACGAACGGCAGGCCGCTGTTCTCGAAGTAGTCGACGGCCGGGAAGCAGTCGGCGAGTCTCCGGGTGTCGACCAGTACGACGGCGCCGATCGCGCCGCGTACGAGGTCGTCCCACATGAACCAGAATCGGTCCTGCCCCGGTGTACCGAAGAGGTACAGGATCAGGTCCTGGTCCAGGGTGATCCGGCCGAAGTCCATCGCCACGGTCGTGGTTGTCTTGTCCGGAGCATGCGTGAGATCGTCGATGCCCGCCGACGCTGACGTCATGACGGCTTCGGTGCGCAGCGGGTTGATCTCTGAGACGGCCCCGACGAACGTGGTCTTGCCCACGCCGAAGCCGCCCGCCACCACGATTTTCGCGGAGGTGGTGGAGCGGGCTGCACCGCTAGAGCTTGCGAAGTCCACTGAGCACCCTTTCGAGCAGTGTCACATCTGGCTGTCCGCCGGCGGTGTCGTCCCCGCCGGGCTGATGGATGGCGACGAGCCCGGCCTCTGCCAGGTCGGCGACGAGGATCCGGGCGACGCCGAGGGGGATGGAGAGAAGCGCGGAGATCTCGGCGACTGACTTGATCTCGCGGCAGAGGTGGCAGATGCGCTGGTGCTCCGGCAGCTGGCCCTGTAGCCGGGAAGGGTCGGCGGTCGTGCTGACCAGCGCCTCGATGGCGAGCTGGTAGCGCGGCCTGGTCCGGCCTCCGGTCATGGCGTACGGGCGCACCAGCGGGTTGTGCGCGCCGCCCACGGGCGACGGCTCAGGTGCCTGCCGCTGCGGCTGCACCGGCTGGATGCGCGGTGCCTGCGGCTGTTCGTACACCGACGGCTCGTACGGCTGGGAGTCGTACGAGCGGTGCTGGGGCCGTTCGGGACGCTGCTGCTGCGGCGGCTGGGGCCGCTGCGGCCGACGGCTCGGCGCGGACGGGAAGTTGAAGCGGTTGTGATGGGTCTCGCCCTGTGGCCCGGACTGCTGTCCGGAACCGTACGGGTATCCGCTAGGGGGCGTAGCCACGTCTCCTCCTCCAACTTGCCTGTCTGACGCCGGTCGCGCCACCGAACCCTAATGGGCGGGCGGCGGGAAACGCACTGCTTGTCTGCTAGTTGAGAAGGCTGCCCTGGAGTTCGGCGCGCAGGTCCGGCGTGAGGACGCTGCCTGCGCGGTCGACGAGCAGGGCCATCTCGTAACCGACGAGGCCGATGTCGCACTCGGGGTGCGCGAGAACGGCCAGCGACGATCCGTCGGAGACGGACATGATGAAGAGGAAGCCGCGCTCCATCTCCACCACGGTCTGGTTGACGCTCCCGCCTTCGAAGATGCGGGAGGCGCCGGAGGTCAGCGAGGTCAGGCCGGAGGCCACCGCCGCCAACTGATCGGCTCTGTCCCGAGGGAAGCCCTCGGACATGGCGAGGAGAAGACCGTCCGCGGAGACCACGACCGTGTGGGAGACACCGGGGGTGTTGTCCACGAAGTTGGTGATCAACCAGTTCAGGTTCTGCGCCGCCTGGCTCATCGGGCTCACACTAACGCTCCTGATCGTAGGTGCTGCCGGGGCCGAAGCCCTGTTGGTCATTGTGGGGGACCTCCGAGCGGTCCGTCCCCGCGTTGCGGCCCTGCTGGACACCACGGCGCAGATTGCTCAACCTGCCGCGGACGTCCTCCGGAGCCCGGGAGACCTGGGGGCCGCCCTGCGAGGTCTGCTCCGCCGTGCCCTCGACCAAATTGGCCTTGGGCACCCGTCGCGGGAGGCCGGACGGGGTGACCCCGCCAGCCTTCGGCTCGCGCAGTGCTTCCGCCCGCTCCCAGCGCTCGTCGTTGGAGCTGCGCCATTCGGAGCCGTCCTGGCCCGATTCCGATGTGCTCCGCTGCTGCGGAGGCGCCACCGGCTCCTCGGGCTGCGCCCACTGCTGATGAGCCTGCTGTGCCTGCTCGGTGCGGCCTCCGCGGCGCGGAAGGCCGGCGTCGGTCAGCGAGTGGATGTCGCTCGGGGAGGGGCCCGGATGGTCGAATGTTACGCGCTCGGACGCATCGGCGGGAGCGGCAGGTGTATTCCGGTCAGATTCCGCTTCGGTGCCGAAGTGCCCATCGTACGCGGTGGGTTCGTACCCGTCGCCGTGCGCAGCCGGATCGAAGGCGGCGTACGGCTGCTGGCCGGTGGCCTCCGGACCGGTCGGCGGCTGGAAAGCATCGGTACCGAACGAGCGGTCGTCGTACAGCGGTTGATCGGCTTCCGCATATGCCGTCGGCGCGGAGCTGCCGGCAAATCCGTCACCGGGCGTCAACTCGTCGCGGAACAAGGGGCGCTCGTCCGGCTGCCCGCCGCCCGACCTGTCGTCGGGCGCCGCACGGTGCTCGCCGCGCGGCAGCGGGCCGCCGCCGGCGGAATCGGCGGCCTGGCCGTGCCGGAACTCGTCGAAGCCCAGCTCGGCAGCGGTGCGGTGGCCGGCCTCGTACGCCGCCTGCTCGTGCTCGGGAACGATCCGCGACACCGTGAAAGCGTCCTGGAACTGCTCCTCGCCGCCACCGCCGTGGGTGAGCGCCTCGGGCAGCATGACCAGCGACGTGGTGCCCGCCTGCTCGCCCGACGGGCGCAGCTGGACGCGGATGCCGTGCCGGTCGGAGAGGCGGCCGACCACGAACAGGCCCATGCGCTGGGAGACCGTGACATCCACGCTCGGCGGGTTCGCCAGCTTGTGGTTGATGTCCGCGAAGTCCTCGGGGGTGAGCCCGATGCCCTTGTCGTGGATCTCGACCATGACGCGGCCGTCGGGCAGCCGGGTCGCGGACACCCGCACCTTGGTCTGCGGCGAGGAGAACGTCGTGGCGTTCTCCAGCAGTTCGGAGAGCAGGTGCACGAGGTCGGTCACGGCGGTGCCGTGGATCTCGCTCTCGGGGACGCCGGTCAGCTCGATGCGCTCGTAGGACTCCACCTCGGACGTGGCCGCGCGCAGCACGTCGATCAGCGGCACCGGCTGGGTCCAGCGGCGGCCGGGCTCCTCGCCCGCGAGGATGAGGAGGTTCTCGCCGTTGCGCCGCATGCGCGTGGCGAGGTGGTCCATCCGGAAGAGGTTCTCCAGCTGGTCCGGGTCCGCCTCGTTGTTCTCCAGGTCGGTGATGAGCGTCAACTGCCGCTCGATCAGGCCCTGGTTGCGGCGCGAGAGGTTGGTGAAGATCGCGTTGACGTTGCCCCGTAGCAGGGCCTGCTCGGCGGCGAGCCGGACGGCCTCGCGGTGCACCTGGTCGAAGGCGCGGGCGACCTCGCCGATCTCGTCCGTGGTGGCGATCGGGATCGGCTGCACCCGGGTGTCGACCCGGCCGGGCTCGGCGCGCGAGAGCTGGTCGACCAGCATCGGCAGCCGCTGCTCGGCGATGCCGAAGGCCGCGGTGCGCAGCGTGCGCATGTTGCGGCTCATCCGGCGGGCCATCAGACCGGCGACGAGGAAGGCGACGATCAGGGCGGCGAGCACGATCGCCGAGTCGGCGAAGGTGGACCGCTTGGCGTCGGCGGAGATCTGCGCCGCTTCGTTCACGGCCTTGTCGGCCAGGTCCTTCTCGATGGACCGGTACATGTCGAATTTGCCGGTAGCGGCGGCGAACCAGGCATCGGGTGTGATGCCCTTGGCGGCCAGCTGCGCCGGTGTGGCGCCGGAACCGATCTCGGTGGCCATGGCGTCCATGGAGGGCGGGGCACGGAACTCCCGTCCCGCCGCTGCCGCTTCCTGCCCGGCCCGCTCGGACTTCGCCTTCGCGGTCTTCTCCAGCTTCGCGGCGTCCTGCTTCAGCCGCTGCACGTCCTCGGGGGTGCCGCCGGACGTGTACTCACCGATGGCGATGCCTTCGAGGTACTTGTACGAGGCGAACGCGGTCAGCTGGAGCTTGTGCTCCTTGCCGCCCTGCGGGGACGCCGGGTCGACCAGCAGGTGGGTGCCGATCGAGCGCTCCAGCGACTCGGCGGCCTTGGCCAGCGAAACGGCGTAGACGGTACGTCCGTAGGAGGTGATGTTGCCGGTGCCCAGGCCGAGTTCGTTGGCGAACTCCATCAGCGCGTGCTGGATCTCGACGTAGCCCTCTTCGGTCCGCACGCCGTGCAGCTTCGGGGTGTAGGCGGCCTCCCGCAGCTCGCCGAGGCCGGGCTCCGCCTTCCGGAAGGCGGCGAGGCGGCGCTGCAGGCCCTCCTTGGCAGGCATGGACTTCACGGCGTCGTGGAAGGCGTCCGCAGCGGAGTCGGTCGCCGAGCGCGCCTCCTCGACGACCGGGTCGTCCTTCTTGCCGTTCAGGAGCAGTTCCGCGGTGCGGTCGCGTTCGTCGATCAGGGCGTTGCTGTAGGAAAGGGCCGCGCGCACGAGCTTCGCGGTCTTCTCGGCGTCCTGGGCGTCCTGCCAGGTCGCGAACGAGCTGTTGACCCGCAGCCCGCCGAAGACCAGGGCGGCCAGCACGGGGATCAGCAGGATGGCGTTGAGGCGGGTGGCCACCCGCCAGTTGCGCGGCGTGAACCGTCCGCCGCCGGCGTCCGGAGTGACGACCGGGTGTGCGGGCGCGCCGGAAGCCGGCGCCGTACTTCGCGACGGCGGGGTGAAGTTGCCCCGCCGCGGTTCCTGCGGCTCGGGGCTCGACGTGCTTCGCCTCACTCGACCAACAACCTCTCGGCGCGGCACGGTCTGCTGTGCCGTTTCTTCTTGGCGTCACTACTCCGGAGTTCAGCGAATTTCAGCACGTCAGGGTGGTGCGTTCCAAACACTGAGCAAAACCTGAGCAAGACCTGAGAGGCGTCACATAAAAGGGGCGTTAAGGGCGAGCCGCGGCAAAAGGCGGGGTGAAGGTGAGCGCAGCGAAACCGGGCGTGCGCAAGGGGTGTTGACGGCGGGCCGATTCACTGTCGAAACGTTATGAACGCCATCGACAGCGTGTCCAAGGACACAGATCCACTGGGGAACCGTGAACCGGCCCGCCCGTTGAGCACGCGGCGCGGACGGCTACCGCAGCCGTGCCATCAGGGCGTGCTCGACGAGCGTGATGAGCGCGCTCTTGGCCTCGCTGCGGTGCCGGGCGTCGGTGGTGATGATCGGCGTACCGGGCCCGATCTGCAGCGCCTCGCGCACCTCGTCCGGCGTGTAGGGCTGATGGCCCTCGAAACCGTTGAGGGCGATGACGAACGGCAGCCCGCTGTTCTCGAAGTAGTCGACGGCCGGGAAGCAGTCCGCCAGCCGCCGGGTGTCGACCAGCACGACGGCACCGATCGCGCCGCGTACGAGGTCGTCCCACATGAACCAGAAACGGTCCTGCCCCGGCGTACCGAACAGGTACAGGATCAGGTCCTGGTCCAGGGTGATCCGGCCGAAGTCCATCGCCACGGTCGTGGTCGTCTTGTCCTGGACGTGGCTCAGGTCGTCGATACCGGCCGAAGCGGAGGTCATCACGGCCTCCGTGCGCAGCGGGTTGATCTCCGAAACGGCGCCCACGAACGTGGTCTTGCCCACGCCGAACCCGCCCGCCACCACGATCTTGGCGGACGTGGTCGAGCGGGCCGCGCCCTCGCCCGAGCCGCCGTCAGAGCTTGCGAAGTCCACTGAGCACCCTCTCCAGCAGCGTCACGTCGGGCGTGCCGCCGGCCTCGCCGCTGCCACCGGGCTGATGGATCGCCACCATGCCGGCCTCGGCCAGGTCGGCGACCAGAATCCGTGCCACGCCCAGTGGTATGTGCAGCAGTGCGGAGACCTCGGCGACCGACTTGACCTCCCGGCACAGGTGGCAGATCCGCTGGTGCTCCGGCAGCAGTCCTGGCAGCTGGGAGGGGTCGGCCGTGGTGCTGACCAGCGCCTCGATGGCGAGCTGGTAACGCGGCCTGGTACGGCCGCCCGTCATGGCGTACGGGCGGACCAGCGGCTGGTCGCCTTCGCCGCCGTACGACGCCTGGCTATAGGAGTCGTACGGTCCTGACGTGGGTGGCGGGGTCATGAGTCCTCCGGGCGGGACAACTGACAGTCGTCGGGTTGGGCCGGTGGGGGGTGCGGCACGATGGACGGTGGGCAGCTCGTTCGGTGTACGGGGGAAGTGCTGCGGCGTATCTCAGTGCAACAGGCTGCCCTGGAGTTCGGCGCGCAGGTCCGGCGTGAGGACGCTGCCTGCGCGGTCGACGAGCAGGGCCATCTCGTAACCGACGAGGCCGATGTCGCACTCGGGGTGCGCCAGTACGGCCAGCGACGATCCGTCGGAGACGGACATGATGAAGAGGAAGCCGCGCTCCATCTCCACCACGGTCTGGTTGACGCTCCCGCCTTCGAAGATGCGGGAGGCGCCGGAGGTCAGCGAGGTCAGGCCGGAGGCCACCGCCGCCAACTGATCCGCGCGGTCACGCGGAAAACCTTCGGACATCGCGAGGAGCAGCCCGTCCGCGGAGACCACCACTGTGTGGGACACCCCCGGGGTGTTGTCCACGAAGTTGGTGATCAACCAGTTCAGGTTCTGCGCCGCCTGGCTCATCGGACTCAACTAACGCTCCTGCTGGTGAGTGGGGTCAACAATGCCGTGGTTGCCGGTGTCCGTGCCACCGGCCTGGCGGCCCTGCTGGATACCCCGACGGAGATTGGTCAGCCGGCCGCGTACGTCACTGGGCGCACGCGAGACCTGCGGACCGCTCTGGGCGGACTGCTGCTGTGCGGTACCCGCGACGAGATTCGCGCGCGGGACACGGCGGGGCAGTCCTGAGGTCGTGATGCCGCCGGCGGCGGGCTGACGGATCTGCTCCGCCTGCCGCCAGCGCTCGTCATTGGGCGAGCTGCGCCACTGCGAGCCGCCAGGGTTCTCGACGGAGGCGCCGTTGACCGGCGCGTTCTCCTGGCCGTCGGCTGCCGGGACGCGGCCCGGCAGCGGCACGTCGCCTTCGTCGGCCGGCTGCTGCGGGACACCCGCTGCGGCGGCCTCCGGCGTGTGGAACCAGTTCGACTCGATGGTGTCGAAGATCGGGGTGCGGCCGTCGCCGGGACCGGCAGGTGTCTCGCCGAGCCAGTCCGACGACGGGCCGGCCGCGCCGTCCTGCGCCTGCCGCACCGGGAACTGCCCGGTGTCCTGCGGCTGCGCGGGACGCCCGCCGAACAGGTCGGCCTCGCCCTCGGGACGCGCGAACTGCCCGGTACGCGAAGCGGGTTGCTCGAACTCGCCGGTACGGGAAGCCGGTTGCTCGAACTGCCCGGTCTCGGACGCCGGCCGCTCGAACTCGCCGGTGCGGGAGGCGGGTTGCTCGAACTCGCCGGTACCGGAAGCGGGTTGCTCGAACTGTCCGGTCTCCGACGCGGGCCGCTCGAACTGCCCGGACCCGGATGCGGGGCGGGCGAACAGACCGGGCTCGGCGGAGCCGCCGTCGCGTCCCGACGCCGGCAGCGCGAACTGTCCGGTGTCGCCGGGCGCCTGGGCGCCGGCCTGCGGGGCGGACCCGTCGGCGGCGGCCGGGCCGCGGTTCGCCTCGGGGGAGCCGGGCGGCGGGCCGTTGAAGTCGGGGCGGGCGAAGGCCGTGGTGTCACCGGGACCGCCGCCGGGCGCCGGGCGCTCGAAGCTGCCGGTGGTCTCCGGCTCGTCGTGGCCGCGCGGCACGTCCTGGGTGTCGCGCGGTGCGAGCGGCCAGTCGTCGGACGCGCCGCGCTCGCGGCGGACGCCCCAGCTGGTGGTGCCGGCCGGCTGGCCGCCACGGCCGTCGGCGGGCGCACCCGAGCCGGGCAGTTCCGCCGGGGAGTTCCGGGGCGGCAGCTGCGGACGCTCGCCCTGGGGCGCGCCGGTGGGCGGCGCCACGGTCGGCGTCCGGCCGGACGCGTCACGGGTGTTCTCGCCGCGTGCGCCGACGTCACGGGTGGGCAGCGCGGGACGGCCGCCGCCGGACGGCGCAGCCGCCGGACGGGACTCGCCCCTGGCCGGTGCGGCGGGCGCGCCGGGAGTCTGCGGACGTCCGCCCGCGGGGGCCGGCGCCCCGAACGCGTTCTGGCCGCCGCCGGGTCCGCCGCGGCCGGGCAGCGCGGGCCGCCCGTTCGCGCCAGGACCCGAGCCGACCTGGCCGCGCGGCTGGAGCCCGGCGAGCCTGCTGGAGGACGAGGGGCCGCCGACATCCGAACCGCCCGCACTCTTGGCGGTGCTCGGCGCCGGCTTCTTGCCGCCCTGCGCGACGTCAACGGGCAGCATGACCAGGGCGGTGGTGCCACCCGAGTCGGACGGACGCAGCTGGATGCGGATGCCGTGCCGCAGCGACAGCCGGCCGACCACGAACAGGCCCATCCGGCGGGAGACCGAGACGTCCACGGTCGGCGGGCTCGCCAGCCGCTCGTTGATCGCCGACAGGTCCTCGGGCGACAGGCCGATACCGGTGTCGTGGATCTCGACCAGCACCCGGCCGTCGGGCAGCGCGTGACCGGTGACCTTGACCTTGGTCTGCGGCGACGAGAACGACGTGGCGTTCTCCAGCAGCTCGGCGAGCAGGTGCACGAGGTCGTTGACGACCCGCCCCGCGACCTCGGTCTGCGGAACGGCGTTCAGCTCGATCCGCTCGTACTGCTCCACCTCGGACGCCGCCGCACGCAGGACGTCGACCAGCGGCACCGGACGGGTCCAGCGGCGGCCCGGCTCCTCGCCCGCGAGGACGAGGAGGTTCTCGCCGTTACGGCGCATGCGGGTCGCGAGGTGGTCGAGCTTGAAGAGCGAGGACAGCTGGTCCGGGTCGGCCTCGCGGGACTCCAGTTCGGAGATCAGCGACAGCTGGCGCTGGATGAGGCCCTGGCTGCGGCGCGAGAGGTTGGTGAACATCGCGTTGACGTTGCCCCGCAGCAGCGCCTGCTCGGACGCCAGCCGGACGGCCTCGCGGTGCACGTCGTCGAAGGCCGCGGCCACCCGGCCGATCTCGTCCTTGCTGTGCACACCGACCGACTCGACGGAGGTGTCCACGTCCTGCGGGTCGGTGTCCGACAGCTGCTTGACCAGCTCGGGCAGCCGGTCCTGGGCGACCTTCTGCGCGGTGTCCTGGAGGCGGCGCAGCGAGCGGACCATGGACCGGGCCACGACGAAAGCGCCGACCAGCGAGACGCCGAGCACCAGCAGGATCAGCGCACCGTTGATGATCGCTTCCCGGGTGGCCGCGTTGCGCAGCTCGCGGGAGTTCTGCTCCATCTCGGTGAGCAGCGAGGTCTCGATGCGGGACATCTCGTCGATCTTGACGGTGTCGGAGTCGTACCAGTCGAGGTACTTGTACTCCTGGCTGCGGATGCCGCTGCCGGTCCCGAAGGCGCGGTGCGCGAAGGCGACCGCGGCCTTGATCTCGTCGTTGTTGCCGTCCAGACCGCGGGTCAGCGCACCGGCGTTGTTCGCGTAGATCTGCGAGAAGCGGTCCCTGGCGGCCTTCTCGTTGTCCTCGGCGGTACGGCCGGCGAGCCGGTCGTTGGCGGAGAGTTCGGGGCCGCCCTTGTGCGCGAGACCGGCGCTGACCAGGGCACGCTGCATCGACGCGTACTCCTTGGCGGACGAGAACGCCGCCAGGGCACGGGTGCTGCGGATCATCTCCGGGTTGCTGGTCGCCTGCGCCATGTCCTGGGAGAGCGAGAGCAGCGAGTCGATCAGCTGGTTGTAACTGGTGATCGTCCGCGCGGTGTTGTCGTCGTCCTTGTAGGCGTTGCCGCGGATCTCGTTCAGGGTGTTGAGCTGGCGCCCGATCTCCACGATGGTGGCCCGGACACCGGTCATCGTGGCGTCTTCGCCCTGGATGTCGCCGGTGGCCTGGTCGAAGGAGGTGCGGGCGCGGTCAGTGGCCTCCCGCGGCGCGACGACGTTCGTGTCGTCCTTGGTGTTGCCCGAACCGGCCAGCGGGCCCGCGGACTTGTCCCGCTCCGTCTGCAGCGCGTCGGCGAGTTCGGTCGCCTGCCGCGTCATCTCGGTGAGCATCTCCATCTTTTCCAGCTGGTCGATGTTCTCCATCGAGTCCTGGATACGGATGGCGCCCAGCGAGGTCGCAGCGACCACGGGAAGCGCGAGCAGGGAGATCAGGCGGGTGCTGATGCGCCAGTTGCGCAGCGCCATACGGGAGCCGGGGCCACTGGGGCCCTTCGACTCCTTGGGCGTGCTGCGCTCGGCGGATTCGGCAGCCTGGCCGCCCCGGTCGGACGGCGTCGTGCCGCCCGCCGGACCGTTGCCCTGGGCACGCTGGGCAGAGGAGGCGCGGTCGGTCCCGCCGCGCAGCTCCGGCTCCGCAGCAGCTTCCCCGCGCCCCTTGCGGGCCTGGGGAGGCTCCATGCCATCCCTCTTGAAACGTCCCTGCACTAGCGTCGCAACCTCTGGACCAGGCGTCCCTCCGCGCGAACGGCGGGACGGTGTCGAGTCGTGGGGGACCGCAAGTCCCCCGTGGCGGTCGTGAGTGACCGGCGGGCTTCCCTCTCTGGCCGAGAGAGCAACACCACCGCGCTGCGCTACATCGCGCCCTGCGCGCCGGCTGAAACGTGCGGCGGTCCGTGGAATTCCAGCACAGTGCCGGATCTCCAACAAGAGCGGAGCCGTGCCCTGTGACATGGGTGACGCAATGTGCGGACCGTGTCACGACACGTAGAGGGTTCTGCTGCTGATAACGGACTTATGCCCTCGAATCGTTGGCCCGACCCAGCTGTCCCAGGTGCGGTGATCAGGGGCGGAATGGCGCCTTTAATCGCCTTACGTCTCATTTACCCACGGATGTTGATCATGGGAAATGCGGCTTTTGTCACACCCTCAGTGAGGAAACTCACAGGAAGATCGTCGACTTTCCCACGGCATCGCAGGGAATAGCCCGCTTAGCCTGACGCTTTACACAGGTGCCCACAATGACAAGGGCGACTCTCCGTGAGCTCCCCTTTTCCCATCCCCGACATACGCGAGGCGTGAAGCAGTGAAGACCACGATGATGTTCCGCAACATAGCCAACCCGCGGCGCACCACGCTGGCGCACCTCAAGGACGCCGACGAGCTGAACACCGCGGCGGCCGAGGCCCCGGAGCACACCGTCGAACTGCCGACGCAGACCGCCAACCCCCGCCGCACCGTCCTCATGGACGCGCCGCAGCAGGACGTCACGGCGTAAATCCGCAGCGGAACGGCCGCCGCCCCGCGTTAGCCTGGAGTGTCAACTCCGGCCAGTGATCAATGAGGGGCAGCGGCACCCGTGCGCATCGCCAGATTCTCCATCGACGGCAACGTCGGCTTCGGCGTCCTAGAGGGCGACGAACTCGACGTCATCAAGGGCCATCCGTTCGCGGAATTCGAGCGCTCCGGCCAGAAGGTCCCGCTCGACAAGGTCCGTCTGCTGCCCCCGGTGCTCCCCAACAAGGTCGTGGCGGTCGGCCGCAACTACGCCGAGCACGCCGCGGAGCTGGGCAACGACGTCCCCGACATCCCGGTCGTCTTCTTCAAGCCGTCCACCTCCGTGACCGGCCCCGGCGACCCCATCGCGTACCCCTCCTTCTCGCAGGAGGTGCACCACGAAGCGGAACTCGCCGTCGTCATCGGCCGGATGTGCCGCGAGGTGCCCAGGGAGCGCGTCAAGGACGTCATCCTCGGCTACACCTGCGCCAACGACGTCACCGCACGGGACATCCAGCGGCGCGAGAAGCAGTGGACGCGCGCCAAGGGCTTCGACAGCTCCTGCCCGCTCGGCCCCTGGATCGAGACCGACCTGACCCCCGGCGACATCGCCGCAGGACTCACCGTCCAGTGCACGGTCAACGGTGAACAGCGTCAGCTCGGCCGCACCAGCGACCTGATCCGCCCGATCGAGGACCTGATCGTCCACATCACCGAGGCGATGACTCTGCTCCCCGGCGACGTCATCCTCACGGGCACCCCGGCCGGAGTCGGCCCGCTCAACGTCGGCGACGAGGTCGCCGTCACCATCGAAGGCATCGGCACTCTCACCAACAAGGTGATCAAGCGTGGCTAACGCGACCCCCGTCCGCGTCCGTTTCTGTCCCTCCCCGACCGGCAATCCCCATGTGGGCCTGGTCCGCACCGCCCTGTTCAACTGGGCGTTCGCCCGGCACCACCAGGGCACCCTGGTCTTCCGCATCGAGGACACCGACGCGGCCCGTGACTCCGAGGAGTCCTACAACCAGCTGCTGGACTCCATGCGCTGGCTGGGCTTCGACTGGGACGAAGGCCCGGAGGTCGGCGGCCCGCACGCGCCGTACCGCCAGTCCCAGCGGATGGACCTCTACAAGGACGTCGCCGAGAAGCTGCTCGCCGCCGGCCACGCGTACCACTGCTACTGCACCACCGAAGAGCTGGACGCGCGCCGCGACGCCGCCCGCAAGGCCGGCAAGCCCTCCGGTTACGACGGCACCTGCCGCACCCTGACCGACGAGCAGAAGGCCGCCTACGAGGCCGAGGGCCGCAGCTCCATCGTCCGCTTCCGGATGCCCGACGAGACGATCACCTTCACCGACCTCGTCCGCGGCGAACTGACCTTCACCCCGGAGAACGTCCCGGACTACGGCATCGTCCGGGCCAACGGCGCGCCCCTCTACACGCTCGTCAACCCCGTCGACGACGCCCTGATGGAGATCACCCACGTCCTGCGCGGCGAGGACCTGCTCTCCTCCACCCCCCGCCAGATCGCCCTCTACAGGGCGCTGATCGAGCTGGGCTTCGCCAAGGAGATCCCCGCCTTCGGGCACCTCCCGTACGTCATGGGCGAGGGCAACAAGAAGCTCTCCAAGCGCGACCCGCAGGCGTCCCTCAACCTCTACCGCGAGCGCGGCTTCCTCCCCGAGGGCCTGCTCAACTACCTGGCGCTGCTCGGCTGGTCGTTCTCCGCCGACCAGGACATCTTCTCGGTCGCCGAACTCGTCGAGAAGTTCGACATCGCGGACGTCAACGCCAACCCCGCCCGCTTCGACCTCAAGAAGGCCGAGGCGATCAACGCCGACCACATCCGGCAGCTGGACATCAAGTCCTTCATCGCCGCCTGCGAGCCGTGGCTGAGCGCCCCGCACGCCAACTGGGCCCCCGAGGACTTCGACGAGGCCGCCTGGCAGGCCATCGCCCCGCACGCCCAGACCCGTGTGACGGTCCTCTCGGACATCACCGCCAACGTCGACTTCCTCTTCCGCAAGGAGCCGGTCGAGGACGAGGCGTCCTGGACGAAGGCGATGAAGGGCGACCCGGTGGCCCTGCTCACCACCGCCCGCGCCAAGCTGCTGGACGCCGACTGGACCAGCCCCGAGTCCCTCAAGAACGCGGTGCTCGCCGCGGGCGAGGAGCACGGTCTCAAGCTCGGCAAGGCCCAGGCTCCGGTCCGGGTGGCCGTCACCGGCCGCACGGTCGGTCTGCCGCTCTTCGAGTCCCTGGAAATCCTCGGCAAGGAGCGCACCGTCCAGCGCATCGACGCGGCCCTGGCCAAGCTCGCCGGCTGAGCCTGCCCGCCCGTGTACGAGGGCCCGGAAGCCACCACGGCTTCCGGGCCCTCGCTGTATCCGGCCGCACACGCCCTCTGCGGGGCCCTGGGGGGCGCACGGGCACGAGGAGGGGCGAGCGGGCCGCTGGGCTGGTGCACGCCACGTCAGGCCGGTACGGAGCGCCTCACGAGCCCGGCCGGCCGTCCCGCCTGCTGGGCGGGCATATCGGTTTTGGAGCCCCGTCCACCTTCAGGTAATGTTCTTCCTGCGCCGCCCGAGAGGGCCGAGAGGCCCAACAGGAAAGCGCAAGCCGAACAAACTCCCCCCGGGGGGTTGTGTTTTGGTGGGCTATGGTGTAATTGGCAGCACGACGGTTTCTGGTTCCGTTAGTCTAGGTTCGAGTCCTGGTAGCCCAGCAAGAGATCTTCCTCAATTCGAGGATCTGTAGGTCTCTTGAAATAGCAGCATCAGGCCCCCGTTGTGTAGCGGCCTAGCACGCCGCCCTCTCAAGGCGGTAGCGCCGGTTCGAATCCGGTCGGGGGTACAGATCCTTTCTTTCCGTCATCTTCGGGTCGCTCCCGGATGTGCCGATGCAAGGATCGCTAGGGCCCCCGTTGTGTAGCGGCCTAGCACGCCGCCCTCTCAAGGCGGTAGCGCCGGTTCGAATCCGGTCGGGGGTACTGGTCTAAACCACCATGGGCTATGGTGTAATTGGCAGCACGACGGTTTCTGGTTCCGTTAGTCTAGGTTCGAGTCCTGGTAGCCCAGCGCAGAGTGTTGTATTGCGCAGCTCAACTGCAAGAAAACAGGCCCCCGTTGTGTAGCGGCCTAGCACGCCGCCCTCTCAAGGCGGTAGCGCCGGTTCGAATCCGGTCGGGGGTACAGAAAAGAGAAAGGCCCTTGCTTCGGCAAGGGCCTTTGTCGTGTCCGGAAAATGTGTGACCACCATCCCCATCTCCCGTGCGTACGGCGTGAGTTCGGCCACGAGGGCCGCCTGCGCCGCCGCGCGTCCCGTTGCGCATCAGGGCGCGGATACGGCGGGATCCGGGGTGGGGGAGTGTCAACGGGCCGCGGCCCGCGGATCCGCCCTCCACTGCGGGTCCGCGGGCCACGGCCCGGTGGTGAGGTGTGCGGGGACTCAGCCGGTGCGGCGCAGGCCCTCGGAGAGGCGGGCGGCGGCGTCGATGACCGCCTGGGCGTGCATCCGGCCCGGGTGGCGGGTCAGCCGCTCGATCGGGCCGGAGACGGACACGGAGGCCACCACGCGGTTCGAGGGGCCCCGTACGGGCGCGGAGACGGACGCCACCCCCGGTTCCCGCTCGCCGATCGACTGGGCCCAGCCACGGCGCCGTACGCCGGAGAGCGCGGTGGCGGTGAAGCGGGCCCCCTGGAGGCCGCGGTGCAGCCGCTCCGGCTCCTCCCAGGCCATCAGGATCTGGGCCGCGGAACCGGCCTTCATGGGGAGCGTGGAGCCGACCGGGACGGTGTCCCGCAGTCCGGACAGCCGTTCCGCCGCCGCCACACAGATCCGCATCTCGCCCTGCCGCCGGTAGAGCTGGGCGCTCTCGCCCGTCACATCGCGCAGGTGCGTGAGTACCGGTCCGGCCGTCGCCAGGAGGCGGTCCTCGCCGGCCGCTGCGGCCAGTTCGGACAGCCGGGGGCCGAGAATGAACCGGCCCTGCATGTCCCGCGCCACCATCCGGTGGTGCTCCAGAGCCACGGCGAGCCGGTGTGCCGTGGGTCGTGCAAGCCCTGTCGCCGCGACCAGCCCGGCGAGGGTGGCCGGACCGGACTCCAGAGCGCTCAATACGAGAGCCGCCTTGTCGAGAACGCCGACGCCGCTAGAGTTGTCCATGCAACGATACTCGCGTCTCACAGTGTGAAACGCAAGTTCAATTTTCCCGCGAAGTCGTCAATCTGTAGACGCGGCCCTCGACCAGGGTCCGGCGAGCGGCCCGGCACGGGGGTGCGGGGTCTCGCACCAGTTCGAGTTGGGCCGGCAATGCGGCCGGCCGGAGGGAAAGCGATGGGACGGACACTCGCGGAGAAGGTCTGGGACGACCACGTCGTCCGGCGCGCGGAAGGCGAGCCCGACCTCCTCTTCATCGATCTGCACCTGCTGCACGAGGTCACCAGCCCGCAGGCGTTCGACGGCCTGCGCAAGGCCGGGCGCCAGGTGCGCCGCACGGACCTGACCATCGCCACCGAGGACCACAACACCCCGACCCTCGACATCGACAAGCCGATCGCCGACCCGGTCTCGCGCACCCAGCTGGAGACGCTGCGCAAGAACTGCGCGGAGTTCGGCGTCAGGCTGCACCCGCTGGGCGACGTCGAGCAGGGCGTTGTCCACGTCGTGGGACCGCAGTTGGGACTGACCCAGCCCGGCACCACCGTGGTCTGCGGTGACAGTCACACCTCCACCCACGGAGCCTTCGGCGCCCTGGCGTTCGGCATCGGCACCAGCCAGGTCGAGCACGTCCTGGCCACCCAGACGCTGCCGCTGGCCCCGTTCAGGACGATGGCGATCACCGTCGATGGCGAGCTGCCCGACGGCGTGACCGCCAAGGACCTGATCCTGGCGATCATCGCCAGGATCGGCACCGGCGGCGGCCAGGGCTACGTCCTGGAGTACCGCGGCTCCGCCATCGAGAAGCTGTCGATGGAAGCCCGGATGACCATCTGCAACATGTCGATCGAGGCCGGTGCGCGGGCGGGCATGATCGCCCCCGACGCGACCACCTTCGACTACCTGCGCGGACGCGACCACGCCCCGGCCGATGGCGCGGACTGGGACGCGGCCGTCGCGTACTGGAAGACGCTGCGCACCGACGACGACGCGGTCTTCGACGCCGAGGTCGTCATCGACGCGTCCGAGCTGGCGCCGTTCGTCACCTGGGGTACCAACCCCGGTCAGGGCGCACCGCTTTCCGCCAGTGTCCCCGACCCCGCTTCGTACGAGGACGTCTCGGAGCGCTTCGCCGCCGAAAAGGCCCTGGAATACATGGGGTTGACGGCGGGTCAGCCGCTGCGCGAGATCGCCGTCGACACCGTCTTCGTAGGTTCGTGCACCAACGGCCGCATCGAGGACCTGCGCTCCGCCGCCTCGATCCTGGAGGGGCGCAAGGTCGCCGACGGCGTACGGATGCTGGTCGTTCCCGGCTCGGTCCGGGTGTCGCTGGAAGCCGTGGCCGAGGGCCTGGACAAGGTCTTCACCGCGGCCGGCGCCGAGTGGCGGCACGCGGGCTGCTCGATGTGTCTGGGCATGAACCCCGACCAGCTGGCGCCGGGCGAGCGCTCCGCTTCCACCTCCAACCGCAACTTCGAGGGCCGGCAGGGCAAGGGAGGCCGTACGCACCTGGTCTCGCCCGAGGTTGCCGCCGCAACAGCGGTTCTCGGCCATCTGGCCTCACCGGCCGACCTGTCCGACGCCGACGTTCGTACGCCCGCGGGAGTCTGAGAACCATGGAAGCTTTCACCACCCACACCGGCCGGGCCGTCCCGCTGCGCCGCAGCAACGTCGACACCGACCAGATCATCCCGGCGCACTGGCTGAAGAAGGTCACCCGCGACGGATTCGAGGACGGATTGTTCGAAGCGTGGCGCAAGGACCCCGCCTTCGTCCTCAACCAGGAGGCGCACAAGGGCGCCACGGTCCTGGTGGCCGGCCCCGACTTCGGTACCGGCTCCTCGCGTGAACACGCCGTCTGGGCGCTGCAGAACTACGGCTTCAAGGCCGTCATCTCCTCGCGGTTCGCGGACATCTTCCGTGGCAACTCCCTCAAGAACGGGCTGCTGACGGTGGTCCTGCCGCAGGAGACCGTCGACCGGCTGCAGAAGCTCGCCGAGACCGACCCCACCGCTGAGGTGACGGTCGACCTGGTGGGCCGGCAGGTACGGGCCGAGGGCATCAGCGCGGACTTCGAGTTGGACGAGAACGCCCGCTGGCGGCTGCTGGAAGGGCTGGACGACATCAGCCTCACTCTTCGGGAGGAGTCCTCCATCGTGGAGTACGAGGCGAACAGGCCGTCGTTCAAACCGCGTACAGTGGAGGTCTGACCTCGGGCTTTTGGCTCAAAGACATATTGCGTACGATGCGCCCCCTGTGAAGTTGGCAGGGGGCGCATCGGCTTGTCGAGGCAGCTGTTGAGGCCCCGTGAAGCGACAACTCGCCGCAGATGGCACAATTAGCGCATGGAACGCGACGGCCAACTCGAGCTCTACGGCCACGTCGCCGACCGGCTCAAGGACGCACACGCAAGAGTGCGGACACTGCAAGTCCCGGAGGGCGTACGGATGGCGCTGACCCGGAAGCTGCTCGTCATCACGTCCGCGGCAAAACACGATCTTGCGGACGCGGCAAGGCGTCTGGAGTGGTTCATGGCCGACCTCGATGAAGGTCGTTATCCCGAAGACGTGCACACCGACGGAAGTACGTGAGGTTCGAGTTCGTTGCGGCACAAGGGTGATTAGCCCGTTTCGTGTTTGATTTGCGGTATATATCTGCCTAACGTGCGAAAAAGCTTGGAATCTTTCGTTCCAGCAATGTCTCCGAAGGGGAAGACGTGAACAAGGCGCAGCTCGTAGAAGCCATTGCCGACAAGCTCGGCGGCCGTCAGAACGCCGCGGACGCGGTGGACGCCGTACTGGACGCAGTCGTCCGTGCAGTTGTCTCCGGCGACCGCGTTTCGGTCACCGGATTCGGGTCGTTCGAAAAGGTCGACCGCCCGGCCCGCTACGCCCGTAACCCGCAGACGGGTGAGCGGGTGCGGGTCAAGAAGACCTCTGTGCCGCGATTCCGCGCGGGCCAGGGGTTCAAGGACCTGGTGAGCGGCTCGAAGAAGCTCCCGAAGAACGATGTGGCCGTCAAGAAGGCCCCCAAGGGCAGCCTTTCGGGCGGTACTTCCACCCGTACGACGGTCAAGAAGGCCGCCGCGAAGAAGGCCACCACCGCCAAGAAGGCCGCGGCGAAGAAGACCACGGCCACCGCCAAGAAGGCGACGGCGAAGAAGACCACCACCGCCAAGAAGGCGGCACCGGCGAAGAAGGCGACCGCCACCGCGACCGCCAAGAAGGCCGCGGCGAAGAAGACCACCGCCAAGAAGGCGGCACCGGCGAAGAAGGCCACGGCCACCGCCAAGAAGACCACCGCCAAGAAGACCGCCCCCGCCAAGAAGGCGACGGCGAAGAAGGCACCGGCCAAGAAGGCCACGGCGCGCAAGACCACCGCCAAGAAGACCACCGCCCGCAAGCGGTAATTCCAGCAGCGGCGACGCCACGCGTCGGGCCGGTCTCCCTTCGGGGAGCCCGGCCCGCGGCGCGTTCAGGGGCGGTTCGCCGCGGACTGCACGGGCGGCCGGTCCGCCCCGGACGCGCTGCCTTAGGCTCTGTCCCATGCAGGCCACCGCGTACACCTACGACTCCGACTCCCGCTCCGGCAGCGTCCTGCTGGACGACGGCACCCCGGTGCCCTTCGACGCCGCCGCCTTCGACGCGGGCGGACTGCGCCTGCTGCGGCCGGGGCAGCGGGTACGGATCGAGGTCACCGGCGAGGGCGAGGCCCGCCGGATCACGCTCGTCACCCTTCAGACGCTCTGAGACGGACGCACAGCCCGCTCCGGCCCGCATCCCCGGCGCCGTCCGCCGCACCGGCCAGCAGCGCGGTGTGCGCCCCCACGCCGAGCGCCAGCGCCGCCCGCAGGTCCTCGCCGGTGTCCACGTCCCTGCGGACCGAAGCGGTGTCCGCCGCGGTGATCTCGCGCGCACCCGACGCGAGGTGACGTGCCCGTGAGCAGCCACCGAATGCCGGTGCCAATTCCACGCCGGAACTCGCGGTGAGAAGTGTGGTGCCGATATCCGCGGCATCGGCGAGAAATGCGCGGGGAAATAGCGCGGCGCAATGGAGTACCCGTGCCAGTTCCGCGGTCCGCAGCGCGGGGAGATCCGCGTTCAGGGCGGCGACCGCGGCGTCAGGGCGGCGGGCCCGTATCGCACTCGCGCCGTGGGCGAGTGCGGCGTTGAGCCCGCGGGCCGGTGTGTCAGGCACGATGCGCGCCCCGAGCGCCGCGAGCCGCTCACCGGCCAGCGGATCGTCCGTGACAACCGCCACATCCGCGACGTCGGCGCAGGCCAGCGCGGCGGTCACGGTGTCCAGTGCGAAAGCGAGCGCCAACCGCGGCCGGAACTCCTCACCGGCGGCCCGGGAAAGCCTGCTCTTGGCCCGCACCAGCGGTTTCAGCGGTACGACCAGGCTCCAGACCACATCCGCTCCGTCTCTTCGCATCGGCTTCATTTTCCCCTGCTGCCGCAGCTCTCCGGGAGCCGCGGGGTTACGGTGTTCTCGACATAGCGGGTACCTGGGGCGACACTTGTGCGGCTGCCGGCTCGCAGCAGCTCAGCAGGTCCCCACAAGGAGGGTGTCCCAGTGTCCCGCCGCAGAATCGGCTTCTGGTACCGCTTGGCCGCGGTCATCTGCAAACCGCCGCTCTTGGTTCTGTTCAAGCGGGACTGGCACGGAATGGAGAACATTCCGGCCGACGGCGGATTTATCACCGCGGTCAACCACAACTCGTATCTCGATCCGCTGTCGTATGCGCACTATCAGTACAACACCGGCCGGGTTCCCCGATTCCTGGCCAAGGCCGGGCTCTTTCGGAGCGGCTTTGTCGGCCTGATGATGCGCGGCACCGGACAGATCCCCGTCTACCGCGAAACCACCGACGCCGCCACGGCCTTCCGCGCCGCGGTCGCCGCCATCGAGAAGGGCGAATGCGTCGCCTTCTATCCCGAGGGCACCCTGACCCGCGACCCCGCGATGTGGCCGATGCAGGGCAAGACCGGTGCCGCGCGAGTGGCGTTGCTCACCAAGGCGCCGGTGATTCCGGTCGCACAGTGGGGCGCCAACGACGTGATGCCGCCGTACGCCAAGGAAAAGAAGCTCCGCCTCCTGCCGCGCAAGACGCTGCGGGTGCAGGCGGGGCCGCCGGTCGACCTCAGCGCGTACTACGGCAAGGAGCCCACGGCCGAGGTGCTGCGCGAGGTCACCGACGTCATCATGGCCGCGATCACCGTGCAACTGGCGGAGGTTCGCGGCGAGGACGCCCCCGCCGAGCCGTACGACCACCGCAAGACCATCGCCCGCGAGCGCCGCGCCGCCCGCGAGGCGGCGAAGGCCGCGAAGGCCGCGACGCCGGCCGTCGCGGGCCCGGCCGCCGCACCGCAGCAGGCCCGAAGCACCCAGCAGGCACAGGAGGATGAAGGCAAGTGACGCGCTGCGCCGTCTACGGCACGGGGTCCTGGGGCACCGCATTCGCGATGGTGCTCGCCGACGCGGGCTGCGAGGTGACCCTGTGGGGACGCCGCCAGGGCCTCGTCGACGCCGTCAACAACGGCCGGACGAACCCCGACTACCTGCCGGGGGTC
The DNA here is from genome assembly GCF_043199105.1 of Streptomyces sp. NPDC048644. Taxonomy (NCBI): domain Bacteria; kingdom Bacillati; phylum Actinomycetota; class Actinomycetes; order Kitasatosporales; family Streptomycetaceae; genus Streptomyces; species Streptomyces sp. NPDC048644. The sequence continues at coordinate 39,757 of NZ_JBICVO010000016.1, forward strand.
GAGCTGCCCGCATCGGTACGGGCCACCACCGACCCGGCGGAGGCGGCCGACGGCGCGGACTTCACCGTCCTCGCCGTTCCCTCCCAGACGCTGCGCGCCAACCTCGCCGACTGGGCGCCGCTGCTGCCCGCCGACACGGTCCTGGTCTCCCTGATGAAGGGCGTCGAACTGGGCACGGCCAAGCGGATGAGCGAGGTCATCGAGGAGGTCGCCAAGGCCCCGGCGGAGCGCGTCGCGGTGCTCACCGGACCCAACCTCGCCAAGGAGATCGCCGCCCGGCAGCCCGCCGCCGCCGTCGTCGCCTGCGCCGACGAAGCGGTCGCCCGCCGGCTCCAGACCGCCTGCCACACCCCGTACTTCCGCCCGTACACCAACACCGACGTGATCGGCTGTGAACTGGGCGGCGCGGTCAAGAACGTCATCGCGCTGGCCGTCGGCATCGCGGCAGGCATGGGGCTCGGCGACAACGCCAAGGCGTCGCTGATCACCCGCGGTCTCGCGGAGACCACCCGGCTCGGCCTCGCCATGGGAGCCGACGAGCACACCTTCGCCGGCCTCGCCGGCATGGGCGACCTCGTCGCCACCTGCTCATCGCCGCTGTCGCGCAACAACACCTTCGGCCGCAACCTCGGCCGCGGCATGTCGCTGGCGGAGACCATCGCGGTCACCAAGCAGACCGCCGAGGGCGTCAAGTCCTGTGAATCCGTGCAGGATCTGGCCCGCAGGCACGGCGTCGAGATGCCGCTCACCGACACGGTCGTCGACATCGTGCACGCGGGCAAGCCGCCGCTGGTCGCCCTCAAGGACCTGATGTCGCGCAGCGCCAAGCCCGAGCGGCACTGACGGCACCTCCCGCCCGCCGGGCCCCGGCGGGCGGCTCGGACACCGCGTCCCGGGCCGCGTGCGGACACAGCGCCGCCAACGGCCGCAGCCGCACCGACTCCGTGTCCGACAGCAGGTACCCTCAACCCGATATGAGCAGCCAGACACCTCCCCACAAGCCCCGTGTCGCCGTCGTGTTCGGTGGCCGCAGCTCCGAGCACGCGATCTCCGTGGTCACCGCGGGAGCCGTCCTGCGCGCCATCGACCGTGAGAAGTACGACGTGCTGCCCATCGGCATCACCGTCGACGGCCGTTGGGCGCTGACCGCCGACGATCCCGAGCGGATGGCCATCGCGGACCGGAAGCTGCCGAGCGTCGCCGAACTCGCCGAGTCCACCGACGGCGGCGTCGTGCTGCCGGTCGACCCGACCAACCGCGAAATCGTCTACAGCGAACCGGGCTCGGTCCCCAAGGCGCTCGGCGAGGTCGACGTCGTCTTCCCCGTCCTGCACGGCCCGTACGGCGAGGACGGCACTCTCCAGGGACTGCTGGAACTGTCCGGCATCCCCTACGTCGGCTCGGGCGTGCTCGCCTCTGCCGTCGGCCAGGACAAGGACTACATGAAGCGGGTGTTCACCTCCTTCGGGCTGCCGGTCGGCCCGTACGAGGTCATCCGCCCGCGCGAGTGGGAGCTGGATCCCGCGGCGGCCCGCAAGAAGATCGTGGACTTCGCCGCCGAGCACGGCTGGCCGCTGTTCGTGAAGCCCGCCCGCGCCGGCTCGTCGATGGGCATCACCAAGGTCGACGACCTCGCAGGACTGGACGATGCGGTCGAGGAGGCACGCCGCCACGACCCCAAGATCGTGGTCGAATCGCTGCTGTGTGGCCGCGAGATCGAGTGCGGGGTCCTGGAGTTCGACGACGGGCCGCGGGCCAGCGTGCCGGCCGAGATCCCGCCGGTCACCGCGCACGACTTCTACGACTTCGAGGCGAAGTACATCGACTCGGCCGCCGGCCTGGTGCCGGCCCCGCTGACCGCCGAAGAGACCGCCGAGGTCCAGGAACTGGCCGTCGCGGCTTTCGAGGCGGCGTCCTGCGAGGGGCTGGTCCGTGCGGACTTCTTCCTTCAGGACAACGGCGAGTTCGTGATCAACGAGATCAACACGCTGCCCGGCTTCACGCCCATCTCGATGTACCCGCTCATGTGGCAGAAGAGCGGAGTGGACTACGCCGAGCTGATCGACCGGCTGATCCAGGCGGCGCTGCGCCGCTCCACCGGCCTGCGCTGACACCGCAGGTACGGCGCCGGGCCCCGACGGAGGGGCCCGGCTCAGACCCCTTCGGGGACGGTCTTCTTCACCGCGGCGGCGAGATCGGTGAGCGTATTGACCTCAGGTGCGTACTTCCCGGGGACGTCCACCTCGACGTACGTCTTCCGCAGCACCGTCGTGAAGCGGTACCCGTCGTCCTGCTTCTCGAAAAACCATTTGACGCCGTTGACTTCCGCGGCAGTGGAGTCGGGGTTGTAATGTTCACTCCCGGGCATCAAGGTGCCGGGCTTCGGCACCCCACAGCGCAGTTGCACGGCAGGATCGCCCCATGCGGCAGTGAAGTCCGATGCGGGCTCCGTGCTCGTCCGCGTCAGCCCGTCGACGGTCTGCGGCAACTCCTTGTGGAGGGCCCGGCAGTGCCGGACGGACGCGCCTTCGGGCGTGGGAGGTGTGACCTCGGCCGCAGTGGAACAGCCCACCGCGCAGCACAGCACGGTGAGCGAGGGAAGAACCAGGGACCAGCGGCGCGAAGAGATCACCCGGCCGAGCATACGGGAGCTAGATATGGACGACCGGGCAGGTCAGGGTGCGCGTGATGCCGTCCACCCGCTGCACGTTGGCCACCACCATGCGGCCCAGCTCATCGACGGTGTCGGCCTGTGCGCGCACGATGACGTCGTAGGGGCCGGTCACGTCCTCGGCCTGGATCACTCCAGGGATCTTCGCGATCACCTCGGCAACCGCCGAAGCTCTGCCGACCTCGGTCTGGATCAGGATGTACGCCTGTACCACGGCACCTCCAGGGCGGCTTCGAGGATCATGTGGGAAGAGAAGAGACGCCACGGTACCGCGTCACCGGGCGGAGCGGGGAGACCCGCGCGGTGAACGCGGCAGGTGCGGCGCAGTCGTCAGCGGAGTACGGACCGTCCGTACGCATGAGAAGGGCAACAGCATGAAGGGCACCGTGGGCGAGCTGGGGGAATTCGGGCTGATCAGGGAGCTGACCTCCCGGCTCACCTCCACCCCGGCGGTACGGATCGGTCCTGGCGACGACGCCGCCGTGGTCACCGCACCCGACCGCAGGGTCGTGGCCAGCACCGACATCCTGCTGGAGGGCCGGCACTTCCGCCGCGACTGGTCCACCGCATACGACGTCGGCCGCAAGGCCGCCGCCCAGAACCTCGCCGACATCGCGGCCATGGGCGCGGTGCCCACCGCGATCCTGCTGGGCCTGGTCGTCCCCGCCGAACTCCCCGCCACCTGGGTCACCGAGCTGATGGACGGGCTGCGCGACGAGTGCCAGGTCGCGGGTGCGGCGGTGGTCGGCGGCGATGTCGTACGCGGTGACACCATCACGGTCTCGGTCACCGCGCTCGGGGATCTGCGCAACGCCGAACCGGTGACCCGGGCGGGCGCCCAGCCCGGCGACGTGGTCGCGGTGACCGGCTGGCTCGGCTGGTCCGCCGCCGGATTCGCGGTGCTCTCCCGCGGCTTCCGCTCCCCGCGCGCCTTCGTCGAGGCGCACCGCCGCCCGGAGCCGCCGTACCACGCGGGCCCCGCGGCGGCCGGGCTCGGCGCCACCGCCATGACCGATGTCAGCGACGGTCTCGTCGCCGACCTCGGGCACATCGCCGAGGCCAGCAAGGTCCGCATCGACCTGCGCTCCGCGAAGATCGACATCCCCACGCAGATGTCCGACATCGGCACGGCCGTCGGCGTCGACCCCATGCAGTGGGTGCTCAACGGCGGCGAGGACCACGCGATCGTCGCGACCTTCCCCGCCGACGTGAAGCTGCCCGCCCGGTGGAAGGTCATCGGCGAGGTGCTCCATCCGTCCGCGCTGCCGCAGGTGACGGTGGACGGCGCTCCCTGGGCGAAGGCCGGCTGGGACCACTTCGGGGACAACGGCGACGCCGAATAGGCCGCAGGGGCCGGGCCCGTCCGGCGCACGACGGGCTTGTAGATTCGGCGGCATGCAGACCCCACCACGCGCGTTGACCATCGCCGGCTCCGACTCCGGGGGCGGCGCGGGCATCCAGGCCGACCTGAAGACGATGCTCGCGCTGGGCACGCACGGCATGAGCGTGCTCACCGCCGTCACCGCGCAGAACTCGCTCGGTGTGCAGGGCGCGTGGGACCTGCCGGCCGAGGCCGTACGGGCCCAGTTCCGCAGCGTCGTCGACGACATCGGGACGCAGGCAGTGAAGACCGGGATGCTCTCCTCGCCCGAACTGGTGGGGACCGTCGCCGGGCTGCTCGCGGAACTCGACGTGCCCGTCGTCGTCGACCCGGTCGGCGTCTCCAAGCACGGCGACGCGCTGCTCGCCGCCACCGCCCTGGACGCGGTCCGCACCAAGCTGCTGCCGACCGCGACCGTCGCCACCCCCAACCTCGACGAGGTGGCCCAGCTCACCGGCATCCGCGTCCGGGAGGAAGACGGCATGCGGCGGGCGGCCGACGCGATCCTCGCCTTCGGGCCGCGCTGGGCACTCATCAAGGGCGGCCACCTGCCGACGGGCCCGGACCACGCGGGCAACAGCGCCGTCGACCTGCTCACCGACGGCAGCGAGGAACACTGGCTGCGCGCCCCGCGGTACGACAACCGGCACACGCACGGCACCGGCTGCACCCTCGCCAGCGCCGTCGCCGCCCGCCTCGCCCACGGCGACACCGTCCCGCAGGCGGTCGCCGCCGCCAAGGACTACGTCACCGGCGCCCTCGCGGCCGGCTTCCGGCTCGGCGCCGGCATCGGGCCCGTGGACCACGGCTGGCGGCTGCGCGGCGACGGCTGAGGACGCGGCGGCAAAGGGCGGACTCCCGGGGCGGCGACGCCGTTCACCTCACCGGCAGCAGCCGCCCCTTTTCCGCACCCCAGGGAACGCGGAAAAGACGGAAGCCGGCCCACCTTTCGGTGGACCGGCTTCCGTCAAGCAACCGGCTTGGCTGCGCTACGGCTAAGACGTCAGCGCGAGACCTTGCCGGCCTTGATGCACGAGGTGCAGGCGTTCAGCCGCTTCGGCGTGCGCCCGATCACTGCACGCACCGTCTGGATGTTGGGGTTCCAACGACGGTTGGTACGGCGATGCGAGTGCGAGACACTCTTGCCGAAGCCCGGCCCCTTGCCACAGACGTCGCAGTTGGCAGCCACGGGTCACTCCAAAGACTTCAGATGCACTTACGGTAAATCCCGACGAGCCGAGTGCATTGACCGACCGGCGCCGCCAGGAGAGGAATGGCCCGATTCTCATCGGGCAACCGGAGCAGCATACAACGGCCGCTCCCGTAGAACGAAACTACCACGGTCCCCCCGGCCCCCGCCCCGGCCTCCCGGTGTGACCGCGGCTACTGTGCGGGACACCCCAAGCCCCAGGAGGACACCGTGCCGCACCCGCTCGACGCCGCCGCGGTCCGCGCCTGGTGCGGGCTGGCCCTGGAGGCGCTCGGCCGGGAGCGCGCACGGATCGACGCGATCAACGTGTATCCCGTGGCGGACGGCGACACCGGCACCAACCTCTACCTGACCGTCGAATCCGCGGCCCGCGCCGTGGAGGCCGCCTTCGAAGGACACGCATCGGCGGACACCACCCCCTGCCTCGCCGACGCCATCGGCGCCATGGCGCACGGCGCCCTGATAGGGGCCCGCGGCAACTCCGGCACGATCCTCGCGCAGCTGCTGCGCGGCATGACGGAGGTGCTGGCCGCCGACGAGCCCGGCCACGGCTGCCCGCCCGCCACCCTGAGCCGGGCGCTGCGCCGGGCCGCCGCCGCCACCTACGAAGCCGTCGCCCACCCCGTCGAGGGCACCGTGCTGACCGTCGCGACCGCCGCCGCCGACGCCGCCGAGCGGGACGCGGGCACCGCACCTGACACCGCTACGGTGGCGCGGGCCGCCCACGACGGCGCCCGCACCGCGCTGCGGGCCACCCCCGGGCAGCTCGCCGTGCTGGGCAGGGCCGGTGTCGTGGACGCGGGCGGCTGCGGCCTGGTCGCGCTCCTGGGCGCGCTCGCCGACGCCCTGTCCGGAGAGGTGACAGCGGCGCCGGTGACCGTACGGGCCGACGCGCCGCTCCCCGAGGCGGCGGGCGCCGCCACGGCGGCCGATGGCTGCCCCGCCACCGAGCACGCGCACGCACCGGGGCCCGCCTTCGAAGTGATCTACCTCCTGGAGGCGGGCGACGCCGAGGTGACCAGGCTGCGCGCCAGGCTCGACGGTCTCGGTGACTCCCTGGTGGTGGTCGGCGGGGACGGCCTGTGGCACGTCCACGTGCACGTCGACGACGCGGGCGCCGCCGTCGAGGCCGGCATCGAGGCGGGCCGCCCGTACCGGATCCGCATCACCCACTTCGACGGCGCCGGGGGCGTCCGGGAGGCCGCGCCCGCGATGGCGGCCCGCGCGGTGGTCGTCGTGGTGTCGGGGGAGGGGCTCGCCGTGCTGTGCGAGGAGGCCGGGGCGCGGACCGTCTCCGTGCGCCCGGGGGAGCCGCCCGCGTCGGGCGAACTGGTGCAGGCCATCCGCCAGGCGCACGCCCGCGAGGTGATGCTGCTGCCCAACGACCCCGAACTGCGGCACACCGCTGCCGCCGCCGCGGAAGCGGCCCGCACCGAGGGCGTACGGGTCGCGCTCATCCCCACCCGCTCCGCGGTCCAGGGCATCGCGGCGCTCGCCGTGCACGAGACGGACCGCAGCTTCGACGAGGACGCCGTGGCGATGACCTCGGCCGCCGGCGCCACCCGCTACGCCGAACTCGCCGTCGCCGAGCGGCAGGCATGGACGATGGCCGGCGTCTGCCAGGCGGGCGACGTACTCGGCCTGATCGACGGCGACGTCGCGGTGATCGGCGGCGACCTGACCTGGACCGCGCTGACGGTGCTCGACCGGATGCTGTCGGCGGGCGGCGAAATGGTCACCCTGGTACTCGGCGCGCACGCTCCCGAAGGGCTCGCCGACGACCTGGAGCGCCACGTACGCGAGCGTTTTCTCGCCGTGGACACCGTCGTCTACGAGGGCGGCCGGTACGCGCCGCCGCTGCTCATCGGCGTCGAATAGCGGCCGGAAAGGCGGCGCCGGACAGCGGCGGCGAGAACCGCGCACACGGACCCCGGCATTCCGTGCCGCGCGCATTCCGCGCGTATTACCAGCGGTATTCCCCCGCATTCCGCGGCGTGCGGTACGGCGGCGAGGTGGTCCGTTGTCAGAGGCATGGTGTGCAATGGATCCCGTGGCCGCGCTCGAAGAATCCCTGAAGAAAGCCCTCGGTGGCACCACCGCGAAGGTGCTCGCCGAGCACCTCGGCCTGCACACCGTCGGCGATCTCCTGCATCACTACCCCCGCCGCTATGCCGAACGCGGCGAGCTGACCCGCCTCGCCGACCTCCCGCTGGACGAACACGTCACGGTCGTCGCCCAGGTGTCCGACGCCCGCGTGCTGACGTTCAACGGCGGCCGGGGCAAGCGTCTCGAAGTCACGCTCACCGACGGCAGCGGACGGCTCCAACTGGTCTTCTTCGGAAAGGGCGTCCACAAACCGCACAAGGAACTGCTGCCCGGCCGCCGCGCGATGTTCGCGGGCAAGGTCTCGGTCTTCAACCGCAAACTCCAGCTCGCCCACCCCGAATACGCACTCCTCGACCAGGAGGCGGACAGTGAGGCCGTCGACGCCTTCGCCGGGCAGCTCATCCCGATCTACCCCGCCTGCCAGCAGATGGCGTCCTGGAAGCTCGCCAAGGCCGTCGACGCGGTGCTGCCCAGCGCGCAGGAGGCCGTTGACCCGCTCCCCGACGCGCTGCGCGAGGGCCGGGCCCTGGTGCCGCTCCCCGAGGCACTGCTCAAGATCCACCGGCCGGGCACCAAAGCCGATGTCGCGGACGCGCGCGCCCGGCTGAAGTGGGACGAGGCGTTCGTCCTCCAGGTCGCGCTGGCCAGGCGCCGCCTCGCCGAGACCCAACTCCCCGCGGTACCCCGCCCGTTGAGCAAGGACGGCATCCTCGACGCGTTCGACGCCAAGCTGCCTTTCACCCTCACCGAAGGCCAGCAGAAGGTCAGCCGGGAGATCTTCGACGACCTGGCGACCGACCACCCGATGCACCGCCTCCTCCAGGGCGAGGTGGGTTCGGGCAAGACCATGGTGGCGCTGCGCGCGATGCTCGGCGTGGTCGACAGCGGCGGGCAGGCCGCGATGCTCGCGCCGACCGAGGTGCTCGCCCAGCAGCACCACCGCTCGATCACCGAGATGATGGGGGAGCTGGCCGAAGGCGGCATGTTGGGCGGCGCCGAGCACGGCACCAAAGTGGTGCTGCTCACCGGCTCCATGGGGACGGCCGCCCGCCGCCAGGCGCTGCTCGACCTCGTCACAGGCGAGGCCGGCATCGTCATCGGGACGCACGCCCTGATCGAGGACAAGGTGCAGTTCCACGACCTCGGCCTGGTGGTTGTCGACGAACAGCACCGCTTCGGCGTCGAACAGCGGGACGCCCTGCGCGGCAAGGGCCAATCCCAGGGGGAGAAGCGCATGCCGCACCTTCTGGTGATGACCGCGACCCCCATCCCGCGCACGGTCGCCATGACCGTGTTCGGCGATCTGGAGACCTCCGTCCTGGACCAACTCCCCGCCGGACGCTCGCCGATCGCCAGCCACGTCGTGCCCGCCAAGGACAAGCCGCACTTCCTCGCACGGGCCTGGGAGCGGGTCCGCGAAGAGGTGGCGGCGGGACACCAGGGCTACGTCGTGTGCCCGCGCATCGGCGACGAGGAAGAACCGGCCAAGGGAAGCGGGAAAAAGGGCGCGGCGGGCAAGGAGGAACCGCCGCCGGAGGGCGAGGAGAAGCGCCCTCCGCTCGCGGTGCTCGACATCGCGGCCCAGCTCACCGCGGGACCGCTGGCCGGACTGCGGGTGGCCGCGCTGCACGGCCGGATGGCGCCCGACGACAAGGACGACGTGATGCGCAGGTTCGCCGCCGGCGAGCTGGACGTCCTGGTCGCCACCACCGTCATCGAGGTCGGCGTCAACGTCCCGAACGCCACCGCCATGGTGATCATGGACGCCGACCGCTTCGGCGTCTCCCAGCTGCACCAGCTGCGCGGCCGGGTCGGCCGCGGCACGGCGCCGGGACTGTGCCTGCTGGTGAGCGAGATGCCCGAGGCCAGTCCGGCGCGCGCCCGGCTCGCCGCCGTCGCCGGCACCCTCGACGGCTTCGAACTCTCCCGCATCGACCTCGAACAGCGCCGCGAGGGCGACGTCCTGGGGCAGGCCCAGTCCGGCGTCCGGTCCTCGCTGCGGATGCTCTCGGTCATCGACGACGAGGAAGTCATCGCCGCCGCCCGCGAGGAGGCCACCGCCGTCGTCACCGCCGATCCCGCGCTGGACGGCCATCCGGAACTGCGAACGGCGCTGTCCGCGCTGCTGGACGCCGAGCGGGAGGAGTACCTCGACAAGGGCTGAGACGCGAAGGGCCGGGGCGCGGTGTCCGGCGGCCGGGCGGAGCGGGGCCGCGGGCGAGGGCCGCGGCGCCCGCCGGCCTCGGCGGGAATATCGTGGGGGAGCGGAGCCGTACCCCGGCCGCCGCCCCACCACCGACCCGCACACCACGTAAGGACAGGCCCCATGACCCGCGTGATCGCCGGTACGGCCGGCGGACGCCGCCTGGCCGTGCCACCAGGAAACGGCACCCGCCCGACATCCGACCGCGCGCGCGAGGGCCTCTTCTCCACCTGGGAATCACTGGAAGGACCGCTGGCCGGCGCCCGGGTGCTCGACCTCTACGGCGGCTCCGGCGCCGTCGGCCTGGAGGCGCTGTCCCGCGGCGCCGCGCACGTCCTGCTCGTCGAGGCCGACCCGCGCGCCGTCCGCACCCTCCGCGAGAACGTCCGCACGGTCGGCCTGCCGGGCGCCGAAGTCCGTTCAGGCAAGGCCGAACAGACCGCCGCCGCCCCGCCGCCCGGCGACCCGTACGACATCGCCTTCCTCGACCCGCCGTACGCCGTCACCGACGCCGAGCTGTGCGAGATCCTGCTCACACTCCGTGGTCAGGGCTGGTTTGTGGACGACGCACTCGTCACCGTGGAACGGAGCACCAGAGGCGGCGCGTTTCCCTGGCCGGACGGTTTCGAAGCGATCAAGGCCCGTCGCTACGGCGAGGGGACGCTTTGGTACGGTCGCGCCGCTCCGGCGTCCGCTGACGAGACGGCGGAACGCGTGTCATGAACGCATCGGAGAGCGAGGAACCAGAGTTGCGCCGCGCCGTCTGTCCGGGGTCCTTCGACCCCATCACCAATGGTCACCTGGACATCATCGCCCGTGCCTCCAAGCTGTACGACGTCGTCCACGTCGCCGTGATGATCAACCAGTCCAAGCAGGGCCTGTTCACGGTCGACGAGCGGATCGAGCTGATCCGCCGGGCCACCGCCGAATACGGCAACGTCGAGGTCGAGTCCTTCCACGGACTGCTCGTGGACTTCTGCAAGCAGCGCGACATCCCCGCGATCGTCAAGGGGCTGCGCGCGGTCAGCGACTTCGACTACGAGTTGCAGATGGCCCAGATGAACAACGGACTCTCCGGAGTGGAGACCCTGTTCGTCCCCACCAACCCCACCTACAGCTTCCTCTCCTCCAGCCTCGTCAAGGAGGTTGCGGCCTGGGGCGGCGACGTCGCCCACCTCGTCCCGGGGTTCGTCCTCGAAGCGCTGACCGAGCGGCTCCGGCAGCAGTGAGACCGCCGCGCGGGCCGCGCAGGCCGTGACGAAGGGCTGACGGGGCGTCAGTAGGTGTCGGTCCTGCGGTCCGTGGCCGTACAGTCGTCCCGTCCCTCGTTCCATCCCTTCAGAGAGTGGCGAGTCCAAGGTGGACGTGCAGAAGAAGCTCGACGAGATCGTCGAGGCCATCGGCAGCGCCCGTTCCGTGCCCATGTCGGCGTCCTGCGTGGTCAACCGCGCCGAGTTGCTCGCCCTGCTGGAAGAGGTGCGCGGCGCGCTGCCCGGATCGCTCGCGCAGGCCCAGGAGTTGCTCGGCGGGCGGGAGCAGATGGTCGAGGAGGCACGCGCCGAGGCGGAGCGGATCATCGAGTCCGCGCACGCCCACCGCGGCTCGCTGATCTCCGACACCGAGGTCGCCAGGCAGTCCCAGGACGAGGCCGACCGCATCCTGTCCGAGGCCCGCAGGGAGGCCGAGGAGATCCGCGCCGAGGCCGACGACTACGTCGACAGCAAGCTCGCCAACTTCGAGGTCGTCCTCACCAAGACCATCGGATCCGTCGACCGCGGTCGCGAGAAGCTGCTCGGCCGGGGCCCGGGGCTCGACGAGCAGGGCTACGCGGACACCGAGGCGCCCGAGCGCAGCGCCGACCCGGCGACCCTCACCCAGCGCGCCGACGCCTATGTGGACGCCAAGTTCGGCGCCTTCCAGGCCGTGCTGACCAAGACGCTCGAAGCGGTCGGCCGGGGCCGCGACAAGCTCCAGGGCGCGCGGGCGATCGACGAACTCGGCGCCCACCTCGCGGCCCAGGACGACGCGCAGAGCGCGGGCCACCAGGCCGACGCGGACTACCTCGCCGGGCTCGCCGGCATCACCCCCGCGCAGCCGCCGCAGCAGGCCCCCGCCCAGCCCCAGGCGCCGCAGCAGGAACAGCAGCCCTACCCGTCCCAGCTCCAGCCGCAGCAGGACTACTACCAGGACCAGGGCTACACCCAGCAGCAGGAGGCATACGCCTACCAGCAGGCGCAGTACGCCCAGCAGCAGGACCCGTACGGCTACGGCTGGCAGCAGCCCCAGCAGCAGGGCTACGACCCCCAGGCCGGCTACGTCCCGCAGCAGGCCCCGCCGCAGCCCCAGCAGGCCCCGCAGGACCACCCCGCGCAGGGGCACGCCCCGCAGGCCGGCGCCCTGGACGAGACCAGCCTGTTCGACACCAGCATGATCAACCTCGACCAGCTGCGGCAGTACGAAGAGGGCCGCCAGTAGCGGGTCCGACGGCCGAAGGGGAGCGGATTGGGCCTATCGGGGCCCGTCCAGTATCCTGGCTGTTCGGTCGCGTGTACATCCGCGATCGATGCTGCCCACTCGCCGATCCGGTGACGGGTGGCTCCTCCGCAGTACAGAAAGCAGGAAGCCATCAACGCCCGCCTCGACCACCGTTCCCCGCTTGTGTTCGACACACGCGAGCTGGGCCGTCGTCCCGGCGCGCTCAAGCGGCTCTCCCGCTCCGCCGAGGCCCCCAGGGACCTCGGCAACGAGGTCATCGGAGTGCCCGAGGGCGCCCCGATCGCCATCGAACTCCGCCAGGAATCGGTCATGGACGGGGTGCTTGTCACAGGCACCGGCCGTGCAACCGTGAAGGGGGAGTGCGTAAGGTGTCTGGAGCCGCTGGAGCGAGAGCTCGAAGCGGACTTCCAGGAGATGTTCGCCTACCCCGACGCCGACGCCCGGACCCGCCCCGCGGAATCCGGCGACGACGCCGAGGACGAGGAGGACACCCTCTCCCTCGAGGACGACATGTTCGACCTCGAACCCGTGCTGCGGGACGCGGTGGTGCTCGCACTGCCGTTGCAGCCGGTGTGCCGGGAAGACTGCCCGGGTCTGTGCTCCGAATGCGGAGTGCGGCTCGCGGACGACCCGGACCACCACCATGAAGCCGTCGACATCCGTTGGGCGGCATTGCAGGGACTCGTCGGGTCCGACCAGGACGGCGAGATCGACAATGACCCCCGCGTCGGCGGGGATGAACCTCAGGAGAAGTAGCCGTGGCTGTTCCGAAGCGGAAGATGTCGCGCAGCAACACGCGCCACCGCCGGTCGCAGTGGAAGGCTGCGGTCCCCACCCTGGTGGCGTGCGAGCGCTGCCACGAGCCGAAGCAGCAGCACATCGCGTGCCCGAGCTGCGGCACCTACAACAAGCGCCAGGTCCTCGAGGTCTGAGCGGCTGGTGACAGGCACTGTGTCTAGCCCCAAAAAGGCGGAAGACGCCCATTCGTCGTCCCGTAAGCGGGATGAACCGACTCCGGCGGACACGGCCTCGTCCCACACGCTTCTGGAAGGGCGGCTCGGGTACCACCTCGAGTCCGCCCTTCTGGTGCGTGCGCTGACGCACCGCTCGTACGCATACGAGAACGGCGGTCTGCCCACCAACGAGCGGCTCGAATTCCTCGGGGATTCAGTGCTCGGGCTGGTGGTCACGGACACGCTGTACCGCATCCACCCCGATCTCCCGGAAGGCCAGTTGGCCAAGCTCCGGGCCGCGGTGGTCAACTCGCGTGCACTCGCCGAGGTGGGCCGCGGCCTCGACCTCGGTGCCTTCATCCGCCTCGGACGGGGCGAAGAGGGCACGGGCGGCAGGGACAAGGCATCGATCCTCGCCGACACCCTCGAAGCGGTGATCGGCGCGGTCTATCTCGATCAGGGACTCGACGCGGCAGGCGAGCTGGTGCACCGGCTCTTCGACCCGCTCATCGAGAAGTCCTCCAGCCTGGGCGCCGGCCTCGACTGGAAGACGAGCCTCCAGGAACTCACCGCGACCGAAGGTCTCGGCGTCCCGGAGTACCTGGTCAGTGAGACCGGCCCCGACCACGAGAAGACGTTCACTGCTGCTGCCCGCGTCGGTGGTGTCTCGTACGGCACCGGCACCGGCCGCAGCAAGAAGGAAGCCGAACAGCAGGCGGCGGAGTCCGCGTGGCGTGCCATTCACGCCAAGGCGGAGGAGGCGGCCAAGGCCGAGGAAGCGGTTTCCGCCGGCGAGACGTCGCCGGCCGCCGCCGACGAGGCCCCGGCTTCCGGCGACTCCGCGTCGTCGGCAGGCTGAACAACCCCTTTCTGACCCCGTCCGGAGCGGTGCCGCCGCTCCGGACGGGGTCAGAAGTCTTTCCCGAGACGTGAGGAGCCCCTGTGCCCGAGCTGCCCGAGGTCGAGGTCGTACGCCGCGGACTGGAGCGCTGGGTCAGCGGACGCACCGTCGACACTGTCGACGTGCTGCATCCGCGCGCCATCCGCCGGCACACCGCGGGCGCGGCCGACTTCGCGGCCCGGCTGAAGGGGCTGCGGATCGGCGTCGCACGCCGCCGCGGCAAGTACCTCTGGCTGCCGGTGACCGGCGGCGGCCCCGCCGCGCAGACCGCCGCCGAAGGCATCGCGCCGACGGTCACCACCTCCGTCACCCACGGACTCGCCGTCCTCGCCCACCTCGGCATGAGCGGCCAACTGCTGGTCCAGCCGCAGGACGCCCCCGACGAGAAGCACCTGCGCATCAGGATCCGCTTCGACGACACGGACACCCCGGTGCCCGACGAGGCGGCCGGCACCGAACTCCGCTTCGTCGACCAGCGCACCTTCGGCGGCCTCTCACTGCACGACACCGTCCCGGGCGACGCCGACCAGCTCCCGGACGCCATCGCGCACATCGCCCGCGACCCGCTCGACCCGGCTTTCGACGACGACGCCTTCCACGACGCGCTGCGCCGCAAGCGCACCACCATCAAGCGCGCCCTGCTCGACCAGTCGCTGATCAGCGGCGTGGGCAACATCTACGCCGACGAGGCGCTGTGGCGCTCGCGCCTCCACTACGAGCGGCCGACCGCTCCCTTCACCCGCCCCCGCACCGCCGAACTCCTCGGCCACGTACGGGAGGTGATGACCGCCGCCCTCGACGTCGGCGGCACGAGCTTCGACAGCCTCTACGTCAACGTCAACGGTGAATCGGGCTACTTCGAGCGCTCGCTGGACGCGTACGGCCGCGAGGACGAGCCCTGCCGCCGGTGCGGCACCCCGATCCGCCGCCGCCCCTGGATGAACCGCTCCAGCTACTTCTGCCCGCGCTGCCAGCGACCGCCGCGGCCGTGACCTGCGCCGGGCCCCGCCTGACGCGGCACAAGGAGGCGGGCCGGGATAGCGGCCCGCCCGGTCAGAACCCGAAGTCCTGCGTCCACCAGGGGCCGCCGGGGCCCGTGTGGATGCCGACGCCGAGGGTCCGGTAGTCGCAGTTGAGGATGTTGGCGCGGTGCCCCGGGCTGTTCATCCAGGACTCCATGACCGCGTGGGCGTCGGTCTGGCCGCGGGCGATGTTCTCGCCGCCGAGGTCGGATACGCCGGCCTTGCGGGCGCGGTCCCAGGGGCTCGCGCCGTCCGGGTCGGTGTGGTCGAAGAAGTCGCGCGCGGCCATGTCGTCGCTGAACGCCTGTGCCAGGGAGGCCAGTTCACCGTCCGCGCGGACCGGCGAGCAGCCCGCCTGCGCTCGCTCCTGATTGACCAGGGACAGCACCTGCGCCTGCGCGGAAGACCCGGCGGCCGGGGCCTTCTTGGGGCTCGCGGACGCGGTGGTCCCCGGCGTCGCGGATGCGGTGCCGGGGGAGCTCGCACCGTGCCGCCCGGCGTGCGGCGAACCGTCACGGGCCGGTGCGGAGGCGGTGGAGTGCCCGGGGGACGGGGTGGCGGACGGGGCGGCGGCGGAGGCCGGACGGTCGGCGCCGGGGGCCGCCGACCGGGTACCGCCGCGGCTCGCGGGGTCCGTGGCGCGCTCGGTGGGCGTCGCCGATTCGGTGCCCTGCGGCCCGGCGTCAGGCAATGCGTCGGCGCGCACCCGCTCGCCGCGGTCACCGCCGCCCACCTCGAACGGCCCGCCCCCCGGGAGCAGCCCGGAGGCGACCGCCACGGTGCCCATGGCGACCGCGGCGGATGCGCCGAGCAGCCCGGTGCGTACCGGTGCGGTGCGCCGCCCGCGCGCCGCACGGCGTCCGCGCGCGGACGTCACGGGCTCGGCCGGGTGCGGTGCGCCAACAGGCGGCGCTCCCACGGGTTCCGGGGCGTGGGGAGCAGAGCGTCGATGGCGGCCCATCCGCTGACTTCCTTCCGTCCTCAGCGTCAACATGGTTCACCCATACGGGTGAACGCGATTGCCGGGCGACTGTACGCCATGGGCTACGGGGGTGATGTGCTCGGTGGGCAATTGGCCGGTTACCGTGCACACATGAACGAAGATGTCCGTCTGACCGCCTGGGTGCGCGGCCAGGTCCAAGGCGTCGGGTTCCGCTGGTTCACCCGCGCCAACGCGCTGCGCATCGGGAGCCTCGCCGGATTCGCGCTGAATCTCGGGGACGGCCGGGTCCAGGTCGTCGCCGAAGGCCCCAAGGACCATTGCGAGCAGTTGCTGGAATGGCTGCGCACCGGAGACACGCCCGGCCGGGTCGACGGCGTCACTGAGATATGGGACACCCCGCGCGGGGGTTACGACGGCTTCGCGATCCGCTGAGCGATCCCGGGAGATCCCTCCGCGCCGTGCGAAAAGTGATCTTCGCGGCCCGTTCCTGGCGCCCGCTCACGGGAGATTTCAGCTGGTGGTTGCCAACTCGGCCGACCCGTGCAAGGCTGCCGCTGTACGGATGATCTCCACACCCGACGGGGCCTTTCTGGGGAGTCGGCGCCATGCCTTCGAGGCGGCGCACTCTCGGGCGCCCGTGGATACGCGGTGTGATCGTGTTGACCGTCAAAACTTTTGGTGAGACTCTGGAATCCCCGCGCACCTTAGCTGTTTGGCATTCAGAACCCCATAAATGACAAGCACCGCGGGTGCGAATCCCTCACGACCCAACCGCTTCGGTCGGTCACTCATTGTGGAGGACCATCCATCATGGCAAAGGCGCTTCTCGGTTACGTCGGCGGCTCCGACCCCCGAGTCCTCTCCGAGATGCGACGGCTTCAGCAGCGCGTTCAAGACCTGGAATCCGAACTGATCCGGATGCAGGCCGAAAACGACATGCTGTCCGCTGCCGCACGTCACGACGACTCGATGCTCGACGGCATCGACGTACCCCAGGCGGAGCCCGCGCTCACCTGACCCCGTCCTCAGGGCCGGCGAGCCGCACCAGCCGCCTGAGGCATCACTCAGCAAGATCTGCAAGGGACGCTTCGGCGTCCCTTCGTCGTTTCCGCTCCCCGTTCCCGTTCCGGCCCTCCCTTACCGCATGATGTGCCCTGCGCCACACTCGGTGAAACCGAAAGGAAACGGCGGCCCGGTACGCGGCGGTCGCCGGGGGCGGAATGTTGGGACGGCCCGCCCGGAGGCGGCCGGTAGAGTCCAACGGCGTGCATCTCAAGAGTCTGACCCTGCGGGGATTCAAATCCTTCGCCTCCGCCACGACACTCCGGTTCGAACCGGGCATCACCTGCGTCGTGGGCCCCAACGGCTCCGGCAAGTCCAATGTCGTGGACGCGCTGTCCTGGGTCATGGGCGAGCAGGGCGCCAAGTCGCTGCGCGGCGGCAAGATGGAAGACGTCATCTTCGCCGGCACCACCGGGCGGCTGCCGCTGGGCCGCGCCGAGGTCTCGCTGACCATCGACAACTCCGACGGGGCGCTGCCCATCGAGTACGCCGAAGTCACCCTCACCCGGATCATGTTCCGCAACGGCGGCAGCGAGTACCAGATCAACGGTGACACCTGCCGGCTGCTGGACATCCAGGAACTGCTCAGCGACTCCGGCATCGGCCGGGAGATGCACGTGATCGTCGGCCAGGGCCAGCTGGACGGCGTGCTGCACGCCGACCCGATGGGGCGCAGGGCGTTCATCGAGGAGGCGGCCGGTGTACTCAAGCACCGTAAGCGCAAGGAGAAAGCGCTGCGGAAGCTGGAGGCGATGCAGGCCAACCTCGCCCGGGTGCAGGACCTGACCGATGAGCTGCGCCGTCAGCTCAAGCCGCTCGGCAGGCAGGCGGCGGTCGCCCGGCGGGCCGCCGTGATCCAGGCCGATCTGCGCGACACCCGGCTGCGGCTGCTCGCCGACGACCTCGTCACGCTGCGCCGCGCGCTGCACGCCGAGATCGCGGACGAGGCGGCGCTCAAGCAGCGCAAGGAAGAGGCGGAGGCCCGGTTGCGCGTCGCGCAGCGGCGCGAGGCGGCGCTGGAGGACGAGGTCCGTACGCTGGCGCCGCGGGTGCAGGGGGCCCAGCAGACCTGGTACGAGCTGTCGCGGTTCGCGGAGCGGGTGCGCGGCACGGTCTCGCTGGCCGAGGCACGGGTCGCCAGCGCTTCGGCGGCGCCGCCGGACGAGCGGCGCGGGCGCGACCCGGAGGACATGGAGCGCGAGGCGGCCCGGATCCGGGAGCAGGAGGCGGAGTTGACGGCCGCGCTGGACGCGGCGAGCCGGGCGCTGGAGGACACCGTCGAGCACCGTGCCGGTCTTGAGCGGCAGTTGGCGGACGAGGAGCGGCGGCTGCGGGACGCGGCCCGTGCCATCGCCGACCGGCGCGAGGGGCTGGCCAGGCTCAGCGGGCAGGTCAGCGCGGCGCGCGGGCGGGCCGCTTCGGCGCAGGCGGAGATCGGCCGGCTCGTCGAGGCCAGGGACGACGCCGGGCGGCGTGCGGCGGCGGCCCAGGAGGAGTACGAGCAGCTGCAGGCCGAGGTGGACGGGACCGGCGCGGGGGAGGCGGAGCCTGCCGAGCGGTACGCGGCGGCCCGGCGGGAGCTGGCCGGTGCGGAGGAGGCGCTGAGCGCCGCGCGCGAGGCGCTGACCTCGGCCGAGCGGCAGCGGGCCGCGACATCGGCCCGGCATGACGCGCTGGCGCTCGGCCTGCGCCGCAAGGACGGCAGCGGCGCCCTGCTCGCCGCCGCCGGAGCGCTGACCGGTCTGCTCGGGCCCGCGGCCGAACTGCTCACCATCGCGCCCGGCTTCGAGATCCCGGTCGCCGCCGCGCTGGGGGTTGCCGCCGATGCCGTCGCGGTCACCGGGCCCGCCGCCGCTGCGGGTGCCATTCGTCTGCTGCGGGAGCAGGACGCGGGCCGGGCGGCGATGCTGCTCGGCGCCCTCGGGGACGAGGCGCGGCAGGCCGTGCCCGCGGGTGCGACGTCCGGGCAGGAGACCGCGTCGGCCCGTACGGACGGGGGCGCGGGGCCGCAGGAATCCCCGCGGGTGCCGGGGCCTGCCCGGCCGTCCGGCGCGGGGCAGGACGCGGCGCACCGGGTGCCGGGGCCCCGTGGCGCGCCGGTGCGGGCCGCCGAACTCGTCGGCGGGCCCGCGGAGTTGGCGGACGCGGCGCACCGGCTGCTGCGGGACGTGGTGGTCGTCGGGACGCTGGAGGACGCCGAGCAACTGGTCGCCGCGCGGCCGGAGCTGACGGCGGTCACCGGCGAGGGCGACGTGCTCGGCGCGCACTTCGCGCACGGCGGGTCGGCCGGTGCGCCGAGCCTGCTGGAGGTGCAGGCGGCCGTCGACGAGGCGGCGGCCGAACTGGCGGAACTGGCCACCCGCTGCACGGCGCTGGCGCAGGAGCAGCGGGCGGCGGCCGAGCGGCGCACCGTCGCCGCCGCGCAGGTCGAAGAGGCCGACGCCGGGCGGCGGGCGGCCGACCGGGAGAAGTCGCGGATCGCCGGGGACCTGGGACGGCTCGGCGGGCAGGCCAGGGCCGCCGCGGGCGAGGCGGAGCGGTCCGCCGCGGCGGCGGCGAAGGCCGATGAGGCGCTGCTGCGGGCCACCGATGAGGCCGAGGAGCTGGCCGAACGGCTGGCCGTCGCCGAGGAGGAGCCGGCCGATGAGGAGCCGGACACCTCGGTACGGGACCGGCTGGCGGCGGACGGGGCGAACGCGCGGCAGACGGAGATGGAGGCGCGGCTCCAGGCGCGTACGCACGAGGAGCGGGTGAAGGCGCTCGCCGGGCGCGCGGACGCGCTGGACCGCGGGGCGCGGGCGGAGCGTGAGGCGCGGGCGCGGGCCGAGCAGCGGCGCGCCCGGTTGCGGCACGAGGCGGAGGTGGCCGCCGCGGTCGCCTCCGGCGCGCGGCAGCTGCTGGCGCACGTCGAGGTGTCGGTCGTCCGGGCCGAGGAGGAGCGGGCGGCGGCGGAGCGGGCGAAGGGGGAGCGCGAGCAGTCGCTGGTGGCGGAGCGCGGCCGGAGCCGGGAGCTGGCGTCCGAGCTGGACAAGCTGACGGACTCGGTGCACCGCGGTGAGGTGCTGGGCGCCGAGAAGCGCATGCGGATCGAGCAGTTGGAGACCAAGGCGCTGGAGGAGCTGGGGGTGGAGCCGGCCGGTCTTGTCGCGGAGTACGGCCCCGACCAGCCGGTGCCGCCGTCGCCCGCGGCCGACGGCGAGCAGCTGCCCGATGACCCGGAGCATCCGCGGAACCTGCCGGTGGCGTACGTACGGGCCGAGCAGGAGAAGCGGCTGAAGGCGGCCGAGCGGGCGTACCAGCAGCTCGGGAAGGTGAACCCGCTGGCGCTTGAGGAGTTCGCGGCGCTGGAGGAGCGGCACCGGTTCCTCAGTGAACAGCTTGAAGACTTGAAGAAGACCAGGGCCGACCTGATGCAGGTGGTCAGGGAGGTCGACGAGCGGGTCGAGCAGGTCTTCACCGAGGCGTACGAGGACACCGCGCGGGAGTTCCAGGGGGTCTTCGCGCGGCTCTTCCCGGGCGGCGAGGGCCGGTTGGTGCTGACCGACCCCGGCAACATGCTGACCACCGGTGTGGACGTGGAGGCGCGCCCGCCGGGGAAGAAGGTCAAGCGGCTCTCGCTGCTGTCCGGCGGCGAGCGGTCGCTGACGGCCGTGGCGCTGCTGGTGTCGATCTTCAAGGCGCGGCCCAGCCCGTTCTACGTGATGGACGAGGTGGAGGCGGCGCTCGACGACACCAACCTCCAGCGGCTGATCGGGATCATGGAGGAGCTTCAGGAAAGCTCCCAGCTGATCGTGATCACGCACCAGAAGCGGACGATGGAGGTCGCCGACGCCCTGTACGGCGTTTCGATGCAGGGCGACGGGGTGTCCAAGGTCATCAGCCAACGGCTGCGATGAGGCCGCGGGGCCTTTGCTGAGGTCAGCCAGCCTCTCTTCAGAACTTGAATGAAGTGGGCTCTGTGGTGCCGTGAAACAAATCCATCACGCCCTATTGACTTAGAAACTTGAAGGCATAGTCTCGGCAACGTTGTTTTTACCTTCAAGTGGTGGGTGTCCCCAACGTATGCGCCACTGGGAGGGCCAGCCCCCTACGCCCGGCAGCGCAGCCGGGCCACTGGAGTACACGTTGACCAGCACCGCGCAGCCGGCGGTCCCGGAAGGCCGCAAGGCCCAGCCGGAACACCTCGGCCATGTCATCTTCATCACCGCGGCTGCCGCGATGGGCGGCTTCCTCTTCGGCTATGACAGCTCCGTGATCAACGGTGCCGTCGAGGCGATCCGCGGGCGCTACGACGTCGGGTCGGCCATCCTCGCCCAGGTGATCGCCATCGCGCTGATCGGCTGTGCCATCGGCGCGGCCACGGCGGGCCGGATCGCGGACCGCATCGGCCGCATCCGCGTGATGCAGATCGCCGCGGTGCTGTTCATCATCAGCGCGATCGGCTCCGCCCTGCCGTTCGCCCTCTGGGACCTGGCCATGTGGCGGGTGTTCGGCGGGATCGCGATCGGCATGGCCTCGGTCATCGGCCCCGCCTACATCGCCGAGGTGTCGCCGCCCGCCTACCGCGGCCGGCTCGGCTCCTTCCAGCAGGCTGCGATCGTCATCGGCATCGCCGTCTCCCAGCTCGTCAACTGGGGCATCCTCAACCTCGCCGACGGCAACCAGCGCGGCAAGCTCGCCGGCTTCGAAGCGTGGCAGTGGATGCTCGGCGTGATGGTCGTCCCGGCGCTCGTCTACGGCCTGCTCTCCTTCGTCATTCCCGAGTCGCCGCGCTTCCTGATCTCCGTCGGCAAGGTCGACAAGGCCAAGAAGGTGCTGGCCGACGTCGAGGGCAAGACGGTCGATCTCGACGCGCGGGTCGTCGAGATCGAGGAGGCGATGCACCGCGAGCACAAGTCGAAGTTCACGGACCTGCTCGGCGGCAAGAAGGGCTTCCTGCCGATCGTCTGGGTCGGCATCGGCCTGTCGGTGTTCCAGCAACTGGTCGGCATCAACGTCGCGTTCTACTACTCGTCGACGCTGTGGCAGTCCGTCGGCATCGATCCGAGCAGCTCGTTCTTCTACAGCTTCACGACGTCGATCATCAACATCATCGGCACCGTGATCGCGATGATCTTCGTCGACCGGATCGGCCGCCGCCCGCTGGCGCTCATCGGCTCGGCCGGTATGGCCGTCGCGCTCGCCCTGGAAGCCTGGGCCTTCTCGGCCAAGACCGCGGCCGGCACGCTGCCCACCACCGAGGGCACCGTCGCCCTGATCGCCGCCCACGGGTTCGTGCTCTTCTTCGCCCTCTCCTGGGGCGTCGTGGTCTGGGTCTTCCTCGGCGAGATGTTCCCCAACCGCATCCGTGCCGCCGCGCTGGGCGTCGCCGCGTCCGCGCAGTGGATCGCCAACTGGGCCATCACCGCGAGCTTCCCGAGCCTGTCGGACTGGAACCTCTCCGGCACCTACGTGATCTACATGTTCTTCGCCCTGCTCTCGATCCCCTTCGTGCTGAAGTTCGTGAAGGAGACCAAGGGCAAGGCGTTGGAGGAGATGGGCTAACCACCCCGCCAGTCCTTCTCCTCGCACGTGGACGCTGCCCCGGCTCATTCCGAGAGCCGGGGCAGCGCCGCGTAATGGCGGCGTCAACTCCCGTACCGATCGCCACGCCCGGACGCCGGAGCCGTGGATATCCCCCGCGATACCCGACAGGATCAGCGCTACGGGGGCGGATATCGAGAAGACGATGGGTATGAACAGGGATATGGACAGGGACATGGATACGGATACGCGTGGGGCCGCGGAGACCGGCACGACGGCAACGGTCGTGGACGGCGGCGTGCCGCTGCCGGCGCAGGGCGGTGCGGTCGGCGGCACGGCCGGATACCTGCACCGTACGGTGGCCGACGCCCCCGTGCAGGAGGTGTTCCCCGGGATCCGCTGCCGGCCGCTGTGGACCGGCGAGAACGGCGCCAGCGCCATGGTCGTGGAGCTGGATCCGGGGAGTTGCTGGGAAGGCGTCGATCTGCACGAGCCGGGACCTGAGGAAGTCTTCGTGGTCGACGGGGTGTTCCACGACGGGGACCGCGCGCACCCCGCGGGCACGTTCATCCACGCGCCGGCCGGATCCTGGCACATTCCGCAGTCCGCCCAGGGCTGCACCCTGTTCGTTTTCTACCCGCAGGGCTGAACTCCGGGCGGCGGCCGGTCCCCGGGCCGGCCGCCGCCTCAGCCCCCGCCGCCGGCCCCCGCCCCGATCCGCGGCAGCACCTGCTCGGCGAACAGGTGCAACGACCGCCAGCCCTCGTCCACCGGCATCCCGCCGCACAGCGGATGCAGGACCAACGAGCCCTGCGGGCCCGCCTCTTCGGCCATCCGCACGCACGCGTCGGGGGTGACCACGCGGTAGATGCCTTCCGCACGCAGCTCCGCCACATCCCGCGCGCCGGAGCGTACGGCCGAGCGGATGTCGTCGGACTGCCAGGACGCGTAGGTGCGGGCCTCGTGCAGCAGGTGGGCCCCGTACGTCGCCCAGGTGCGGTCCGGGTCGTCCGAAACGTGCAACAGGCGGGTGCGGGCGGCCGGTTGGAGCACCCAGCCCTCGGTGCCGTACGCGGCGCACCGCTCCTGGTAGTACGCCTCCAGCTCGGGCAGGTGCGCGCTGGGGAAGAGGGGGAGGCCCAGACGGGCGGCGCGGCGGGCCGCGGCCCGGGAGCTGCCGCCGATCAGCAGCAGCGGATGCGGCCGGGTGTACGGGCGCGGGGTGACCTGCACGGTGCGGTCCCGGTAGCGGAACGGCTCGCCGGTCCAGGCGGCGAGCAGCGTCGCGAGCACCTCGTCCTGGAGCGCGCCGCGGCCCTTCCAGTCCTTGCCGTGCGCCGCGTACTCCTGCGGCCGGTAGCCGATTCCGGCGACGGTGACCAGCCGGCCGCCGCTGAGCAGGTCGAGCACGGCGATGTCCTCGGCCAGCCGCAGCGGGTCGTGCAGCGGCGTGATCAGCGCGGAGACGGTGACGTTGATCCGGCGGGTGGCGCCGAAGACCGCGCCGGCGAAGGCGAGCGGTGAGGGCATCCAGCCGTTGGTGGTGGCGTGGTGTTCCTCGGTCTGCACGGTGGTCAGGCCGCGGTCGTCGGCGAACGCGGCCATCTCCAGCGCGGCGCGGTAGCGGGCGCCGAGGGTGTCGGCGGTGGGGGAGGGGTCGACGAGATTGAAGCGCAGGACCGTGACGGGCATGACAGCGTCCCCTTCGCCGGGCGGGTGGCGCAGGGGACGCTAACTGACGCGACGTCAGATTTCTAGGGGGCGGGAGTCAACCACGGCCGCCGGGGCGGGGGTTGGCCGTCGCCCCGGGCGAACGGTGTGGTTCCCCGGGGCGGCGGCTGCCGTGCGGTCGTGTCAGCCGACCTCGGCCGGGTGCCGAGGCTCGGGGGCGCCGGAGGTGCGCGGGCCGTCGGCCCGGACGGTCTCCTTCGGCCGGGGCAGCAGGGCGAAGAGTGCCGCCGCGATCAGGATCGTGGCCGCCCAGCCCAGGCCGTTCGCGCCGATCCAGGTGGTGGCCAGCGGGCCGGTGAACCACTGGACCTTGGTGAAGCAGATGCCCGCGGCGAGTGCCACCGCCCAGGCCGTCATGGCCTGCCAGCAGAAGCCGCCTGCGTACCAGTAACGGCTGCCGCGGCCGGTGTTCATCAAGCTCGCCGCGTCGTAGCGGACCGCCAGGGCGCGGCGGCGGGCCATGTCCACGCCGTAGACGCCGATCCAGGCCGAGAAGGAGACCGCGAGGAGCGTCAGGAAGGTGATGAACTGCCCGATGAAGTCCTTGGCCACCAGCATCATGAACAGGCCGCCGACGAGGCTGATGACGGCGTTGATGCTCACCGCCAGGGCCCGCGGCAGCTTGACGCCCATGGTCTGTGCCGTGAAGCCCGCGGAGTACATCGACAGGCTGTTGATCAGCACCATCCCGACCAGTGCGGTGATCAGGTAGGGGACCGCGAGCCAGGTCGGCAGGATCGTGCCGAGGAACGACATCGGGTCGGTGTTCTGACCGGCCAGCTTCGGGTTGGACACCGCCATCACGCCGCCCATCAGCACCATCGGGAGCAGCACCAGGGCCGCGCCGGAGACGGTGGTGCCGACGATCTTGCGGCCGGACGCGGAGTGCGGCAGGTAGCGCGCGAAGTCGGGGCCCGTGGGCACCCAGCTGATGCCGCCCGCCGCGATGGTGCCGATGCCGGCGATCACCATCGCGGTGGTGCCCGCCTTCTTCGTGAAGATCGCGTGCCAGTCCATCGTGGCGATCAGGTAGACCAGCACCATCACCGTGAACAGGCCGAACAGATACGTCGAGTACCGGTTGCAGAGGTTCAGCGCCTTGCGGCCCATCCCGCTGACCAGGAACGTGCAGGCCACGAAGGCGAGCAGGGTGATGACGATCAGGGCGTTGTTGCTCCGGACGCCGAACAGCAGATTCAGCACCGTCAGCACCGCGTACGCGCCGGTGACCGCGTTGATGGTCTCCCAGCCGAAGCGGGCCACCCACAGGATCGCCCCGGGGAAGTAGTTGCCGCGGACGCCGAAGGTGGCCCGGGAGAGCATCGCGCCGGGCGCACCGCCCCACTTCCCGGACACCGAGAGCACGCCGACCATGCCGAACGCGATCGACACGGCGATGGCGGCCACCAGGACGACCTGCCAGAAGTTCAGCCCGTTGGTGACCACCAGGGAGGCCCCCATGGTGAGCAGCAGCACGCTGATGTTGGCCGCGACCCACGTGGGGAAGAGCTCGCGGACGCGGCCGTGGCGTTCGCTGTCGGGTACGGGCTCGATGCCTCGTGTCTCGACGGCGCCGTCGGTTTCGGGAGTGGACGTGGTGCCCATGGTGCAGGTGTCTCCGTGCGCGGGATCTGGGAGGCACCCCCGGAAGAGAGGCGCCAAGGCAGCGGCTGTGGTGCCCGGCCAGCTTCGGTTGGCAGGACTCTACGCGCGTTGCGCAGCCGTCCACCATCGTACTTTGGTCCAACTTCGCGCCGTACGTCCACTTGGATCCACCGACGAGCAGACACCTCGACCACTTCCGACGAAAACCCGAACCAGGCCGCCCGTACCGCTCTGACCAGCACTTTTCGGACAGGGGTGGGGGTCTCGTCGGCCCTGCGCGCACCCCGGACCCGGCCGCCGTACCGAATCGGGACGCGGCGCCCACGGGTTCGGCGCGTGCGGCCACGGGCGGCGGTGCGTGGCTGATACTGGGGGGGTTATGGAAATCGTCATCCTTGCTGTAGTCATCGCCGTGGTCGCGCTCGGCGCGATCAGCGGGCTCGTCGTCAGCAGCCGCAAGAAGAAGCAGCTGCCGCCGTCCCCGCCGGCCGCCTCCCCTACGCCATCCGTCACCGCGCCGCCTGCAGAGCCGCAGGTCGGTGAGGAAGCCGAGACCCCACGCGACGAACCCCGTCGCACCATCGAAGAAGTCGGCCTGCCGACCGCCGAGGCCCCCGTGGCCGAGGCGCCGGTCGCCGAGCCCGAGGCGCCCGCCGCCCCGGAGATCGAGATCCCCGAGCCGACCGCGGGCCGCCTGGTGCGGCTGCGCGCCCGGCTCTCGCGTTCGCAGAACACCCTGGGCAAGGGCCTGCTGACGCTGCTCTCCCGGGAACACCTCGACGAGGACACCTGGGAGGAGATCGAGGACACCCTCCTCACCGCGGACGTCGGCGTCGCCCCCACCCAGGAACTGGTCGACCGGCTGCGCGAGCGGGTCAAGGTCCTCGGCACCCGCACCCCCGAGGGGCTGCGCGAGCTGCTGCGCGAGGAGCTGCTCACCCTCATCGGCACCGAGGCCGACCGCTCCGTGCACACCGGCAACGGCATCGGCAACGGCGGCGGCGAGATCCCCGGTGTCGTCATGGTCGTCGGCGTCAACGGCACCGGTAAGACCACCACCACAGGCAAGCTCGCCCGGGTCCTGGTCGCCGACGGCAAGTCCGTGGTCCTGGGCGCGGCCGACACCTTCCGCGCCGCCGCCGCCGACCAGCTCCAGACCTGGGGCGAGCGGGTCGGTGCCCGTACGGTCCGCGGCCCCGAGGGCGGTGACCCGGCGTCCATCGCTTTCGACGCGGTGAAGGAGGGCATCGCCGAGAGCGCCGACGTCGTCCTCATCGACACCGCGGGCCGGCTGCACACCAAGACCGGTCTGATGGACGAGCTGGGCAAGGTCAAGCGGGTCGTGGAGAAGCACGGCCCGGTCGGCGAGGTGCTGCTCGTCCTGGACGCCACCACCGGACAGAACGGCCTGGTGCAGGCGCGGGTCTTCGCCGAGGTCGTGGACATCACCGGCGTGGTGCTGACCAAGCTCGACGGCACCGCCAAGGGCGGCATCATCGTCGCGGTCCAGCGGGAGCTGGGAGTGCCGGTCAAGCTCATCGGTCTGGGAGAGGGCGCCGATGACCTGGCGCCGTTCGAGCCTGAGGCGTTCGTCGACGCGCTGATCGGCGACTGAATCCCCGGACCAGGAGCGTACGACCGCTCCCCGGAGCCCGGAACGCACCGGCCTCCGTCACCCGCCAGGAGCGGGCGGCGGAGGCCGGTGCCGTTGTGTGGGGCGGCGGTTCGGCGGGGCCGGGGCGGGCGGCGAACGCAGTGGCGCGGAACACGGTTTCGGTCATATGTGAGGGGAAATTCGGGGTCGCCGGCCACCGTGGATGCGGCGGAACGGCCTCCGCGCCCGGCGCGCGATCACCCCATCCGGCGCAGTGGTCCACACCTGGCGTGCGCCCCCGCCACCGGCGTGCGCTCCGGCTCCCGGCCTTCGGCGCCCGTCGTCCAGCCCGGCCGCCGGACGCCCCGTCGTACGTGGTGTCTCAGCGCCCCGGACGGCGCCCCGACCGCTGGCAGGCATACGCGAGCGTGCCCAGCAGCAACCGGGCCTGCGGCGGGCGGCCCGCGGTGTCCAGAGTGGGCGGGCGCAGCCAGCGCACCGGGCCGAGTGCGCCGAGGTCGGACGGGGGAGCGGTGAGGTGGTCGCCGTCCCCCAGCGGGCGCAGGTCGAGCGCCGCGTCGTCCCAGCCCGTCCGGTAGAGCAGATCGGGCAGCCCGGCGGCGGCACCGGGGGCGACGAAGAACCACGCGCGCCCCGTGGGGGCCAGCGCCACCGGGCCGAGCGGCAGCCCCATCCGTTCCAGGCGCGCCAGGGCGCACCGGCCCGCGTCCGCTGGGACGTCGAGCACGTCGAACGACCGCCCCACCGGCAGGAGCACCGCCGCCCCCGGGGTCCGCGACCAGGCGTCGACCGCGCTCTCCAGGGTGGCCCCGGCGGGTACCTCACGGCCGAAGGACAGCGGATGCGCGCCGGGGGCTCGGCAGTCGGCGTCGCCGCACGAGCAGTCCGTACGGCCGCTGCCGGTGCGTGCCGCGCGGGCGCCGGGGACGACGTCCCAGCCCCACAGGCCGGTGTACTCCGCCACCGCCGTGCTCTCGGGTGA
Source organism: Streptomyces sp. NPDC048644 (assembly GCF_043199105.1). Classification (NCBI taxonomy): domain Bacteria; kingdom Bacillati; phylum Actinomycetota; class Actinomycetes; order Kitasatosporales; family Streptomycetaceae; genus Streptomyces; species Streptomyces sp. NPDC048644. The sequence goes on from NZ_JBICVO010000016.1 coordinate 68,161, forward strand.
GCGGGCGCGGCGCCGCGAGCCGGGCCGCATCTCCCGGATGCCGCCGATGGTGAAGTCCATGTCCTCTCCTACGGGTGGTGCGTGTGTGCCGGTGGTGGCGGGCCGACGGGCGGAGTCAAGTGCCGTGCGGTGACGCTCCGTTGGCGGGCCGCAGGGTCCGCGGGGCCCCGGAGAGGGGCGCCGCTCCAGGGGTGGTGCGCCGGGGCGCGGGCACCGCTGCGGACCCCGATCCGTCCGATCGTGCTCGACCGGTGTCAAGTCAATCGTGCGGAGCAGGCCGGGAGTTCATTCGAAGGGGTGGCGAATGGTGGCGTTTCCGCGAGCGCCCTCGCGAGGAGCGTGATCGTCGGATTACGTTCAGTACACGAACCCGGAAGTGGCATCGTTCGCACGGGTATGCCGGTGGCAAGGACCGCGCCGCATCCGGCCGGGCGAGGTGGCCGGATTCAGTGGTCGGGTGGAGGTGCCCGGGGAAGATGCGGCAACAGGCGGCCTCCTGTGGAGAGTTCGCGGCGGGCGACAACGTTTGGGGGCGTTCCAGTGGGCGGCAATGGCAGCGGCACTGCCGAAAAGCGTCCCAACGCGCAGTTGGGATCATGGTTTGTGCGCAGCGGCTGGTCCAAGGGCGAACTGGCGCGGCAGGTCAACCGCAGAGCCCGGCAGATGGGCGCGCACCACATCAGTACCGACACCTCACGCGTCCGCCGCTGGCTGGACGGTGAACAGCCGCGCGAGCCCATCCCGCGGATCCTGTCCGAGCTGTTCTCCGAACGCTTCGGCTGCGTCGTCGGCATCGAGGAACTCGGCCTGCGCTCCGCACGCCAGTCCCCGTCCGTATCCGGCGTCGACCTGCCCTGGGCCGGGCCGCAGACCGTCACCCTGATCAGCGAGTTCTCCCGCAGCGACCTGATGCTGGCGCGCCGCGGATTCCTCGGCACCTCCCTCGCGCTGGCCGCCGGGCCCACCCTCATCGAGCCGATGCAGCGCTGGCTGGTTCCGGTCCCCGCCGCGCCGGGCGCGCACGGAGCCGAAACGGGCCAGGAGCGCGGCAGGCGCCCGGCGCGGCTGTCGGAACCGGAACTCGACCTGCTGGAGCAGACCACCGCGATGTTCCGGCAGTGGGACGCGCAGTGCGGCGGCGGGCTGCGGCGCAAGGCCGTCGTCGGCCAGCTGCACGAGGTCACCGACCTCCTCCAGGAACCGCAGCCCGAGCACATCGCCAAGCGGCTGTTCAACGTCGCCGCCGAACTGGCCGAACTGGCCGGCTGGATGAGCTACGACATCGGGCTCCAGCCCACCGCCCAGAAGTACTTCGTGCTCGCCCTGCACGCCGCCAAGGAAGCCGGCGACCGGCCGCTCGGCTCGTACATCCTCTCCAGCATGAGCCGGCAGATGATCCACCTCGGCCGCCCTGACGACGCGCTGGAGCTGATCCACCTCGCCCAGTACGGCAGCCGCGAGACGGCCACCGCGCGCACCCAGGCCATGCTGTACGCGATGGAGGCGCGCGCGTACGCGGGGATGGGCCAGCCCAGCAAGGTCAAGCGGGCCGTGCGGATGGCCGAGGACACCTTCTCCGACACCGTGCCGGGCGAGCCCGAGCCGGACTGGATCCGCTTCTTCTCCGAGGCGGAACTGAACGCCGAGAACGCCCACTCCTACCGCGACCTCGCCTATGTGGCGGGCCGCAGCCCCACCTACGCCTCGCTCGCCGAGCCGATCATGGAGCGCGCGGTCGAACTCTTCGGCAAGGACCCCGAGCACCAGCGGTCGTATGCACTCAACCTCATCGGGATGGCCTCCGTGCACCTGCTCCAGCGGGAGCCCGAGCGGTGCGCCGAGCTCGCGCAGCAGGCGATCCCCTTCGCCCAGCAGGTCCGCTCGGAACGGGTCAACACCCGGCTGCGGAAGACCGTGGACAGCGCCGTACGGGATTACGACGGCGTCGCCGAAGTGATCCGGCTCAGCGACGAACTGGCCAGGCAGCTCCCCGAATCGGAGGCCGTCTGACGGCACCCGCCCCCCCCCAGCCCCCGGCCGCGGCCACCACCCCGTACAGCCCGACTCGGCTTCCCCACGCCAGGTCACACGGGTGGCGACCGCGGTCGGGCCACGTCCTGCGGCGTCCGCTGGGCGCCGCTCGATGTCACGGCGGGGGCGGCGAGCCGAACGGGCAGCCGCCCGGCGGGCCCGGGAATTCACCCGGGCGTAACACCGGCGCGGCCTTCGTCACGGTGGCGAAACACCGGCGGGCGGTGGCCGAAACCGCGCTGCGACAGCCTCGTGACGAACGACGGCCCGCCCTGGCACGGCACCCCGCACGGGCCGCATCGACGACGAGGAGACGCCGATGCCCCCAGGCATCCTGACGCTCGCAGACGGCCTCGCGGCCGACAAGGTCACGCTGAGCCCGGCCAACACCGGATTCCTGCTGATCTGTTCCGCACTCGTGATGGTCATGACGCCCGGCCTCGCCTTCTTCTACGGCGGCATGGTCCGGGTCAAGAGCGTGCTCAACATGCTGATGATGAGCTTCATCAGCCTGGGCATCGTCACGGTCCTCTGGGTCCTGTACGGATTCGGCCTCGCCTTCGGCTCCGACCGCGGCGGCGTCATCGGCTGGGACGGCGACTTCGCGGGGCTCAGCGGCATCGGCCTGACCGAGCTGTGGGGCTCCACCACCGTCCCGGTCTACGTCTTCGCCGTCTTCCAGCTGATGTTCGCGGTGATCACCCCCGCGCTGATCAGCGGGGCACTCGCCGACCGCGTCAAGTTCACCGCCTGGACGCTGTTCACCGCCCTGTGGGTCACCGTCGTCTACTTCCCCGTCGCCCACTGGGTGTGGGGCGAGGGCGGCTGGCTCTTCAAGCTGGGCGTCATCGACTTCGCCGGCGGCACCGCCGTGCACATCAATGCGGGCGCCGCGGCGCTCGGCGTCCTCCTGGTCGTCGGCAAGCGCATCGGCTTCAAGAAGGACCCGATGCGACCGCACAGCCTGCCCCTGGTGATGCTCGGCGCCGGCCTGCTCTGGTTCGGCTGGTTCGGCTTCAACGCCGGTTCCTGGCTCGGCAACGACGACGGCGTCGGCGCCGTCGCCTTCGTCAACACCCAGGTCGCCACCGCCGCCGCGATGCTCGGCTGGCTCGCCTACGAAAAGCTGCGGCACGGCGCCTTCACCACCCTGGGCGCCGCATCCGGCGCGGTCGCCGGACTCGTCGCGATCACTCCGGCCTGCGGCGCGGTCAGCCCGCTCGGCGCCCTCGCCGTCGGCGCCATCGCCGGCGTGCTGTGCGCGATGGCGGTCGGCCTGAAGTACCGCTTCGGCTACGACGACTCCCTCGACGTCATCGGCGTCCACCTCGTCGGCGGCATCGCGGGATCGCTGCTGGTGGGCCTGTTCGCGACCGGCGGCGTACAGAGCAAGGCCAAGGGCCTCTTCTACGGCGGCGGCCTCGAACAGCTCGGCAAGCAGGCCGTCGGCGTGCTCGGCGTCCTGCTCTACTCCCTGGTCGTCAGCTACCTCCTTGCCAAGGCCGTCGACCGGGTGATGGGCTTCCGGATCGCCGAGGACGAGGAGATCACCGGCGTCGACCAGGCCGCGCACGCCGAGACGGCGTACGACTTCACCGGCGCGGGCGGCGGCGTGCTGGCCCGCAAGGCCGTCCCGGCCCCGGCACACACGCAGAGCACGGACCGGGGCACGGGCCCGGACACGGCGAAGAAGGTGGACGCATGAAGCTCATCACGGCAGTCATCAAGCCGCACCGCCTCGACGAGGTGAAGGAGGCACTCCAGTCGTTCGGCGTGCACGGCCTGACCGTCACCGAGGCCAGCGGCTACGGGAGGCAGCACGGCCACACCGAGGTCTACCGCGGCGCCGAGTACACCGTCGACCTGGTGCCGAAGATCCGCATCGAGGTCCTCGTGACGGACGCCGACGCCGAACAACTGGTGGACGTCGTCGTCGAGGCCGCCCGCACCGGCAAGATCGGCGACGGGAAGGTGTGGAGCGTCCCCGTCGACGACGCGGTACGGGTACGCACCGGCGAGCGCGGCCCCGACGCCCTGTGACAACGGCGGACAAGGACACACCGGGGGCCGGAAACACGCGGGGGACCACGACCGAGGAGCACCCGAGTTGACCGAGAGCGCCGAGGACACCGCACGGCCGGCCGCCGCACCCGCACCACACCCCGCCCCCCGGGACGGCGGCTACCCGGGCGCCCGGCTGCGACTCCTCCAGGACCCCGCATCGCGCGGCCCCGACCGCCGCGCCGCACTCGCCCGGCTCACCGACGACTGGCTGGCCGCCCTGCTGACCGCGGCGTCGGCCGCATCCGGCGTGCCGGGCGCCGCCCTCGTCGCGGTCGGCGGCTACGGCCGCGGCGAACTCTCCCCGCGCAGCGACCTCGACCTCCTCCTGCTCCACGACGGCCGGGCAGGACCCGCCGCCGTGGCCGCACTCGCCGACCACCTCTGGTACCCCGTCTGGGACCTCGGCATCGACCTCGACCACTCCGTCCGCACCCCCGCCCAGGCCCGCAAGGCGGCACGCGACGACCTGAAGGTGCAGCTCGGCCTGCTCGACGCCCGGCACATCGCAGGAGACCCCGGACTCACCGCCGCACTGCGCACCACCGCCTACGCCGACTGGCGCGAGAGCGCACCCAAGCGGCTGCCCGAACTCCACGACCTGTGGCGCGAACGCGCCGACCGGCAGGGCGAACTCCAATACCTCATCGAACCCGACCTCAAGGACGCCCGCGGCGGACTGCGCGACGCCGTCGCACTCCGCGCCGTCGCCGCCTCCTGGCTCGCCGACGCCCCCCGCGACGGCCTCGAAGCCGCCCGCACCCGCCTCCTCGACACCCGCGACGCGCTCCACCTGGTGACCGGCCGGGCCACCGACCGGCTCGCCCTCCAGGAACAGGACCAGGTCGCCGCCGCCCTCGGTGTGCTCGACGCCGACACTCTGCTGCGGCAGACCTACGAAGCCGCCCGCACGATCTCCTACGCCACCGACGTCACCTGGCGCGAGGCCGGCCGGGTACTGCGCGCCCGGTCCGTCCGTCCGCTGCTGCGCGGCCTGCTCAGCGGCAGCCGCACCGCGGGCAGGGGGGAGCGCTCCCCGCTCGCCGACGGCGTCGTCGAACTCGACGGCGAAGCCGTACTGGCCCGCACCGCACGGCCCGAACGCGACCCGGCCCTGATCCTGCGCGCCGCAGCCGCCGCGGCCCAGACCGGGCTGCCGCTCTCGCTGCACGCCGTCCGCCGCTGCGCCGCCGCCGGGGCGGCCCTGCCCGTACCGTGGCCGGCCGAGGCACGCGAACAGCTGGTGACCCTGCTCGGCGCGGGCGCCCCCACCGTGCCCGTCTGGGAATCCCTGGAGGCCGAGGGCATCGTCACGCGGCTGCTGCCCGACTGGGAACGGGTCCGCTGCCGCCCGCAGCGCAACGCCGTCCACACCTGGACCGTCGACCGCCATCTCGTCGAAACCGCCGTCCGGGCCGCCGCGCTCACCCGCCGCGTGCACCGCCCCGACCTGCTGCTCGTCGCCGCCCTGCTGCACGACATCGGCAAGGGCCGGCCAGGCGACCACAGCGTCGCGGGCGAGACCATCGCCCGCGACACGGCCACCCGGCTCGGCTTCGACAGCCACGACACCGCCGTCATCGCCACCCTCGTACGCCACCACCTGCTGCTCATCGAGACCGCCACCCGGCGCGACCTCGACGACCCCGAAACCCTCACCGCCGTCGCCGCCGCCGTCGGCAGCACCGGCACCCTGGAACTGCTGCACGCCCTCACCGAGGCCGACGCGCTCGCCACCGGGCCCGCCGCCTGGAGCGCCTGGCGCGGCGGCCTCGTCGCCGACCTCGTCCGCCGCGTCGCGGCGCAGCTCGCGGGCGAACCCGCAGCGGGGAGCGGCACGGACGCGCCGACGGCCGAACAGGAACGGCTGGCCGTCGAAGCCGCCCGCACCGGCGAACCCGTCCTCGCCCTGCACCCCCGCGCCGACCCACCCGCCGCGACACCGCGGGACGCGACCGCCGCACCCGAGCCCGTCGGCGTCGAACTGCTCATCGCCGTCCCCGACAGGCCAGGTGTGCTGGCCGCCGCCACCGGCGTCCTGGCCCTGCACCGCCTCACCGTCCGCGCCGCCGACCTGCGCGCCCTCGACCCCGTCGGCGAAGGCCACGTCCTCCTCCTCAGCTGGCGGGTGGCCGCCGCATACGGCTCCCTGCCCCAGGCCGCCCGGCTCCGCGCCGACCTCGTACGGGCCCTCGACGGCTCCCTCGACATCCCCGCCCGCCTCGCCGAACGCGAACGCGCCTACGCACGCCGCTCCCGCGCCCTCCTCGCCCCGCCGCCCCGGGTCACCGCCGTCCCCGGCAGCTCCCGCACCGCCACCGTCATCGAGGTCCGCGCGCACGACACCCACGGCCTGCTGCACCGCATCGGATGCGCTCTGGACGCGGCCGGGGTACGGGTGCGCAGCGCGCACGTGAGCACCCTGGGCGCGGACGCGGTCGACACCGTCTACGTCACACACGAGGACGGCTCGCCGCTGACGGAGACGGAGGCGGCGGCGCTGGCGGAGTCGGTGGAGACGGCCCTGCGCTGACGGGGCCGTCCGGTGGCGGGACGACCGGCGGCGGGACGACCGGCGGCGGGACGACCGGCGGCGGCCGGGCGCACGGCGGGCCCGTGCCCGCCCCGTCCGGGCGAATCCGACCGGCCAGGGTGGCACGCTTGCCGGGCCGGATACCCTAGGAGGCGATTGTCTCCGCCCCCGACCCCGAGGATCGACGACCGCCGTGTTCGATACGCTTTCCGACCGCTTGGCGAGTACCTTCAAAAACCTTCGGGGCAAGGGCCGCCTCTCCGAGGCGGACATCGACGCCACGGCGCGCGAGATCCGTATCGCCCTCCTTGAGGCCGACGTCGCGCTCCCCGTCGTCCGCGCCTTCATCAAGCAGGTCAAGGAGCGCGCCACCGGTTCCGAGGTCTCCCAGGCGCTGAACCCCGCCCAGCAGGTCATCAAGATCGTCAATGAGGAGCTCGTCGGCATCCTCGGCGGCGAGACCCGCAGGCTGCGCTTCGCCAAGACCGCGCCGACCGTCATCATGCTGGCCGGCCTCCAGGGCGCGGGTAAGACCACCCTCGCCGGCAAGCTCGGCCACTGGCTCAAGGGCCAGGGCCACAGCCCGCTGCTGGTCGCCTGCGACCTCCAGCGCCCCAACGCCGTCAACCAGCTCTCCGTCGTCGCCGAGCGCGCCGGCATCGCGATCTACGCGCCCGAGCCAGGCAACGGCGTCGGTGACCCGGTCCAGGTCGCCAAGGACTCGATCGAGTTCGCCAAGACCAAGGTCCACGACATCGTCATCGTCGACACCGCGGGCCGCCTCGGTATCGACCAGGAACTGATGCAGCAGGCCGCGGACATCCGTGACGCGGTCAGCCCGGACGAGATCCTCTTCGTCGTCGACGCGATGATCGGCCAGGACGCGGTCAACACCGCCGAGGCGTTCCGCGACGGCGTCGGCTTCGACGGCGTCGTCCTCTCCAAGCTCGACGGCGACGCCCGCGGTGGTGCCGCGCTCTCGATCGCGCACGTCACCGGCAAGCAGATCATGTTCGCCTCCAACGGCGAGAAGCTGGACGACTTCGACGCGTTCCACCCGGACCGCATGGCGTCCCGCATCCTCGGCATGGGTGACATGCTCTCGCTCATCGAGAAGGCCGAGCAGACCTTCAGCCAGGCCGAGGCCGAGAAGATGGCGGCCAAGCTCCAGAAGGGGCCGAAGGAGTTCACGCTCGACGACTTCCTGGCCCAGATGGAACAGGTCCGCAAGATGGGCTCCATCTCGAAGCTGCTCGGCATGCTGCCCGGCATGGGCCAGATGAAGGACCAGATCAACAACCTCGACGAGCGCGAGGTCGACCGCACGGCCGCCATCATCAAGTCGATGACCCCGGCCGAGCGCCAGGAACCGACGATCATCAACGGCTCCCGCCGCGCCCGCATCGCCAAGGGATCCGGCGTCGACGTCAGCGCCGTCAAGAACCTCGTCGAGCGGTTCTTCGACGCCCGCAAGATGATGTCGAAGATGGCCCAGGGCGGCGGCATGCCGGGCATGCCGGGGATGCCGGGCATGGGTGGCGGCGGCGCCAAGAAGAAGAAGCAGGTCAAGCAGGCCAAGGGCAAGCGCAAGAGCGGTAACCCGATGAAGCGCAAGGCCGACGAGGCGGCGGCTGCGGCCCGTCGCGAGGCCGCCCAGGCCGGCAACCCGCTGGGCCTGCCGCAGGACGGCCAGGATCCGCAGAACTTCGAACTCCCGGAGGAGTTCAAGAAGTTCATGGGCTGAGCCGCACCCCGACCCCTGCCGTCACACCGCCACCGCCGGCCGACGACAGGAACGCAGCCGCACGGAACGCCACACGCGAGCCCCCTGCCGGACCCCCGGCCGGGGGCTCGCCCGTTGACGGCACCCGCCCGCCACCACCCGGTCCCACCCGCCGTTCACGCGGGCCCTACGGTGTGTACGGGACGGGTGGCGAGCACGCCGCGCGACCGGCGTGCGCCCCGGATACGGCGCGTGGTGTACGCGGGGTTACGTACCAGCTTGATGCGCCGTGCACGTCTTGCGTACAGATCGCGGCACCCGCCCCCGGCGCGCCCCTTCACCAGAAACTGACTGGTACGTGCAAATTATTTGGGATGGCCCGGTATCGGAACACTGGGCGACCCCGGCTCGTTGTCACGACGTGAGCACGACACCGCCTGTTCTCGCCGCCGAGCTGGCACTCGCCTGGGCCGATATTCAACGGCACCACCCCGAGCTGCCGGACCTGGCCGCGCCCGAGTCCCTGATCGGAGAGTCCTCGTCCGCCTGTGGCGCCGAACTCTCCTTCGAACGGCTGCTCCACGAGGCAGTCCACGGCATCGCCGCAGCCCGCGGCATCCGCGACACCTCCCGTGCAGGCCGCTACCACAACCGCCGGTTCCTGACGATCGCCGAGGAGCTGGGCCTGGACCACGTCGACGAACCGCATCCCAGCAGCGGTTTCTCCCTGGTCACGCTCAACCCCGAAGCCAGGCGCCGCTACCGGCCCACCATCGAGCGGCTCGGCAGAGCCCTCAAGGCGCACACCATGGCGACCGCCACGGACAGCGCCCGCAGTTTCCGCGGCCCGGCCGCGCGCCACGGCTCCTCCGGAGGCGGCGTACGCGTCAAGGCCGTCTGCGACTGCGGACGCAACGTCCGGGTCGTTCCGTCCGTGCTGGCCCAGGCGCCCATCGTCTGCGGCGGCTGCGGCAAGCCCTTCCGCATCCCCGAGGTGGCCGCGGTCGGCTGACCCGACGGCGTGTGGCACAATGGACAGCTGTACTCGACAGTCGCACAGGACCCCTCTCTCCTCCGGCTGACGCGTCCATCGGGCATACCGAGTACCGCAACCCCACGTGGCATCCCGTTGTGCCCCACCACGTCAAGACCAGGAGACACCACTCCCGTGGCAGTCAAGATCAAGCTGAAGCGTCTGGGCAAGATCCGCGCGCCTCACTACCGCATCATCATCGCCGACTCCCGCACCCGCCGTGACGGCCGGGCCATCGAGGAGATCGGCCTGTACCACCCGGTGCAGAACCCCTCGCGCATCGAGGTCGACTCCGAGCGTGTCCAGTACTGGCTGGGTGTCGGCGCGCAGCCGACCGAGCCCGTCATGGCCATCCTCAAGGTCACCGGCGACTGGCAGAAGTTCAAGGGCCTGCCGGCCCCGGCGCCGATGAAGGTCGCCGAGCCGAAGGCCGACAAGCGCGCCCTCTTCGAGGCCGCTGCCAAGGACTCCGGCAACGAGCCCAAGGGTGAGGCCATCACCCCGAAGGCGAAGAAGGCTGACAAGAAGGCGGACGAGGCTGCGGCCGAGTCCACCTCCGAGTCGACCGAGGCCTGAGCATGCTCGAGGAGGCCCTCGAGCACCTCGTCAAGGGCATCGTCGACAACCCCGATGACGTGCAGGTAGCCTCGCGCACCCTGCGCCGCGGGCGCGTGCTGGAGGTCCGGGTCCACCCCGACGACCTCGGCAAGGTGATCGGCCGCAACGGCCGTACCGCCCGCGCGCTGCGGACCGTCGTGGGCGCCATCGGCGGGAAGGGCATCCGCGTCGACCTCGTCGACGTGGACCAGGTCCGCTGAAGAAGTTGAGCACCGGCTCGGGCCGGGGAAGGCTTTCGAGCCGTCCCCGGCCTTTGTCGTCCGCCGGGTGCCGCCCGCGCCCGCCGTGACGACGGGCGGCCGTGCCGTACGCGCTGTGCGCCCCGTCGGCCGCCGCCGTCCGACAACATCACCCCATCTCCGTCACCATTACATCGAGGAACCCTCACGTTCCTCGGCCGCATCCGCGAGAGCGGCGGCGGCTCAGTCGCAAAGAGGGAGCAGCGTGCAGCTGGTAGTCGCGCGGATCGGCCGCGCCCACGGCATCAAGGGCGAGGTCACCGTCGAGGTACGCACCGACGAGCCGGAGCTGCGGCTCGGTCCTGGAGCCGTCCTGGCCACCGAGCCGGCCTCCGCCGGGCCGCTGACCATCGAGACCGGCCGGGTGCACAGCGGCCGGCTGCTGCTGCGCTTCGATGGCGTACGCGACCGCACGGCCGCCGAGGCGCTGCGCAACATCCTGCTCATCGCGGAGGTCGACCCCGACGAGGTCCCGGACGACCCCGAGGAGTTCTACGACCACCAGCTGATGGACCTCGACGTCGTCACCCGCGACGGCACCGCCGTCGGCCGGATCACCGAGGTCTCCCACCTGCCCTACCAGGACCTGCTGATCGTCAAGCGGCCCGACGGCAGCGAGGTCATGGTGCCCTTCGTCGCCGAGATCGTGCCGGAGATCGACCTGGAGGAGCAGCGCGCGGTCATCGACCCGCCGCCCGGCCTCCTGGACGACAGCCAGGCCGAGATCGCGTCGACCCGCGAGGACAGCTGATGAGGCTCGACGTCGTCACGATCTTCCCCGAGTACCTCGAACCGCTGAACGTCTCGCTCGTCGGCAAGGCCCGCGCCCGCGGGCAGCTCGACGTCCGCATCCACGACCTGCGGGACTGGGCGCACGACAAGCACAACACCGTCGACGACACCCCCTACGGCGGTGGGCCCGGCATGGTCATGAAGCCGGAGCCCTGGGGCGAGGCGCTGGACGAGGTCCTCGCGTCCGGTGACGGTGAGCCGGTGATCGTCGTCCCCACCCCGAGCGGCGAACCGTTCACCCAGCAGCTCGCCGTCGAACTCTCCGCCAAGCCCTGGCTGGTGTTCACCCCGGCCCGCTACGAAGGCATCGACCGCCGCGTCATCGAGGAGTACGGCGACCGCGTCGACGTCCGCGAGGTGTCCATCGGCGACTACGTCCTGGCCGGCGGTGAGGCCCCCGTCCTCGTCATGGTCGAGGCCGTGGCCCGGCTGCTCCCCGGAGTGCTCGGGAACGCCGCGTCCCACCAGGACGACTCGTTCGCCCCCGGTGCGATGGCCGACCTCCTGGAGGGGCCCGTCTACACCAAGCCCCCGGAGTGGCGCGGGCGCGGCATCCCCGAGGTGCTGATCAGCGGTCACCACGGCAAGATCGCGCGCTGGCGCCGCGACGAGGCGTTCCGCCGCACCGACCGCAACCGTCCCGACCTGATCGAGCGTGCCGATCCCGCCGCCTTCGACAAGAAGGACCGCGCCATCCTCGCCGCACTGGGCTGGGCGCCGGGCGAGGACGGCCGATTTGGGCGGACGGGCGAGGCCGTGGAAGAATAGGCCGCTGCTGTGTGCGTCCGGCGCGCGCCCCTGCCACAGGGGGAACGACGCCCGCCCGACGGAACGGCATCCGAACATCATCTTCGATATCCCGTTGATGACCTGTGGCATCAACGAAGAAAGCAGTAGGTCATGCACCTTCTCGACTCCGTCGACTCCGCGTCGCTGCGCAGCGACATCCCGGCCTTCCGCCCGGGTGACACCGTCAACGTCCACGTCCGCGTCATCGAGGGCAACCGCTCCCGTGTGCAGCAGTTCAAGGGCGTTGTCATCCGCCGTCAGGGCGCCGGCGTGCGCGAGACCTTCACGGTCCGCAAGGTCAGCTTCTCCGTCGGCGTCGAGCGCACCTTCCCCGTGCACACCCCGATCGTCGAGAAGATCGAGCTCGTGACCCGCGGTGACGTCCGTCGCGCCAAGCTGTACTACCTCCGTGAGCTGCGCGGCAAGGCCGCGAAGATCAAGGAGAAGCGCGACAACTGAGTCGTGCCGCCGGGGCCGCGTCCTTCCGCGCCCCGGCAACGCCTCACCAGGCTCACGTACGGTGCCCGGACCCGGCCGGATAGGCTCAGGGCCCGATGGACACCGACGCACAGCTCTCGGAGCGCGACCGCTCTCCCGCCCCCGACCAGGGGCCGGAGCACCGGTCGCGCTCCGCGCGTTTTCTCGCCGCCCTGGCCGGGCTCCGCTTCCGGCCCCTCACCCTCTTCGTGATCTGCCTGGCGTTCCTGCTCCTGCTGAGCGCCTTCGTCGTCCAGCCTTTTTTGATCCCCAGCTCCTCCATGGAGAACACCCTGAAGATCGGGGACAGGGTGCTGGTCAACAAGCTGGCGTACCGCTTCGGCGGTGAGCCGCGCCGGGGCGATGTGATCGTTTTCGACGGCACGGGGTCTTTCGTTCACAGGGAGTCGGAGGAGAATCCCGTCGCGGGGCTGCTGCGCGGAGCCGGCGCGGCGCTGGGACTGGCCCGGCCTGCCGATACCGACTACGTCAAGCGCGTGATCGGCATCGGAGGGGACCGGGTGACCTGCTGCGACAAACGGGGGCGGATCGAAGTGAACGGCAAGCCCGTCATCGAGGGCTATGTGTATCCGGGGAACGCGCCGTCCTCGGTGCCCTTCGACATCGTGGTGCCACAGGGAAAGCTGTGGGTCATGGGGGATCACCGGGCACGGTCCAGGGACTCCCGCGATCACCTGGGCGAAGCGGGCGGCGGCACCGTCCCCGTCGACAAGGTGATCGGCAGGGCGGACTTGATCAGCTGGCCGTTCAGCCGCTGGACCGGCATCGACCGCCCGCCCGCCTTCGATGCCGTACCGGCCCCGGCAGGCCCGCATGGGTAGCCGGGGGCGTCCGCGGCACGGGCTCCAGGAGGCCGCCGACGGCGAGCCGGACGTGGACGGCCGCGAGGGCGGGGGAGACGGGCACAGGGCGGGCGGGCGGCCCACCGGCGGACGTGCCGAGCGGCGGCGCCAGGCACGGCGCATCAAACGCCGCAGACAGCGCTCGTACCTCAAGGAAATCCCCATCCTCATCGGGGTGGCCCTGGCCATCGCGCTGGTCCTGAAGACCTTCCTCGTCCAGGCGTTCGTGATCCCGTCGGGCTCCATGGAGCAGACGATCCGGATCGGCGACCGGGTGCTGGTCGACAAGCTCACCCCGTGGTTCGGATCCAAGCCGGAGCGCGGAGACGTCGTCGTCTTCAAGGATCCCGGTGGCTGGCTCAAGAAGGACGGGCTGAAGAAGGCCGCCCCGGATCCGGCGGGGGTCAAGCAGTTCAAGGAATTCATGACCTTCATCGGCCTGTTGCCTTCGGCCGATGAACAAGATCTGATCAAGCGTGTGGTCGGTGTTGGTGGCGATACCGTCAAGTGCTGTGACAAACAAGGCAAACTTACGGTCAACGGAACTCCGCTCACCGAGCCGTACGTGAACCCCGGAAACCCGCCCTCCCAGCTGAAGTTCACGGTGAACGTCCCCACCGGGCGGGTCTTCGTCATGGGCGACCACCGTTCCAACTCGGCGGATTCCCGCTACCACCTGGACGAGCCCGACCACGGAACGGTCTCCGAGGACAACGTCGTCGGACGGGCCGTGGTGATCGCCTGGCCGTTCAAGCACTGGCGCGAACTCGAAGAGCCCGACACCTTCGCGAACGTGCACGACGCGCCGGGTGCGGGGGCATCGGCCGCGGCGGACCCGCATAGGGTGTTGCCCGAGTCTTTGACCGAACTCCCGACCCCTGCGGAACTCCCGCTCGTTATGGGAGTGGTGGGCCTGCACCGGTTGACGGGTGGGCGAGAGCGTGGAGTAAGGAGTGGATGTGGGGGACTTGGCGGTCGGCGCGCGGTCCGGAACCGAAGGGCCCGAAGAGCCGGCGGGAAGCGGTGAGTCCGCGCAGACGGCAGCGAGTTCCGTGCATCCGTCGCATCCCGAGGGACAGTCACAGCAGGCAGCGCAAGGACCGGCAGCGGACCGACGCCCGGCGGATGAGGAGAGCAACGGCGTGAGTGGCGGGAAGGGTACGAAGAGCGCCAAGAAGCCGCGTGCCTTCTGGAAAGAGCTGCCGATCCTGGTCGGCATCGCGCTGATCCTCGCCCTGTTGATCAAAACGTTCCTGGTGCAGGCGTTCTCCATCCCGTCCGACTCCATGCAGGACACCCTGCAGCGGGGCGACCGGGTGCTGGTCGACAAGCTCACCCCGTGGTTCGGATCCAAGCCGGAGCGCGGCGAGGTCGTCGTCTTCCACGACCCGGGCGGCTGGCTCAACGAAACGCCCACCCCCGAGCCCAACCCCGTCCAGAAGGTCCTCAGCTTCATCGGCCTGATGCCGTCGGCGGAGGAGAAGGACCTGATCAAGCGGGTCATCGCGGTCGGCGGTGACACCGTCGAATGCCACGGCACGGGGCCGGTCAAGGTCAACGGCAAGGCGCTCAAGGAGGATTCGTTCATCTTCCCGGGCAACACCCCTTGCGGCGACCGGGCGTTCGGCCCGATCCACGTCCCCAAGGACCGGATCTGGGTCATGGGCGACCACCGTGACGACTCCCTCGACTCGCGCTACCACCAGAACCTCAAGGGCAACGGCACGGTTTCGGTCGACGAGGTCGTCGGCCGGGCCTTCACCGTCGCCTGGCCGATCAACCGCTGGTCGACGCTGCCCGTGCCGGACACCTTCGACCAGGCAGGACTGAACAAGGCGATGGCCGCGACACCGGCCGCGTTGGGCCTCGTCGGCGCCGTCCCGCTCGTTCTGTGGCGTCGCAAGAGGCTGACCAAGGAACGTACCCCCAGGTAGGGTGCCGTCCCAGATCTTCGACGCGGGCCGCGCCCGCGGGGTGGGAGCTGGGATGGTCAGCGGTACGGAAGACAGGACCGACGGCCACGGCCGGACCAAGGGCAGCGTGCTGTCCGGTCTGGCCGTGGCCGTCGGCTGTGTGCTGTTCCTGGGCGGCTTCCTCTGGGCGGCCGTGCTCTACCGCCCCTATACGGTGCCGACCGATTCGATGGCCCCGACGATCGCACCGGGCGCCCGCGTCCTGGCCGAGAAGGTCGACGGCGCACAGATCCGCCGCGGCGACGTCGTCGTCTTCAAGGACGCGGTGTGGGGTGACCTGCCGATGGTCAAGCGGGTGGTCGGTGTGAGCGGCGACAAGGTCTCCTGCTGCACCAAGGGTCGGCTGACGGTCAACGGCACGCCGATCGAGGAACCGTACCTGCAGAACGCGCACCTGGCCTCGCCCACCGGCTTCACCGCCAAGGTCCCCGACGGACAGCTCTTCCTCCTCGGCGACCACCGCAACGACTCCCTCGACTCCCGCTCCCACGTCACCGACGGCGACCACGGATCCGTCCCGCGCGGCGCCGTCCAGGCCCGCGTGGACGGCCTCGCCTGGCCGCTGGACAGCATCGGCATGCTGGACCGGCCCACGGCCTTCGACGGCCTTTCCGGGGGTGCGTCGGAGCCCGGCCCGCTGCGGCCCCTGACGTACGCGGTCGTCGCCGGTGCGGTGCTCATCCTGGGCGGCGCCGCGTACGGACCCCTCGCGCGCCGGGCGGGACGCAAGGGACGCACGAGCGGCGGTGCGGGGCGTGACGGGGGTGCAGGTGACGGCGCGGAACGTCCGGTGAGCGAGGGCCGCGCCCATGGCTGACCAGGAACAGCGGCCGGCCGACGGTGAGGCCGCCGCCGAGGTGCGCCAGGTGTCCCGGGTCATCCTGCTCGACCCCGACGACCGGATCCTCCTGCTGCACGGCTTCGAACCCGAGCACCCCACCGAGACCTGGTGGTTCACACCGGGCGGCGGCCTGGAAGGCACCGAGACCCACGAGGAGGCCGCCCGCCGCGAACTGGCCGAGGAAACCGGCATCACCGACGCGGACCTCGGCCCCGTCCTGTGGAAACGCCGCTGCTCGTTCCCGTTCGACGGCCGCCGCTGGGAGCAGGACGAGTGGTACTACCTGGGACGCACCGACCGGACCGTGACCGACACCCGCGGCCACACCGACCTGGAACGACGCAGCCTCTCGGGGCTGCGGTGGTGGACCATGGAGGAACTGTCGGCGTCGCATGAGACGGTGTACCCGACCAGACTCGCCGGGCTGCTGCGCACGCTGCTCGACGAAGGGCCCCCCAGTGCGCCGCTGGCCCTGGAGACGGAGCGAGCCTGACGCACAATGGGGGGACGCACGGCTGAAGGGGATCTGCCATGAGCGCCGAGGACCTCGAGAAGTACGAGACCGAGATGGAGCTGAAGCTCTACCGGGAGTACCGCGACGTCGTCGGGCTGTTCAAGTACGTGATCGAGACCGAGCGGCGTTTCTACCTCACCAACGACTACGAGATGCAGGTCCACTCCGTCCAGGGTGAGGTCTTCTTCGAGGTGTCGATGGCGGACGCCTGGGTCTGGGACATGTACAGGCCCGCCCGCTTCGTCAAGCAGGTCCGCGTCCTGACCTTCAAGGACGTGAACATCGAAGAGCTCAACAAGAGCGATCTGGATCTTCCGGGGAGCTGACACCGGGGGAGCGGGGCGACTATGCCGGCCGCTGACACCCGTGATCGCTGCCCGTTCGGGTGAGCGAGTTATCCACAGCCGGGCAGTTATCCACCAAGATCCAATGGATCCGGGCGGAAGCGTCACAGTCGGTGCCGGAGGTGGTACCGCATGAACGCCATGCAGTCCGGCAAGCCGACCGCAGACCCGAAGACCGCACGACCCGCTCCCTCCCCCGGCGGGGCCAGGCGCAGGCGCACCGCGCCCGCCGGGAGAAGGCCGGGCCCACCGGCCACCGCCCCACCGGCAGCCCGCCGACGCGCGCCCCGCACGACGGGAACCACCCGGAGCCGAAGCTCGCACACCACGGGCACGCCCGACACCGTCACCCCCACCACCACCGACCCCCGGCGCGCACTCGGACGCTACGGAGAAGACCTGGCCGCCCGCCGCCTCACCGAAAGCGGCATGCGCATCCTGAGCCGCAACTGGCGCTGCCGCGAGGGAGAGATCGACCTTGTCGCGACGGACGGCGACGCCCTGGTCATCTGCGAGGTGAAAACCCGCCGCGCCGCCGCCTACGAACACCCCATGGCCGCGGTACGCGCCGCCAAGACCCAGCGGCTGCGACTCCTGGCGGAACGCTGGCTCGAACGGCACGGCGGCCCCCCACCAGGAGGCGTCCGCATCGACGTGATCGGCGTCCTCCTGCCGGCCCGCGGCGCACCGGTCGTCCAACATGTCCGCGGGGTGGCGTGATGGCCTTCGCCCGCACCTGCTCGGTCGCCCTGGTCGGAGTCGAAGGCGTGGTCGTCGAGGTCCAGGCGGATCTGGAACCAGGCGTCGCGGCCTTCACCCTCGTCGGCCTGCCGGACAAGAGCCTCGTCGAATCCAAGGACCGAGTGCGTGCCGCCGTGGTCAACTCCGGGGCCGAATGGCCCCAGAAGAAGCTCACCGTCGGCCTCAGCCCCGCCTCTGTCCCCAAGGGCGGCAGTGGCTTCGACCTGGCCGTCGCCTGCGCCGTCCTCGGCGCCGCAGAACGCCTCGACCCCCGCGAACTCACCGACCTGATGATGATCGGCGAACTGGGACTCGACGGCCGCGTCCGGCCCGTACGCGGCGTACTGCCCGCCGTCCTGGCAGCCGCCGACGCCGGATACCGCCAAGTCGTCGTACCGGAACGAACCGCCGCCGAAGCCTCGCTCGTCCCCGGCGTCTCCGTACTCGGCGTCCGCAGCCTGCGCCAGCTCATCGCCGTCCTCGCCGACGAACCCGTACCCGACGAGGACGCGATGCCGCAGGAAGGCCGCCCCGACCCCCTGTTGGCCGGCCTCGTCGTCCCCGGTACCGGCGTCGGAGCCGGGCTGCCGTCCGGTGACCACACCCCCGACCTCGCGGACGTCGCCGGGCAGCACACCGCACGCCGTGCCCTGGAAGTGGCCGCCGCAGGACGCCACCACATTTTCCTGAAAGGCCCGCCCGGAGCAGGCAAAACCATGCTCGCCGAACGCCTTCCGGGACTGCTGCCGCCCCTGTCGCCCAAGGAGTCACTGGAAGTCACGGCAGTCCACTCGGTCGCCGGCACCCTCCCACCGGGCCAGCCACTCGTCGACCGCCCGCCCTACTGCGCACCCCACCACTCCGCGACCATGGCCTCCCTCGTCGGCGGCGGCACCGGACTGCCCCGCCCCGGGGCCGTCTCCCTCGCCCATCGCGGCGTGCTGTTCCTGGACGAAGCCGCCGAATGCAGCGCCCGCGTCCTGGACGCACTGCGCCAGCCCCTGGAGGCCGGCCATGTCGTCGTCGCCCGCGCCTCCGGCATGATGCGGATGCCCGCGCACTTCCTGCTCGCCCTCGCCGCGAACCCCTGCCCCTGCGGGCGGCACGGCACCACCGGCGGTGGCTGCGAATGCCGCCCGTCCTCCATCAGGCGCTACCGCGCCCGCCTCTCAGGACCCCTCATGGACCGCGTCGACCTGCGGATCACCGTGGAGCCCGTCGCCCGCTCCGAACTGGTCGCACTGGGCCGCGGCGCCGAACCCAGCGCCGCAGTGGCCGAGCGCGTCCGCGCCGCCCGCGAACGCGCCGCCGACCGGTTCACCGGCACCCCGTGGCACACCAACAGCGACGTCCCCGGCCACGAACTGCGGACCCGATGGCAGGTGACCCCCGGCGCCCTGGCCCAAGCGGAACGCGACCTGGAATGCGGCCTGCTCACCGCCCGCGGCCTCGACCGCGTCCTACGCGTCGCCTGGACGGCCGCCGACCTCGCCGGCCACGACCGCCCCACCGCGGAGGACGTCAACTGGGCCCTGGAACTCCGCACCGGCGTACGGCGGGGCGTACCGGTGGCGACCAAGGCGACGACATGAACCGCGTGCGCCGCCACGGCCTCGCTCCTGCCCCGTCGCCGCGCGACCAGGAACGACTGCCCCGCGGCGGCAGACGACGCACCGCCAGGAGAAGCGAGCGACGAAGGGGGACGCGATGACCACCGCGGACGGGCGAGGGCACACAAACCGACCACCCGAGGCACAACTTCCTGCCCACCGTGATCCATATAGGGCCCACCCTGCACCACCCACCACGAACGCCCCCCCGGCGCAGCACGCCGCGGACGCCGCCCACGACCCCCAACGCCTCGCCCGCGCCGCCCTCACCCGCATCATCGAACCGGGGGACGAGACAGCAGGAGGCTGGCTGCGGGAACTCGGACCCGCAGCCCTGTGGCGCGCACTGTCCGGTGACGGACCACCACCGCGACGCGCGAGCACGACCAAACTCGCCGGTCTACGACTCCGAGCCGCGCGGGCCGACCCCGCAGCTGACCTCGCCACCATCCACGCACTCGGCGGCCGGTTCGTCTGCCCGGACGACGAGGAATGGCCCGGCCAGCTC
Organism: Streptomyces sp. NPDC048644; assembly: GCF_043199105.1. Classification (NCBI taxonomy): domain Bacteria; kingdom Bacillati; phylum Actinomycetota; class Actinomycetes; order Kitasatosporales; family Streptomycetaceae; genus Streptomyces; species Streptomyces sp. NPDC048644. The sequence goes on from NZ_JBICVO010000016.1 coordinate 87,851, forward strand.
AACGACCTGGGCGACGCACGCCCCACCGGCCTCTGGGTACGCGGCACGGCCAACCTCCGCCTGTGGGCACTGCGTTCCGTCGCCCTCGTCGGCGCCCGCGCCTGCACCGAATACGGTGCCCACCTCGCCGCCACCCTCGGTGCGGGCCTGGCCGACCGCGGCTGGACCGTCGTCTCCGGGGCCGCGTACGGCGTCGACGGGGCGGCCCACCGAGGCGCGATGGCAGGGGACGGCGCAACCATCGCCGTTCTCGCCTCCGGTGTCGACCGCGCCTACCCCAGCGGACACGCCGAGTTGATCGGACGCATCGCCCAACAGGGCCTGACCGTAGCCGAGTTACCGCCCGGTGATCACCCCACCCGCAGCCGCTTCATCCAACGCAACCGCGTCATCGCCGCCCTCACCCGGGGCACCGTCGTCGTGGAAGCCGAACACCGCAGCGGCTCCCTGGTCACCGCCCGGCGGGCGCAGGCGATGGGGCGCTTCACGATGGGCGTGCCGGGCCCCGTCACCAGCGCGCTGTCCGCCGGTGTGCACCAACTCCTGCGCGGCGAGGCCACAGTGGTCACCAACGCCGACGAGATCGTCGAACTCGTCGGCAGCATCGGCGACCTGGCCCCCGACATCCGCGGACCGGTCCGCGCCCACGATCTCCTGGAGCCCGTCGCCGCCCGGGTGCTGGAGGCCCTCCCGGCCCACGGCGGCGCGGACACCGCCCAGATCGCCCGCGAATCGGGCACACCTCGGGACGTCACACACGGCAGGCTCCTGGAACTGCAATCCCTCGGGTTCGTTCAAAGGTGCGGCGACCGCTGGGAGTTGGCGCGACGAACGGAGACCTCCGAAGGTTCCCGGCGAGGCGGTACTTGACCTGGGGCGAACGGGTGAAAGGGTGAGGGGAATGACCGCAGAATCCAGGTTTGCCTTGCTTCGGTATGCGGAGTCGACCCGTTGGGAGAGGCCGATGTGGCGTGAGGGGCACGCGGGATACCGTCCGTCGCGTCGTCGCGGCCGGCCGCACGAACCCCCGGCGTGCTGCGCCCGGCGCCCCGCCCGGCCGTCGATCCGCCGCGCCGGGTAACCCTGAGGTGCGGGCAGCGGAACGTATCTGCCCACCCTCCCTTGCACACCGCGACAGCGCAGTCACGCTACGCTCACAATCGGTTCAATTGTCATACATCCCCCCACCAGTGTCTCGGCAGAACGGCTCAAGGCGACGAATGCCCCAGCACACCTCCGGGTCTGACCGCGCGGCAGTACCACCCGCCGCGCGCGGCAGCGTGCGCCCCGCCGCGCCCAGTTCGGTCGACGAGCTGTGGCGCTCCTACAAGGCGACGGGTGACGGGCGACTGCGCGAACAGCTGATCCTGCACTACTCCCCACTGGTCAAATACGTCGCCGGCCGGGTCAGCGTCGGCCTGCCGTCCAACGTCGAACAGGCCGACTTCGTCTCCTCCGGAGTATTCGGACTGATCGACGCCATCGAAAAATTCGAGCCGGAACGCTCCATCAAGTTCGAGACCTACGCGATCACCCGCATCCGCGGCGCCATGATCGACGAACTGCGCGCACTGGACTGGATCCCCCGCTCCGTACGGCAAAAGGCCCGCGCCGTCGAACGTGCCTACGCGACCCTGGAAGCGCAGCTCCGCCGCACCCCATCGGAGGGCGAGGTCGCCCACGAAATGGGCATCGCCCTGGAAGAACTCCACGGCGTCTTCAGCCAGCTCTCCCTCGCCAACGTCGTCGCGCTCGAAGAACTCCTGCACGCCGGCGGCGAAGGCGGCGAGCGACTGAGCCTGATGGACACCCTGGAGGACACGGCCGCCGACAATCCCGTCGAGATCGCGGAGGACCGCGAACTGCGCCGACTGCTCGCCCGCGCCATCAACACCCTCCCCGACCGGGAGAAAACGGTCGTCACCCTCTACTACTACGAGGGCCTCACGCTCGCCGAGATCGGCAATGTCATCGGCGTCACCGAGAGCCGGGTGAGCCAGATCCACACCAAATCCGTGCTGCAACTCAGGGCCAAACTCGCCGACGTCGGCCGCTGAACACCCCGGCCGACGTCCGGCACTCCGTCGACCGGTGCCAGGCGGAGTGCCGCTCCGGGCACGTCATCCGTAGAGTGGTCAGGTGCCCAGGATTCGAGCGGCCTCAGTGGCCGAGCACCGGACGATGCAGCGCGGCGCCCTCTTGGACGCCGCCCGCACCCTGCTGTCCGAAGGCGGAACGGAAGCGCTGACCTTCCCCGCCCTCGCCGAGCGCACGGGACTCGCGCGCTCCTCCGTATACGAGTATTTCCGCTCCCGGGCGGCCGTCGTCGAAGAGCTGTGCGCCGTCGACTTCCCCGTCTGGGCCGCAGAGGTCGAAGCGGCCATGGAGCGCGCCGACACCGACGAGGCGAAGATCGAGGCGTACGTACGCCGGCAGCTCGCGCTCGTCGGCGACCGTCGGCACCGTGCGGTGGTCGCCATCTCCGCCGGTGAACTGGACGCCGGCGCACGCGAAAAGATCCGCGCCGCGCACGGCGGCCTCATCGCCATGATCGTGGAGGCGCTCGCCGGACTCGGCCACGAACAGCCGCGCCTCGCCGCCATGCTCCTCCAGGGAGTCGTGGACGCCGCCGTCCGCCGCATCGAACTCGGCGCCGCCGAAAACCCGGACGACATCACCGAGGCAGCAGTCTCCATGGCCCTCCGGGGCGTCCGGGGCTGACCTGCGGGGGAGGGGCGGGGGCCTGGGCGGCGGTGCGGCTCAAGCTTTTCGTCTTCCCTGGCCCCCGCCCCCTCCCCTCCCTCCCCCCCCGCCTCCACCCCGCCCCTCCACCGTTGCTGGTTGTGGTGTGTGGTGTGCCGCACACCGAACACCGCACACCACAAGCCGTGTGCTGGCGTCGACCCGCCGCCTATGGCACACCCCGCTGGTGACCCGCCCCCTCTCGTACCTCTCTCGTCCGCCTAGCCGGTTTCGTCATCCGGCAGCTCAGACTCCCCGGTGCGGTCTACGCGCGTCTCGTCCTGTTCGTCGTCGTGGGTATCTCGTCCCTGAGGGGCGAGGGGCGCTCACCCGTCACTCGCGGTGCGGCGGTCGGCGCTCGGCCTGCGGGAGCTGTGTGCGGGAGGCTCGGCATGTATCGGTGCGGGGTCCTTCGGTGTCGTGGGGCGGCGGGTGAGTTGGGGCGGCCGTGGTGTTTGGGAGTGCGTCGGCTGTGTGGCAGGCGGCTGATTGCCCACAGGGTGGCGAGGGCGAGGGTCACGGCTAAGGACAGTCCCGTCGTGGTGGGTGCGGTGGAGGCCGTGCGGCTTGTGTGGGGTGATGAGGAGGGGGCGACGGCGGCGCTGTGTGACGGCGGTGGAATCGGGACGCCGAAGACCGGGAGGAGGCGTGACGGGCCGCCGTGCAGCATCGAAGGGGGGAGCAGCGACAGGGGATCGAGATATGTCTTTCCCCTGAGCAGGCCCCAGTGCAGGCAGGGCTCGCGGCAGTGGAACGGGCCGGGCTGGAGGACGGCGACCGGATGGCCCGCGGTCACCTCGTCGCCTTTCCGTGCCGTGGCGCGTACCGGTTCGTACGTGGTGCGTAGTGGTGGTCGTCCCGAGTCGGACAGTTCGATCGTCAGCACGCCCCGGCCGGCTACCTGTCCGGCGAAGGTCACCCGGCCCGCGGCGGCGGCCCGCACCGTGGCGCCGGCCGGTGCTGCCAGATCGACGCCCCGATGTCCCGCGGACCAGGGGGACGGTGGTGGCTCCCAGCCGCGTAACACCGTTGGGTGCAGGCCGTGTTGACCATCCACCGGCCAGGAACGATCGCCCGGAGTCGGTGGACGGGAGTGGAGCGGCGGCCGGGGGCGAGCGCGCTGGGTTCCAGTTCCTTCCGCTCCTGTCGCTGCTTCGGCCTCTGCTTCTGTTTCTGTGACTGACGCTGCGGGTGGTGGGGGAGGTCCGGCCATCGCGTCGGCGGCCGGGAGGATGCAGAGGAGGGCGCTCAACGCGACGGTCCAGGGGGCCGCGGCGGTGGTGCGAGGGAAGAAGCAGCTCCTGGCGCGCGGGGGCGTTGCGCGCCGACGGGGTGGGGTGCCGAGCGGGTGGGGCCATTGACCGTGCCCGCTCCCCGTACATCGATTCCCCGTGCGTCGATTCCCCGTACGTCCATCGCGCTCACGGCGGCACCGTCCCTGCCCGGCCTCCTCGCACGCCGGAGCGCACCCCGGTACGGGCCGCCGTCCCCACGGCGTATCCCGAGCCAGCCGGTCCCGGACCGACCGCCACCCATGCCACCCACGCCGGGAACGCCCACACCGGGGCCACCCACACTCCCCAACAGCCCGCACCCTCATCAGCCATCGCCCCCGATCGATCTCCCGCTTCCGGAATGTCGTACGGGTCGACGGTGACGTAATCGGTGATTGCGGGGGGATCTTGGTCCGTGGCTGTGGGTAACCGGTCGGCTGGGGATATCTGCGTCACCCGATCCGGTGAGTGGAGGCCGGGGAGAGGGGGCTTCGCCATGGTCGGTGGGTGGTTGTGCGGGGGCGGGCGTCGTCGGGTGGTGGCCTGCGGGGGCGGCTCATGGAGCGTGTCGCCCGGGGCATCGACCGTCCCGTACACTTCTGGTGGCGATCCGGGTCACCGGGTCGACTTCGCACGCCCCGCCATCAGTGCACCAGTCCCCTTCGGGGCAGCACGGTGGCCGCGCTCCTCGGTCCTCGGACGGTTCCGTCCTCGGCAGGCGCGTCGGGGCGTCAGGCACCGCGGCCGACCGGCCGCAGTGGAACCGAGAACAACAAGGAGTACGGCCATGGCCGTCGTCACGATGCGGGAGCTGCTGGAGAGCGGCGTCCACTTCGGGCACCAGACCCGCCGCTGGAACCCGAAGATGAAGCGTTTCATCTTCACGGAGCGCAACGGCATCTACATCATCGACCTGCTCCAGTCGCTGTCGTACATCGACCGCGCCTACGAGTTCGTCAAGGAGACCGTCGCCCACGGTGGCTCGGTCATGTTCGTCGGCACGAAGAAGCAGGCCCAGGAGGCCATTGCCGAGCAGGCGACCCGCGTGGGCATGCCCTACGTGAACCAGCGCTGGCTCGGCGGCATGCTGACCAACTTCTCGACCGTCTACAAGCGCCTGCAGCGCCTGAAGGAGCTCGAGCAGATCGACTTCGAGGATGTGGCCGCGTCCGGCCTGACCAAGAAGGAGCTGCTCGTCCTCTCCCGCGAGAAGGCCAAGCTGGAGAAGACCCTCGGCGGTATCCGCGAGATGCAGAAGGTGCCCAGCGCCGTCTGGATCGTGGACACCAAGAAGGAGCACATCGCGGTTGGTGAGGCCCGGAAGCTCAACATTCCGGTCGTCGCGATCCTCGACACCAACTGCGACCCCGACGAGGTCGACTACAAGATCCCGGGCAACGACGACGCGATCCGCTCCGTCACCCTGCTCACCCGCGTGATCGCCGACGCCGTCGCCGAGGGCCTCATCGCCCGTTCCGGCGTCGCCACCGGCGACCAGAAGCCCGGCGAGAAGGCTGCCGCCGAGCCGCTGGCCGAGTGGGAGCGCGACCTGCTCGAGGGCGAGAAGAAGGCCGACGAGGCCCCCGCGGCCGAGGACAAGCCCGCCGAGGACAAGCCGGCCGAGGCCCCGGCCGCCGAGGCTCCGGCCGCCGAGGCCGAGAAGCCGGCCGAGGACGCCGAGCAGGCCTGACCTCAGAACCGGTTGACGACGGCGGGGGCCGGTGCCACAAGCGCCGCCCCCGCCGTCCACCCGTAGATCTTTCGACTTTCGAGAAGAGATTCACAGATCATGGCGAACTACACCGCCGCTGACGTCAAGAAGCTCCGCGAGCTCACCGGCGCCGGCATGATGGACTGCAAGAAGGCGCTGGACGAGGGCGACGGCAGCGTCGACAAGGCCGTCGAGATCCTGCGCGTCAAGGGCCAGAAGGGCGTCGCCAAGCGCGAGGGCCGCTCCGCCGAGAACGGCGCAGTCGTCTCCCTCATCGCCGACGACAAGACCTCCGGCGTGCTGCTCGAGCTGAAGTGCGAGACCGACTTCGTCGCCAAGGGCGAGAAGTTCCTGGCCGTCGCCAACGCGCTCGCCGCGCACGTCGCCAAGACCTCTCCGGCCGACATCGAGGCGCTGCTCGCCTCCGAGATCGAGGCCGGCAAGACCGTCCAGGCGTACGTCGACGAGGCCAACGCCACCCTGGGCGAGAAGATCGTCCTGGACCGCTTCGCGCAGTTCTCCGGTGGCTACGTGGCCGCTTACATGCACCGCACCATGCCCGACCTCCCGCCGCAGGTCGGTGTCCTGGTCGAGCTGGACAAGGAGAACGCCGAGGTCGCGAAGGACGTCGCGCAGCACGTCGCCGCGTTCGCGCCGAAGTTCCTCTCCCGTGAGGACATTCCGGCCGACGTCGTCGAGAACGAGCGTCGCGTCGCCGAGGCCACCGCGAAGGAGGAGGGCAAGCCCGAGGCCGCCCTTCCGAAGATCGTCGAGGGTCGCGTCAACGGCTTCTTCAAGGAGAACGCGCTGCTGGACCAGGCGTTCGCCAAGGACAACAAGAAGACCGTCCAGAAGGTCGTGGACGAGGCCGGTGTCTCGCTGAAGCGCTTCGCGCGCATCCGCGTCGGCGCCTGAGCCTGCCGCGAAGGCAGCGAATGACCTACGACCCCGCTAGGGTCGTACGCAGTCGGCCGCTCAGTGGCCGGCCGCAGATGTGACGAGGAGGCCATTGCCGTACGGGGATCTGAACCGGACCCACGGCAATGGCCTTCTTCGTATGTGTACGAGGAGAGCTCAATGAATCACGGTGCCGACGGCTCGGACAAGGCCGACAATCCCGACAGTGGTGGGAAGGGACGCTTCCTGCTGAAGCTGTCAGGCGAAGCGTTCGCCGGCGGCGGCGGCCTGGGTGTCGACCCCGATGTCGTGCACGCCGTGGCACGTGAGATCGCCGCCGTGGTACGCGACGGCTACGAGATCGCCATCGTGATCGGCGGCGGCAACTTCTTCCGCGGCGCCGAACTCCAGCAGCGCGGCATGGACCGGGCCCGTTCCGACTACATGGGCATGCTCGGCACGGTCATGAACTGCCTCGCCCTCCAGGACTTCCTGGAGAAGGAAGGCATCGAGACCCGCGTGCAGACCGCCATCACCATGGGCCAGGTCGCGGAGCCGTACATTCCGCTGCGCGCGGTGCGCCACCTGGAGAAGGGCCGGGTCGTCATCTTCGGCGCCGGTATGGGCATGCCGTACTTCTCCACGGACACCACCGCAGCCCAGCGCGCCCTGGAGATCGACGCCGAGGCCATGCTGATGGGCAAGAACGGCGTGGACGGTGTCTACGACGCCGACCCCAAGAAGAACCCCGACGCGGTGAAGTTCGACGCGCTCGAATACGGCGAGGTCATCACCCGCGACCTGAAGGTCGCCGATGCCACCGCCATCACGCTGTGCCGCGACAACAAGCTTCCGATCCTCGTCTTCGAGCTGCTCGCCGAGGGCAACATCGCGCGTGCGGTGAAGGGTGAGAAGATCGGCACGCTCGTCAGCGATCAGGGCACCCGGGCCTGACGGCCCCAACTGCCGCGATGGCGTACGGGCATCGGCCGGTACCCGCGGCAACTCCCGTGCCGGGCAGGGCCCCGGCACGGGGATGGACAACCGCCTGCCGGTCGGACACCGTGCAGGAGTAGACGCGCGGCAGGGGCGAGGCTCTGCTTCTTACCGAAGAGACCAGGAGCAAGTGGTGATCGAAGAGATCCTCCTCGAGGCCGAGGAGAAGATGGAGAAGGCCGTCGTGGTCGCCAAGGAGGACTTCGCCGCGATCCGCACCGGGCGTGCGCACCCGGCGATGTTCAACAAGATCGTGGCGGACTACTACGGTGCCTTGACGCCGATCAACCAGCTGGCGTCGTTCTCGGTTCCGGAACCGCGGATGGCCGTGGTGACCCCGTTCGACAAGAGCGCGATGCGCAACATCGAGCAGGCGATCCGCGACTCCGACCTCGGTGTCAACCCGAGCAACGACGGCAACATCATCCGAGTGACGTTCCCGGAGCTGACCGAGGAGCGCCGCAAGGACTACATCAAGGTCGCCAAGACCAAGGGCGAGGACGCGAAGATCTCCATTCGCAGCGTCCGCCGCAAGGCGAAGGAAAACCTCGACAAGCTCGTCAAGGACAAGGAGTCGGGCGAGGACGAGGTCAGGCGCGCGGAGAAGGAGCTCGACGACACCACCGCGAAGTACGTCGCGCAGGTGGACGAGCTCCTCAAGCACAAGGAATCCGAGCTCCTCGAGGTCTGATGAACGAGTCATCCTGGGGGGCCCCGCCCGGCGCAGGTCACTGGGGACCGCCCGACCATGGACCGGCCTCCGCGCCGAGCGGGGCGGCGCCACCCGCTGTGACGGGATACGCGCACGACGGGGGAGCGGTGGGGCAGACCCGGCCGCTGCCCGTCGTGCCCGACGCCGGCGGATACCAGGACGACAGCCGGGACCACCGGGACATCCGGGACGACGACCGGGGGGCCACTCGGCTGAGCGGCCCCCTGTTCCGCGACGAAAAGCCGCAGGAGCCCATGGCCACTCCTTTCCCCGGTTCCCCCGGGCCCACGGGCTCGCAGGACCCAGAGAAGCCGAAGAAGAAGAGCGCGGGACGCAATCTGCCCGCCGCGATAGGGGTCGGCGTCGGCCTCGGCGCGGTCATCGTCGCCTCCCTCTTCGTCTACAAGCACGTCTTCATCGGCGTGATAGCGGTCGCCGTCGTCGTGGGCCTGTGGGAGCTGACCTCGCGGCTCACCGAGCGCAAGGACATCAGGGCGCCGCTGGTACCGCTCGCCGTCGGCGGCACCGCCATGGTGATCGCCGGCTACGTGCGCGGAGCCGAGGGCGCCTGGGTGGCGATGGCACTCACCACCCTCGCCGTCCTGGTCTGGCGCATGACGGGGAAACCCGAGAACTACCTGCGGGACGTCACCGCAGGGGTCTTCGCGGCGTTCTACGTGCCGTTCCTCGCGACGTTCGTCGCCCTGATGCTCGCCGCCGACGACGGGCCGCAGCGGGTACTGACCTTCCTGCTGCTGACGGTCGTCAGCGACACCGGGGCGTACGCCGTCGGCTGGCGCTTCGGCACGCACAAGCTCGCGCCCCGCATCAGCCCCGGCAAGACCCGTGAGGGCCTGGTCGGTGCCGTGCTGTTCGCGATGGCCGCCGGCGCGCTGTGCATGGAGTTCCTGATCACGGACGGTGCCTGGTGGCAGGGGCTGCTGCTCGGCCTGGCCGTCGCCACCAGCGCCACCCTCGGCGACCTCGGCGAATCCATGATCAAGCGGGACCTCGGCATCAAGGACATGGGCACCCTGCTGCCCGGCCACGGCGGCATCATGGACCGGCTCGACTCCCTGCTGCCGACCGCCCCGGTCGTCTGGCTGCTCTTCGTGATCTTCGTCGGCAGCGGCTGAAGCGCCCAGGTAGTCTGGAAAGGCCCGCTGTCCGACAGCGGGCCTTTTTCCGTCCTCGCGACCGCGGGGACAGTTCCCGTGAGTCCCCCGGGTTCCGGCACCGTCCCGCCGTTGGCTCCGCACCGTGGAGATCGTCCGGCACCGTCGCATTGAGGAGTTCCGCCCATGGCACCGCCCGAGCCCGGTGTGCTGACATTCGTCGCCCCCCGCGGGGCCAAGAAGCCCCCGCGGCACCTCGCAGACCTCAGCCCCGCCGAGCGCCGCGAAGCCGTGGCCGCGATCGGCGAGAGGCCGTTCCGCGCCAAGCAGCTGTCGCAGCACTACTTCGCGCGCTACGCGCACGAGCCGGCGCAGTGGACCGACATCCCCGCCGCGGCCCGGGAGAAGCTCGCCGCGGAGCTGCTGCCCGAGCTGATGAACGTGGTGCGGCACATCTCGTGCGACGACGACACCACCCGCAAGACCCTGTGGAAGCTGCACGACGGCACGCTCGTCGAATCGGTGCTGATGCGCTACCCGGACCGGGTCACGATGTGCATCTCCTCACAGGCCGGCTGCGGGATGAACTGCCCGTTCTGCGCCACCGGCCAGGCCGGCCTGGACCGCAACCTCTCGACCGCCGAGATCGTGCACCAGATCGTCGACGGAATGCGCGCCCTGCGCGACGGCGAGGTGCCAGGCGGCCCGGCGCGGCTGTCGAACATCGTGTTCATGGGCATGGGCGAGCCGCTCGCCAACTACAAGCGGGTGGTCGGCGCCATCCGGCGGCTCACCGACCCCGAGCCGGACGGCCTCGGCCTGTCGCAGCGCGGCATCACCGTCTCCACCGTCGGACTGGTGCCCGCCATGCTGCGGTTCGCCGACGAGGGCTTCAAGTGCCGGCTCGCGGTCTCGCTGCACGCCCCGGACGACGAACTGCGCGACACCCTCGTCCCGGTCAACACCCGCTGGAAGGTGCGCGAGGTCCTGGACGCGGCCTGGGAGTACGCCGAGAAGTCCGGCCGCCGGATCTCCATCGAGTACGCCCTGATCCGTGACATCAACGACCAGGCCTGGCGCGGTGACCTGCTGGGACGGCTGCTCAAGGGCAAGCGCGTGCACGTCAACCTCATTCCGCTGAACCCGACACCCGGCTCGAAGTGGACCGCGTCGCGCCCCGAGGACGAGCGGGCGTTCGTCCGGGCCATCGAGGCGCACGGCGTGCCGGTGACCGTCCGCGACACCCGCGGCCAGGAGATCGACGGCGCCTGCGGACAGCTCGCGGCCTCGGAACGCTGACCGCCCGCTGGTAGCGTGTGATCGAACAAATGCACATTCCGACAGGGGAGCGCCACAGCGCTGAGAGTGCGGAGACGTCGTAGGGATACGGCGCCCGCAGACCCTTGAACCTCGCCCGGGTCATTCCGGGTAGGAAGTTCGGTCGTCACTCATGCTGTTGCGCCCCGCCCTGCGCCGCCCGGCTCCACCGGGCGGCGCGGCGCGGGGCCGCGTCTCTTCCTGGCCAGCCAGGAGGAAATCAGTGAGCACCAACCGCACCACCACCGCCCGCAGAGCCGTGGCGGCGGTCGCCGCCGCCGCAGCCGGCATGACCGCGCTCGCCGCCTGCGGCAGCGCGGACGGCGGCAGCGCGGCGGACGCCAAGACCGTCACACTCGTCAGCCACGACTCCTTCAACGCCTCGAAGTCGGTGCTCGCCGCGTTCGAGAAGCAGAGCGGCTACAAGGTCCGGGTGCTCAAGGGCGGCGACGCGGGCAAGGCCGTCAACCAGGCGATCCTCTCCAAGGACAACCCGCAGGGCGACGTCTTCTTCGGCATCGACAACACCCTGCTGTCCCGCGGCCTGAAGGCCGGCCTCTTCACGCCGTACCGGGCCAAGGGCCTCGACGCCGTCCCCGCCGCCCTGCAACTGGACAAGGCAGACCACCGCGTCACACCCCTCGAATACGGCGACACCTGCGTCAACTACGACCGCGCCTACTTCGACCGGCACCGGCTCGCGCCGCCGAAGACCTTCGACGACCTGCTCAAGCCGCAGTACAAGGGCCTGCTCGTCACGGAGAACTCCGCAACCTCGTCGCCGGGGCTCGCCTTCCAGCTGGGCACCATCGCCACCCACGGTGAGAAGGGCTGGCAGGACTACTGGAAGAAGCTCAAGGCCAACGGCGTCGAGGTGGTCGACGGCTGGGAGCAGGCGTACAACGAGCGCTTCTCCGGATCCGCGGCCGGCCGGGGCAAGGGCGACAAGCCGCTGGTCGTCTCGTACGCCTCCAGCCCGCCCGTCGAGGTGCTCGGCAAGAAGCCCGCGCCGAAGCAGGCACCGACCGGCGTCGCCACCGGGACCTGCTTCCGGCAGATCGAGTTCGGCGGCCTCCTCAAGGGCGCCAAGAACGAGAAGGGCGGCAAGGAACTGCTGGACTTCCTGCTCAGCCGGAAGTTCCAGGAGGACATGCCGCTCCAGATGTTCGTCAACCCGGCGCGCAAGGACGCCACGGTGCCCGACCTGTTCACCAAGTACGGCGCGACGATCGACAAGCCGGCGACCCTCGCCCCGGAGACGATCACCGAGAACCGCGAACAGTGGGTCAAGCAGTGGTCCTCGCTCGTTCTGAAGTAGACGGGGCCAGGCGCGGCCGTAGCCGGCGCGCCACGGCGGTGCGGGCGGCGCTGATGGCGCTGCCGGTCGCCTTCTTCGCGCTGTTCTTCGCCTACCCGGTCACCGCGATCGTCGGACGCGGGCTGAAGGACGGCGGGCGGTGGCAGCTCGGCCGGATCGCCGACGTGCTCGGCGACGGGGACGTCCTGCACGTCCTGTGGTTCACCGTCTGGCAGGCCGCCGCGTCGACCGGCCTCACCCTGCTGATCGCGCTGCCCGGCGCGTACGTCTTCGCACGGTTCGACTTCCCCGGCAAGCAGTTGCTGCGGGCGGTGGTCGCGGTGCCGTTCGTGCTGCCGACCGTCGTCGTCGGCTCCGCCTTCCTGGCCCTGGCCGGCCGCGGCGGGCTGCTCGACGACCTGTGGGGCGTGCGTCTCGACACCTCGGTGTGGGCGATTCTGCTCGCCCACGTCTTCTTCAACTACGCCGTGGTCGTACGGACCGTCGGCGGGCTGTGGGGACAGCTCGACCCGCGGCAGGAGGAGGCGGCGCGGGTGCTGGGCGCCGGGCGTCTCGCGGCCTGGCGCCGGGTGACGCTGCCCGCGCTCGGCCCCGCCGTCGCCGCCGCCGCGCTGATGGTCTTCCTGTTCACCTTCACCTCCTTCGGAGTGGTGCAGATCCTCGGCGGGCCCACCTTCTCCACCCTGGAGGTGGAGATCTACCGGCAGACCGCCGACTTCCTCGACCTGCCGACCGCCGCCGTCCTCACCCTGATCCAGTTCGCGGCGGTCCTCGCCCTGCTGGCCCTGCACGCCTGGACGGTGCGCCGCCGCGAGAGCACCCTCCGGCTCGTCGACGCCGCGCGGACCGCGCGGCGGCCCCGCGGCCCCGGACAGTGGGCGCTGCTGTGGGGCACCCTCGTGATCATCGCCGTCCTCGTCGTCGTGCCGCTCCTCGTGCTCGTCGAGCGGTCCTTCGCCGGGCCCGACGGCTACGGCACGGTCTTCTACGAAACGCTGGGCTCCGCCGCGTCCGCCGACAGCACCTTCGCCGTCGCCCCCCTGGAAGCGCTGTGGAACTCGCTCGCCTACGGGGTGGCCGCCACCGCGATCGCCCTGGTGGTGGGCGGCCTGGCAGCCGCCGCCCTGACCCGGCGCGGCGGGCGGCTCGTCCGCGGCTTCGACGCGCTGCTGATGCTGCCGCTCGGCGTGTCCGCGGTCACCGTCGGCTTCGGATTCCTGATCACCCTGGACCGGCCGCCGCTCGACCTGCGCTCCTCGTGGTGGCTGGTGCCGCTCGCCCAGGCGCTGGTCGGGGTGCCGTTCGTGGTGCGGATCATGCTGCCCGTCCTGCGTGCCGTCGACGGGCGGCTGCGGGAGGCGGCGGCCGTGCTGGGCGCCTCGCCGTGGCGCGTGTGGCGCGAGGTGGACCTGCCGATGGTGCGCCGCGCCCTGCTCATCGCCGCCGGATTCGCGTTCGCCGTATCGCTCGGCGAGTTCGGCGCGACGGTCTTCATCGCACGGCCCGACCAGCCGACGCTCCCGGTGGCCGTCGCCCGGCTGCTCGGCCGCGCCGGGGAGCTGAACTACGGCCAGGCGATGGCCCTTTCGACCATCTTGATGGTGGTGTGCGCCGGGGCCCTGCTGGTCCTGGAGCGCCTCCGCACCGACCAGTCCGGGGAGTTCTAGATGACGGCTACGGCTCGGGCCGCAGACACCGAAGGACAGCAGCTGCTGCGGCTGAACGGCGTGACCGTACGCTTCGGGCCGGCCGGCGCGCCCGCCGCGCTCGACGCGGTCGATCTGGACGTCGCCGCCCACGAGGTCGTGTGCGTGCTCGGGCCCAGCGGCAGCGGCAAGTCGACGCTGCTGCGGGTGGTGGCCGGGCTGCAACCGGCCGATGCCGGGCAGGTGCTGCTGGAGGGACGCGACCAGGCGCGGGTGCCCACCCACCGGCGGGGCGTCGGCCTGATGTTCCAGGACCACCAGCTCTTCCCGCAGCAGGACGTCGCGGGCAACGTCGCCTTCGGCCTGCGGATGCGCCGGGCTGACCGCGCCGCACAGCAGCGCACCGTCGCCGAACTGCTCGGCCTCGTCGGTCTTCCGGGCGCCGGGCGCCGCGCCGTCGCCTCCCTCTCCGGCGGCGAGCAGCAGCGGGTCGCGCTGGCCCGTGCCCTCGCACCGAGCCCCCGGCTGCTGATGCTCGACGAACCGCTCGGACAGCTCGACCGGGGACTGCGTGAACGTCTCGTCGTCGAACTGCGGCGGCTCTTCGGCGAGTTGGGGACGACGGTGCTCGCCGTCACGCACGACCAGGGCGAGGCGTTTGCGCTGGCCGACCGGGTCGTGGTGATGCAGGACGGACGGATCGCGCAGACCGGCACCCCGCTGGAGGTCTGGCAGCGGCCCGCCACCGAATTCGTCGCCCGCTTCCTCGGCTTCGACAATGTCGTCGCGGCGACGGTGCAGGGCGGCGCCGCCGTGACGCCCTGGGGCAAGGTGCCGGTCCCCGAAGCGTCACCCGACGGGCGGTGCCGGCTGCTCGTCCGGCCGGCCGGCGTGCGGCTGACGCCCGTGTCCGACGGCCTGCCGTGCACGGTCGCCGCCCGGACCTTCCGCGGCACCCACGTCGCCCTGCTGCTCCAGCCGGCCGAAGGCCCTCAACTGGAGGCGGCCTGCGCACTGCGGGACGCGCCGGAAACGGGCGAGCGGGTCGGCGTCCGCTTCGCCGCCGAAGACGTCGTGGTGCTGGCCGGCGGGGACGGATAGCGTCCTGAGGCGGCCCGGCCGGAATCGCCGGAACGGTTTCCGGGACGGCTACCGGCGGTGTTCAGCGTCCCGGCCGTGTCCCGCGCCCGGTGCGTCTGTGCCGGTCGGGACGTGTTCCGTGTCCCGCGCGCGTCCCACGGCCGGATCCCCGGGCCGTGCCTGACCCGCTCCGCCGGTGTCGCCGCTGCCTGCCGCACCCGCCGGATCGCCCTCGTCCGAGCCGAACCAGGCGACGGCGACGGCACCGGCGACCGCCGCCACGAAGCCGAGCACCGCGACCCAGGCGAAGCCGGGCCTGGACGCGTCACCGAGCCACAGCACCCCCAGGATGCCGGGCACCACCGTCTCGCCCACCACCAGCGCCGCGGTGGCACCGTTCACCGAACCGATCTGCAGCGCCACGGTGTGCAGGTACATGCCGCCGATCCCCGCCACCAGGATCGCGTAGAGCGCCGGGTCGGCGAGGAGGACGGACAGGCTGAACGGCGCCACGCCGTCCAGCATCCTGACGCCCACACCCAGCGCGCCGAAGCCGAGACCGGAGAGCAGCCCGGCGAGGATCGCGGCCCGCGCACCGAGCAGCCGGACGACCAGGGTGCCGACGGCGATCAGGAGGACGGACGCGATCAGCAGCCACCAATGGCCGGCGGCCGGAGTACGGCCGCTCCCTTCGTGCCCCGCGGCGGTGGCCAGCAGCACCAGAGCCCCGCAGACCACGGCGATCGACGTCCACTCGGGCCTGCTGAGGCGTATCCCGAGCAGCTTGATGCTCAGCAGCGCGGTGATCACGAGATTGGCGCTGATCACCGTCTGCGAAAGGAACAGCGGCAGCAGCCTGGCAGCCAGCGCGCCCAGCCCGAAGCCCACGAAATCCAGCCCGGAACCGACCATGAACTCCCAGGTCACCGCGGCCTTCGCGGTCGACGCCAGGCTGGGGCCGCCGTGCTGGGTGACACCGGTGGCGGCGCCTGCCGCCTCCCGGCGGGCGGATTTCCGCGATCCCACCGCCTGGAGAACGGAACCCGTGCCGTAGCAGACCGATGCCGCCACGGCCGTCAGAAGGCCGATGATCACCAAGAGCTCCGTTCACGCACCGCCGCCGCGCCGCGTCTTCCCGGCCGGCGGGGGTGCCTCTCACCACTGCGTTACCCGGCCAGGCAGACGTGCATTTCGGGCCGCGGGTTGCCTGGCCGGGCCGAGGGCCTGCGGCCGGCCGGGGATTCCCGCTCGTGGTGGAAAGGGCGGGAGCCGCGGGAGCTACGTAGGGCGTCCGCTCAGCGCACCAGGGGAAGAGCCGCCAGCTCCGCGACGGACCAGGTCACCGGGGCCAGCACGACCACCAGGGTCAGGGCGCGCAGCGTCGCCGCGCGGCGCAGCAGGGAAGCGGGGGCACCGAGCCGGCGCAGCGCGGCCGTCGTGTCGGCGCGCGCCGCGCGGGATTCCACGGCCGCGGTCAGGAAGCTCGCCGTGACGCAGACCAGCACGACGGCGGCGCCGACCGCGGTCAGCGGCCCGAACGGCTGGAGCGGCGCGGCGTGGAACACCTTCACCGCCGCGTAGGCACCGGACACCACCGCGCACAGCACGCCGACGGGACGGCCCATGCGGTGCGCCTCCTCCTGGAGCACCCGCCCGGCCAGCAGCCGGAGCGCGCCGGGACGGCTCGCACACAGCAGCCGCCCGCACAGATGCACAAGACCGGGACCGGCGAGTACCAGGCCGATGGCCGACAGCGCCCAGCCGGCCAGGACACCCGGCGGGCTGCCGATCAGCCGGCCCGGCAGCGGCAGCAGGCCGTCGGCCGCCGCCACCCCCTGGGCGGCGTAGCTCTCGACGGCCAGGCCGGCCGCCGCCAGGGTGATGCCCCAGGGCAGCCCGGACGGCGTGGCCGGTGCGGTACGCGGCGGAGCGTCATCGGCGTCGGATGGTGCGGGCGCGGGCCGCTGCTCGCGCGGGCGCAGCGCGACGGCGGTCGCCGCAGCGGCGGTCAGCGGCACCGTCGACAGCAGGAGCAGGGCGCCGGCGAGCGGAACCGGGTGGCCGGCGCCGAGCAGATCCGTGCCGAGCCCGCGGGAGGGCGACGTGCCGAGATCGCCGCGAAGACGGAAGAACGCCAGGAGGGCGAGGGCCGCGCCGAGCACGCAGGACAGCGCCGTGGAGACGGCGGCGAGCAGGGTGAGCCGGACGGGCCCCAGACCGGCCGCGGCCATGCCGCTCGGGAAGCGGGCCGCGGGGTCCGTACGCGCCACCGACACCGCGAACTGGGCGGTGGCGGCGAGCGGCGCGACGCACCACAGGAGACGGACCAGGGAGTCGCCGACGGCCTTGGGGTGCCCGGCGGCGTGGCCGAGCGTGGCCAGCAGGAGGAAGCCGGTGCCCGCTGCCGCCGCGGCCACGAAGAGCCGGCGCACCAGGACGAGGGGATGCGTGCCGCGGGCTAGACGGAGAGCGAGCACGCTGCCCTGCTTTCCGCGTCGGGAGCGTCGGTGGCCGCGGAAGCCGCCCCGGCTCTGCGGCCGTCGACGAGGGCGAGGGTGCGGTCGGCGAGCGTCGCCACGTCCGGGTCGTGGGTGGCCAGCACGACGGTGATCTGGTGGGAGCGGGCGGCGGCGGTGAGGGTGCGCAGCACCTGCGTGCCGTCGGTGCGGTGCAGCGGCGCGGTCGGCTCGTCCGCGAACAGCACGTGCGGGGCGGACGCGAGGGCGCGGGCGACGGCGACGCGCTGACGCTGCGACTGGTCGAGCCGGTCGGGGCGGCGGCGGGCGCAGCCGCCCACGTCGAGGCGGTCCAGCCACTCGGCCGCGGTGTGCCGGGCGGTGCGGTGGCCCTCGCCGCGCAGCAGGAGCGGGAGCGCGGCATTTTCCCAGGCGGTCAGCTCGGCGACGAGCTGCGGCTGGGTGTCGATCCACCCGAAGCGGTCCAGGCGCAGCCGCTCCCGGCCCCGGGCGGAGAGGGTGTGGACGGGGGAGCTGTTGAACCACACCTCGCCCTCGGACGGGGCGAGTTGGGCGGAGAGGCAGCGCAGGAGTGTGGTCTTGCCGCTGCCGCGCGGGCCGGTGACGGCGAGGATCTCGCCCTCCCTGACGCCCAGGGAGATACCGGCCAGGGCCGGGCTGCCGCCATAGCTGTGGTGCAGGCCGCGGGCCCAGAGAACGTCGTTGTCAGGCGGGGCCACCATCTGCGCACCTCTTGCTCGTCGCGTCCGCTCGTTCCCCCGGCCGGGTGAACGACCATGGAGGGTATCGGTCACTGGAACGGTAAGGACTGCGGACCCCTGGCAATCGTCGCTCGGCATGCACAACGGCCCAGATTCACTCTTATGGCTTTAAAAGAGTGAATCCGGGCCGTGAGATCTTCAGTTGTGCTGAGGGTGCGTCAGCGGGGCGGGGTGCCCCGGCCGGCCGGTGAGGGTGCCGGACGCGGCGGTCAGAGCTTGGCCCACGCCTCGGTCAGGACGCTGCGCAGGATCTGCTCGATCTCGTCGAAGAGCTTCTGGTCGGCGATCAGCGGCGGGGCGAGCTGGATCACCGGGTCGCCACGGTCGTCGGCGCGGCAGTAGAGGCCGTTGTCGTACAGCGCCTTGGAGAGGAAGCCGTACAGGACGCGCTCGGTCTCCTCGTCGTTGAAGGACTCCTTGGTGACCTTGTCCTTGACCAGCTCGATGCCGTAGAAGAAGCCGTTGCCGCGGACGTCGCCGACGATCGGCAGGTCGTGCAGCTTCTGGAGGGTGCCGAGGAAGTTGCCCTCGTTCGCCAGGACGTGCTTGTTGAGGCCCTCGCGCTCGAAGATGTCGAGGTTGGCTATGCCGACGGCGGCGGAGACCGGGTGGCCGCCGAAGGTGTAGCCGTGCAGGAAGGTGTTGTCGCCCTGGTAGAACGGCTCGGCGAGGCGGTCGGAGATGATGCAGGCGCCGATCGGGGAGTAGCCCGACGTCATGCCCTTGGCGCAGGTGATCATGTCCGGGACGTAGCCGAACTTGTCGCAGCCGAACATCGTGCCGAGCCGGCCGAAGGCGCAGATGACCTCGTCGGAGACGAGCAGCACGTCGTACTGGTCGCAGATCTCGCGGACCCGCTGGAAGTAGCCGGCCGGCGGCGGGAAGCAGCCGCCGGCGTTCTGTACCGGCTCCAGGAAGACCGCGGCGACCGTCTCGGGGCCCTCGAAGAGGATCTGCTGCTCGATCTGGTCGGCGGCCCAGCGGCCGAACGCCTCGGGGTCGTCGCCGTGGATCGGGGCGCGGTAGATGTTGGTGTTCGGCACCTTGTGCGCGCCGGGCACCAGCGGCTCGAACGGGGCCTTCAGGCCCGGGAGTCCGGTGATGGACAGGGCGCCCTGCGGGGTGCCGTGGTAGGCCACCGCGCGGGAGATCACCTTGTGCTTCATCGGCTTGCCGACGAGCTTGAAGTACTGCTTGGCCAGCTTCCAGGCGGTCTCGACCGCCTCGCCGCCGCCGGTGGTGAAGAAGACCTTGTTGAGGTCACCGGGCGCGTAGTCGGCCAGCCGCTCGGCCAGTTCGACGGCCTTGGGGTGGGCGTAGGACCACACAGGGAAGAAGGCCAGCTCCTGGGCCTGCTTGTAGGCGGTCTCGGCCAGCTCGACCCGGCCGTGGCCCGCGTTGACCACGAAGAGGCCGGCCAGGCCGTCGATGTAGCGCTTGCCCTTGTCGTCGTAGATGTAGGTGCCCTCGCCGCGCACGATCGTCGGCACGGGGGCGTTCTCGTACGACGACATGCGGGTGAAGTGCATCCACAGGTGGTCGTACGCCGTCTTGGAGAGGTCGGCGCTCATGCGCGAGCCTCGCTTCGCTCGGCGGGCTGGCATTCGCGCAGCGCGCACCCTTCATTGATTCGCTCGCTGTGCTCGCTCATGGCTATCTCGTTCCCCATGTGTAGGTCTGCTTCCGGAGCTTGAGGTACACGAAGCTCTCGGTCGTCCGGACGCCGGGCAGCGTGCGGATTCGCTTGTTGATCATTTCCAGCAGGTGATCGTCGTCCTCGCAGACGATTTCGATCAGCAGGTCGAAGGAGCCTGCCGTCATGACGACGTACTCGACCTCTTCCATGGCTGTCAGGGCATCGGCCACGGGGTCGAGGTCGCCCTCGACGTTGATGCCGACCATTGCCTGCCGCCGGAAACCGACCGTGAGGGGGTCGGTGACCGCGACGATCTGCATCACGCCTTGGTCGAGCAGTTTCTGTACGCGTTGGCGTACCGCCGCTTCGGACAGGCCGACGGCCTTGCCGATCGCGGCGTACGGACGGCGCCCGTCCTCCTGGAGCTGCTCGATGATCGCCAGGGAGACGGAGTCGATCGACGGGGTGCCGGTTCTGTCACGAGTGGCCACATCCCTCACTGTGCACGAGCCTCGCCTGTCCCGCAACCCCAAATCGATGAAATCAGTTGTCGTGAGATCGAAAATGCACTGATTCCGTTGTTCGAGAGTGGCGGGTGTGTCGAAAACGTTGACTTCATGGCTAGGGTGGGTGTCTCAACCACCGGACATCTGATTGAAGGGGGCGCCCAGTGACCACCGCACTGCGTCGTCTGCGCAACTACATCGACGGGGAGTTCCGGGACGCCGCCGACGGGCGGACCACGGAGGTGGTCAATCCGGTTACCGGGGAGCCGTACGCCACCGCCCCGCTGTCGGCCGCCGCCGATGTGGACGCGGCCATGGCCGCCGCCCAGGCCGCCTTCCCCGCCTGGCGCGACCTGATCCCGGCCGAGCGCCAGAAGGTCCTGCTCAAGATCGCCGACCGCTTCGAGGAGCGCGCCGACGAGCTGATCGCCGCCGAGTCCGAGAACTGCGGCAAGCCCCTCGCGCTCGTACGCTCCGAGGAAATCCCGCCGATGGTGGACCAGATCCGCTTCTTCGCGGGCGCCGCCCGGATGCTGGAGGGCCGCGCGTCCGGCGAGTACATGGACGGCTTCACCTCCATCATCCGCCGCGAGCCGATCGGCGTCTGCGCCCAGGTCGCGCCGTGGAACTACCCGATGATGATGGCCGTGTGGAAGTTCGCCCCCGCGCTCGCCGCCGGCAACACCGTCGTCATCAAGCCCTCCGACACCACCCCGGCGTCGACGGTCCTGATCGGCGAGATCATCGGCGGGGTGCTGGACGAACTCGGCCACTCCCGCGGCGTGTTCAACGTCGTCTGCGGCGATCGTGAGACCGGCCGGCTGATGGTCGAGCACAAGGTCCCCGCGATGGCGTCGATCACCGGCTCGGTGCGGGCCGGCATGCAGGTCGCCGAGTCCGCGTCCAAGGACCTCAAGCGGGTCCACCTGGAACTGGGCGGCAAGGCGCCGGTCGTGGTCTTCGACGACACCGACATCGCCAAGGCGGTCGAGGACATCTCCGTCGCCGGGTACTTCAACGCGGGCCAGGACTGTACGGCCGCCACCCGCGTGCTCGTCCAGGAGTCCATCCACGACGAGTTCGTCGCCGCGCTCGCCAAGGCCGCATCGGAGACAAAGACCGGCGCGGTCGACGACGAGGACGTGCTGTACGGGCCGCTGAACAACGCCAACCAGCTCAAGCAGGTCAAGGGCTTCATCGAGCGGCTGCCCGCGCACGCCAAGATCGAGGCGGGCGGCGAACAGGTCGGCGAGAAGGGCTACTTCTTCGCCCCGACCGTCGTCTCAGGACTCCAGCAGGACGACGAGATCATCCAGCACGAGGTCTTCGGCCCGGTCATCACCGTCCAGTCGTTCCGCGACGAGGAGCAGGCGCTGGAGTGGGCCAACGGCGTCGAGTACGCCCTGGCTTCCTCGGTGTGGACCAAGGACCACGCCCGCGCCATGCGGATGTCCAAGAGCCTCGACTTCGGCTGCGTGTGGATCAACACCCACATCCCGCTGGTCGCCGAGATGCCGCACGGCGGATTCAAGAAGTCCGGTTACGGCAAGGACCTTTCGGCCTACGGCTTCGACGACTACACCCGCATCAAGCACGTGATGACCTCGCTGGACGGCTGAGCCGCCGGTCCACCGTCGCGCGGCGCCGGCCGCTCGACACACCGTCGCGGGCGGAGGCCCGGCAATGGACGCTCTGTCTCTTGCCGCCTCCGCCCGCGACCCGTGAGAGTGCACGCCATGGCTGATCTTTCGCGGCGTTCGCTGCTTCGGGGCATGGGCACAGTCGGCGTGACGGGGGCGCTGGCCGCCGCCGCGGCCGGATGCGGGGTACCGCCCGCGTACGTCAAGGCGGCGGACCGGACGAGTCCCGACCGCTCGGCGCGCGACCACAAGCTGGTGTTCGCCAACTGGCCGCTCTACATCGACGTCGACGACCACGACAAGCAGCGCAGGCCCACCCTGGACGCGTTCCAGCGCCGCAGCGGGATCTCCGTGACGTACACCGAGGAGATCAACGACAACGACGAGTTCTTCGGGAAGATCAGCCCCGCCCTGATGAACCACCAGCCCACCGGGCGCGACCTGATCGTCATCAGCGACTGGATGTGCGCCCGCTACGTCCGGCTCGGCTGGGTGCAGGAGATGGACCGGGCGGCCCAGCCGCACGTCGCGAAGAACCTCGACCCGCAGCTCGCCTCCCCGCCGTTCG
Organism: Streptomyces sp. NPDC048644; assembly: GCF_043199105.1. Lineage (NCBI taxonomy): Bacteria > Bacillati > Actinomycetota > Actinomycetes > Kitasatosporales > Streptomycetaceae > Streptomyces > Streptomyces sp. NPDC048644. The sequence goes on from NZ_JBICVO010000016.1 coordinate 110,247, forward strand.
ACCCCGGTCGCAAGCACTCGGTGCCCTGGCAGTCCGGCATCACCGGCATCGCCTACAACCGCAGGAAGCTCGGCCGGGAGATCCGGCACACGTCCGACCTGTGGAAGGACGACCTGCGCGGCCGGGTCACCCTGCTGTCCGGGCTCGACGAGTCCTTCGCGATGCTGCTTCAGGGCGACGGCGTCGACATCACCCGCTGGACGACCGACGACTTCCACCGGATGGCCGACCGGATACGGCGGCTCGTCGACCGCGGCCACATCCGCCGCTTCACCGGCAACGACTACATCAAGGACCTCGACTCCGGCGATGTGCTCGCCGCCCAGGCGTACTCCGGCGACGTGATCCAACTCCAGGCCGACAACCCCGACATCGCGTTCGTGGTGCCCGAGGAAGGCGCCGAGCTGTGGGCGGAGAGCCTGATGATCCCCAACCTCGCTGACCACAAGAGCAACGCCGAGAAGCTCATCGACCACTACTACCGGCCGGAGGTCGCCGCCGACCTCGCCGCCTGGGTCAACTACGTCTGCCCCGTGCCCGCCGCCCGCGACGTGCTGGCCTCGTCCAAGGACAAGGAACGCGCCGCCCTCGCCGAAGACCCGCTGGTCTTCCCCGACGCGGCGATGCGCAAGCGGCTGGCCATCGCCCGCGACATCACCTCCAAGGAGCGCCCCGCGCTCGCCAAGGAGTGGAACGGCATCGTCGGGCTGTGACGGGGCGGGCGCCCGTGCCCCGGCCGGTGCTCGGCGCACCGGCGGCCGGCGTCAACTGCCCCTCCCCGTCCGCCTGTTCGGGCCCGGCGGCGGTCAGGCCCGCCAGGTGGCCGCGTAGCTGTCGATCTCGCGGGTCAGCCGGGCCTTGGACGGTGCGTCCAGGAACGAGGCGTTGACGGCGTTCCTGGCGAGCGCCGTCACCCCCGCGGCGTCCAGACCCAGCAGCCGGGCGGCGATGCCGTATTCGGTGTTCAGGTCGGTGCCGAACATCGGCGGGTCGTCGCTGTTGATCGTCACCAGCACCCCGGCGTCGACCATCTGCTTGACCGGGTGCTCCTCCAGGGTGCGCACCGCGCGGGTCGCGATGTTGGAGGTGGGGCAGACCTCCAGCGGGATCCGCCGCTCGGCGAGATGGGCCAGCAGCGCCGGGTCCTGCGGGGCGCTGGTGCCGTGGCCGATGCGGTCGGCGCGCAGCTCGGTCAGGGCGTCCCAGATGGTTCCCGGGCCGGTCGTCTCGCCGGCGTGCGGCACCGAGCGCAGCCCGGCCGCGATGGCGCGGTCGAAGTACGGCTTGAACTGCGGGCGCGGTACGCCGATTTCGGGGCCGCCGAGACCGAACGAGACCAGTCCCTCCGGCTGTAGCTCACAGGCGATGCGCGCGGTCTCCTCCGCGGCCTCCAGGCCGGCCTCGCCGGGGATGTCGAAGCACCAGCGCAGCACCACGCCCAGCTCGGACTCCGCGGACTTGCGCGCGTCCTCGACGGCCTCGACGTACGCCGCGTCCGGGATGCCGCGCTTGGTGGAGCTGAAGGGGGTCAGGGTCAGCTCGGCGTACCTGATGTTCTGCCGCGCCATGTCCCTGGCGACCTCGAACGTCAGCAGCCGCACGTCATCGGCGTTCCGCACGAGGTCCACGACGGAGAGGTAGACCTCGATGAAGTGCGCGAAATCGCGGAAGGTGAAGAAGTCCGCGAGCGCCTCGGGGTCGGTGGGGACCGGGGAGTCCGGGTGCCGGGCGGCCAGTTCCGCGACGATCCGGGGCGAGGCCGATCCGACGTGGTGGACATGCAGCTCCGCCTTGGGCAGGCCCGCGATGAAGGCATCGAGATCGGACAACGGTTCCTCCTGGTCAATGGGGGTGGGGAGCGCGCAGACGTCCGGTCATCGTATGCGGCGGCCCGGCACGGACGAGGGGCCGGTCCGGCGAGGACGGCACCGCAGGGGAACGTGGCCGGTGGCGGCGCCGTCGGGCCGGGAGCGGGCGGCGGCCCCGCAGCTGTAGGGGCGCGGCCGTAGGGACGCGGCGGGCCGCCCGGCCGCGCCGCCGTCAGCCCGCCGCCGCGAGCCGCCCGCGGGCTTCCATGAGGGCGAAGCCCAGCAGGTTCAGCCCACGCCAGCGCGCAGGGTCCGCCGCGCGCGGGTCGTCGGCCGCCAGACCTATGCCCCAGATCCGGTCCATGGGGCTGGCCTCCACCAGGACCCGGGAGTTCGTCCCCAGCAGGTAGGCGCGCAGCGCGGGGTCGTCGCCGAACTTGTGCACGCTGCCCTCGACGACGAGACCGAAGCGGTGCTCCTGCCAGACGGTCTCGTCGAAACCGCGCACCGTACGCCCCGCGGCCTTCGCCTGCTGGGGGTGGTCCGCGGCCAGGGCGCTCCGCTCCGCCTCCTCGTCCCCGAACAGCCGGGCCTTGGCCGCCATCATCCAGTGCTCGGCCGTGGCGTAGCGGACGCCGTCGACGGTGAAGGCTGACGGCCACCACTGGCTGAAACAACTCGGGCCCAACGCGCCGTCCCTGCGCGGGGAATGGCCCCAGAAGTGGACGTACTTGACGCGCTCGCCCGCGGCTTCGGCGGCGAGCAGTTCCGGCACCGAGCGCGGCCCGCCGGCGGCGCTGTGGTGCGAGGTCCCCGTGGTGTCGTGCATCATGCCGGGATTCTGTCAGCCGGCACTGACATTCTGTCGGGAGGCCGGACTACGGAAATCGCAGAATCCGTCGCGTAACCAAAAGGCAACAACGGAATCCCTTGTTGACCCCCTATCGCTCTGCCAAGATCGGCCATCAATTCCAGCAATAGCTACGCCAGGCCGCGCCGTGGAACGGACCTCGGCCAGGCGGAGGAGACCACCGTGGAACAGCGTTTCGATGTGACCGAGCGATGTGCCGAGGGCGCGCAATTCCTTGCAGGGCGGCTGCGCGGTGGTACGTCGGGCCGCACCCAGACCGTGGTGGATCCGGCGACCGGCGAAGAGGTGTACCGCTACGAACTCGCCGGTCCCGCCGACGTGGACGCGGCCGTCGAAGCCGCCGAGCGGGCCTTTCCCGAGTGGGGCGGCGCGACCCCGGGAGAACGCTCCGAGACGCTGCACCGCTTCGCCGCCGCCCTCGCCGAAGACGCCGGCGAACTGGCCTTCGCCGAATCGCTCAACTGCGGAAAGCCGCTCAAACTCAGCGCCGGGTTCGACGTACCGGGTTCGGTCGACAACGCCGCCTTCTTCGCCGGTGCCGCCCGCCACCTGGAAGGCAAAGCGGCGGGCGAGTACAGCCCCGACCACACCTCGGCCGTCCGCCGTGAACCGGTCGGCGTCGTCGGCTCCATCGCGCCCTGGAACTACCCGCTCCAGATGGCCGCGTGGAAGGTGCTGCCCGCCATCGCCGCCGGCAACACCATCGTCCTGAAGCCCGCCGAGATCACCCCGTTCACCTCGCTGATGTTCGCGCAGGCCGCGACCCGCGCCGGACTGCCCGACGGCGTGCTCAACATCGTCTCGGGCGCCGGCCGGGACGCCGGTGAACACCTCGTCGGCCACCCCGGGGTCGCGATGACGTCCTTCACCGGGTCGACCGGCGTCGGCAAGCGCGTCGCGGAGATCGCCACCGGCACCGTCAAGCGCCTGCACCTCGAACTGGGCGGCAAGGCCCCCTTCGTGGTCTTCGACGACGCCGACCTGGAAGCCGCCGTGCACGGCGCGGTGGCCGGGGCGCTCATCAACTCCGGCCAGGACTGCACCGCCGCCACCCGCGCCTACGTCCAACGCCCCCTGTACGACGCGTTCGTCGCCGGTGTCGCCGACCTGATGGCGACCGTAAGGATCGGCGACCCCTTCGATCCGTCGACGGACCTCGGTCCGCTGATCTCGCACGCCCAGCGCGACCGCGTCGCCGGTTTCGTCGACCGGGCCCGCGGCTACGCGACCGTCGTCACCGGCGGCGAGGCCCCGCAGGGCGAACTGGCCAAGGGCGCCTACTACCGGCCCACGCTCATCGCCTGCGCCGCCCAGGACAGCGAGATCGTGCAGGCCGAGATCTTCGGCCCGGTCCTGGTCGTGCTGCCCTTCGACAGCGACGACGAGGGCATCGCGCTCGCCAACGACACCCCCTACGGACTCGCCGCCTCCGCCTGGAGCCGTGACGTCTACCGCACCGGCCGCGCCACCCGCGAGATCAAGGCCGGCTGCGTCTGGGTCAACGACCACATCCCGATCATCAGCGAAATGCCGCACGGCGGCGCCAAGGCATCCGGCTACGGCAAGGACATGTCCGCCTACTCCTTCGATGAGTACACGCAGGTCAAGCACGTGATGTACGACATCACCGGGACCGCGAGGAAGGACTGGCACCGCACGGTCTTCGGGGACCGCGGCTAGGGCGCCGCGCACCTCCCGACAGCGCCGGACCGGCCCTGCCGGACACGGGCAAACGGCCCGAGGACGTCACCGCCGACGACTTCCTGAGCGCCACCGGACGCTCAGGCACCCACGCGCCGCTCTTAAGGGCCTGTCGTTTGGGTCGGGCTCGCGGGGCCCGGCACGCTCCCTGATCCGACCCGACCCAACGACAGGCCCCGGCCTTCGAGACACGGGACGCAGACATGACCACAACCGCGAACTCCCGGAGCAGCGGCGGCGACGTCCGCCTCCGGGGTATCAGCAAGACCTACGGCTCCTTCACCGCCGTCCACCCGCTCGACCTCACCGTCCCCGCGGGCTCGTTCTTCGCCCTGCTGGGCGCGTCGGGCTGCGGCAAGACCACCACCCTGCGCATGATCGCGGGCCTTGAGGACCCGACCACCGGGACCGTGGCCCTGTCCGGCCAGGACGTCACCGCCCTGCCGCCCTACAAACGCCAGGTCAACACCGTCTTCCAGAACTACGCGCTCTTCCCGCACCTGGACATCTACGAGAACGTCGCCTTCGGGCTGCGCCGCCGCGGCATCAAGTCCGTCAAGAAGCCGGTCGATGACATGCTCGACCTCGTCCAGCTCGGCCCCATGGCGCGCCGCAGGCCGCAGCAGCTCTCCGGCGGCCAGCAGCAGCGCGTCGCGGTCGCCCGCGCCCTGATCAACAAGCCCGAAGTGCTGCTGCTCGACGAACCGTTGGGCGCCCTCGACCTCAAACTGCGCCGCCAGATGCAGCTGGAACTCAAGCGCATCCAGACCGAGGTCGGCATCACCTTCGTGCACGTCACCCACGACCAGGAGGAGGCCATGACGATGGCCGACACCGTGGCCGTGATGAACGGCGGCCGGGTCGAACAACTCGGCGCACCCGCCGACCTCTACGAGAACCCCGCCACCACCTTCGTCGCCAACTTCCTCGGCACCTCCAACCTCATCGAGGCCGAGGTCGTCGCGGCGGACGGCGAGGAGCTGCGGCTCACGGCGGGCGGGGCCGAACTGCGGCTGCCCGCACGCCGGTGCGGCGCCCCGGCCCGCCCCGGCGGGAAGGTGCTGGCCGGCGTACGGCCGGAGAAGGTGGCCCTGGCGCACGCCGACGACGCCGGAGCGCTCCCCGAAGGCCGCAACCGGCTGCCCGCGCGCATCAAGGACGCCGGCTTCATCGGCGTCTCCACGCAGTACGTCGTCACCGCGCCGGGCGTGGGCGAACTCGCCGTCTACGCGCAGAACATCGAGCGCGACGGACGGCTGATACCCGGCGCCGACGTCGTGCTGCACTGGAGCCCGGCGCACACCTTCGGCCTGGACGCGGCCCAGGACATCGGGGCCGGCGCCGACCTCGACGAGGAGGCCGCATGACCGCGCAGCGCACCGCAGGACGGCGCCTGCACCGCGGGTGTACGGGGGTGCAGGTGTGACCGCCACCGAAGCGCCGCCCGGCGCGCCCGCCCCCGAGGCCGAGCCGCCCGCCGTCCGCACCCCGCCCGCCCGCAGGCGGCTGGTGCCCTACTGGCTGCTGCTGCCCGGCATCCTGTGGCTGCTCGTCTTCTTCGCCGCCCCGCTCGTCTACCAGGCGTCCACGTCGATCCAGACCGGCTCGCTCGAAGAGGGCTTCAAGGTCACCTGGCACCTCGCCACCTACTGGGACGCGCTCGGCTCGTACGGGCCGCAGTTCGTCCGCTCCGTCTCCTACGCCGCCGTGGCCACCGTGCTCTGCCTGCTGCTCGGCTACCCGCTCGCCTACCTCATCGCCTTCAAGGCGGGCCGCTGGCGGCACCTCGTGATGATCCTCGTCATCGCCCCGTTCTTCACCAGCTTCCTGATCCGCACGCTCGCCTGGAAGACGATCCTCGCCGACGGCGGCCCGGTCGTCGGCGCCCTCGACGCGCTGCACTTCCTGGACGTCACCAATTGGCTGGGCCTCACCGAAGGGCACCGGGTGCTCGCCACCCCGCTCGCCGTGGTGTGCGGACTGACGTACAACTTCCTGCCGTTCATGGTCCTGCCGCTCTACACCTCGCTGGAGCGGATCGACCCGCGGCTGCACGAGGCCGCAGGTGACCTCTACGCGCGGCCCTCCACCACCTTCCGCCGGGTGACCTTCCCGCTGTCCATGCCAGGCGTGGTGGCCGGCACCCTGCTCACCTTCATCCCGGCGGCCGGCGACTACATCAACGCCGAACTGCTCGGCTCCACTGACCAGAAGATGATCGGCAACGTCATCCAGTCGCAGTTCCTGCGGGTCCTGGACTACCCGACGGCCGCCGCGCTCTCCTTCATCCTGATGGCGGCGATCCTCACCATGGTCACCGTCTACATCCGCACGTCAGGGACGGAGGACCTGGTCTGATGGCCGTCCGCGACACCACCGCACCGCAGGCCGCCGGTGCCCCGCACCGCGGCCTGCGCCGGCTGCGCCGCCACCTCGTCACGCTCGCAGGACTCGCCACGCTCGGCTACCTGATCCTGCCCAACGTCGTCGTGCTGGTCTTCTCCTTCAACAAGCCCAACGGCCGCTTCAACTACAGCTGGCAGCGCTTCTCCCTGGATGCCTGGAGCGACCCGTGCGGCGTCGCCGACCTGTGCGGCTCGCTGGGCCTCAGCCTCCAGATCGCGGTCTGGGCCACCCTCGGGGCCACCGTCCTGGGCACCATGATCGCGTTCGCCCTGGCCCGCTACCGCTTCCGCGCCCGGTCGTCCGTCAGCACCCTGATCTTCCTGCCGATGGCGATGCCCGAGGTCGTCATGGCCGCCTCACTGGCCACCCTCTTCCTCAACATGGGCATCCAGTTCGGCTTCTGGACGATCCTCATCGCGCACATCATGTTCTGCCTGAGCTTCGTCGTCACCGCCGTCAAGGCCCGCGTGATGAGCATGGACCCGCGCCTCGAACAGGCCGCCCAGGACCTCTACGCCTCGCCCGCGCAGACCTTCCTGCGGGTCACCCTGCCGATCGCCGCGCCCGGCATCGCATCCGGCGCGCTGCTGTCCTTCGCGCTGTCCTTCGACGACTTCATCATCACCAACTTCAACGCCGGCTCCACCGTGACCTTTCCCATGTTCGTCTGGGGATCGGCACAGCGGGGTACTCCCGTTCAGATCAATGTCATCGGAACGGCGATGTTCCTGATCGCCGTGTTGTGCGTGGTCGCCGGCCAACTGGCCGGTGCCCGCCGTAAGAGGAGCTGAGATACATGGCACGAGCTGCCATGACCCCCGTCCGCGCGCTCGCCGACGCGACCCCCGCCCCCTTCTGGCTCGACGACCCCGACCGCCCCGCCGCGCTGCCCGCCCTGGTCGGCGACGAACAGTGCGACCTGCTCGTCGTCGGCGGCGGCTACTCCGGCCTGTGGACCGCGCTGCTCGCCAAGGAACGCGACCCGCAGCGCGACGTCGTCCTCATCGAGGGCGCCGAGATCGGCTGGGCCGCGTCCGGGCGCAACGGCGGCTTCTGCGCCGCCTCCCTCACCCACGGCCTCGGCAACGGCCTGGCCCGCTGGCCGGGCGAACTCGCGCGCCTCGAAGAACTCGGCAGCCGCAACCTCGACGCCATCGAGGAGGCCGTCACCCGCTACGGCATCGACTGCGCCTTCGAGCGCACCGGCGAGATCGACATCGCCACCGAGCCGCACCAGGTCGCGGAGTTGAAGGAGGCGGCCGACGACGCCGCCAGGCTCGGCCTCGACCGGCACACCTTCCTCGACCGGGACGCCCTGCGCGCCGAGGTCGACTCGCCGACCTTCCGCGCCGGACTGTGGGACCGCGACGGCGTCGCCATGCTCAACCCGGCCCGCCTCGCCTGGGGCCTGAAGCGGGCCTGCCTCGGCCTCGGCGTCCGCATCTACGAGCGCACCCGCGGCACCGCACTCGCGCCCCACGGCCCCGGCATGGCCGTCCGCACCCCCTACGGACGGATCTTCGCCCGCCATGTCGCCCTCGGCACCAACGCGTTCCCCTCACTCGTCAAGCGCGTCCGCCCGTACATCGTCCCGGTCTACGACCACGCCCTGATGACCGAGCCGCTCACCGCCGACCAGCTCGCCGCCATCGGCTGGCACAACCGCCAGGGCCTGTCCGACACCAACAACCACTTCCACTACTTCCGCATCACCGCCGACCACCGCATCCTGTGGGGCGGCTACGACATCGTCTACCGCTACGGCGGCGGGGTGCGCGCCGAGTACGACCATCACCCGGCCACGTACGAGAAGCTCGCCCGGCACTTCTTCCGCTGCTTCCCGCAGCTGGAGGGCCTGCGCTTCAGCCACACCTGGGGCGGCGCCATCGACACCTGCGCCCGCTTCTCCGCCTTCTTCGGCACCGCGCACGGCGGCCGGGTCTCCTACGCCGCCGGCTACACCGGTCTCGGCGTGGGCGCCACCCGCTTCGGCGCCGAGGTCATGCTCGACCTGCTGGCCGGCGAGCGCACCGAACGCACCGAGCTGGAGATGGTCCGCAGCAAACCGCTGCCGTTCCCGCCGGAGCCGCTGCGCTGGGCCGGGATCGGCATCACCCAGTGGTCGATGACCCGGGCCGACAGGCAGGCGGGCCACCGCAATCTGTGGCTGCGGGCGATGGACAAGGCGGGCCTCGGCTTCGACAGCTGACCGCCCGCCGCGCCCCGGGTCACCGCCCGGCCGCCGGGTGCCGAAAAAGACCCGCCGACCTGTGTAAGGATGCCGCCCCCGCGCGCTCTCCCCGTCAGAGCCGGCCCGAACGGGCCGGGAGAACGAGGAGAGACATGGACGCCGCGGGGGCGAAGAACGCAGTGGACTGGCTGGCAGCGGTGGCACCCGACCCCGACGCCTGCCGCGAGGAGTGGGAGCGCAACCCGCTGGGGGTCGTACTCCTCCCCGCCGGCAGACGCTGGGACGTCCTGATCGTCGAGGGCGAACTCGGCTATCCCACCCTCGACGTCCTCACCCGCGTGATCGACAGGCCGGGCCCCGTCCTGTCCGACTTCGGCGACTCCCGGATGGGCTTCTTCGTCCCCCCGGGGACCGCGAGCCGCTGGCTGGGCACCGGCGTGCGCGCCGCGGGCGCCGGAACCTGGATCGTGACCCCCTACCCGGGCCGCGCCACCGGCGGCGTCCGCTGGATCGTCCCGCCGGACGGCACCGGCACCCTCACCGACCCGGCGCTCCTCGAACTCGCCCTGCACGAAGCGGTGGCGCTCAGGGCCGCCCCGTAGGGGACTCGTCCGGGCACAGGTCTCAGGGGCGCGCCGCCGGCCGCCGGTCGCACACCGCGCACCACAGGGCGAGCAGCACGCCGGACAGGCACCAGCTCGCGAGCACGTCGAGCGGCCAGTGGTAGCCCTGGCGCACCAGGCCCACGCCGACGCAGACGTTCAGCAGCGCGGCGGCCCAGGCGGGTCCGGCCACGGCCGGGCCCGCCGCGGTGCCCGGTCGCCGCCGCGCGCGGATCAGCAGCAGCGCCGTCAGGCCGTAGGCGACCGCGGCCGTGGCGGCGTGCCCCGACGGGTAGAAGCCGTCGTGCACCCCGGTCATCCGCGCCGGGCCAGGCCGGTCGAGCCACAGCTTGAGGGGGACGACGAGGGCGGGCAGCACGGCCAGGGTGACCATCGCGGCGAGCGGCGGCAGCCACCCGCGGGGTGCTGCCGCGCCGTCCGGCCTCCGGCCGCGCCAGTACGCCCACCCCGCCGCCGCCAGCAGCAGCGGCAGTGCGACGACGGTGTTGCCGAGATCGGCGAAGAACTCCGCGAGCGGTCCGGGCAGCGCACTCGCGGCGAGCGCGCGTCCGGCCCGTTCGTCGAGGGTGCGCAGCGGGCCGTGGGCCGCCACCTGCCAGGTGAGCAGCGCGAACACCACCGCACAGGCGAGTGCCACCGCGGCGGGGGTCAGGCGGGACCTGCCGTGGCCCGGCAGAGAAAAAGGCCGCCTCGGAACAGGGGGGGTGATTCCGAGGCGGCCACGCGGACCGGGGTGCCGCTCGCCCCGGGGGGTGTGGAGCGGGCGGCCATCCGATCGGTGAGGATTCCCGGAGTCCCCGTTTCCGGGGGATCCGGTGTCGTGCGCGAGGGCACGGCCTGGTCGAAGCCGGGGAAGCGCCGACCTGGCGTCGCCCGCAGTCCCCTGCGAGCGGGGTGTTTCTCTCATCTGCAGAAACCGTACGGCACCCGGCCCGCGGCCGACAGACGGATCACCCTGCCGCCATCGGGCCCGCACATCTTCTTCACGCCGCGGCACCCGGCACCTACCGTGCGTGCACCGCGCGCACCGGCCCGGAGCGCGGCGAGTGCCGCACCCCGGGCCGGTATGTCACGGGCCCGTCGCAGGTCAGAGCGTGGCGAGCGCCGACTCCACGATGTCCATGCCCTCGCCCAGCAGGCCCTCGCCGATCACCAGCGGCGGCAGGAACCGCACCACGTTGCCGTACGTACCGGTCGTCAGGACCAGCAGGCCCTGCTGGTGGCACGCCTTGGCGAGCGCGGCGGTGGCCTCCGGGTTCGGCTCCTTCGAACCGGACTGCACCAGCTCGATCGCGATCATCGCGCCGCGCCCGCGGACCTCGCCGATGATGTCGTACTTCTCCGCCATCGCCTCCAGGCGCGGCTTCATGACCTCACCGATCCGGCGGGCCTTGCCGTTCAGGTCCTGCTCGCGCATGGTCTCGATCGAACCGAGCGCCGCGGCGCAGGCCACCGGGTTGCCGCCGTAGGTGCCGCCCAGACCGCCCGCGTGCGCGGCGTCCATCATCTCGGCGCGGCCGGTGACCGCGGCCAGCGGCAGGCCGCCCGCGATGCCCTTCGCCGTCGTGATCAGGTCGGGCACGATGCCCTCGTCCTCGCAGGCGAACCACTGGCCGGTACGGCAGAAGCCGGACTGGATCTCGTCCGCGACGAAGACGATGCCGTTCTCCTTCGCGAACTGCGCGATGGCGGGCAGGAATCCCTTGGCCGGCTCGATGAAGCCGCCCTCGCCGAGCACCGGCTCGATGATGATCGCCGCGACGTTCTCCGCGCCGATCTGCTTGGTGATCTGCGAGATGGCCTGGTCGGCGGCCTCCTGCGCGCAGTTCTCCGGGCCGGTCAGCCAGCGGTAGGGGTAGGCGAGCGGCACCCGGTAGACCTCGGGCGCGAACGGGCCGAAGCCCTGCTTGTACGGCATGTTCTTGGAGGTCAGCGCCATCGTGAGGTTCGTACGGCCGTGGTAGCCGTGGTCGAACACGACGACCGCCTGGCGCTTGGTGTAGGAGCGGGCGATCTTCACCGCGTTCTCCACCGCCTCCGCACCGGAGTTGAACAGTGCGGACTTCTTCGCGTGGTCGCCTGGCGTCAGTTCGGCGAGCTGCTCACAGACCTCGATGTACGGCTCGTACGGCGCGACCATGGCACAGGTGTGGGTGAACGCTTCCAACTGCGCGGTGGCGCGGCGGACCACGGCCTCGGCGCTGTTGCCGACCGAGGTCACCGCGATGCCGGAGCCGAAGTCGATGAGGGAGTTGCCGTCCACGTCCTCCAGGACACCGCCGCCGGCGCGCTTGACGAAGACGGGCAGCACCGCACCGACGCCACCCGCCACGGTGGCCTGCTTACGCGCCCACAGCTCCTGCGACTTGGGGCCGGGGATCGCGGTGACGACGCGACGCTCCTGGGGGAGGGCGGGGCCTCCGGACAGTTCGGTCATAGCAGTCTCCTGGGGGTGAAAGGCGACGTACGGAAGGTCTGTTCTCGCAGGCTAGGGGCGGGTGGCCGGGTCTGGCATGTTCCGTTCGGGAGAAGTGTGCGTGTTGCGTTGTCCGCGCCGGACATAGCGAGGGCGCGCGGCCAGTAGATTGAGCGGCGGCGTGCCGCACCCCGGCGGGTACACGCCGTCAACGACGCAGGTCACATAGGGGGACAAGGGGCACCGGATGGACACCGAGGGCACGCACGACGCACCGCACACCGCTTCGCCGTCACCGCACGGAGCGCACCGAGCCGAACCGACCGTGCCGCGCCCCGCGGCACCCGCCGCGCCTCCCACGATCCCCCCGCCGCCCACGGCACCGCCGGCCGCAGGACCCGTGGCCGGGCGGCACGAGAGTGCCGAACCGCCGGTGCTGCGCTGGCTGCGCACCCCGCGCCCGGCCGCGGCCCCCGGCATCTGGACGTACGGCCACCGCCCGAAGGCCGCCGTCGACCCCGAACGCGCCCCGCTGCGGCAGCTGATCAGCGGCGCGGTGATCTCGTTCCTGTGCGGCTGGCTGCTCTGGTCGCTCTTGTGGAACAACTACCTCGGCAGCTACTGGCTGTGGCCGCTGCTGCTGTTCACGCCGGACTCCTGGCGGACGGCCGGCGGCAACACCGTCGCGTTCGCCTGGGCCACCTACCTGTACTACGGGCTGTTCGCGGCCCTCATGGTGTTCGTCTTCGGCCGCCTGGGCCGCTGGCGGGAGCTGGCCCGCAGGCTGGGCGGCCCGCTCGTCGCCCGCCTGCGCGAGCGCGTCCCCGCCACCGTGCCCGAACCGGCCGCCGACCGCGCCCAGTGGCCCGAACTGCGGGCCGCGGGCGCCCCGGACGCCGCCGACAAGCTGGCGGCCGAGGCCCGCGCGGGCCGGATGAACGACGTCGACGTCGCCCGGATCGAGCGCGCCTGGCTCTCGGTGCGGTCCGGCACCCATTCGCTCGCCTCCTTCACCGACACCGTCCTGCGGCACGGCGCCGCCGCCTGCGCGCACCCCTCGGGGCGCCGCGACCTGCCCGGCAGGACCGCGCACCACGACCTCATCGCCCACCAGGTACGGATCGGCGTCGCGCCCGACCACCCGCGCAACCCGCCGCAGCACCGCGGCGCAGGACTCGCCCTGGAACCCCGCCTGTTGGGCACCTCGCTGCTGGCCGTCGGCCCCTCCGGCAGCGGCAAGACCAGCCGGGTGCTCAAGCCCGTCGTCGAGTCGATGTGCCTCCAGGCGCTCGCCGGACAGTGCGCCGTCGTCGCCGTCGGCCCGGCAGGCGCCGATCTCGGCCCGGACGACGCCTTCGACGTGGTGGTACGCATCGGCCGCACCGGACAGGACAGCGACCTCGACCTGTACGGCGGCACCACCGACCCGGACGAGGCGGCCGGCATACTGGCCGAGGCCCTGGTCGGCGACCTGCCCGACCACCAGCGGCGCGGCGCCACCGCGCTCGGCCAGCTCCTCGGCCCGTTCCGCGCCGCCCACGACCGCTTCCCCTCGGTCCCGGAACTGCGTGAACTCCTGGACGGCGCACCGGAACCGACGGCCGCCCTGCGCGCCGCCCTGGAGCGCGCGGGCGCGGCGTCGCTGCTGCGCGAACTGGACGCCCGCACCCGGCAGTCGGAGCGGGCGGGCGACGTCGGCATGCTGCTCGCCGACCGGATCGCGCTGCTCGACCGGCCCGCCTTCGCCGGGTTCTTCGACCCCACGGGGCGCACCCGCCAGGTCTCGCTGCGCGCCGTCGACCACCCGCTGCGGGTCCGGATCGAACTCCCCGAGCGCGGCCACGCCGAGGCGTCGGGGATCCTCGCCCGGCTGATCCTCGCCCAGTTCACCGAATGCGCGGTGGCCCGCACCGACCGCTCGCTCTTCGCCTGCCTGGTGCTCGACGAGGCCGCCCCCGCCCTCACCACCGAGGCGCTGCGCGGCCTCCAGCGGCTGCGTTCGGCCAACGCCGGTGTGGTGCTGACCCTGCGCGCGCTGGACGACGTACCGGAAGGGCTGCGCAGCGCGCTGCTCGGCGCGGTCGGCTGCCGGATGGCCTTCGCCGGCGTGACGACCTGGGACGGCGCCAGGTTCGCCGAGGTGTGGGGCAAGGAGTGGGTGGAGACCCGTGATGTGACCGACCGTCAGATCATCGCGGACAGCGCCGCGGGCAAGGCGTTCCACATGTTCAGGCAGCTGGTCACGGGCAAGGCCGCCACCGCCAAGGCCATCACCGTCCGCACCGTCGAACGCGAACGCTGGTCCGCGTCCGACCTCGCCAACGCGGTCCCGCCAGGCCATGCCGTGCTGTCGGTGACGTCGGTGCGGGGCGAGCACGCGCCGCCGGTGCTGGTGGACCTCAGGGACTGACCGGCGGGCGCGGGGCGGCCCGCGCCCTGGGGTTGCCTCAGGGCGCCACCGGCACCGCGCCGGCGTCACCGGGTGAGGCCGCGTACTGCGCCACCCCGTGGCCGAACGACCAGTCGGCCGACGCGTTCTCGGTCACGGTGACGAGCACGTTCCGCGGCTCCGTTCCCGCGTGGGTGTGGGTGAGTTCGGCGATCCGCCGGTACAGCGCCCGCTTCTGCGCGTCCGGCCGGCCGGCGCGCATCGTGATCGCGATGTACACCACGCCGTCGTCCCGGTGTATGCCGAGGTAGTCGTCGTAGCGCAGGGTGCTGCGGGTGCCGTCGTGGCCGGTCAGGACCTGGAAGAGGTCGTCGGGCGGGAAGCCCATGGTCTCGGTCAGGGCCTGCTGCACGGCGCGGCCGAGCGCGTCGAGGCGGTCCCGGTCGCAGCCGAGTGCGTCGATACGGACGAAGGGCATGTCGGTGCTCCTCCTTGCGGGGTGGTGGCATCAGGGCGCGGCACCGTGACGCGTGCCGCGATCGTACATACCAGTAGGTACAGCCTGTCGGTGGGCCTCCGCCGTGGGTTCCCCGGCGCGGGCCCGGCCCGTCGGCGCCGGTTCCGGGACTGCCGCTCAACCCGCCACTGAGGCAGAATCGACAGCAGTCGTTCATACGGGACGGCGCAACCCCCCGACGGCGACCGCCGCACCCCTGCACCGACGCCGCAATCGAAGGTCCCATGCCGCACACCCTCGCCTCCCTGGTCAACCACACCGCGCTCAAGCTGACCGTGCTCGCAGGCGAGGACCGCCTCGACGTACCCGTGCGCTGGGCGCACGCCAGCGAGCTGATCGACCCGGTGCCCTACATGGAGGGCGGCGAACTGCTGCTGATCACCGCGCTGAAGCTGGACGCCGACGACGAGGCGACCGCGCGCAGCTACGTACGGCGGGTCGCGCGGGCCGGGGTGATCGGGCTCGGCTTCGCGGTCGGCGTCAACTACGAGGACGTGCCCCCGGCGCTCGTGACGGCGGCGCGCGCGGCGGGACTGCCGCTGCTCGGCGTGCCCCGCAGGACCCCGTTCATCGCGATCAGCAAGGCCGTGTCGGCCGCCGTCGCCGCCGACCAGTACCGCGCGGTGACCGCCGGATTCGAGGCGCAGCGGGAGCTGACCCGGGCCGCGCTGAGCGCCGAAGGCCCCGCCGAACTGCTGGCCAGGCTCGCCGCCCACCTCGACGGCTGGGCCGCCCTCTACGACGCGTCGGGCGCCGTCCTGGCCGCCGCCCCCGACTGGGCCGCCCGCCGCGCCGCCCGGCTCGCCGGCGACGTCGCCCGGCTGCGCGAGCGACCCGCCCCCGCCAGCGCCGTGGTCAGCGCCGCCGACGGCGACGACCGCGTCGAACTCCAGTCGCTGGGCACCGGACGGCGGGCCCGCGGCGTCCTCGCCGTCGGCACCGGCGCACCCCTGGGCACCGCGGAGCGCTACGCCGTGCACTCCGCCGTCGCCCTGCTCACCCTCACCACCGAGCGGTCCCGCGCCCTCCAGGACGCGGAGGCGCGGCTCGGCTCCGCGGTGCTCAAGATGCTGCTGGCCGGCGAGCCCGACCACGCGCGGGCGGTCGCCGGGCGCCTCTACGGAGGGCTTCTGGACGCGCCGTTCCGGGTCGTGGTCGCCGAGTCCTTCGCCACCGACGACGCCCCCGCGCTGCCGGGACGGGCGCCGTCCGCCGTCCTGGAAGGGCTCGCCGACGCCATGGACTCGGCCGCCGCCCGTACCGGCGAGGCCGTACTCGCCGTCCCCGAGGGCGAGCGGCTGACGGCCCTGGTCGCCGACGGCGGCGCGGCGGCGGCTGCCTGCGCCCGCTACGCCGCGGCCACCGACGACCGGCTCGCGCAGCGGCCGAAGATCCGCGGCGACCGAACGGCGCGTTGCGGAGCGGCCCAGGGCGGCGAGGGCCTCGCCATCGGCCTGTCCGCGCCGACCGGGCCCGCGGCCACCGCCACCGCGCACCGCCAGGCCGAACAGGCGCAGTCCGTCGCCCGCCGCCGCGGCCGGGCGCTGATCGAGCACGAGGACGTGGCCGCCGGGTCCGTCCTGCCGCTGCTCGCCGACGACGCGGTGCGCGCCTTCGCGGACGGGCTGCTGCGCGCCCTGCGTGAGCACGACGCGACCGGCCGCGGCGACCTGGTGGCCTCGCTCCGCGCCTGGCTGTCCCGGCACGGCCAGTGGGACGCGGCAGCCGCCGACCTCGGCGTGCACCGGCACACGCTGCGCTACCGGATGCGGCGGGTGGAGGAGATCCTGGGCCGCTCGCTGGATGACGCGGACGTCCGGATGGAACTGTGGCTGGCCCTCAAGGCGACCGCGGGCCCGTCCGGCGACTGAGAGCCGGCGACTGAGAATCGGCGACTGGGAGCCGGTGTCCGAAGAGCCGGAGTCCGAGCGGCAGGTCCGGGGCGCCCCGTCGGCGCCGCCCGCGCTCCAGGGCCCCGCGCCCCGTCCACCACGGAGAGACACGCGAGGCGATTACGCCGCTTCGGACAAACGCCACGGCGGCCCGGCGCCCCTACGGTGGGCAGAGTCGACAACGCGGAGCCGCTCCACGAGCCGCGCGCGCCACCCCACCACCTCGGAAGGGCCGGGATCCACTGTGCCGAACACTGCAGCCCCCACCGCCTTTTGGGTCGCCGGCCGGCAGGCCACAGGCGACACCACCTTCGACGTCACCTCCCCCTGGGACGGGCGTCTCGTCGGCACGGTGAGCGTTCCCACCGAGGCCCAGGTGGAGGAGGCCATCGCCGCCTCCGTCGCCGTCCAGGACGAGTTCGCCGCCACTCCCGCGCACGTCCGCGCCGCCGCGCTCGCGCACGTCGAGCGCCGGCTGGTGGAGCGCACCGAGGAGATCGCCCGGCTGATCTCCGCCGAGAACGGCAAGCCCATGAAGTGGGCCCGCGGCGAGGTCGGCCGTGCGGTCTCGGTCTTCCGCTTCGCGGCCGAGGAGGCCCGCCGCTTCAACGGCGGCGAGGCGCAGCGCCTGGACACCGACGCGGGCGGCGCCGGACGCCTCGCCCTGACCCGCCGCTTCCCGCGCGGCACGGTCCTGGGCATCGCCCCGTTCAACTTCCCGCTGAACCTCTGCGCCCACAAGATCGCCCCGGCCCTCGCCGCCGGCGTCCCGATCTTCCTCAAGCCGGCCCCCGCCACCCCGCTCTCCGGCCTCATCATCGGCGAACTCCTCGCCGAGACCGAACTGCCCGCCGGCTCCTGGTCGATCCTCCCGGTGCCCAACGAGCGGATGGCGGCGCTGGTCCAGGACGAGCGGCTGCCGGTCATCTCCTTCACCGGATCCGAGAAGGTCGGCTACGACATCCTGGACTCGGTGCCGCGCAAGCACTGCACCCTGGAGCTGGGCGGCAACGGCGCGGCCGTCGTCCTGCGGGACTTCGCCTCCGAAGCCGACCTGGACTGGGCGGCGCAGCGCATCGCCACCTTTTCCAACTACCAGGGCGGCCAGTCCTGCATCTCGGTGCAGCGGGTCATCGCCGACGCGCACGTCTACGACCGCCTGGTACCCAAGATCGTGGCGGCCGTCGAGGCGCAGGTCACCGGCGACCCGTCCGACGAGGCGACCGAGGTCGGCCCGCTGGTCAGCGAGGCCGCCGCGCAGCGCGTGGAGAGCTGGGTCGACGAGGCCGTGCAGGCCGGCGCCAAGCTCCTGACCGGCGGCAAGCGCGACGGCGCCTCGTACACGCCGACGGTGCTCGCCGAACTGCCCGCCGACACCACGCTCGCCTGCGAAGAGATCTTCGGCCCGGTGCTCTCGATCACCAAGGCCGACGGCGAGGAGGCCGCCTTCGCCGCCGTGAACGACTCCAAGTACGGCCTCCAGGCAGGGGTGTTCACCCGCGACGTGCAGGCCGCGTTCCGCGCGCACCGCGCGCTGGAGGTGGGCGGCGTGATCATCGGCGACGTGCCCTCCTACCGCGCCGACCAGATGCCGTACGGCGGCGCCAAGCTCTCCGGCGTCGGCCGCGAGGGTGTCCGCTACGCGATGGACGACTACACCTACGAGCGGGTCCTGGTCCTGACCGGCCTGGACCTGTGAGCACCCGGGGCCGCTGAGACCGGCCCACCGCGTACGTAAGCGCGTACCCCCGACCGGCCTGGACCGGTGGACAGCACAACGGCCGCCCCCGAGGCCGTCACCTCCAGGCCCGCCGGTCCGTCCCGGGACCGGCCCCCGGCCGCGGCGCGCTCCGGCACCGTTCCGGAGCGCGCCGCGTCCCCCTGACGGCGCCCGCCGTCTCACCGGCCCAACGCACCCGCATCGCCGCACACCCCGGCCCCACCGGGTCCGCGGCCCTCCGGGAACGGCCGCGGCGCCCCGCCACCACTGGTGCAACCAGCGCAATTGGGGTAACCCTCACAAGTAGCACTTCCCGGCGGCCGACCGGCCCGCCGGGTCGGCCGACACCCCCGCGGCGAGGTGAGCTTGTGATGACCGCTCCGACCACCCGCAACGTCTCCGAGCGCGAGGCACGCCAGGTCGCCGAGGCGGCCCGCGAACAGGACTGGCGCAAGCCCAGCTTCGCCAAGGAACTGTTCCTGGGACGCTTCCGGCTCGACCTGATCCACCCGCACCCCAGCCCGGCAGCCGAGGACGTACGCCGCGGCGAGACCTTCCTGGCCGCCCTGCGCACGTTCTGCGAGACGCGGATCGACGGAGCGCGGATCGAGCGCGAGGGACAGATCCCCGACGAGACCGTGAACGGCCTCAAGGAAATCGGCGCGCTCGGCATGAAGATCGATACCAAATACGGCGGCCTCGGCCTCACCCAGGTCTACTACAACAAGGCCCTCGCCCTGGTCGGCTCCGCCAGCCCCGCCGTCGGCGCGCTGCTCTCCGCACACCAGTCGATCGGCGTCCCGCAGCCCCTGAAGATCTTCGGCACCCAGGAACAGAAGGACGCCTTCCTGCCGCGCTGCGCCCGCACCGACATCTCCGCCTTCCTGCTCACCGAGCCGGATGTGGGCTCGGACCCGGCCCGCCTGGCGACCACCGCCGTCCCCGACGGCGACGGATACGTCCTGGACGGCGTGAAGCTGTGGACCACCAACGGCGTCATCGCCGACCTCCTGGTGGTGATGGCGCGGGTGCCGGCGACCCCGGGACACAAGGGCGGCATCACCGCCTTCGTCGTCGAGGCCACCTCGCCCGGCATCACCGTCGAGCAGCGCAACGCCTTCATGGGACTGCGCGGCCTGGAGAACGGCGTCACCCGCTTCCACGGGGTCAGGGTGCCGGCCGCGCAGCGCATCGGCCCCGAAGGCGCCGGCCTCAAGATCGCGCTGACCACGCTCAACACCGGGCGGCTCTCGCTGCCCGCGATGTGCGTGGGCTCGGGCAAATGGTGCCTGAAGATCGCCAGGGAGTGGTCGGCGGCCCGCGAGCAGTGGGGCAGGCCGATCGCCGAACACGAGGCCGTCGGCACCAAGATCTCCTTCATCGCCGCCACCACCTTCGCCATCGAAGCGGTGGTCGACCTCTCCTCCCAGATGGCCGACGAGAACCGCAACGACATCCGCATCGAGGCGGCGCTCGCCAAGCTCTACGGCTCCGAGATGGGCTGGCTGATGGCCGACGAACTGGTGCAGATCCGCGGCGGACGCGGCTTCGAGACCGCCGCCTCGCTGGCCGCCCGCGGCGAACGCGGCGTCCCCGCCGAGCAGTTGCTGCGCGACATGCGCATCAACCGCATCTTCGAGGGCTCCACGGAGATCATGCACCTGCTGATCGCCCGCGAGGCCGTCGACACACACCTCTCCGTCGCCGGCGACCTCATCGACCCCGAGAAGAGCCTCGGCGACAAGGGCAGGGCCGCCGCGAACGCCGGCCGCTTCTACGCCGGCTGGCTGCCCAAACTCGTCGCAGGACCCGGCCAACTCCCGCGCAGCTACCAGGAGTTCGGCGCGCTCGCCGAACACCTGCGGTACGTCGAGCGGTCCTGCCGCAAGCTGGCCCGCGCCACCTTCTACGCCATGTCGCGCTGGCAGGGCCGGATGGAGACCAAGCAGGGCTTCCTGGGCCGGGTCGTCGACATCGGCGCGGAACTCTTCGCGATGAGCGCCGCCTGCGTACGCGCCGAGCACCTGCGCCTGTCGGGCGACCACGGCCGTGAGGCCCACCAACTGGCCGACACCTTCTGCCACCAGGCCAGGATCCGCGTCGACGAACTGTTCGGGCGGCTCTGGAACAACTCCGACGCACCGGACCGCAAGGTCGTCTCCGGCGTCCTCGCCGGACGGTACGCGTGGCTGGAGGATGGCATCGTCGACCCCAGCGGCGAAGGACCGTGGATCGCGGACGCCACACCGGGCCCGAGCGCCAAGGACAACGTCCACCGCACCGTCCGCCGCCCCGGGACCACGTAGCCCGCACCGCGCCCGTACGGGGAATCCCGCCCCGTACGGGTGCCCGGGACACCCGTCGTACGGGATGCCCGCAGCCCGTCCCGGAGCGCCCGGAGCCGCCGCGCGCCGGTCCGTGCGCCGCTTGCGTGCACCCGGTCGCCGACGCGGTGCCCACGCCGCCCCGGCGACCGGCCACAATGGACCGCATGACGGACTCCCTCGCCCATCCGCACCTGCGTTTCACACCGGCTCCCGCCGACCCCGGAGCGCAGCACGGCCCCCGCGACATCGTGATCCTCGGCTCGACCGGCTCCATCGGCACCCAGGCGATCGACATCGTGCGGCGCAACCCCGACCGCTTCCGGGTGACCGCGCTCTCCGCGGCCGGCGGCCGGGTCGAACTGCTCGCCGAGCAGGCGCACGAGCTGCGGGTACGCGCCGTCGCCGTGGCCCGCCAGGAGACGGTGCCCGCGCTGCGCGAGGCGCTCACGACGCGCTACGGCGCAGGGGAGCCGCTGCCCGAGATCCTCGCCGGCCCCGACGCGGCCACCGACCTCGCCGCCTCTCCCTGCCACACCGTCCTCAACGGCATCACCGGCTCCATCGGCCTCGCCCCCACGCTCGCCGCCCTCCGGGCAGGACGGGTGCTCGCGCTCGCCAACAAGGAATCGCTGATCGCCGGCGGCCCGCTGGTCAAGGCCGCCGCCGCACCCGGCCAGATCATCCCCGTCGACTCCGAGCACTCCGCGCTGTTCCAGGCGCTGACCGGCGGCGCACGCGAGGAGGTCCGCAAGCTCGTCGTCACCGCGTCCGGCGGCCCGTTCCGCGGACGCACCAGGCGCGAACTCGCCGACGTCACCCCCGAGCAGGCCCTGGCCCACCCCACCTGGTCCATGGGGCCCGTCGTCACCATCAACTCGTCGACCCTCGTCAACAAGGGCCTCGAAGTCATCGAGGCCCATCTGCTGTTCGACGTGCCGTTCGACCGCATCGAGGTCGTCGTCCATCCGCAGTCCTACATCCACTCGATGGTGGAGTTCACCGACGGCTCCACCCTCGCCCAGGCCAGCCCGCCCGACATGCGGATGCCGATCGCGCTGGGCATGGGCTGGCCGCACCGCGTCCCGGACGCCGCACCGGGAGTGGACTGGACGAAGGTCACGAGCTGGGAGTTCTTCCCGCTCGACGAGAAGGCGTTCCCCTCCGTCCCGCTGGCCTGCCACGTCGGCGGCCTCGGCGGCACCGCACCGGCCGTCTTCAACGCCGCGAACGAGGAATGCGTCGAGGCATTCCTCCACGGCGGGCTGCCGTTCACAGGGATTGTGGATACGGTCGCCGAAGTGGTCGCCGAACACGCGACGCCCGAGCGGGGAACTTCTCTCACGGTCGCGGACGTCCTGGAGGCGGAGACCTGGGCGCGCGCCCGCGCCCGCGAACTGGCCGCCCGAGCGGCCCGTACCCCTTCGGAGGCTCGCGCATGACGACCTGGATGACCATCCTCGGCATAGTCGTCTTCGTCGTCGGCCTGCTGTTCTCCATCGCCTGGCACGAACTCGGCCACCTCTCCACGGCCAAGATGTTCGGCATCCGCGTGCCGCAGTACATGGTGGGCTTCGGGCCGACGATCTTCTCCCGCAAGAAGGGCGACACCGAGTACGGCATCAAGGCCGTCCCGCTCGGCGGCTACATCCGCATGATCGGCATGTTCCCGCCCGGCGACGACGGAAAGCTTCAGGCCCGTTCCACCTCCCCGTGGCGCGGCATGATCGAGGACGCCAGGTCCGCCGCCTTCGAAGAACTCCAGGAGGGCGACGAGAAGCGGCTGTTCTACACGCGCAAGCCGTGGAAGCGCGTCATCGTGATGTTCGCCGGGCCGTTCATGAACCTGATCCTCGCGGTCGTGATCTTCATGAGCGTGCTGATGGGCTTCGGCATCAACACCGCGACCACCCAGGTCGGCACGGTGCAGGACTGCGTCGTCGCGGCATCCGCGAAGACCGACAAGTGCCCGGCCAAGGCCAAGGACTCCCCGGCCAAGGCCGCCGGCCTGCAGGCCGGCGACCGCATCGTCGCCTTCAACGGCCACGCCATCCCCGACTGGGACGCCCTCCAGCAGCAGATCCGCGTCACCACCGGACCCGCCACCCTCGTCGTCGAGCGGGACGGCGCCCGCCGCACCCTGCACGCCGACCTCATCGAGAACAAGGTCGCCAAGACCGACGGCCGCGGCGGCTACGTCGCCGGCGAGTACGTCACCGCCGGATTCCTCGGCTTCACCCCGGCCAGCGGCATCGTCCCGCAGTCCTTCGGACAGTCCGTCGACCGCATGGGCAATATGGTCGAGCAGGGCGTCGAATCCCTCGTCAACCTGCCCGCCAAGGTCCCGGACCTGTGGAACGCGGCCTTCAACGGCGGCGAGCGCAAGCAGGACTCCCCGATGGGCGTCGTCGGCGCCGCACGCGTCGGCGGCGAGGTCTTCTCCCTCGACATCCCCCCGGAGCAGCGCGTCGCCACGATGCTCTTCCTGGTCGCGGGCTTCAACCTCTCGCTGTTCCTGTTCAACATGCTCCCGCTGCTCCCCCTGGACGGCGGGCACATCGCCGGCGCCCTGTGGGAGTCGATCCGCCGGGCCTTCGCCAAGGTCGTCCGCAGGCCGGACCCCGGACCGTTCGACGTCGCCAAGCTGATGCCGGTCGCCTACGTCGTCGCAGGCGTGTTCATCTGCTTCACCCTGCTCGTGCTCGTCGCCGACGTCGTCAACCCCGTCACCCTCACCGGGTAGCGCCAAAGCAGCAGGTCGGGAAGGTGACGGCCGGATGTCCCGCAAGCGGAGCCGGGGCATCCGGCCGCCGACATGCCCTGTGGCAGGAGGGCACGATGTGCCTCGGGGAACCCCGGTGCCGTAATCTCGGAGGCCGGAGCCCGCCGAATTCGGGACCTAGATCCACACCTTGGGGTTGCTCGCCAGATGACTGCCATTTCACTGGGAATGCCGGACGTACCGACCAAGCTTGCCGACCGCAGGGTCAGCCGCAAGATTCAGGTCGGCACGGTCGCCGTGGGCGGAGACGCACCGGTCTCGGTGCAGTCGATGACCACCACGCGGACCTCCGACATCGGCGCGACGCTGCAGCAGATCGCGGAACTGACCGCCTCCGGCTGCCAGATCGTCCGCGTCGCCTGCCCGACCCAGGACGACGCCGACGCGCTGCCCGTGATCGCCAGGAAGTCCCAGATCCCGGTGATCGCGGACATCCACTTCCAGCCCAAGTACGTCTTCGCCGCGATCGACGCGGGCTGCGCCGCGGTACGCGTCAACCCCGGCAACATCAAGCAGTTCGACGACAAGGTCAAGGAGATCGCCAAGGCGGCATCCGCGGCCGGTACGCCCATCCGGATCGGCGTCAACGCCGGCTCGCTGGACGCGCGGCTGCTCGCCAAGTACGGCAAGGCCACCCCCGAGGCGCTGGTCGAGTCCGCGCTGTGGGAAGCCTCCCTCTTCGAGGAGCACGGCTTCCGCGACATCAAGATCTCGGTCAAGCACAACGACCCGGTCGTGATGGTCAACGCCTACCGCCAGCTCGCCGCGCAGAGCGACTACCCGCTGCACCTCGGCGTCACCGAAGCGGGCCCCGCCTTCCAGGGCACCATCAAGTCCGCGGTCGCCTTCGGCGCGCTGCTCTCCGAAGGCATCGGCGACACCATCCGCGTCTCGCTCTCCGCGCCGCCCGCCGAAGAGGTCAAGGTCGGCCTCCAGATCCTGGAGTCCCTCAACCTCAAGCCCCGCCGCCTGGAGATCGTCTCCTGCCCGTCCTGCGGCCGTGCCCAGGTGGACGTCTACAAGCTCGCAGACGAGGTCACCGCGGGCCTGGAGGGCATGGAGGTGCCGCTGCGCGTCGCCGTCATGGGCTGCGTCGTCAACGGTCCGGGCGAGGCCCGCGAGGCCGACCTCGGCGTCGCGTCAGGCAACGGCAAGGGCCAGATCTTCGTCAAGGGCGAGGTCATCAAGACCGTCCCCGAGTCGAAGATCGTGGAGACCCTCATCGAAGAGGCGCTGAAGATCGCCGAGCAGATGGAGAAGGACGGCGTGATGTCCGGCGAGCCCGTCGTCACCGCCGCCGGCTGAACCGCCGCACCCGTACGGTCACGGCGCCCACCGCGCCCGAGCCCCGCCGCCCCCGCACCGGGGGTGGCGGGGCTCATGTGCAGCTCCATAGGAACCTCCCCGCGACGGGAGGTAAGGTGCCAAGACCTGCTCTTGCCTGGCCTCCCAGGCCCGCACCGGTGAGGCTTTCCGACACGTGCTGACGACCACCACCATCAAGGTTCTGGAGCCCGGGGAGCTCGACGACGCCCTCGCGGTCCTGGACCGCGACCCGGTCGCCAACGCCTTCGTCGCCGCCCGCGTCCAGGTCGCCGGACTCGACCCCTGGCGGCTCGGCGGCGAGATGTGGGGCTGGTACGTCGGCGGACGGCTGGAATCCCTCTGCTACGCCGGCGCCAACCTCGTCCCCGTCTGCGCCACCCCCGAAGCCGTCCGCGGCTTCGCCGAACGCGCCCGCCGCCAGGGCCGCCGCTGCTCCTCCATCGTCGGCCCCGCGGGCCCCACCGCCGAGCTGTGGTCGCTCCTGGAACCCTCCTGGGGCCCGGCCCGCGAGGTCCGCGCACAGCAGCCCCTCATGGTCACCGCTTCGCCGTCCGCCGACATCGCCCCCGACCCGTACGTACGGCGGATCCGCAAGAACGAGATGGACGTGATCATGCCCGCGTGCGTGGCCATGTTCACCGAAGAGGTCGGCATCTCCCCGATGGCAGGCGACGGCGGCCTCCTCTACCAGGCCCGGATCGCCGAACTGGTCGGCGCCGGCCGCTCCTTCGCCCGCATCGAGGACGGCAAGGTCGTCTTCAAGGCCGAGATCGGCGCCGCCACCACCCGCGCCTGCCAGATCCAGGGCGTCTGGGTCGACCCCGCACACCGCGGCGAGGGCCTCTCCGAGACCGGCATGGCCGCCGTGCTGCGCTACGCGCTCAACGACGTCGCGCCCGTCGTCAGCCTCTACGTCAACGACTTCAACACCGCGGCCCGCGCCGCCTACCGCAGGGTCGGCTTCCAGGAGGTCGGCGCCTTCATGAGCGTGCTGTTCTGACCCTGCGCCTTGTACGCTCCCGACCATGGATGACGTAGCGGTCGGCCCCCTCGATCTCGCCGCCCGCGTGGACGACGCGCTCGCGGTCCAGGCCCGTGCCTTCGGCCTGACCGACGACGAGGTCGCCATCCGCCGCCAGATCGTGCTGCGCCACTTCAACTGCCCCGGCGCCCGCGCACTCGGCGCGACCACCCCCGCGGGACGCCTCGTCGGCTTCGTCTACGGCATGCCCAACGACCGCGCCCACTGGTGGTCCACCGTCGTCGAGCCCTACCTGCGCAGCGAACACCTCGACCACTGGCTGGACGACTCCTTCGTCATCACCGAACTCCACGTCCACCCCGCCTACCAGCACCGCGGCATCGGACGGCGGCTGATCACGGGCATCACCGACACCGCCGGCCAGCCCCGCAGCATCCTCTCCGCCATCGACACCGAAAGCCACGCCAGGAGCCTGTACCGCTCCCTCGGCTACCGGGACATCGCCCGCCGCGTCCTCTTCCCCAGCGCCCCCACCCCGTACGCCGTCATGGGCGCGCCCCTGCCGCTGCTCCGCCCCTGACGGCCCGCGCGGCCCCCGCGTACCCGTCCCGTCGGACCCCGCGACGCCCAACCCATTTCCTTGCGCCACACCCAGGCGGCTAACCTCCAGGGAGTCACCTTTCTTACGCAGGAGAAATTCCCATGGCCAACGCCGCTCACGTCCAGCGCATGTCCCGATTGATGATCAAGACGCTGCGTGACGACCCGGCCGACGCCGAGACCGCCAGCCACAAGCTGCTGGTGCGCGCCGGGTACGTCCGCCGCACATCCGCCGGCATCTGGACCTGGCTGCCGCTGGGCAAGAAGGTCCTGGAGAACGTCTCCCGCATCGTCCGGGAAGAGATGGACGCCATCGGCGGCCAGGAAGTCCTGCTGCCCGCGCTGCTCCCCAAGGAGCCGTACGAGACCAGCGGACGCTGGGAGGAGTACGGCGACCTGCTCTTCCGCCTCAAGGACCGCAAGGGCTCCGACTACCTCCTCGGCCCCACCCACGAAGAGATCTTCACCCTCACGGTCAAGGACCAGTGCACGTCCTACAAGGACCTGCCGGTGATCCTCTACCAGATCCAGACCAAGTACCGCGACGAGGCCCGCCCCCGCTCCGGCGTGCTCCGTGGCCGCGAGTTCCAGATGAAGGACTCGTACAGCTTCGACACCACCGACGAGGGCCTGGCCGAGTCCTACGCCCTGCACCGCGAGGCGTACACCAAGATCTTCGCGCGGCTCGGCCTGGACTACCGCATCGTCTCCGCTGTCTCCGGCGCCATGGGCGGCTCCGCGTCCGAGGAGTTCCTGGCCCCCGCCGCGGCCGGCGAGGACACCTTCGTGGACTGCCCCTCCTGCGACTACGCCGCCAACACCGAGGCCGTCACGGTCAAGGTCACCCCGGTCGAAGGCGCCGACCACGGCCCCGTCGAGGAACTGGACACCCCCGACACCCCGACCATCGAGTCGCTCGCCGCGCACCTGGGCGTCCCGGCATCGGCCACCCTCAAGAACCTCCTCGTCAAGGTCGACGGCGAGATCGTCGCCGTCGGCGTCCCCGGCGACCGCGAGGTCGACCTCGGCAAGCTCGGCGAGCACCTCGCGCCCGCCACCGTCGAACTGGTCACCGCCGAGGACTTCACCGACCGCCCCGACCTGGTCCGCGGCTACGTCGGCCCGCAGGGCATGGCCGGCAAGGCGTTCCGCTTCATCGCCGACCCGCGCATCGCCCCCGGCACCGCCTGGGTCACCGGCGCCAACAAGCAGGGCATGCACGCGAAGAACGTCGTCGCCGGCCGTGACTTCGAGGTCGACGAGTACCTCGACGTGGTCGTCGTCGAGCCCGGCGACCCGTGCCCCCAGTGCGGCGCCGGCCTGCGCATCGACCGCGCCATCGAGATCGGCCACATCTTCCAGCTCGGCCGCAAGTACGCGGACGCCTTCGAGCTCGACGTGCTCGGCCAGAACGGCAAGCCCGCCCGCGTCACCATGGGCTCGTACGGCATCGGCGTCTCCCGCGCGGTGGCCGCGCTCGCCGAGCAGACGCACGACGAGTCCGGCCTGTGCTGGCCCCGTGAGGTCGCACCGGCCGACGTGCACGTGGTCGCCGCCGGCAAGGCCAAGCAGACCGAACTCGCCCTGGAGATCGGCGAGAAGCTCGGCGCGGCCGGCCTGCGGGTGCTCGTCGACGACCGGGCCGGTGTCTCGCCCGGCGTGAAGTTCACCGACGCGGAGCTGGTCGGCATCCCGACCATCGTGGTCGCCGGGCGCCGTGCGGGCGAGGGCGTTGTCGAGGTCAAGGACCGGCGTACGGGCGAGCGCGAGGAGCTGACGGTCGACGAGGCGGTCGCCAGGCTCGGCGCGTAACGGTCTCTCGCGGGGCCGGGCGGGGTGATGCCCCGGCCGGCCCCGTTTCGCGTGATCCGGCGGGCAGGCGCGCTCGCCGTGGGCTCAGGCCGCGTCCGCTCGCGGCGGCGTCACAGCCACGTCGCGAACTCCAGCAGCAGCTCCCCGCGCTGCCGGTCGCCGGCCGCCGCCTCCCGCACCCCCGCGGCCACCGCGCGGTACAGCGTCCAGTCGCGGAGCCGGTCGCGGTCCACCTCCAGCGAGTCGGCCAGCTTCGCCACCCGGCGGCGGGTCGCCGCGGCGGCACCCGACCCGGCCGCCAGATCCTCGAAACGGTCCAGAACCAGCGCCGCCAGGTCGTACGCCCGCTCGCCCACCACCGGCGCGGGGCCGATGGCCAGCCAGGGAGCCCGCTCCCCGGCCAGCACCTTGCCCTGCCGGAAGGCGCCGTGCAGCAGGAACTCCTCCGTGGCGCCGGACGGCAGGTCACGGCGCAGGCCGATCGCCTGCGCCACCAGCGGGGCCGCCGCGCTGACCGCCGCGCCCGCCGCGTGCAGCGCCGCGACCGCCTCGTCCGTGCGGCCGGACAGCGTCGAGAAGGGGTGCCCTTCGCCCGGCGGCACCCACAGGCGCCGTACCGTTCCTGCGGCCTCCAGGAGCGCCTTCGCCTCCGGCAGCGAGCGCAGCGACACCGCGCCCTGCAACCGCTCCAGCAGCAGCGTGCCATCGGCGTCGCCCGACCGCAGCAGGCGCACCGCGCCCCAGCCGTCCCACCGGCGCAGCGCCGCGGCCTCGTGCGCGGGCGTGCGGCCCGGAACGGGGAACTTGAGCGCCGCCGGTGTCCCGTCCGGCAGGCGGACGAGCGCGACCAGACTGCCGCGGCCCCCGGGGGTGTCCACCCTCTCCAGCGTCAACTCCCAGGCGTCCAGCCGCTGCTGAACCACCGTCGGCAGCGCGGCCAGCCAGTCCCGTACGGGGGCGGCCGGGTCGCTGCCCAGGGAGTTCACCAACCGCTGCGGCGGTTCGACGGGTGCGGTTGCCATGCCTTCGCTGTCCCTTTCCTGGGAGGTGGCCGGGGTCCGGTGGTCGGGCCGGGGGCGGCCCGGTGGTCAGAGTGCGTTCGCCGATGCGCTCGCGGACGGCGAAGAGGGGCCGGCCGCGGCCCGTTCCGCGAGCCCAGGGAAGGCTACGCCGCTGCCGCGCCAGCGCACCGCGCGCACTGCCGCCTCGCGGAGTGCGGCGGCTGCCTCCGTGCGGCCGGCCTCGCCGCCGTCGCGTACGAGGTCCGCGTAGACGGCGGCGACGCGGTCCTCCAGCTCGGCGGCGAGGCGGGTTGCGGCGGCGGCGTCCGGTACGGGGAAGGGCAGCTCGTACGCGGCGGCTGCGGGGCGGGGCTTGCCGCCCAGGTCGCGGACGGTGCGGCGGAGGGCGTCGCGGCGGGCGCGGTGGGCGTCGTAGGCGGCGCGGGCCTCCGCGCGGTGGGCCTCGGTGATACGGCCGCCGACCACGCCGTAGCCGTAGACGGCGGCGTGTTCGGCGTCCAGGGCGGCCTGGGTGGCGGTGAGTTCGGGGTGGGGTGGGGGCATGGGGCGGCCTTTCGGGTGTTCGGGGACCGCTGGGGTGGGGCTGGTGTCCGGTTTTGCGCTTGGCGTTGGTGGGGGTGGGGTGGGGGGGGGGGGGGGGGGGGGGGGGGGGGGGGGGGGGGGGGGGGGGGGGGGGGGCGGAGGGGCCGCACCGGGTCGTCTCCTCGACGCATGTGCCCTTGGGTACGTGTGAAGAGGCTGCCGGTGTTGGCACCTGTCGCTGCGGGGAGCGACCCGGTGCGGCCCCTCCGACCCACCCGGTCTCGTACGCGGCTGAGCGCCGGTGGGCCTGGCCCCTGTGCCTCGCCCTTCGGGCATCGGTGGCTCGGGGCGTGGGGGTTACGTGAGTGGTGCGGTCATCGGGTCAGCAGGTAGGTGTGGGCGGTGCCTGCTGCGGCTACCGAGGCCAGGAGGCGGGCCAGGTCGGGTGGCGCGGTGCGGAGGGTTTTGGTGCGGGTGTCGGCCAGGTGGCGCTCTGCGTCGGCCAGGGTGGTGCGGGCGGCCTTCTCGTCCTCGGGGACCGGGGGGTGGTTCTTGCCCGAGGGGGCGGATGGGGTGGTGGGGGTGCTCTTGGCGCCGAACGCCTCGGCGTGGCGGGCCACTTCGTCGCGGAGGGGGCGCAGGCGGTCCTGGAGGGCGGGGTGGGCGGCCAGGGTCGCGTCGTAGCGGGCCAGCAAGGCGGTGCTGTCGCGGGCCGCGGTGGTGCGCAGGCGGTCGGCGGATGCGGTGCGGTCGGGGGGCGGCGTCCCGGGGGCGTCGGAGCAGCCGGTCAAGAGGGGGGCGGCTCCTAGGGCTGCGCCGGCCAGCAGGGTCGTTCTGCGCGTGAGCGGCAGGTTCGGCACGTTCCACTTCCCGGGGTCTTCCGTAGTGATCACCGCAGGCGAGCGTATCCGTGACCGGTCACCGAATCGTCAGTACCCCGCCGGAACAGATAGGCTTTGACCCGACACGCGACCTACCCACAACAGCACACGCGGCCGAGGAGTCACCCGGATGAGCACCACCCAGAGCGAAAGGCTGCGCGGGCTGCTTGAACCGCTCGTGGCCGCGCGAGAGCTGGATCTGGAAGAGATCGATGTGACCCCCGCGGGCAAGCGGCGGGTGCTGCGAGTCGTGGTGGATTCCGACGAAGGCGTTCAGCTGGACGAGTGTGCCGAGCTGAGCCGCGAGATCTCGCAGAGTCTGGACGATTCCGACGTGATGGGCGGCGCCCCGTACACCCTTGAGGTGACCTCGCCCGGCGCCGACCGGCCGTTGACCGAGCTGCGGCACTACCGCCGCGCCGTCGGCCGCCTCATCAAGGCGCAGCTGCACGAGGGCGGGGAGCTGGTGGCCCGGATCCAGGCGGTGGACGAGGACGGACTCGACCTCGAAGTGCCGGGGGTCAAGGGACGCAAGCCGACCCAGCGGCGGGTCGCGTTCGACGCGATCGCCAAGGCGCGGGTCGAGCTGGAGTTCAACCGCAAGAGCGGGATGTCCGATAAGGGCAGTGTGCAGGACGCAGAGAAGTTCGACGAGAACCAGGAGGAGGCGTAGCCGTGGACATCGACATGAGTGCCCTGCGGGGTTTGGTGCGGGAGAAGGAGATCTCGTTCGACCTGTTGGTCGAGGCGATCGAGTCGGCCCTCCTGATTGCTTACCACCGCACCGACGGCAGCCGTCGGCAGGCGCGGGTGCAGCTGGACCGCAGCACCGGCCACGTGACGGTGTGGGCGAAGGAAGACGCGTCGGACCTGGAGCCGGGCGAGGAGCCCCGCGAGTTCGACGACACCCCGTCCGGCTTCGGCCGGATCGCGGCCACCACCGCCAAGCAGGTCATCCTGCAGCGGCTGCGGGACGCCGAGGAGGAGATCACCTTCGGCGAGTTCGCCGGACGTGAGGGCGACGTCATCACCGGCGTCGTCCAGCAGGGCAAGGACCCCAAGAACGTCCTGGTGGACATCGGCCCGATGGAGGCCATGCTGCCGGTGCAGGAGCAGGTCCCGGGCGAGGACTACACGCACGGCACCCGGCTGCGTTCGTACGTCGTCCGGGTGGCGAAGGGTGTCCGCGGTCCGTC
The DNA here is from genome assembly GCF_043199105.1 of Streptomyces sp. NPDC048644. NCBI lineage: Bacteria > Bacillati > Actinomycetota > Actinomycetes > Kitasatosporales > Streptomycetaceae > Streptomyces > Streptomyces sp. NPDC048644. The sequence continues at coordinate 142,228 of NZ_JBICVO010000016.1, forward strand.
CGTGACCCTTTCGCGTACGCACCCGAACCTGGTGAAGAAGCTGTTCGCCATGGAGGTGCCGGAAATCGCGGACGGGTCGGTGGAGATTTCGGCCATCGCGCGCGAGGCCGGGCACCGCACCAAGATCGCGGTGCGGTCGACGCGGTCCGGGCTGAACGCCAAGGGCGCCTGCATCGGCCCGATGGGCGGCCGGGTGCGCGCGGTCATGGCCGAGCTGCACGGCGAGAAGATCGACATCGTGGACTGGTCCGACGACCCGGCCGAGCTGGTGGCGCACGCGCTGTCGCCGGCCCGGGTCAGCAAGGTCGAGGTCGTCGACCTCGCGGCCCGGTCGGCGCGGGTCATCGTGCCCGACTACCAGCTCTCCCTCGCCATCGGCAAGGAAGGGCAGAACGCCCGGCTCGCGGCCCGGCTGACCGGCTGGCGGATCGACATCCGGCCGGACACCGAGCAGCAGGCGCCGCAGGACTGATCGCGCGGTGGCCGCCGCGGCCCGGAAAAATGAGTGGTGCCGCGGTGGTCCACCGGGAATTCTGAGCAGCCGTCCGGTCTTTACCCCATCAGGGTGAGGGCGGCGCGGGGAGGTAGACTTAAGCAGTGTCTGGCCGGACGCATGCCCGCGCATGCCCTGAGCGAACCTGTGTGGGATGCCGGGAGCGAGCGGCCAAGGGCGATTTGCTGCGCATCGTGGCGATCGAGGGTGAGTGCGCCCCCGATCCTCGCGGTACGCTGCCCGGCCGGGGTGCACACATGCACCCGACACGGGTCTGTCTCGACCTGGCGGTCCGCCGCCGGGCGTTCAACCGGGCCTTCCGGGGTCCGGGACCGTTCGACACGACGGCGTTGCGCCAGTACGTCGAACGCATCGAGCAGCCGCCCTTGCAATAACGCACAGCACGAATGCACAGCGCACGGAAAACCGTGCGGTCAGGTACCTCGCGAGTCGGAAGTAGGTCGAGATTGCGATGAGCACTCGATGAGTACGCGATGAGTACGCCCATGAAGTAGCGACGGTCCGGTGGACAACCCGGACCTAGAAGGAGCGAAGTGGCTAAGGTCCGGGTATACGAACTCGCCAAGGAGTTCGGCGTGGAGAGCAAGGCTGTCATGGCCAAGCTCCAAGAACTTGGTGAATTCGTCCGATCGGCATCCTCGACGATCGAGGCGCCGGTTGTTCGCAAGTTGACCGACGCTTTCCAGGCAGGCGGCGGCAGTGGCCGCGCCTCTGGCAAGCCCGCGGCGCCGCGCAAGGCTGCGCCCGCAAAGCCGTCCGCGCCCTCCCCGGCGCAGGCGGCCCGTCCGGCTGCCCCGAAGCCGGGCGCCCCCAAGCCGGGCCCCGCGGCTCCGCCGGCCCCCGAGGCCCCGGCGGCCCCGGAAGCCCCGGCCCCTGAGGCACCCAAGAGCAGCACCCCCGCGGCCCCGACCCCGGGTCCGCGTCCGACTCCGGCGCGTCCGGCGCCCAAGCCCGCTCCGGCCGCCCCCGCGCAGCCCGAGTTCCAGGCTCCGCCGGCGGCGCCCGCCGAGAAGCCGGCTCCCCGTCCGGGTGCCACCCCCGGCCCGCGTCCGGCGCGTCCCGCGCCGCAGGGCGGCCAGGGTGGTCAGGGCGGCGGCCAGGGCCGCGGCAACGCTCCGCGTCCCGGTGGCGAGCGCGCCCCGCGTCCCGGCGGCGACCGTCGTCCGTCCGGCCCGCGTCCGGGTAACAACCCCTTCACCTCCGGTGGCTCCACGGGCATGGCCCGTCCGCAGGCCCCCCGTCCCGGTGGCGCCCCGCGTCCCGGTGGCCAGGGCGGCCCCGGCGGCCCGCGTCCGCAGGGCGGCGGCCAGGGCGGCCCCCGTCCCCAGGGACAGGGCCAGGGCGGCGCGCGTCCGACCCCCGGTGGCATGCCCCGTCCGCAGGGTGCAGCTCCCGGTGGCGCCCCGCGTCCCGGTGGCGGTAACCGTCCGAACCCGGGCATGATGCCGCAGCGTCCGGCTGCCGGCCCGCGTCCGGGCCCCGGTGGCGGCGGCGGTCGCGGTCCCGGTGGCGGCGGTCGTCCCGGTGGCGGCGGCGGTCGTCCCGGTGGCGGTGGCGGCGGCTTCGCCGGTCGTCCCGGTGGCGGCGGTGGCGGCGGCTTCGCCGGTCGTCCCGGTGGTGGCGGTGGCGCTCCCGGTCGTCCCGGTGGCGGCGGCTTCGGCGGTCGTCCCGGTTTCGGTGGCCGTCCCGGCGGCCCCGGTGGCCGTGGTGGCACACAGGGTGCGTTCGGCCGTCCCGGCGGTCCCGCGCGTCGTGGCCGTAAGTCGAAGCGGCAGAGGCGCCAGGAGTACGAGGCCATGCAGGCCCCGTCGGTGGGCGGCATCATGCTGCCGCGCGGCAACGGCGCGACGGTTCGCCTGTCGCGTGGTGCCTCGCTGACGGACTTCGCCGAGAAGATCAACGCCAACCCGGCGTCGCTCGTCCAGGTCATGCTGAACCTCGGCGAGATGGTCACCGCGACCCAGTCGGTCTCCGACGAGACGCTGCAGCTGCTCGCCGACGAGATGAACTACGTCGTCGAGATCGTCAGCCCGGAGGAGGAGGACCGCGAGCTTCTCGAGTCCTTCGACATCGACTTCGGCGAGAACGAGGGCGGCGAGGAAATGCTCGTCGCGCGTCCGCCGGTGGTGACCGTCATGGGTCACGTCGACCACGGTAAGACGCGACTGCTCGACGCGATCCGCAAGACGAACGTCATCGCGGGCGAGGCCGGCGGCATCACCCAGCACATCGGTGCCTACCAGGTCGCGACCGAGGTCAACGACGAAGAGCGTCGGATCACCTTCATCGACACCCCCGGTCACGAGGCGTTCACCGCCATGCGTGCCCGTGGTGCCAAGTCGACCGACATCGCGATCCTCGTGGTGGCGGCCAACGACGGCGTCATGCCGCAGACGATCGAGGCGCTGAACCACGCCAAGGCGGCCGAGGTGCCGATCGTGGTCGCGGTCAACAAGATCGACGTCGAGGGCGCCGACCCGACCAAGGTGCGCGGCCAGCTCACCGAGTTCGGTCTGGTGGCCGAGGAGTACGGCGGCGACACCATGTTCGTCGACATCTCCGCTCGTGAGGGCCTGAACATCGAGCAGCTGCTCGAAGCCGTGGTCCTGACCGCGGACGCCTCGCTCGACCTGCGCGCCAACGCGGAGCAGGACGCGCAGGGCATCGCGATCGAGGCGCACCTCGACCGTGGCCGCGGCGCCGTGGCGACCGTCCTGGTCCAGCGCGGCACGCTGCGCGTCGGCGAGACGATGGTCGTCGGCGATGCGTACGGCCGTGTCCGGGCGATGCTCGACGACAAGGGCAACAACGTCGAGGAAGCGGGTCCTTCGACCCCCGTCCTGGTCCTGGGTCTGACCAACGTCCCGGGTGCAGGCGACAACTTCCTGGTCGTCGACGAGGACCGTACGGCCCGTCAGATCGCCGAGAAGCGTGCGGCGCGCGAGCGCAACGCGGCCTTCGCCAAGCGCACCCGCCGGGTGTCCCTCGAGGACCTCGACAAGGTGCTCAAGGCCGGCGAGGTGCAGCAGCTCAACCTCATCATCAAGGGTGACGCGTCCGGTTCGGTGGAGGCTCTCGAGTCCTCGCTGCTCCAGCTCGATGTGGGCGAGGAGGTCGACATCCGCGTGCTGCACCGTGGCGTGGGTGCGGTCACCGAGTCCGACATCAACCTGGCGTCCGGCTCCGACGCGATCGTCATCGGCTTCAACGTGCGCGCCGAAGGCCGCGCCACGCAGATGGCCGACCGCGAGGGTGTCGACGTCCGGTACTACTCGGTCATCTACCAGGCGATCGAGGAGATCGAGGCGGCCCTCAAGGGCATGCTCAAGCCGGAGTACGAGGAGGTCGAGCTCGGTACCGCGGAGATCCGCGAGATCTTCCGCTCGTCCAAGCTCGGCAACATCGCGGGTGTCCTCATCCGTTCCGGCGAGGTCAAGCGCAACACCAAGGCTCGCCTGGTCCGCGACGGCAAGGTCATCGCGGAGGACCTCAACATCCAGGGTCTGCGCCGCTTCAAGGACGACGTCACCGAGATCCGCGAAGGCTTCGAGGGCGGTATCAACCTCGGAAACTTCAACGACATCAAGATCGACGACGTCATCGCGACGTACGAGATGCGCGAGAAGCCGCGCGGCTGATCACGCGGACGAGAGCCCGTGCGTGGCCCGGTCCACCAGTCCTGGTGGGCCGGGCGGCGGGCAGGCGACCGGGGCCGGTCGGCGGAGTTATTTCCGTCGATCGGCCCCGGCCGTTCCGTGTACGGTGCGGGGAATCGAACGTCTAGGCCCCACGGGTGGCTGAACCCGTTCTGCATGTATGTAGGGACGCTGTCCTTCGACCTGCTTCTCGGCGACGTACGGTCGCTGAAGGAGAAGCGCTCCGTCGTCCGCCCGATCGTCGCCGAGCTGCACCGCAAGTACGCGGTCAGCGTCGCGGAGGTCGGCGACCAGGATCTGCACCGCAGGGCCACCATCGGCCTGGCGGTGGTCTCCGGGGACACGGGGCATCTCACCGAAGTGTTGGACCGCTGCGAGCGCCTGGTCGCCGCACGGCCCGAAGTGGAGCTGCTGTCGGTACGCCGGCGGCTGCACGGCGACGACGACTGGTCATGACGACCGGGCGGGCGCTCGCCGGTGGAAGCACAATTGTGGAAGACAAGAAGGAGACGGACCAGTGGCCGACAATGCGCGGGCGAAGAAGCTGGCGGACCTCATCCGGGAGGTGGTCGCCCAGAAGCTGCAGCGCGGAATCAAGGACCCGAGGCTCGGTACGCACGTGACCATCACGGACACCCGGGTCACCGGCGACCTGCGGGAGGCGACGGTCTTCTACACGGTCTACGGCGACGACGAGGACCGTGCCAGCGCGGCAGCAGGACTGGAGAGCGCCAAGGGCATCCTGCGCTCGGCGGTCGGTGCGGCGGCGGGCACGAAGTTCACGCCCACCCTGGCGTTCGTCGCGGACGCCCTGCCGGAGAACGCCAAGACGATCGAGAACCTCCTCGACAAGGCGCGGGCTTCCGACGCCAAGGTGCGGGAGGTGTCGTCGGGCGCCCAGTACGCCGGAGAGGCGGACCCGTACCGCAAGCCGGGAGACGACGAGGACGACGAGGGCACAGCGGCAGAATGAAGCGTGAGAGCAACAAGCCATCCGAAAGGGGCGAGCGCGCAGCGTTCTCCGGCAAGGGTGGTGGTGGGCGACGGGCGGGCCTGGTCATCGTCGACAAGCCGGCCGGCTTCACTTCGCACGACGTCGTGGCGAAGATGCGCGGCATGGCCCGCACCCGCAGGGTCGGGCACGCCGGCACCCTCGACCCGATGGCGACCGGTGTGCTCGTCCTGGGCATCGAGCGGGCCACCAAGCTCCTCGGCCACCTCGCGCTGACGGAGAAGGAATACGTCGGCACGATCCGGCTGGGCCAGACGACGGTGACCGACGACGCGGAGGGCGAGATCACCGCGTCGAAGGCGGCGCAGGGCCTCGCGCGCGGCGACATCGACGCCGGTGTGGCGGAGCTGTCCGGCGCGATCATGCAGGTGCCGTCGAAGGTCAGCGCCATCAAGATCGACGGCAAGCGGTCGTACTCGCGGGTGCGGGACGGCGAGGACGTGGAGATCCCGGCCCGGCCGGTCACCGTGTCCTCGTTCCTGGTGCACTCGGTGCACGAGAGCGAGGCCGATGACGGCACCCCGGTGACCGACCTGCTGGTCTCTGTCACGTGTTCGTCCGGTACGTACATCCGCGCCCTGGCCCGTGACCTGGGCGCCGGTCTTGGTGTCGGCGGGCATCTGACGGCGCTGCGGCGCACCCGGGTCGGCCCGTACAAGCTGGACCGGGCGCGTACGCTCGATCAGTTGCAGGCCGCGGTGGACGACACCGAGGGCGCGGGGCTTCCTGTGATGCCGATCGGTGAGGCGGCCACGGCGGCCTTCACCCGCTGGGACGTGACCGAACCGCAGGCCAGGCTGCTGCTCAACGGCGCGCGGATCGCGATGCCGCTGTTCGAGACGGACGGCCCGGTCGCGGCGTTCGGTCCTGACGGCACCTTCCTGACGCTGGTCGAGAACCAGGGCGGGAAGGCGAAGAGCCTGGCGGTGTTCGCCTAGGAGCCGCAGGCAGGCTGTGCGAGGGCCGGGCCCGGGAGCGCGATGGCGTTTCCCGGGTCCGGCCCTTTGCCGTGCGGCGGGTGTGCGGTGGCGCTGCGTGATGCCTCGTGTCCCCTTGTTCCGCTGGATCCGTGGATTCACCCGGGTGGTCGGGCGCTCGGAGTGAACGGCGGGCGCTGTGGGGGCGTGTTCGTCCTGTTCGGCGTCGAGGCGATCACCGGCCGTTTACCGTCGGACGTCGGGGACCGGCGCGCGGGTCGGGGAGGCGGTCAGGCGGGGAGGTACGGCGATGGCGTTGCTGGACGCCGATGCGGACAGGGCGCTGGTGCGCATCCGGGATCTCGCGGGAAGGTCGCGCGGCACGGGCTTCCTCGCCGACCAGCACGGCACGATCCTCACCAGCCACGAAGCGGTCGACGGGCTGGCCCGCATCGTGGTGCAGCCGCTGCGGGAAGGCGGGCTCGGCGGCCGGGGATTCGACGGCGGCTGCACGGTGGACGCCGCCGATGTCACCCCGCTTCCCGGCAGCGACCTGGCCCTGGTGCGCAGCAGGGGCTTCGGGCTGCCGCCGCTGACGCCGTTGCCGGTGTCCTCCCGGCCGGCCGCCGTGGGAACCCGGGTGCGGCTGTGGGCCGGCGGCTGGTTCGACGGGCAGGTGACCGCGGTCGGCTGCCAGGTGACGTACACCGCGACGGACCGTTTCCATCTCCTCGACGCCGTGGGGGAGTTGGAGCTGTGCGTCGGCGGGCGGGAAGCGCTGCGGCTCGGTGGTGCGGCGGCGGGCGGCCCGGTGCTCGACGCGCGGACGGGCGCGCTGCTGGGCGTACTGGGCACCGCGTTGCAGGCCGGGCGGCCGGCGGACGGATTCGCCGTGCTGCTACGGGCGGCGGCGGCCACCGAACCGGGCGGGCCGCTGGCCGCACTGCTGGCACGGAACGCGGCGACGGTCCCGGCCTACGGCAGCGAACTGAACCTGGCGGGCGCGCTCCAGCTGACCGCCACATCCGTGGGGTCTGCCGGGCGGCCCCGGCTGTGGCGGGAACCGGTGGAACGGCCCGATGTGGTGCGCGAGTTCGAGGCGTTCGGGGCGTTGCGGGCGGCGGGGACGTCCGAGGCGGACGGTGCGGACAGTGCGGCCGAGGTGCCTGATGTGGAGCGGGCGGACGGGGCCGGGCCGCTGGTGTTGGCCTTGGTGGGGGAGCCGGGATCAGGGCGTACGACGGAACTGGCCGCGCTCGCCGCGCGGCGGGCGCAGGGGGCGGCTCCCGCGCCGACCGTCTGGCTGCGCGGCGCCGATCTGCACGCCGGTGACGACGGGGTGCGGACGGCGGTACGGCGTGCGCTGCACGCGGCGGGCCGGATCATCGGGGCCTCGGGGCGCACGGCCGGCGACCCCGGCGAGGCCACCCCGGACGGCGTGGCACGGCTGGCGGGCGCCGCGGGCCGTCCCCTGCTGCTGCTCCTGGACGGGCCGGAGGAGATGCCGCCCGCGCTGGGCTCGTGGTCAGCCGACTGGGCGGCGGCGACCGCCGGTTGGCTGCGTGCCTCAGGAACGCGGCTGGTCATCGCCTGCCGCCCCGAGTACTGGGAAGCCGCGGGCGCCCTTTTCCCGCCCGCGCTGCTGCACCGCACCGGCCGCGCCTACGCGCTGCCGCCCGGGGCTCCGGGCGGCCCGCTGCCCGCCTGCGTGCGGCTCGGTGATCTCCCGGCGTGCGAGGCGGCGCACGCCCGCAGGCGCTACGGCCTGGCGGAGGGCGCACAGGCCGCCGCGGACGCCGGGCACCCGCTGACGCTGCGGCTGCTCGCCGAGGTGCGGGCGGCGCTGCCGAAGGGGGACGGCGTCTGCGAGTGCGACGCGGGCGGCGCGGACGGCATGGGCATGGTGGTGCCGGAGGCCGGAGGGCCGGAGCCCGAGGCCGGGGGAGTGCCGGACCGGCACGCCGTTTTCGGCGCCTATCTCGACCTGCTGTGCCTGCGCATCGCCGTCCGGATCGCGGCCGGCCGCCGCCCGGTGCCGCGCGGTGGGGCCGTACGCAGGCTGGCCGCCCAGGTGGCGGGCCAGGTGCACGAGGCGGCACGCCGGTGTCTGGGCCCAGGGCAGGGGGAGTTGGACGGTGCGTCCTTCGATGAGGTCTTCCCCTGGGGGCCCGGGTGGGCGTCGGCGGTGCTCACCGAGGGCCTGCTGGTGCCGGCGGGCGCCGGGTACCGCTTCGCCCACGAGGAGTTCGCGGAGTGGCTTCAGGGCGCCCATCTCGACGTGGACGCCGCCCTGTACGTCCTGGTGCACCGTGCGCGTGGGGCGTCGGGCGAGGCGGAGCGGTCCGCGCGGCTGCCGTCGTGGGGCGGCCGGGAGCGGGGCGGCTCGGGTGACGGCGCCTCGCCCGATGCGGAGGCCGGGCGGGCGGCGCGGGCGTTCCAGGTGCCCGGCTGCCGCATCGGCCCCGTCGTGCAGGCCCTGCTGCTGCTCGCGCGCCGTGAGGGAACGCCCCAACTGACGCGCAGGCTGGCGCATTTGGTGTCCGTCGCGGTGGCCGACGGCGGCCCCGCCGGCCGGCACGCGGACGCCCGGTGGTGGGCCTCGCACCTGCTCAGCGAGGTGCTGCTGCGGGTGCCTGACGTGGCACCGTACGCCGGTGTGCTCCGGCTGCTCGCCGACCGGCTCACCGACCGGTCCGTACGTCTCGGCGGTTTCGGGCGGACCGGGCTCGACGCACTCGGGCCGTGGTTCTGGCACCGCCTCGACCTGGCCGACGCGGACCGGATGGATCTGCTGCGGCGCCTGCTGCCGGCCGACGGACCGCCGCGGCCGGGCGCGGCGGCGGGTGCGGCGCTGGCGGCCGGGGCGGTACGCCGGCCGGCCGACGGGGGCGCGGGTACGGGTACGGGGCGGGTGCGTCGGCAGCGGTCCGCTCCGGAGGCGGAGACGGACACGGCGAGGGACACGGCGAGGGAGGCGGAGAGGCCGGTTGGTCCCACCGTCAGCGATGTCGGTGTTGCAGTTGCCGCTGTCGGCGCTGCTGTTCGGGACACCGCCGGCGACGGTGCCGCGCCGCGCGGTGAGCCGGGTGATGGGGCGGCGCACGCCGGGGCATCCGGTGGCGGGCGGCCGATGGCCGATGAGTGGTCCGCGTCGCGTTCCTGGCGGCGGGCCCGCCCGTTCGCGCGACCGCCGCGGGTGCGGGTGCACCTCGCCGATGCGCCGGGCACGCCGGACGGCTTCGGCTGGGCGGACGCCGTGCCGACGCCGGACGCGTACGGCCCGCGGGACGAGGATGCGGGGCGCGGCGCCGGGAGCCAGGCGGCTGCCGCCGAGCCCGTTGCCGGGCCTGTGCGGGGAGCGGCCTCGGAGGCCGCTGCGGGGGCGGGGGGCGCTTCCGTCGCGAAGGCGGTCCCCGAGCCGCTGGGTGCCCGATCAATGCACCCGCAACTCCCCGCACACAAAGCCGAGTTCGGCGCGGATGGCTCGGGTGCCACGGGTGCCACGGGTGCCACGGGTGCTTCGGGTGCCACGGGATCCCGAAGCGTCGCGGATGCCCTGGATGCGCCTGGCGCCGACCCGGACTCCAACTCGCGTCCCACTGGCGGGAGTTACGGCGGCGCAGGGCATCCAGCAGGCCCGGCGGAAACCTGCTCCGGTGACGAGGCCGCGGGTGCTGGGCCGTCCGATGGCGCCTCGCGCGCCGGTGCCGGTGCCGGATCGGGGGGCGTGGGCGGTCCGTACGTCGCGCGGGTGCGTGCCCATGTCGCGCGCCCCTTGCGGTTTCTCGATGTGGCGGCGGCGTTGCTGCGGGCGGAGCCGGAGCGGATGCAGCCGCTGTTGTGCGAGTGGTTCGACGATGTGAGCCCCTTGCAGCAGTCGCCGCACGTGGTGCCTGGCGGCGGCCCGCCGGGTGAGATCACCGTCTCCGCGGCGGCGCAGGCGCTGCTGTACGCCCACCGGCGGCGCGCACTCGACGCGCTCGCCGACACGCTGGCCGACAGCACGCACCCCCGGGCGGACGAGCTGCTCGCCACTCTGGCCGAGGACGAGCCGTCCGCGATGTGCCGGGCCGTGGCGCGCTGGTCCCAGGACGAGTGCTCCGAGCGCCGGCGCGCCGCCGCGGCGTACGCGCCCCGCCTCGCCCCGGGTGCCACCGCCGACACCGACCGCATCCGGCTGCGCCAGGCCGCGCTCGCCCTGCTGACCAGGCCCGACGACAGCGCGCACCACGGCGCCGCGCTCGCCCTCCTGATGGCGGACGGCACCACCCGGGCGCAGTTCCTGGACCGGGCGCTGCTGCGGTTCGCCGACGGTGATCCGCAGCTGCCTGCCGCGGTGTTCACGGACGCGCTGGCCACCCACCCGGGGCCGGTGCTGGCGGCCTTCCGCACCCGGCTGCTGACCGGTGAACCGGCCGGTCGGGCGGCGGGCCCAGGGGGCTCTCCCGGCGCGGTGCTCGACACCCTCGCGGAGTGCGGCCTTCCGGTGTCCGCCGGGGCCCCGGAACCGGCCGCTGCCGTACCGTCCGCGCGTCCGCCCGGGTCGCCCGTACCGCCCGGCCTGGCGCAGTGCGTCGCCGCTCTCGTACGGGAATACGCGGAGCGGCATCCGGAGCGTGCCGCGGGCGCGGTGGCGGCGTTCGTCGGGCGGCGGCTCGACGGTGGGCCTGCGGCCCGTGCCGCGCTGCGCCCGCTCGTGGTGGAACTGCTGACCCGGCACGCCGTCCCGGTGCGGTGCGCGCTGGCGTCCGTGCTGGTCGCGGAGGGCAGCGGGGACGCGGTGGCGCTGCGCCGTGAGCTGCTGGAGGTGCTGCTGGCGCACGAGGCCGGGTCCGTCGGCCGCGCCTCGCAGGGGATGCCGGACACCCGGGTGCTGGAGGCGCTGCTGCGGGCGGTGGCCGACGGGGCCGAGGGGCGCCCCGACGACCGTACGCGGGAGTGGGTGCGCCGGATCGGGCTGCTGCTGTCCGGCACGCCCGAGGGGGCGGCCTGCTTCGACCGGTGGCTGGCCGGGGCCGGGCGGCTGGTGCCGGGGTTCGCGCGGCGGATGCGGGAGTGGGTGGCGGCCGAGCCGGGGGAGTGGGAGGCGCTGGTGGGGCCGGGCGCCCGCGCCGCGCTCGCCGGCTGCCGCAGCTGATCAGGGCGACGCTGGGGGTCAGGACGGGCCGCCAGGCAAGGCGAGGCCACCCTTCGCGCGAGGTGGCATCCCCGGCATGGCAGTCTTAGACCTGCGTCATGCCGAATTGGCGCATTGGACGGACACGAGTTCGGGCGAGGAGCGGGCAGAGTGCAGCGCTGGCGTGGCTTGGAGGACATCCCCGAGGGCTGGGGGCGCAGCGTCGTCACCATCGGCTCGTACGACGGAGTGCACCGCGGCCACCAATTGATCATCGGTGAGACCGTCGCACGCGCCCGTGAGCTGGGCATTCCCGCGGTGGTCGTCACCTTCGACCCGCACCCGAGCGAGGTCGTGCGCCCCGGCACCCACCCGCCGCTGCTCGCCCCGCATCACCGGCGTGCCGAGCTGATGGCCGAGCTGGGGGTGGACGCGGTGCTGATCCTGCCGTTCACCAAGGAATTCTCGAAGCTGGCACCGGCCGACTTCGTGGTCAAGGTGCTGTGCGACAAGCTGCACGCGCAGGTCGTCGTCGAGGGCCCCAACTTCCGCTTCGGGCACAAGGCGACGGGCACCGTGGCCACCCTCGCGGAGCTGGGCAGGACCTACGACTACGCCGTCGAGGTCATCGACCTCGTCGCGCGCGGTACGGCGGGCGGCGGCGTGCCGTTCTCCTCCACGCTCACCCGGAAGCTGGTCGCCGACGGCGACGTGACGGGCGCCGCCGAGGTGCTGGGCCGCCCGCACCGCGTCGAGGGCATCGTCGTCCGCGGTGCCCAGCGCGGTCGTGAACTGGGCTTCCCCACCGCGAACGTGGAGACCCTGCCGCACACCGCGATCCCGGCCGACGGGGTGTACGCGGGGCTTTTGCACGTCGAGGGCGAGGCGATGCCGGCGGCGGTGTCGGTGGGCACCAACCCGCAGTTCGACGGGAAGACCCGCACGGTCGAGGCGTACGCGATCGACCGCGTCGGGCTTGATCTGTACGGGCTGCACGTCGCCGTCGACTTCCTCGCCTACATCCGCGGGCAGGAGAAGTTCGACACGCTCGACGCCCTGCTGGAGCGGATGGCGATCGATGTGAAGCAGGCGCGCGGGCTGATCGCCGCGGCTTCCTGAGGCGGCGGCGCCCCGGTCGGCGCCGGCGGCCCCGTTCATCCGAACGAGGGAGCTGGTGGCGGGGCCGGAACGGACGGCCGGCGGCGCGGCGCAAGGACGGTGCGGAAGTGGGGGGGGGGGGGGGGGGGGGGGGGCCCCCCCGGGGGGGGGGCCCCCCGGGCACAGGGGGGGGGGGGGCGGGGGGCCAACCCGCGGGGGCCCCCGCGGGGGCGGCGG
>NZ_JBICVO010000016.1:154787-192771 GCF_043199105.1 Streptomyces sp. NPDC048644
CGTCCACCCTCCGGGGGGTGGGGGGGGGGGGGCCGGCCGGGCGGGGGGGGGGGGCGGCGCCGGGCGGGGGCGGTGGGGGGCCCGGGCCGCTCCCGGCCGCCCCCCACTTCTGTGTCCTACCGCCGGATCACTGCGGAGGCGGCTGCTGCTGCCATCCCGGCTGGAGCCTCGGCTGTTCCGGCTGCTGGGGCGCGTCCGGAGCCGGCTGCTGCTGTTGCCAGTGGGCGGGCGGCTGCTGCGGCTGCTGGGTCCAGCCGCCCTGCTGCGGCGGGTAACCGGCCGGGGGCTGCGCCTGCGGCTGCTGCTGCGGCTGTCCCTGCTGCGGGTACTGCTGCTGGGCGTAGGGGTCGCCGCCCATCTGCGGACCACCCTGCTGCGGGTACATCCCCTGGGCCTGCTGGGCGCGCGTGAAGTCCTCCGCGACCAGCGCGGAGAGGTTGAAGTACGCCTCGCGGGTCTTGGGCCGCATCATGTCGAGGTCGACCTCGGCACCGGCGGCGAGATGCTCGTCGAAGGGGACGACCACGACGCCGCGGCAGCGCGTCTCGAAGTGCGACACGATGTCATCGATCTTGATCATCTTGCCGGTCTCGCGGACACCGGAGATGACCGTGATGCCGCGCTGCACCAAGTCCGCGTAGCCGTGCGCGGACAGCCAGTCCAGGGTGGTGCTCGCGCTGCTCGCACCGTCGACGGACGGCGTGGAGATGATGATCAACTGGTCGGCGAGGTCGAGGACTCCGCGCATCGCGCTGTAGAGGAGGCCGGTGCCCGAGTCGGTGAGGATGATCGGGTACTGCCTGCCGAGGATGTCGATCGCGCGGCGGTAGTCGTCGTCGTTGAACGTCGTGGACACCGCGGGGTCGACGTCGTTGGCGAGGATCTCCAGGCCGGAAGGGGCCTGGGAGGTGAACCTGCGGATGTCCATGTAGCTGTGCAGGTGCGGGATCGCGTGCACCAGGTCACGGATGGTCGCGCCGGTCTCGCGGCGGACACGGCGGCCGAGGGTGCCGGCGTCCGGGTTCGCGTCGATCGCCAGGATCTTGTCCTGCCGCTCGGACGCGAGGGTGGAGCCGAGTGCGGTGGTGGTCGTGGTCTTGCCGACACCGCCCTTGAGGCTGATCACCGCGATCCGGTAGCAGGACATCACCGGAGTACGGATCAGCTCCAGCTTGCGCTGCCGCTCCGCCTCCTCCTTCTTCGCGCCCAGCTTGAACTTGGACGGCTGCGCGTTGGCGCCCGGCTTGCGCCTCTTGGGCTGGTTGCGCAGCAGCCGGTCGGAGGTCAGCTCGACGGCGGCGCTGTAGCCGAGCGGCGCGCCGGGTGCGGCCCGCTGCTGCGGCTGCTGCTGGCCCGGCTGGGAGTACGAGGCGTAGTTCGCCGCGGCGTTCGGGTCGGCCGCCTGCTGGCCGGGGAGTGGCTGGTGCTGCGCCTGCTGCTGTGCCTGCTGCTGGGCGGCCTGTTGGGCTTGGGCCTGCTGCTGCGCCTGCTGGGCCGCTTGGGCCTGCTGGGCGGCCTGCTGCTGGGCGTAAGCCTGGGCCTGCGCCTGCTGTTGCGCCTGCTGCTGGTCGTAACCGCCCTGCTGCTGCGGGTACCCCTGCTGCGGGTATCCCTGTGCGGCCTGCTGAGGCTGCTGCGGATAACCGTAAGCGGGCTGCTGTACGGGCGTGTTGGGGTTCTGCTGCGGCGGCTGCTGGGCCTGCTGGGGGTAGCCGTACGCGGGCTGCGGATAGCCGTAGGCGCCCGGCTGCGGCTGCGCGGGCGCGCCCTGCGGGGGCTGCTGCTGCGGGTAACCGCCCTGTGCCTGCTGCGGGTAGCCGCCCTGCTGCGGCACGGGTGCCTGCTGCGGGTAGCCGGGCTGCTGCTGGACCGGAGCCTGCTGCGGCTGCGGCTGCGGTACCTGCTGGGCCTGGGCGGCCTGCTGGGCCTGTGCCGAACGGGGGTCGGCCGGCTGGTACTCGGGCGGCAGCGGCGGCAGCGCGCCCTGTCCCGGCACGCCCTGCTGCGCGGCCTCGGGCGCGGCGCCCCAGGGAGCGCCCTGCTGCGGAACTCCCTGCTGCGGAACGCCCTGTTGGGCAACGGCCTGCGGCGGCGCGTCCTGCTGCGGTACGGCCTGCGGAGGCAGCTGCTGATCCGGCACGGCCTGGACGGGCGGTGCCGCCTGCGCACCCTGGGACGGGTCCGCAACCGGCTGCTCAGGCGCCGACTGCGGGGCGGGCGCCGGGGTTTCGGCGACGGGAGCGGGGGCCTCGGCCTGCGGGGCGGGTGCCGCCTCCGGCTCGGGCGCCGCGGGTGCGGGCTCCGGGTCGTCGTCCCAGAGCGAGGCCGACGGGTCGGCACCCGTCCCGGAACGGACGTGTGAGGCATCCGACGGTGCGTCGGACGACGGTGAAAGGTCAGGTGCGGGCGCCGCGTCGGGCTCCGGTGCCTCGGCAGGTGCGTCCTGGGCAGCGGTCGCCGGGGCGGGAGCCGCCGGTGCGTCACCCGTGCCCTGCGGGCGCAGCATCGGGAAACCGGGCGGCGCGGCGTCGGCAGGCGGCGGCACGGGAGCGGGCCCGGCGACCGGTCCCGGAGCACCCTGCGGACCGGTGGCGGGCGGGCCCTGTGGAACGGGGCCCTGACCGGGCAGCGGCGCACCGGTGGGCGGCGGCGTCACAGGAGGCGGAGTGGAGGAGGTGGCGGGGGGAGTGGCGGCAGAGATGCCGCCCCCACTGGTGTCGTTGCTCGCATACCAGGCCGGAGCGGCAAAGTCGATCTTGAACTCGCCGGTCAGATCGAACTCGGACTGGTCGTCGTCAGGATCGTTCCCGTCCCGGCGGAAAGCCTCCTGCTCGTTCACTGTGCCTCCTGGTGTACTGCAACGCACCTGAACGGCAGGACCGGATACAGGCGGATCGATCGGATGTAGCGGAAGTCGGAACACACCACCCGGGGTTGTGCCAACACTAACTTTCTCCGTCCCCGTTTCGGCTGCCGTCGGAAGGTGCGCTCCTGCGGCTCTTCATACAGCCTAATCAAGAGTCGGCCCCGAACGGCAGTCGACGTCATGTCGTCTTCGAACCCTGCGGCACACCTACGGGCGCACCCGTGGATGCGCCCGTAGGAATGCTCGCGGCCCGGGGCCCGGGGCGGTGCAGCCACCGCCAGGACCCGGCCCGCCACTGTGCCGTCAGTCCATCCGCCGCGGCCCGCCGAGCAGGTTGGTCTCCGCTTCGGTGGGCTGGGTCATGACGAACTGGTGGCTGTCGCGGGTGCACCAGAGCATGGCGTTGTCGCTGAGCGTCGGCAGCACCGCCCCCACCTGCTGCGGGAGCCGCATGATGCGCGTCACGACCTCGGCCTCCTCGGGCGAAAGCCGCTGCAGGCCGACCAGGTCCGCGCGGCCGAGCAACTGCGGCGAACGCGGGCCGAGGAACGGCAGCACGGTCAGCACCGACTGCCAGGGGCTGGGCGCGAGCTGATTGCGCGGCGGGCGCGCACCCATGTCGCGGACGACCAGAACGGGGCTGGAAACCGAAGGGCCCTGCGGCGCGATCTGGCGCACGTCGTGCACCGACACACACTGCTGACCGCCGCCGGCCGCCTGCGCCATCTGCCCCCAGGCCGGCGGTCGCGCGGTCTCGACGGCGACCCGGGCGCCGGTGGCGACCGTACGCAGCGCCAGCACCTGCGCCATCCACATGCTGCCGACCAGCGCGATCTCCAGCGGCGCGGGGCGCAGCAGGCTCAGCACGGCGGGCTGGTTCTGCGGGTCGATACCGATGATCACGCCGTCGTCGCCGACCGGCAGGGTCAGCGAGGCGAGCGAATCGGCCGTCAGGATGTGCGGACTGCGACGCGGGCCGCGCAGGCCGAAACCGGGCTGCGGCTTCGGACCCGTCGGGCCCGACTGCTGTTCGTCGGGGCGCGGCTGGTGCGAGAGACGGCGCTCCTCGCCGGCGCCGGGGCCGCCGATCGGCGGATTGCGCCAGCCGTTGCCGCTGGTGTTGGTGCGGGGCTGATAGGTGGGAGTGGCCATCAGCGGGTACCTCCGAGGGGAAGCGTGGCCAGGAGGCCGGGCAGCTGCTCGCGGTCGAGGCGTACGAGGCCCACCTTCGCCGAACCGGAACGGCGCTCCAACTCGCTCTGGGCGGAGGTGAGTTCGTTCTCGCTGCGGGTCGACAGGCGTACGTAGCCCGAGATCGCGGGGGCCCGGCCGCCGCCGTGCGACGCGGTCAGCGCGAAGGTGCTCGCCATCGCCGCCGTGCTGGTCAGCAACTGGCTGATGGCCGCCAACGGCGCGCCGCCGTTGCCCAGTTGGGGCCATCGGCCGATCCAGTACGTCGAGTGCCAGCGGTCGTCGCAGCGCCACGCGCGGGTGGACTCCTGGGTGCGGCGGGCCGACCTGCCGTCCCGCCCCATCGCTCCGTTGGCGGCCCGCGGGCTGACGCAGACCGCGGTGCCGATCGCGGCCACGACCTCGCGCTCGGCCAGCACCTTGGCCTTGACGCCGTGCGCCGTGAGCCGGCTGACGAGCTGGTCGGCGGCGCGCAGCAGGGAACGTTTGGCGCCGTCCATCCCGCCGCCGCGCGCCTCGATCGCCTCGGCGCACAGCTCCGGGTCGAGCTTGAGCGCGATCCAGGTCAGCTGGACGGCCGGTGTCTGGGCCTGGGCCTGGAGCGGCGCGTACGAGCGGGCGGCGACGGCCTGTTCGGGCAGGTGCGGTGCCGGCGCGGGCTGGGTGTACTGCACGAACTGCACGGATTCGAGGTGGATGTCCTCGACGTCGAGGGCGTTGTGCAGCACGTCGAGCGGCATCATGTGGCTGCCGCGCTGCGGGCGCAGCGGTTCGTCGCGGGCGTCCAACTGGACGAGGGCGGTGAGGAACGTGCCGTCGCCGACGAAGCCGATGGCGCGCTGCTCGGCGTCGGTGTACTCGTAGGTGCGCAGCGCCGGGTCGCACTCGACGACCGGGGCGAACGCCGGGTCGATGCCCGTGGTCGCCGATGCGCTCGTGGACTTGCCGCGGCGCTTCATCGCGCGCACCGTCGTGATCCACTCGGGAAGCGGGATGCGGCGGCGGCGGCCGAGCGCGAAGATGACGAGTACGGCGGCCACGACGATGGCTGCGGTCAGCGCGGCCGGGTGGATCGACCAGCCCACCAGCACCAGGGCCGCGGCGATTTCGATGATGGCCAGCTGCTGGACGCGGACCCCGCCGATGTTTCCGGCCTGCGGGCGCAGGCGCGGGGCGACCGGGCCCGCCGGGCGGTCGGCCGAACTCCGGCCGCGACTGCCTCTGTTGCCCGGAGCCGATCCGTTTCGGTCGGCATCTCCCGCATGGTGCGGGGCAGCGGAAGGTGGTTGCTGCTGTTGCCGCCCATTGCGGCGTCGAGCCCTGGTGGCGCTGGACATCCCCCGGCCTGCTCCTCTACTGGTGTGGTGGCTCTGGGCGTATCAACCGCCGCTGAGACTGGTGCGTTGGAAGGTGGCACCCGTACCGTACGGGTCGATCGATACACGGCATAGTAGAGGGCGCTACGGCGTGCGTGCCGGGGGCGGTCGAAGGTGGATCCGACAGGCGGGGAGAGAAAGCAACAATGGCATCACGTCGGGACGAGCTGAATGCGTATTCTTTTGCGCGAAAGCGCACGAATGCCGCGTTCTTGAAGCCGCTGCCGAACGGCTCGATCGAGAGTGCGCCGCGTCCGCTGAAAGCGGTGTTGCCCAGCGTGCTGGTGGGGGTCCTGATCCTGGTGGGCTTCGGTGCCTGCGGCATCCTCAAGCCGGTTGCCCCGAAGGGCTGGGACGCGGTCGGGGAGAACGTCATTGTCGGGGACAAATCCACCACCCGCTATGTGGTTCTGAACTCGAAGAACCCCGAAAGCGGTAAGAACGAAAAGCTCCTGCATCCCGTTCTGAATCTCGCCTCCGCGAAACTTCTTCTTGATCCGGACAAGTACAAAGTCGTCAAGGTCAAGGAATCCGAGCTGGACGGAAAGATTCCGCACGGCCCCGCCATCGGAATTCCGTACGCCCCGGACCGGCTGCCCGGCAAGGAGGACGCCGGCGCAGCCAAGGTCTGGGCGGTCTGCGACCGTCCGGGCAGCGGCGCCAACAGTAAGGCCCAGCAGGCGGTGTTCGTCCTCGGCGGCAAGGACAAGAAGCTCGTCGAGGGCAAGGGCCGGGTCGGTCTGAACCAGGCCCTCTACGTCCGTGACCCGGACGGTGTGCGCTGGCTGGTCGACCAGCGGGGTTTCAAGTTCCGGCTCGACGCCACCATGGATGGCCACTTCAAGCCCCCGCAGGGTGAGGAGCAGGCGAACAGCGATCTACGTCGGGCGATCTTCAATGACGCGGAGCCGCAGGATGTCTCCAAGCAGTGGATGGACACGCTCGTCAAGAGCCCGGTGCCGATCTACATGCCGCGGGTTCCCGGCGTCGGCCATACGTCGCACGCCAGCGGCATCCCGCCGAAGTACACCACCATCGGCACGGTGCTCGAAGTCCCCGACGGCCAGAAGTACGTGGTGACGGCTGAAGGCGCCCAGCAGGTCTCGGACTTCATCGCGAAGCTGCTGCTGCGCGGCCAGAACGCCAAGGACCTGCACCCCAACGGTGAGGAACTGCAGGTGCAGCACGTCGCCACCTCCAGCGTCACACCGATGCAGGACCAGGGGCGGTATGTGAAGTTCATGGGCAAGGTCGGGAGCACGGACATCGACCTCCCCTGGCCGACCGAGGCCGTCGAGATGGCCAACAACTTCGATGGCTCGCAGACCGGCTCCCTGACGGCCCCCACCGACAGCGGCGTCTCCTGCAGCGTCTACGACGGCACCGCCACCAAGCTCCCCGGTGGCGCCGACAAGGCGCTGGGGTACCCCAGCGGCATCCCGAACATGCAGACCTGGGTCGGCAAGGACTACCCGGCCAAGATCGCGGGCGGCGCCAGCGCGTACGTCACCCCCGGCAGCGGGCTGCTCTACCAAGAGGTGAACACCCCCGAGCAGACGACGGGGTCGCTCTTCCTGGTCACCGACACCGGACTGCGCTATTCCGTCCGCGTGAACAACGACAGCGCGGGCAAGGCGGGTAACGCCGAGGAAGAGACGAACAAGGCGGCACTGCGGCTCGGCTACAAGGGCGTGCACGCGCCGCCGATCCTCAAGTCGTGGTCGTCGCTGCTCTCCGCGGGCCCGAACCTCGACGTGGACAGCGCCAGGCACCCGCAGACCTCCTGAACACCTAAGGGCTGTCCCGTAATCCCTGGCGGGCGCACGACGACAGCTACGGCACCTCGCCGCGTTGTCGGAACATCCGGATACGTCCAGTATCCGGACGTCCCTCCGCCTTGCGATGCACCGCATCTGACGCCGTGCGCTGATCCACCAGGGATTACGGGACAGCCCTTAGGCGGCGGATCTTCCTGCCGCGCCGACACCTCTGGGCGGGCCACCGGGAATCGGGTGGCCCGCCCTTTCGGTTCCGATTCCTCCGTTTCCTCCCTCGGGTGTCAACTCGGCGGCAACCGAACCTGTGAAAATCTTGATGTGATTCTTTCTGAGCCGATAGCATGGCAACTGTCCGATTCGGCTGTGCGTTTGGCCGAACAGGACGCAAGGAACGGCCAGTTGGCCATGTTGTGATCGCATCACAACAGCCCTCCCCCTGTTGGGAACAGGGGTATGGAGTGGTTAAAGTGGCCGCTGGCGTCAACAGGAGATGCCAACCGTGAAGCGCCCTCACCGGCGCCGGACGGTACGACGTACGAGTCTCATGGGGGACGTTGACTATGGCTGGTCAGCAGTTCACAACCACCGAGGAGGAGATGGTCGCGTTCAGCGGCAAGATCTCCTCGGTCAATCACGCGATCCAGGGCGAGATTCAGCACCTGAACACGGTCGTCGACAACATCACCTCCGGTTGGAGGGGTGCTGCGGCCACTTCGTACAACCAGCTGCAGTCGAAGGTCAACGAGGACGCCACCCGCCTCAACCAGATCCTTGGCGAGATCAAGGAAGCGATTGACGCGACCACGAAGAACTACGTGGCCTCGGAAGACGAGCAGGCTCAGTCGATTCACCACGTCGCCTCCGCCCAGGATTCCCCCTTCGGATGATGGGTCCGCGCCGCCTCAACCGGCGCACGTGACCAATCGCCGCGGTGGTGTCCGGGAAGGTTCCTGCGACCTGCCGCGGTATGTGAATCGACCAGCTCAACAACTCCCGAGGAGACGTAATGTCGGGGCATATCCTCGTCAATTTCGAGACGATTTCGCAGGCCGCGTCTGACGTGCGCCGCACGGCCAACAACATCAAGTCCCAGCTCGACAACCTCGAGGCCGGCGTCAAGAAGATCGCCGCCAGCTGGGAAGGTTCCGCGCAGGAGGGCTACCAGGCCCGTCAGCGCGAGTGGGACAAGCGTGCCGCTTCGCTGCACTCGACGCTGGAGGCCATCGCCAAGGCGCTGGACAACGCGGCGCAGAACTACCGCAGCACCGAGCACAAGAACGCCAACGTCTGGAACCACTGACCTGGCATCGGCACAGGCAGGGGTGACCGACGGCTGAGCAGCCAGGAAGGCTCGCACAGTGGTCAATGAGGGCGAGCGCGCTGCATCAGTGCGCTCGCCCTTCTGGCGTCCACCGCACCCGCACGCCTTCCCCATCGCCTTCGCAGGCCCTCCCGCTCCTCCACCGCTTCCACACCCTCGTTCTCGTCCCGTCCACCACACATGGAGAGCAGACAACCCGTGGGATCTCGCGCCATCGGTCACCGTTCCGGGCACCGCCGAGCAGCCGGTGTACTGGTGACAGCGGCATGCGCCGTCGGCCTTTCCTGTGTCAGCGCCGCGCCGGCGTCCGCGGACGAGAACGTTCCGCTCAACAGCGGCGAGTGCAAGTTCAACACCAGCAACATCAAAGAGACCCCCTGGTCGCTGCAGCGCCTGCTGACCCAGCAGCTGTGGGCGCACGGCCAGGGCGCGGGTGTCAAGGTCGCCGTCATCGACACCGGCATCGACGCAGGCAACAGCCAGATCGCCCCCTCGATCGGCTCCGGGGGCAAGAGCTACGTCAAGGACGGTAAGAAGACCCAGGACCGCGTCGGCCACGGCACCAAGGTCGCCGGCATCATCGCCGCCAAGCAGCAGCCGGGCTCCTCAGGCTTCTACGGCCTCGCGCCCGACGCGAAGGTCATCCCGTTCCAGCAGACCGACCAGGAGAAGGCCGGCACCGCCGACAGCCTCGCCAAGGCCATCAACGACGCGGTGGCCGAGAACGTCGACATCATCAACATCTCCCAGGGCACGGACGCGAGCGAGGCCCTCCTCCCGAGCCTGAAGCAGGCCGTCGGCAACGCCGCGAGGCACGGCATACTCATCGTCGCCTCGGCGGGCAACGACGGTGCCAGCGGCAAGGAAAAGACCATGTACCCGGCCGGCTTCCGGGAGTTCGACAACATCCTGGCCGTCGCCGCGTCCGACCGGAACAACGAGCGCGCCCCGTTCTCCCAGCCCGGCAACTACGTCAACATCGCCGCTCCCGGCGTCGACATGGTCTCCACGGTCCCCGGCGGCGGCAACTGCGTCGACCAGGGCACCAGCTTCGCCGCACCGTACGTCGCGGGAGCCGCCGCCCTGCTCAAGGCGCAGCACAAGGACTGGAAGGCCCGCGAGCTCGTCTGGCACCTGGAGCAGACCGCCGAACGGGTCGACCGCGGCCCCGACCACAACATCGGCTGGGGCGTCGTCGACCCGGTGGCCGCACTCAACGACACCACCAAGCCCACCGCCTCGCCCAAGCCCGACAAGCCGTCCAACGCCGCCAACGGCGGCTCCGAGGTCCAGCCGGCCGCCCTCACCATCGGGGAGAGCCCGGAGGACCGGCAGGCGCGGTTCGCCATCTACATTGTGGGAGGCGGTCTGCTGGCCGTGGCGGCGGTAGTGGGCGCGTCCGTCGCACTTCGCGACTGGCGTCGCAAGACTGGATTCACATCTCACGGGGAGTCAAATCATGGGTGAGCAATATCGAGTTGATCTCAGCGCACTCGAGGACACCGTCAGGAAGCTCAATGGCGTCCTGAAGGACCTCGGGAATGCGCATGCGGACACCCGATACAAGACGTCACTGTCGCCGAGCGCACTGGGAGCTGACGCGCCCGGTGCCACCTTCCTGGAAGCGCGGAAGCTGACGCAAGCCCATACGGAGATGAAGACGCACATCGAAGAGGTCGTGCAGCATCTCAACGAGGTCATGGACAAGTTCGGCAGCAATACGCGCAAGGCGCACGGCAACTACCAGAACCAGGAAGCCGAGACCGCCACGAGTATGTCCGGGGAATGATGTGACATCCCGGTCGGTCGATTGCAGCGGGTCTGAAGTCAGCGTGGAGAGAAGCAGAGGGGGAATTGGGTCATGAGCGGTGGCGAGTCGGAATACATCCCGGCGACGATGTGCTACGCGGCGGAGCACGAGACGAACTTCGCCGAGATGGATATGGACACCATGAAGGCGATGGTGAAGGCGTCCAATCCCGGCGAGGTGCACAACGTCTCGCAGGGCTGGAAGGACGTCCACACTCAGCTTGTCGGCGGCGGCGGTGGTGGAATCAAGGGCACCTTCGACGCTGCGGTCGAAGAGGTGCTCCAGCACTGGGAGGGTGACTCCGCCGACAAGTTCAAGGCCCAGGCCGACAAGATCAGCAAAAAGATCTCGGACTGCTCCCTCTACGCCGAATACACCTCGACCGCGATGAAGAACGCGGCCAACGTGCTTGAGCAGCTCAAGCCCGAGGTCGAGTCGATGGAGAAGCCGAGCACGGCCAACAAGGCCGTCAACTGGCTCCAGGACGGCGGCAGCCGCGACGACGGCGGCCTCAAGCGCGACCTCTCCAACCCCCACATGTCCACACAGCAGGCCCTGGACAACAACACCGGCAGCCTCTCGGCGGGCAAGGAGCAGCAGCTCCGCATGGCCGTCAAGATGGAGCAGCTGGGGGCGGCTTATGTGTCTCAGGCCAAGTCGATGGGGTCGTGGAAGGGGAACCCACGGATCGACAAGGGCGAGGACTACCCGGGGCCGCCCGGTGGTGAGCCGCCGACGGCGGTACCGATGCCCATCCCATCCGGCCCCACGGGGCCGAGCAAGGTCGGACCGCCCTCGCTCAAGCCGACCGGCAAGGGGCCCGGCTTCTCTCCCGGTGGTCTCCAGTCGCCGAAGACGCCGGGGATCAGTGGCGGAATCTCCCCCCAGCCCGGCAAGGGATCGTTCACTCCCGATGTCAACACCGGCCTCGACAGCTTCAACCCCCCTAAGGGTGGCGGCGCAGGCGGTGGCGGTATCGGCGGCGGTGGCGGCGGTATCGGCGGCGGTGGCGGCCTGAACGGCGGCATCGGTGGTGGAGCCGGCGGTGGTTCCGGCGCTGGTGGCGGCATCGGAGGCGGTGGCGGTATCGGTGGTGGTGTCGGCGGCGGGATGGGCGTGGGCCGCGGCGGTGGTGCCGGAGGCGGAGCCGGAGCGGGAGCTCGTGGCGCAGGCCGTTCAGGTATGCCCGGCATGGGCGGCGCCGCCGGCGCCGGCAAGGGCGCCGGCGGCAAGGGCGCAGGCGCGGGCCGCGGCGGTGCTCTGGCCCGCCAGAAGGGCGGCGTCATCGGTTCCGGAAGCGGCAAGGCCAGCGGTGCCGGGCAGGGCGGATCCGGCCTGCACCGAAGCCGAGGCGGAGCGCAGGCGGGCGCCGGAGCGGGTGGCCGTCGCCCCGCGGGCATGGCGGGCGCCCCTGGTATGCACGGTGCCAAGGGCAAGGAGAAGGGGCAGAACAACGGCGAGCGTCCCGACTACCTTGTCGAGGACGAGGAGACCTGGGCGTCGGAGCGTAACGTTGCCCCGAAGGTCATCGAGTAGGAACCTGTCGTCAGCAAATCGGTGGTAGCAAGACGGGGCCCGATGCTCTCTGGGCAGAGGGCCCCGTCCTGTTAGGAGAGGTGTAAAGGAATGAGCTTCACGCGGAAGCTGCGTGTGGTGGGTGGCGCGGTGGTGGCTGGAGCGCTGCTCTTCGGCACCGCACCGGTTGCGTCGGCGGACCAGATCAGAGACGCGCAGTGGCCTCTGAAGGCATTCGAGGTCCAGAAGATCTGGCAGCTTTCAACGGGTAAGGGGGTGACTGTTGCCGTCATCGATGACGGTGTCAACTCTCAGCACCCGGACCTGAAGGGCAACGTACTCCCGGGCAAGGACTTCATGGATGGGGGGTCTGCGGAACCGGAAGATGGTGACACTCACGGTACGCAGATGGCCGCCACAATCGCCGGCCACGGTCACGGACCTGGAGGGTCGGAAGGCGTCAAGGGGATGGCTCCCGATGCCAAGATCCTGCCCATTCGTGACCTTGGCAGGAACCCGCACGGTTACGCCTCTTCGATCCGATACGCAGTGGACAAGGGCGCATCCGTCATCAACATGTCGTTGTCCGGCCCGTCTTCGGACGGGGAAGCTGAGGCTATCGCCTACGCACTGCAGCACAATGTGCTGATTCTTGCCGGAACGGGAAATGATGGTAAGGGCGGGGAAGACGCCATCAAGTACCCTGCCCGCTACCCCGGTGTTGCTGCGGTCGGCGGAGTTCTGAATTCTGGTGAGGTCTGGTCCGGCTCCAATTATGGACCGCAGGTGTTGTTGACCGCCCCGGCAGTTGACATTGTTTCGGCCGGCAGCAGCGGTAGCTCTCTGTATCGGAAGGGCACAGGAACTTCAGACTCCACAGCCTTCGTCTCCGGAGCCGCTGCCCTTCTCCGCGCAAAATTCCCTGACCTCACGCCAGGTCAGATCGTCAACCGCCTGACCAAGACCGCCGGCCTCCCCGACTCGGCCAAGGGGGCCTCGCTCCCCGACGAGAAGTACGGCTACGGATTCATCCAGCCCCTCGCCGCGCTCAAGCGGGATATTCCGGCCGGTTCTAAGAACGGGCCGTTGACGATGCCGAAGGTGGACTCCTCGCCGTCGGCGGGGGATTCGACCGGTTCGCAGGGGACGGACGACAAGGGTGGTTCGTCGGAGGCTGTGGAAAAGCCTGGTGTGAGCCCGCTGTTCATCGGTCTGATCGTGGTGGCGGTGCTGGTGGTCCTGGGGATCATCCTCGTCATCGTTCTGGTGGCGCGACGTAAGAACCGGCGTAACGGCCCGCCCTCGGGTGGTCCGGGCGGATTCGGTGGCCCCGGTGGTCCCGGTTTCGCGCCGCAGCAGCCGGGCCCCTACCAGCAGCAGCCCGGATCTCCTGGCCAGTACCCCCCGCCCCCGGGGCAGTACCCGGCGCCTCCCGGCCAGTAGCGCGCGACGGCTCCCGCTGCCTGGAGCAATGAAGCAAGGGGCCCGCTGTCACCGTCAGAGGTGGCAGCGGGCCCCTTGCTGCGCGCAGGAGGACGAGTGGGGGAGGAGGTGGTGAGTGGGGGAGGGGTGGATCCTGCCCCGCCCCCGCCCCCGCCTCGTCCAGTTGGGCCCGTGGTCTCGGACCGCGGGCGGCTGCGGGGCAGACGG
The DNA here is from genome assembly GCF_043199105.1 of Streptomyces sp. NPDC048644. NCBI lineage: Bacteria > Bacillati > Actinomycetota > Actinomycetes > Kitasatosporales > Streptomycetaceae > Streptomyces > Streptomyces sp. NPDC048644. Next base: position 168,295 of record NZ_JBICVO010000016.1, read on the forward strand.
CTCGTTGTACGGACCGCCGGCGGTCAGCCGAAGACCGACCGGACGTGGTCCCTGGCCGCGTCCGTGGTTTCCTGGTGGCGGGTGGCGGCGCCGCCGGTGTGGTGGTCGACGCGGCGTTGGGTGTGGTCCAGTCCGCGGTCGGTGAGTTCGTCGCGCTTGGCCGCGAGGTCGTTCTTGCCGTGTTCGATGTAGGTGTTGGGGTCGGCAAGGCTGGTGACGCCGTCCTTGTACTCCTGGACCCTGTCGGTGGCGTCCTTCTTGACGTCCTCGATGTATTCGCCGGCCTTTTCCTTGCCGACGTCTGCGGTCTCGCCCCAGCGGATACCGTCGCGTTCACCGAAGTGGCTTTCGATGCCCTGTTCCGCGACGTTCTGTGCCATTCCGGTCGCGGCTTCTTTGGCCTTGTCCTTGGCGCCCTGGACGACGGTTTCCTGGACGAACTCCTTCGCGGAATCCTTGGCCGCGGTGACGACCTTGTCCTTGACCTCTTCCTTGACGGTGTTCTTGATGTAGTCCGTCGCCAGTTTGCGGGATTCCTTGGACACGGCCTTCTTCGCCATCTTTTTGATGGCGTCCATCGTGGCGTGTTCCATCGCCTTGGTGGCCGCCTGCACCACCTCGCGTTTGATCTTGTCCAGGATCTGGCGAACGATCAAACGGGTCGCCTGGGTGGCTCCGGCGGCGCCGAGTTCGGACAGGCCAAGGGTGAACGGAGCGGCAGCCTGGGCGGCGATGAGTTCGGCGGCCAGCATGACGAGCTGGACGATGACCGCGACCTTGCCCTCGATGACCGCGAGCGCGGCGGCGTCGAAGGCGAGTGCGATGACCTCGGCAGCCGCTGCGGCGTCGCGCAGGTAGTTGTCGCCGCTGTCCCCGCCGCCGGAGAACGATCCCCATTCCTGGGAAAAGCCGTCGACGGCTTCACCCGAATTGGCGGAGAGGACTTCGTTGGCCGCCGACGATCCCTGGGATGACGCCTGATTCACCTGGGTGGCGAAGTTGCGCCAAGCCGCGGCGCATTCGAAGAGCTTGTCCTCGTCGGCGTTCGGCCAGTCGAATCCGAGGAGATCCAGGACCCAGTCGACTCCGTCTGGCAGCGTCAGTGACACAGTGTTCGTCCCCCGTGCGGTGGTAACCGATTGGTGCTGAGTTGATCAGCAACTGGTTGATCAGCAACTGGTTGAGCAGTGCTGAGTGGTGGTGCCGGATGGTGTGGAGCGTGAGGTGCGGAGAGGCACCGGGGATTGCGTGATTCAGGAGCGGCCCGGGGCGGGCGCGTCCTGCGGAATCCGTTGGTGAGGCCGGGCCTCAGATCATCGGGCGGCCGACCGCGCTGATGGTGTGGATGCCCTGTTCATCGGATTCGGCGTAGGACTGGGCCATGGTTTCGAGCTTGTCGCCGATGCCTTCGAGGCGTTCGCCCAGGGAGTCCATGGACTTGAACATGCCCTTCTTGATCGGGTCGTAGATCGTCTCGAAGAGCTCGCCGAAGTCGCACTCTTCCCAGGGGCTGCCGAGTGCGTCCAGATCGTCCTGCAGCGTCTTCGACGCCTTGGAGAAGTCGTTGCCGATGTGGATGAACGCGGAACTCTGCGCCTTCAGCACATCCGGATCAACATCAAATGCCTTGCCTGCCACCACTGCCCCCGGTTTGCGCCGTTTCCCGAACCATAATTCTCACGTCTAACAATCTCACATTAGGTGATCTGTCCGTAGCCATGTCAAGGCGGGTATGTGGAGGCTCCGTGGGCGTCTTGCGAGGCCAACGGAGGGGGAATTCAGGGAAATTGGGTGGGTGGTTGTCATGGCTGCGCGGGTGGGGGCGAGGCGGTCCCGGGGCGGGACGGGGAAGTGCGCCGGGCGCGGGGACCAGGGGGTGGGGGCGGCCGGTGGTCCCGTAGCATCTCGGCTCATGGACGTAGCCGGTAGTGAAGAGTCGATCGCTGAGGACGTCGGGGGTTTGACGCCCCGTCAGGCGCGGCGGATACGCATCATCCTGGCCTCGGTGGTGATGGCCGCGATGGCCGCGGTGCTGGTGGTGCGCCTGGCCAGCCGGACGTCGGTGCTGGTGGTCGGGGTGTACGGGGCGGCGCTTGTGCTCTGTGGCGTGGTGATCGAACTGAGTCGGCACGGGCGTACCCGGCTGGGCACCTGGCTGCTCGGCGTCGGCCTGGTGGCGGCGCTGGCTGCGGACTGGCTGCTGCTGCCCTGAGAGGGCGAGGGTGCGTGAGGGGGGAGTGGTGGGCGGGACGGGCAGGGAGCGAGGGGCAGTTGAGGGGCCGCGCCTGCCGGTGCTCCCCATGAAGCCCTGAGACCTGTTCCCGAGAAGCCTTGAAACCCGGCCTCTTCGTCTTGCCCCGGGCTGCCCCCACCCGCCCGCTGATCCCTTCTCGCCCAGCCCTCCCAGCCCTCAGTTCCTCAACCCCGGCCGCTCAGAACAGCCCGTGCCACATCTGCTCGACGATGAGGTACCACCAGTTGCCCTCGTCGTCCAGGGACCAGGAATCGATGGCCACCAGGTCCCGTTGGAAGGCGGCGACCGCGGCGCCGGCCGCGTACGGGTCCATGCCGCGCATCCGGGTGCGGGTGGCCGTCAGCAGGGCGAGCGAGCGGAGATAGGCGGACAGGGTGCGGTTGACGAACCTGCCGCCGCCCGATGAGGGCTGGACCGCCCAGACGGTGCCGATCAGACCCTGGTTCTCGGCGGGCGCCGTGCACTGGACCGTGACGGCGTAGCCGCCGTCGGTGCCGATCCTGACGTGACCCGCGAGGGTCTCCAGCGTGCCGCTCCCGGCCTCGGTGCCGGTCTCCCGGAGGTGGGTGGCCGCGTCCGTGAACAGGCCGCCGGCCGGGGGGTTGTCCGCGCGGTCGGCGGTGAAGAAGTACGGCACGGCGGCGGGGAGTCCGGCCCAGGTCAGCGTCGCCTTCGCGGGCTCGGGCAACGGGGTCGCCGCCAGGTCGTCGGCGTCCGGACGCAGTACGCCCTGCTCGCCGAAGAGTTCCGTCAGCTGCCTGCCGAGCGCCACGTCGCGCACCGGCTCCGCCGCCGGGACCTCCCGCGGCACCGGCACCCGGTGTGGCCGCGGCGGCGCCTGCCGGCCCGCCATCCGGTGCATCATCTCGACATGCCGGACCAGCCCCGCGACGCCCTCGGCACGCTCTTCGGGCCGCATGCCGTAGCCCTCGGTGCAGGAGAACCTGGCGTTCGGGAAGGCACGGAAGACGAAGTCGCCCGGGTAGCCGCCGGGCAGCAGCGCGGGTCGCAGGTCGGTGTGCACGGCCCGGACGCTCTCGCCCGGCACGCCCATCTGCCGCAGTTCGTCGGCAAGTTGGTATTCGGCGGGCGGCAGGCCGGGGGCCGAGACGCGGACCAGGTTGGTCTCCGCGCCGGTGGCCGGATCGTCGAAGGTGGCGACCGCGGTGTTGCCGGGGCCGGTGACCGGCGGCTGTTCGGTGGCCGGTTGTCCGGGCGCCGGCTGCTCGGTGGCCGCTTCCGCCTCGCCGTCGGCGGCGCCGTGCTTGCGCCGGTACATCCGTACGACCTCGTCGACCGGTACCGAAGGCCACACCGTCAGCTCGCCGGACGCGCGGTCGACGACGCCGCAGGCGGTGCCGATCTCCGCGGGCGGGCGGCGGGCGCCGGTCTCCGGATCCACCTCCGGGGGCGGCGGGACGGCCCACACCACCCAGCCGAGGTCGAACTCCTGGAGGGCGACTTCGCGCGGCGGGCCTTGCGCTCCCTCGGGGTTGAGCCAGCGGTCGGCGGTCGCGTGCGCCTGCTCCTGGGTGATCACGAGTGGTCTCCTTCGAGGCCGGGAGAAGCGGGAACGTCTGCGGGGCCGGCGGCCTGGGCCGGCACGGTGGGACGGGCGGGCTGCGCCGTGACGATCTGCCGGGCGGTGACGCCGCGGTGGGTGGCGACGACCAGGATGCCGTCCGGTGAGAGGTCGGCGCCGGTGATCGGGGTGTCGGAGATCAGCGCGGCCACCACCTCGCGGTCCGTCCGGGACCAGACCCGCAGGTAGTCGGCGCTGCGGCTGAGTCCGTGGCGCCCCGCCGCGCGCTCCTCGTCCGAGTGGCTCACGACCTGTGCCGGGTCGGTGTCGAGGTACGCGGCCGTCGCCAGCTCGTGCACCAGGAGGGCCGTGGCGTCGTCGCCCGGCACCGGGCGGGAACCCGGCGTGCCCGCGGGGACGACGACGAGCGCCACCGGGAGGGCTGGGGCCGCGCCGCCGTCGCCGGACGGGCCGTCGGAACCGTCCGCGGTTCCCGGTGCGGCGGCCGGGGGCAGCGTGCCGAGGGTGACTCCCGCGGCGCCGGTCAGCGGCAGGCTCCACAGGGTGCGCCACGGCAGATCGAGCCCGAGCCCGTGCAGTGCCTGCGCGTACGGCAGCAGCCCGTCCTCGACGAAGGCGGACTCCAGGAACGCCGCGCGCATCGCGACCGGCGCCTCGGAGCGGGTGAGCAGGGGAGCGGTACGCAGATACGTACGCGCCGGAGCGCCGAGGGCCTCCAAGGGGACGGCCTCCACGGCGGCGCGCAGGGTCACCGGGTCGGCGTGCGCGAACAGGCCGGGGTCGGTGAGGAGTTGGGGCAGCAGACCGGCGTCGAGGGTGTGCCCGGCGATGTGGTCACGGATGTACGGGTCGGCCTTCGACCAGTCCTGGTCGGGGACCGCTTCCAGCAGGGCCATGGCGATCCGGGTCTGCGCGCCGCGCGGGTCCGGCAGCCCGGCGCGGATCTCCGCGGCGAGTGCGGGGTGCACGAGGCGGATGAGGGGGCGGGGGGCGGGGGTGCCGCCGGTCCGGGTGCCGTCCGTGCCGTCGTCGGCCGGGGCTCCGCCGTTCGTCCCGTCGCTCGTCCCGCCGTCGTCCGGGTCATCCGGCAGCTGGACGAACGGCGCGGCCAGCAGCATGCCGTCGGCGATGGCCTGGCTGAGGTCCTGTTCGGCGACGGCGTTCGCCAGCGGGCCCCACAGCTGGACGGGCAGCCCGTCGCCCTCGGCGAAGGCCAGCGGCGCCAGCATCAGCCGCAGCGTCTGCGGGTCGGCGCCCAGCCGGGCGGCGTGCAGGTCGAGTACCTGACCGAGGGTGCCGGGCAGCCGCTCGGTGTCCGCCGGGTCGAACCCCTCGGGCTGCATCAGCAGGGACTGCACCGCGAGTTGCACGGTCAGACGGTTGCCCCCGGCGCGCGCTGCCAGCGCGGCGGCCAGCGTCCTGCGCAGCTCAGGGTCGGTGGTGTACGGGAGTTCGGGGGCGCCGGCGGCCGTGTCGAGTGCGGTCCCGGCGTGCAGGACAAGGCCATCGGGGTCGGCCCACTCCGGAGCGTCGAGGTCGATGATCTGCGCCTGGCCGCCCGGCAGTGACGCGGCCAGCTCGGCGGCCGACTCGCGCTCCACGACGGCCAGCAACTGGACGGTCGGGGTGGCGGCCAGCGGCTTGAGCACGCCCTGGAGGAGGCGGGCCGGTTCGTTCGCGGCCCGGACCGGACCTGCGGTGGCGACGTCCGGCACCACGATCGTCACCTGCTCTTCACGAGCGGCGAGTTCGGTGAAGATGTCCTCGGTCCGCGTGGCCCGGAGGCCGAAATGATCGGCGAGGGTCCACAGCAGCTGTGCCGAGGTGAGCCGCTCGGGGTTCGGCACGGCGGGCGCAGGCAGGTCGGGCGGTACGGTCGCCGGATCCAGGTCGTCGAGCGGCAGTTGCTTGCGGTACTCCGGGTCGCACAGCATCAGGAATCCGGTCAGCAGCCGGCCGCGCCCGCTGCCCGGGTTCCCGGTCAGCGCGATGACGCGAGGCGCCCCGGGCCAGCTCATGCGCCAGGCGGCGAGTGCGCGCAGCGCGGCGGTGCGACCGCCGATGAACGGATGCGGTGCATAGCCGCCCGCCGTGGCGATCCCCTCGTCCGAGGCGCTCATGACTTCCTCGTCCCCCATCAATCCCGCCCTCCACCGTCGTGCATTCCAGCGTCTCCGGCGATCCTATGATCCGGGTCGCGATCTTGGAGCCCTCGGGGCCCGGCTGTTCCGGAACCGGGACATCGGGGATGGAGCGGATGCCCGGAGCGTGACGCGAGCCGCTATCGCCTCCCCGGAGAACGGGAAGAACCGGGGAACGGGAACCACCCGGAGATCCGCGTACCCGATGGACCGGGGAAAGGAGAAGAGGCGGTACGGATTCGGGAAAGGGAAGCCGGGCGAAGCGGAGAGCGCGGAGAAAAGGGGCCGATTCTGTGGAGATTCGCGGCGCCCGGACCGTCGGGCCGCCGTATTGCGGCTCGGGCCCGGTGCGTCGGCCGGACCCGTGCCGTGGCCGCCTGGTCAGCGCCGGTGGCTGCTGCCGCCCCTGCCGTGCCGCGGGGTGGTGACGATGGCGCCCGAGGGACCGTCCCGCTCGGCGCGCTCCTTGTCCTCCTGCTCCTCCTGCTTCTTCTGCCACGTCGCGAACTGCTCGCGCGAGGACTCCCGCTCCGCCTGGGTCTGGTTCTCGGCCGCCCGCCGCATCTCGCCGATGCGGTCGCCCAGCGCATCCATGTAGGTCGGCGTCGCGATGGCGTCCTTCATGCCGATCCGCCCGGAGAGCACTTCCTTGGCCATCTCCTGGAGCTTGCCGCCCACGTTGGGGTTGTCCGCCAGGGTCTTCAGCGCCTTGCGCAGCCGGTGCGCCTGCTCCGGATCCTGGGCGACGTCCATCAGGTCCTCGTCCTGGATCTGCCGCTCGTTGTTCATGTTGCCCCCTAGAACGTGTGGCACAGCAACCGCGTGTGCGGCACCGGCGTCACGAGTCTAATGACGGGTATGAACAGGACGTCAAGGCGGGGTTGTCGCTATTCCCTGCTATTGATCCGCATTCCTTCCGCACCTCGTGGTCCGGCCGCTTCGCACGGGAGTTGAGGGTCATTGCGGGTGTGCTAGACCTGTGCCGATGTCCGGCAGGTCGCTGCCATTCAATTCGGGGAGAAAAGATGTCCGATGAAGTCCGGGTCGGTACCGAGGAGCTGCACAAGCTCGGTTCGATCTTTGAGAAATACGCGGACGATCTGGCACGGCAGTTGACGGCATTCCGCCGGACGTCGGACGCCGGGGCATTGCGCGACGGTTTCGGCGACCCGGAGGCGGCCCGTCCGCACGTGGAGCTGTACGAGCAGGCCGAGCGCGCCCTGGGCCAGCTGCAGCAGCGGCTGGCCGAGGTCGGCGTCGGCGTCAAGCGGAGCGCCGCATCGACGCAGACGGTCGAGGAAGAGCTGGCCGAGATGATCAGGGGTGTCCAGTGACCCAGCGGCGCAATCCGGAGGCCCTGCACGAAGCGGCGGCGGGCTGGCGGGACATGGGCAGCCACCTCGACGGTCTGGTCAGGGAGCTTGACCGGCACGTCGGCAGCGCGGCAGCCGCCGACTGGCACGGTCCGGCGGGCGAGGCATTCGCCGCGGACTGGCACCGGCTGAAGCGGTCGGTGGACGAATCGCTGCCGGTCTTCACGCTGGCCGCCGCCGACCTGGAGACCGCCGCGGCGGCGCCGTCCACCGGCACCCCGCAGGACGGCGCTCCGCACGACGAAGCCCAAGCCGCACCGCCGGTGGACAACTCCGGTGGCGCGCAGTCGTCCGGCCGTGACATGGCCTACGGGTTCATGGCGCTCGGCCAGCTCGCCAACTCCCTGGGCGGGGCGTTCGGCAAGCGCGGCGGTGGTGGCGGAGGCCAGGGCCAACGGCCGCCCACGAAGGGCGAATGGGCCACATCGACCGCGCCGACGGGGCCCGACCCGTTCGGGCCAGGCGCCGCCACCGAGCGGCGGCCGAGCGGCGGCACGGGCATCGCCAAGGGCGTACGGACCGGCGAGGAGACGGCCGCGGCCGAAGCCCGGGGCACGGAGACCGAGCCGGAACGACAGCCCGCCACCGGAGGCGGCGAGGCTGGCGACGGAAAGACCGGCGACGGCAAGGCACGCGGCGACGGCGAGGCCGGTGAAGGAAAGGCCGACGGCGGCAAGCCCGAAGCCCCCGCACCGGCGGCCGATGGGCGGCCCGTACCCGACGTCGGCAGGCACGGCGCCTTCGGCTGACGGCCGGGCCCGCGCACCGCGGCCACCCGCCACAACGGCGGGTCACCCGCCACAACGGCGGGTCACCCACCACAACGGCGGTGGGGCGCCCCTCTTCAAGAGGGACGCCCCACCGCCGTTGTCCGTACCGACTACCGCCGTATCAGCGGCTGTTGGCCGGCAGCCAGCCCGTCTGGACCAGCTGCGCACCGCGCTTACGCGTGACGAAGGTGCCTCGTCCCGGCGTCAGGCTCTGGCCCTTGATGTTGCCCATCAGCGGGCCCTCACCCGGATCGGCGGACAGGATCAGACCCTGCGCGCCCAGCTCCTTGGTGCGCTGCATGACCGGCTCGAACGAGGACCGCCCCGCGCCCGACGAGCTGCGCGCCAGGATCAGGCGCAGACCGAGGTCACGGGCGAACGGCAGGTACTCCAGGAGCGGCTGCAGCGGGTTGCCGCTGCTCGTCGCCACCAGGTCGTAGTCGTCCACGATCACGAACGCGTCCGGCAGGTCGTACCAGCTGCGGTTGCGCAGCTGCTCGGGCGTGACGTCAGGGCCCGGCATGCGGCGTCCCAGCGAACCGGCGAGACCGGTGATGACCTCCTGCAACTGCGGCCCCGCTGCGCAGTACTTGTACAGGTGGCTCTCCGGCACCTCGCCGAGCAGCGCGCGGCGGTAGTCGGAGACCACCATCAGCGCCTTGTCCGACGGGTACCGCTCGGCGATCTGCTTGGTCAGCAGGCGCAGCAGCGACGACTTGCCGGACTCGCTCTCGCCGTAGATGACCAGGAGCGGGTCGGTCTCGAAGTCGATGAAGGCAGGCGAGAGCGTGGTCTCGTCGACGCCGATCGCGATGCCGTGCTCCGGGAAGTCGCTGCCCTTGGGCAGCTCGTTCGCGTACAGCATCGTCGGCAGCATCCGCACCTTCGGGGCGGGCTCGCCCGTCCAGTGCTCCTTGACCGTCTGCACCAGATTCGCCATGCCGTCGCTGAGCGTCTCCGGGTCGCTGTCGTTGTCGAGGCGTGGCAGCGCGGCGAGGTAGTCCAGCTTCTCCGGGGACAGACCGCGGCCCGGCTTGCCCATCGGGACGTTCTCCGCGCGCTTGCGGTCGAACTCCGACTCCATCGGGTCGCCCAGGCGCAGCTCGACGCGGTTGAGGAGCTGGTCGCGCAGCGCGGGACGGACCTCGGTGTAGCGCGAGCCGCCGATGATGAGGTGGATACCGAATCCGAGACCCCGTCCGGCGATGTCCAGGATCACCGGGTCGAGCTGCTCGTAGTCGGTCTTGAACGTCGCCCATCCGTCGATGATGAGGAAGACGTCGCCCCACTTCTGGTCGGGGAAGGCGCCCGCGTTGCGCCGCTGGCGGTAGGTCGCGATGGAGTCGATGTTGTTCTGCCGGAAGAACTCCTCACGCTCGTTGAGGATGCCGACGACCTCAGCGACCGTACGGCGGACCTTCTCCGCGTCCAGACGCGAGGCGACGCCGCCGATGTGCGGCAGGTCCTCCATGGCGAGCATGCCGCCGCCGCCGAAGTCCAGGCAGTAGAACTGCACCTCGACCGGGGTGTGGGTGAGCGCGAACGCCGCGATGGCGGACCGGATCAGCGTGGACTTGCCGGACTGCGGACCGCCGACGACCAGGCCGTGACCGGCACCGGCGGAGAAGTCCAGGTACATCACGTCACGCCGCTGCTCGAACGGCTTGTCCACCAGCGCGACCGGCACGACGAGCTTGCCGAGCGCCGTGTACTCCGGCGCGTGCACGCCCCGTTCGGGTGTGGTGGCCAGCGCGGGCAGCAGCTGGTTGACCGTCGGCGACTCCTCCAGCGGGGGCAGCCACACCTGGTGGGCGGGCGGGCCCTGGCCCTGCATCCGCTGCACGATGACGTCCAGCACGGTGTCGGCCAGCGCGTCGTCCTGCTGCGGGGCCTCCGGTTCCACCGGAGTCGGGTCCTCGATGATCTGCTCGACGACCGGGGCCGCCGTGAACGGCACCGGCAGCCGGTTCGTCCGGCTGCCACCGCCGCCACCGCCGGCACCCGGGCCGTGGTAGGCACCCGACACGTACGCGGCCTTGAACTGCACCATCGTCTCGGTGTCGTACTTGAGGATGCCGGAGCCCGGCACGTTCGGCAGGTGGTACGCGTCCGGCACACCGATCGCGGTACGCGACTCGGCAGCCGAGAAGGTGCGCAGACCCAGGCGGTAGGACAGGAAGGTGTCCAGGCCGCGCAGCTTGCCCTCTTCCAGACGCTGCGAGGCGAGCAGCATGTGCACACCCATCGAACGGCCGATCCGGCCGATCTGGATGAACATCTCGATGAAGTCCGGCTTGGCGGTCAGCAGCTCGGAGAACTCGTCGAGCACCATCACCAGCGACGGCAGCGGGTCCAGCGGGGCGCCCGCGGCACGCGCCTTCTCGTAGTCGGTGATGTTGGCGTAGTTGCCCGCCGAGCGCAGCAGCTCCTGGCGGCGCTGGAGTTCACCGGTGATCGAGTCGCGCATGCGGTCGATCAGGCTGACGTCCTCACCGAGGTTGGTGATGACCGCGGCGACGTGCGGCATCTCCGACATACCCGTGAAGGTGGCGCCACCCTTGAAGTCCGCGAGGATGAAGTTCAGCGTCTCGGACGAGTGGGTGACCGCCAGGGCCAGCACCAGGGTGCGCAGCACCTCGGACTTACCCGAACCGGTCGCACCGACACACAGGCCGTGCGGGCCCATGCCCTCCTGCGACGCCTCCTTGATGTCGAGCATGACGGGCTGGCCGTCCTTGTCGACACCGATCGGCACCCGCAGGCGCTCGTGCAGCGTCCGCGGGCGCCACGTGCGCTGCACGTCGACGGAGCCGGCGTCGCCGATGTTCATCAGGTCGGTGAAGTCCAGGTTGGACAGCAGCGGTTCCTCGCCGTCCGCGCCCGAACCGGCCCGCAGCGGGGCCAGCTGGCGGGCCAGCGCCTCCGCCTCGGGGATCGACAGGGTGTCGCAGACCCCCTGGTAGACCGCGCCGCTCGCCGACTCCAGCACCAGCTTGTCCGGCCACACCTGGACCGCGAGACCACCGCGGATCTCGTCCAGGTCACCCGGCACGACCTCGATGATGGTGACGCCCTGAAGCCCCTCGGCGCCGGCGATGACCGAGTCCATCGGCACGTCACCGGCGTCCAGCACGATCACCACGTGCGGGGTGTCGGTCACCGGAGTGCCCTGCGGGTTGAAGCGCCCGCGGCCGTCCAGCTCGTCGGCCAGCATCTCCTCGATCTCACCGAGGTCGCCGACGACCAGACGGCGGCTGCCCGCACCGTCGGTGGTCTTGTCCTGGACGTGCGGCAGCCACTTCGTCCACTCCCACTCCGCCTGCGCGCCCGGCGAGGCGACGACCGCCACCACCAGGTCCTCGGGGGAGTGCAGCGTGCACAGCTGGGCGACCATCGCGCGGGAACTGGCGTAGACCGTGTCCGGGTCACCGGAGACGGTCAGGTGGTAGAAGGCGCGCAGCGAGACCGCGAGCGGCAGGTTCTCCAAATGCCCGTGCTTGTCGAGGAATTCCTTCATCGCGTGCGCGGTCAGCGGCTCCAGTTCGTCGACCGGCGCGGTCTCCGGAGCCTTCAGCGGGGTGGCCAGTTGCTGCGGACCGAGTCCCAGGCGTACCTGCGCGAAGTCCGGATCGCTCGCCCGGCGTTCCCAGACGCGCTTGCCCTCCGCCACCACGGACCACAACTGACCCGGATCGGGGTGCGTGAAAAGCTGCGCGTCACGCTGTTTGCGTGCGGTACGCCGTACCTCTTTCCGTTTCTGCGCGAGGTACTTGAGGTAATCCTGGCGTTCCTGCAGCATTTGCCCGGAGGGCCCCTGCCTGGCTTTGACGATCTGTACGATCGCCATGGCCAGAGTGGAAACCACCATGACGCCACCCATGATCTTCATGAACGGCTGGCCGCCCATGAATAGGAAAGCGGCGGAAGACCCCATGCCCATCATGGGCATGAACATCATCAGGATGTTCTCCTGTTCCCCTTCCCGGGGAAGTTCAGGAGGTGCCTCCAGCGTCACCTCCTCACCGGCGACTTCAGGTGGCAGCGCGCGGGGCGGGCGCTTGACGATGACAACGCTCACCGAGGCATCAGTCCTTCATGCATCTCGCAGTCTCGGACCGCCCCCGTTGGATTCGACGGTCCCCCGAGCCAAGTCCTTGGCCCGACGCAGGCGTTGATCCTACTGTTAAGCGTCAAGTTTCGGGGTGGGTGGGGCAAGCCCCGAATCGGGCGGTACGCTGACGCACCGCGAGCGTGCCGCGACGCCGTGAAAACGGGCTCGAAAGCGTCTCCGTATATGCCTTCATATATACGCCACGCCCGCGACAAACCGCCCAACGGATAGGGGGAACCGCCAGGTGAGCACGACCACAGGCACCGGCTTCTGCCGGGTCACAGTCGCCGCGCCGGACGCACGGATCGATGTGGCACTGCCCGAGGACGTCGCACTCGTCGACATTTACCCGGAGATCCTGCGACTCTCCGGCCAGTCCCAGGCGGAGGGCGCCCCGACCGGCTACCACCTCGTACGCCGCGACGGCACGGTACTTGACGCAGGCCAGTCGCTCGCGCAACAGCAGATCCTGGACGGCGACCTCCTCCTGCTGAAGCCGTTCGCCGAGTCGCTGCCGCTGCCGGTCTTCGACGACGTGTCCGACGCCGTCGCCTCCGCGGTCAAGCAGAACCGCAACCGCTGGAGCGACGACCTCATGCACTACGTCGGCCTCACCGCCGGCGTGCTGCTGCTCGTCATGATGGCCTTCGCGCTCTGGTTCTCGAACCCGGTCGACCGCGACATGCACCGCCTGCCCGGCATCATCGCCGGTGTCGTCGGCATCGTCCTGGTCGCCGTCTCCGGCGTCCGCGCCCGGGTCTATGACGACCACGGTTCCTCCATCGCGCTGGGCCTCGCCTCGCTGCCGCACCTGCTGCTCGCCGGCTCCGGCATCTTCCCCGTCGAGGCAGGATCAGGACCCGGCCGGCTGCACCTCCTCGTCGGCTGCGTGACCGTACTGATCGCCTCCGTCCTGCTGGTGGTGCTGCTGCCGCGCGGCGACGCCCCCTTCGTGGCCGCGGCCTTCCTGTCGGCCATCGGCACCCTCGCCGTCTTCGCCGCGATCCTCACCGATGCCGCCCCCATAGAGGTCGCCGCGGTCACCGCCGCCGTCGCCATCGCCCTGGTCGCCTGGCTCCCCGGACTCTCCGCACGCTTCGCCCGGCTGCCCATCGGCTACAAGTCGCCCGACCAGATCGCCAAGGGCTCCTACGAGGGTGAGCGCCCCGAGAGCGAGTCGGTCGACTTCGTCAAGATCGGCAACCAGGCCCGCCGCGGCCACGAACTGCTGCTCGGCCTGGTCGCCGGCTGCTCCGCCCTGGTCGTCGGCTCGGCCGGAGTGGTCCTCGGCTTCTCCGACAACAGCTGGGCCCAGCTGATGGCGCTGGCCGCCGGCATCACGATCATGCTCCGCGCCCGGCTCTTCGACTACACCGCGCAGGTCGCCTGCCTGACCATCGCCGGCATCCTCACCGTCGTGCTGCTCGTCCTGGGGGTCGCGCTGCACCCGCCGGTCGACGCCCTCGTCGAGCTGGCCCGCTTCGGTGACTCAGGACCGCTGAACATCCGCACCGTCTGGTTCTCCAGCAGCATCGCGGCCGGCGCCGCCCTGCTCGTCGGCGTGGGCCTGATCGTCCCGCGCAAGGGCGTCACCCCCTTCTGGGGCCGGATCTTCGACATCTTCGACGGCCTGGTCCTGCTGTCCCTGGTACCCCTGTGCCTGGCGGTGCTCGACATCTACGCCACGGTGCGCGGGCTGACCGGAAACTAGCTCCCGCACCCCTGCCGACGGCCCCCCGATCACCCGATCGGGGGGCCGTCGCCAGCTGGTACGCTGTGTGACGGTCCTGTCGAGTCATCAAGATTCCCTGTGAAGCAAATCCAGGGACGCTCACGGGCCGTACACACACCGAGGAGTACCGCGTGTCGCTCGACGCCGCTACGAAGAAGCAGATCATGACCGAGTTCGCCACCAAGGAAGGTGACACCGGTTCCCCCGAGGTCCAGGTGGCGATGCTTTCCCGTCGCATCTCGGACCTGACCGAGCACCTCAAGACCCACAAGCACGACCACCACTCCCGCCGTGGTCTGCTGCTGCTGGTCGGCCAGCGCCGCCGCCTGCTGCAGTACCTGGCGAAGAAGGACATCACGCGCTTCCGTGCGCTGGTCGAGCGCCTCGGCATCCGCCGCGGCGCGGCGGGCGCCAAGTAAGACGCCGTGAAGGGAGCGGTTCCCACCGGGGGCCGCTCCCTTTGCCGTATGCACCGGACAGTGACGTCACCGCGAGGTCGACGGAAGCTTTGTAGTCTGGTTTCACAACGCAAAAAGCGAACGAGGTGGAGCGCCCCCTGGCCGCCGGTCCTCGGTAGTGGCCCCCGGATGCCCACGGGAAACCGTGCGACAGCACTCCGGGAGCTTCGATCGAAGACCGGCCCGCACCGGCGCTCCGCCGACGAAGGTCCCCTGCCACACGGGCAGCGGACGCTGACGAGGAGATTTTCTTGGTGGAGAACGAGACCCACTACGCCGAAGCCGTCATCGACAACGGCTCCTTCGGCACCCGCACCATCCGCTTCGAGACGGGCCGCCTGGCCAAGCAGGCCGCCGGCTCCGCCGTCGCGTACCTGGACGACGACACCATGGTGCTGTCGGCCACGTCCGCTTCGAAGAAGCCCAAGGACCAGCTCGACTTCTTCCCCCTCACGGTGGACGTCGAGGAGCGGATGTACGCAGCCGGCAAGATCCCCGGCTCCTTCTTCCGTCGTGAGGGCCGGCCCTCCGAGGACGCGATCCTCACCTGCCGCCTGATCGACCGGCCGCTGCGCCCCTCCTTCAAGAAGGGCCTGCGCAACGAGATCCAGATCGTCGAGACGATCATGGCGCTCAACCCCGACCACCTCTACGACGTGGTCGCCATCAACGCCGCCTCCTGCTCCACGCAGCTGGCCGGCCTGCCCTTCTCCGGCCCGATCGGCGGCACCCGTGTCGCCCTGATCAACGGCCAGTGGGTCGCCTTCCCGACCCACACCGAGCTGGAGAACGCCGTCTTCGACATGGTCGTGGCCGGCCGCGTCCTCCCGGACGGCGACGTCGCGATCATGATGGTCGAGGCCGAGGCAACCGAGAAGACCATCCAGCTGGTCAAGGACGGCGCCGAGGCCCCGACCGAAGAGGTCGTCGCCGCCGGTCTGGAAGCCGCCAAGCCCTTCATCAAGGTGCTGTGCAAGGCCCAGTCGGACCTCGCCGCCAAGGCTGCCAAGCCCACCGGTGAGTTCCCGGTCTTCCTCGACTACCAGGACGACGTCCTGGAGGCGCTGACCGCCGCCGTCAAGGGTGAGCTCGCCAAGGCGCTCACCATCGCCGGCAAGCAGGAGCGCGAAGCCGAGCTGGACCGCATCAAGGAGATCGCCGCCGACAAGCTGCTCCCGCAGTTCGAGGGCCGCGAGAAGGAGATCTCCGGTGCCTACCGCGCGCTGACCAAGAAGCTGGTCCGCGAGCGCGTCATCAAGGACAAGGTCCGCATCGACGGCCGCGGCGTCACGGACATCCGTACGCTCGCCGCCGAGGTCGAGGCGATCCCGCGGGTGCACGGCTCGGCGCTGTTCGAGCGCGGCGAGACCCAGATCCTGGGTGTCACCACCCTCAACATGCTCCGCATGGAGCAGCAGCTGGACACCCTTTCCCCGGTGACCCGCAAGCGCTACATGCACAACTACAACTTCCCGCCGTACTCCGTCGGTGAGACCGGCCGCGTGGGCTCGCCCAAGCGCCGCGAGATCGGCCATGGCGCGCTCGCCGAGCGCGCCATCGTGCCGGTGCTGCCGACCCGCGAGGAGTTCCCCTACGCGATCCGCCAGGTCTCCGAGGCGCTGGGCTCCAACGGCTCGACGTCCATGGGCTCGGTCTGCGCCTCCACCATGTCGCTGCTGAACGCCGGTGTGCCCCTCAAGGCCCCGGTCGCCGGTATCGCCATGGGCCTGATCTCCCAGGAGATCGACGGCCAGACCCACTACGTCGCCCTCACCGACATCCTCGGTGCGGAGGACGCCTTCGGCGACATGGACTTCAAGGTCGCCGGCACCAAGCAGTTCGTGACCGCGCTCCAGCTCGACACCAAGCTCGACGGCATCCCCGCCTCGGTCCTGGCCGCCGCGCTGAAGCAGGCCCGTGACGCGCGTCTGCACATCCTGGACGTCATGAACGAGGCCATCGACGTCCCGGACGAGATGTCCCCGAACGCCCCGCGGATCATCACCGTCAAGATCCCGGTGGACAAGATCGGTGAGGTCATCGGCCCCAAGGGCAAGATGATCAACCAGATCCAGGAGGACACCGGCGCCGACATCACGATCGAGGACGACGGCACCATCTACATCGGTGCCGCCGACGGCCCGGCCGCCGAGGCCGCCCGCGCCACGATCAACGGCATCGCCAACCCGACCATGCCGGAGGTCGGCGAGCGCTACCTGGGCACCGTCGTGAAGACGACGACCTTCGGTGCGTTCGTGTCCCTGCTCCCGGGCAAGGACGGCCTGCTGCACATCTCGCAGATCCGCAAGCTCGCCGGTGGCAAGCGCGTGGAGAACGTCGAGGACGTGCTCGCGGTCGGCGCCAAGGTGCAGGTCGAGATCGCCGAGATCGACCAGCGCGGCAAGCTCTCCCTGATCCCCGTGATCGAGGGCGAGGACGGCGACGCCGACAAGAAGGACGACGCCGACAAGTGACGTCCCGTACGCACACGACGACGGCCCGCACCTCTTCGGAGGGGCGGGCCGTCGCCCGTACCCAAACCCTCCTCAAGGGCGAGAACGGCGCCGGCACGGTCCGCAGGACGACCCTGCCCGGCGGCCTGCGCGTCGTCACCGAGACCCTGCCCACCGTCCGCTCGGTCAGCTTCGGCATCTGGGCCCACGTCGGCTCCCGCGACGAGACCCCGTCCCTCAACGGCGCCACCCACTACCTGGAACACCTGCTCTTCAAGGGCACCGAGCGGCGCAGCGCGCTGGACATATCCGCCGCGATCGACGCCGTCGGCGGCGAGATGAACGCCTTCACCGCGAAGGAATACACCTGCTACTACGCGCGGGTACTCGACGCCGACCTGCCGCTCGCCATCGACGTGGTCTGCGACATGCTCACCGGCTCGCTGATCGAGCCCGATGACGTCGAAGCCGAGCGCGGGGTCATCCTCGAAGAGATCGCGATGACCGAGGACGACGCGGGCGACTGCGTGCACGACCTGTTCGCGCACACCATGCTCGGCGACACCCCGCTCGGCCGCCCGGTCCTGGGCACCGTCGACACCGTCAACGCCCTCACCCCGGCCCGCATCCGCCGCTTCTACAAGAAGCACTACGACCCCACGCACCTCGTCGTCACCGCCGCGGGCAACGTCGACCACGCCAAGGTCGTCCGCCTGGTCCGCCGCGCCTTCGAGAAGGCCGGCGCACTCGGCGGCACGGACGCCGTCCCGAGCGTCCCCCGCGCCGGGGCCCGCACCCTGCGGGCCGGTGGCCGCGTCGACCACCTCAACCGCAAGTCCGAGCAGGCCCACGTCATCCTCGGCGTGCCCGGCATGTCCCGGACCGACGACCGGCGTTGGGCGCTGGGAGTCCTGAACACCGCCCTGGGCGGCGGGATGAGTTCCCGTCTCTTCCAGGAGGTCCGCGAGAAGCGCGGCCTGGCCTACAGCGTGTACTCGTACACCTCGGGCTTCGCCGACTGCGGCCTTTTCGGCGTCTACGCGGGCTGCCGCCCCAACCAGGTGCAGGACGTCCTCAAGATCTGCCGCGACCAGCTCGACCAGGTGGCGGCCGACGGCCTCACCGACGACGAGATCCGCCGCGCGATCGGCCAGCTCCGGGGCTCCACCGTCCTCGGCCTGGAGGACTCCGGGGCCCTGATGCACCGCATCGGCAAGAGCGAGCTGTGCTGGGGCACGCAGCTGTCGGTCGATGACATGCTCGAACGGATAGCCGCGGTCACCCCCGACGACGTACGCGAGGTGGCCCGCGACGTACTGGGCCGACGTCCCTCGCTGTCCGTCATCGGCCCGCTGAAGGACCGGCAGGCGGACCGGCTGCACGAAGCCGTCGCATAGACACGCCCCGCCGCACCACACAGAGAGAGCTGACACGATGAGCAAGCTGCGCGTGGCCGTACTCGGCGCCAAGGGCCGCATCGGCTCCGAGGCCGTCAAAGCCGTCGAAGCCGCCGACGACATGGAACTGGTCGCCGCACTCGGCAGCGGGGACAAGCTGGAGACGCTGACCGAGGCCGGCGCCCAGGTCGCCGTCGAGCTGACCCACCCCGGCGCCGTCATGGGCAACCTCGACTTCTGCGTGCGCCACGGCATCCACGGCGTGGTCGGCACGACCGGCTGGACCGACGAACGCCTCGCGCAGCTGCGCACCTCGCTCGCCGCCTCCCCGGAGACCGGCGTGCTCATCGCGCCGAACTTCTCCATCGGCGCGGTGCTGACCATGACCTTCGCCCAACAGGCCGCCAGGTTCTTCGAGTCGGCCGAGGTCATCGAGCTGCACCACCCCAACAAGGCCGACGCACCGTCCGGCACGGCGACCCGCACCGCCCAGCTGATCGCCGCGGCCCGCGCGGAAGCCGGCTGCGCCGATCAGCCGGACGCCACCAGCACCGCGCTGGACGGCGCCCGCGGCGCGGACGTCGACGGCATCCCCGTCCACTCCGTACGGCTGCGCGGTCTGCTGGCGCACCAGGAGGTGCTGCTCGGCGGGGTGGGGGAGACCCTCACCATCCGCCACGACTCCCTGCACCACAGCAGCTTCATGCCGGGCATCCTGCTCGGTGTGCGGCGCGTGGTGTCCACCCCGGGCCTGACGGTGGGCCTGGAACACTTCCTCGATCTGGGCTGAGCGGCATGGGCGGAAAGATCACTTACTTCTTCCTCGCGGCCGTGCTGGTGCTGGTCTTCGGCGTGGTGGCGATGGAGGGCGTGCTGCTCCTGCTGACCGGTGAGCCGGCCGCCATGGGCATGGGCGCGGTGGCCTTCGTGCTGCCGGTCATCGGCGCCTGGTTCCTCTGGCACAACACCCGCTTCGCCCGTAGCGCCCACCGGCTCGCCCGCGAGATGGAGGCGGAGGCGGGCCCGGCCACCGAGGAGCCGCGACGCACCCCGGGCGGCCGGATCGACCGGGACGCGGCCGACGCGATCTTCGCCGAGCGGCAGGCCGAGACGGAGGACGCCCCGGGCGACTGGCGTGCCTGGTTCCGGCTGGCCGTCGCCTACCACGACGCGCGGGACACCCCGCGGGCCCGCAAGGCCATGCAGCGCGCCATCACGCTGCGCGACAGCGCACCGGCGGACGTCTGAAGCGGCGGCTCACCGGGACCTGAACGACGGCGCCGGCCGGGGAGTGGATCCCCGGCCGGCGCCGTCGTTCAGGATGAGGCCGCTCTAGGAGCGGTACTCCGCGGCCCACGCCTCCAGGACGTCGGCCGCCCGCTCGAAGGCTTCGGGACGGGACAGGAAGTCGCCGTTGTGGTCGGTGATCAGTACCCGCCGACCGTCGCCAGGGCCGCGGTGGAGTACCAGGGCCTGTCCCTGCACCGTCCGCGGCAGCCCCAGCCAGCGCACCGGCTGCTGGACCGTCCGCAGCGAGGTGACCGCGCTCCAGGGCTCCGTCGTCGTGCCGAGCAGACCGGCCTGCCGCAGGCCGGCCGCGCTCACCCACACCCCCACGCGCAGCAACCGCAACGCGACCGCGATCACGAGCAGCGCCACGGCCCCGCAGACCACGGCGCCGACCGGCGAACCGGCCATCGCGATGATCATCGTGGAGAACAGGACGAACGAGGCGAGCAGCAGAAACACCGCCGCCGTCCCCACGCGCCACGGTCCTGGGCGGTAGGGACGGCGCCAGCGGTCGGGCTCGTCATGCGGCAGCGGCGTCGGGTCCGCCGTACGGTCGTCGACATCGAGGTCGCGGTCGGCCGTCAGGAAGGGCAGGGGCACGGCTGATCCTCACTCATGGGCACGCTGATGAAAGCTGTGACCGGTGAGGCTATCGGCAGCGCTCGGGCGGAACCACTCCGCGGCCCGCAACAGGCGACGCGGTCAGCGGTGCGCGGCCTCGGACTGATGCGTGCCGCTGCTGCCCGTACCGTCCTGCTGGAGGGCGGGCAGGCCGAACAGCAGCGAGCCTGCCAGGCCGCCCACGACGGTCAGAGTGATCAGGGATCGGCCGGCGAGCTGGGCGAAGGACGCGCGCTCGCGCGGAGGGGGAGTGACATTGCTGCGGAACCGGTCTGCCTCGGCAACGAAGGCGAACGGGACGGGCTCTCGCCGGCGGAACATGAGCGGGCTCTCCTAGGAACCTCGAAGTGGGCGCTTTCACAGAGAGAGACGACTGTGGCGTCCGATTGGTGCCCGTTTCCAGCAACTTCTGTGAAAAATATCTACCGCCGTGCCCAGCCCAGGCGTCAGACGTCCGTT
Organism: Streptomyces sp. NPDC048644; assembly: GCF_043199105.1. NCBI lineage: Bacteria > Bacillati > Actinomycetota > Actinomycetes > Kitasatosporales > Streptomycetaceae > Streptomyces > Streptomyces sp. NPDC048644. The sequence goes on from NZ_JBICVO010000016.1 coordinate 188,897, forward strand.
CTGTGCGGTACGCGGCATCACGACGGATTTCCGGCTTCCCCGGCTGTCAGTGGCGGGCCGTAGGCTGGGCGCCGCACGAGGATCGAACGGAAGGAACCGCCGGTGTCCCACACCCCCGCCGAGAGCACCCAGAGCCCTGAGAGTCCTGACGGCGCAGCCGCCGGCTTCCGGAGCGAGGTGACGGTAGAGCTGGTCAAGCACAGCGCGGCGGACAGCGACGTGCTGTGGGCGGCCCGCGTCTCCACGGCCGGCGAGCAGTCCCTGGAGGAGCTGAAGAAGGACCCGGAGCGCTCCAAGGGCCTGATCAACTACCTGATGCGGGACCGGCACGGCAGCCCCTTCGAGCACAACTCCATGACGTTCTTCATCAGCGCCCCGATCTTCGTGTTCCGCGAGTTCATGCGGCACCGCGTCGGCTGGTCGTACAACGAGGAGTCCGGCCGCTACCGTCAGCTGGAGCCGGTCTTCTACGTACCCGGCGAGTCCCGCAAGCTGGTCCAGCAGGGTCGCCCCGGCAAGTACGAATTCGTCGATGGCACCGCCGCGCAGCACGAACTGACCGGCCGCGTCATGGAGGACAGCTACCGCCAGGCGTACGCCGCGTACCAGGAGATGCTCGCCGCCGGCGTCGCCCGCGAGGTCGCCCGCGCGGTCCTCCCGGTCGGCCTGTTCTCCTCCATGTACGCGACCTGCAACGCCCGTTCCCTGATGCACTTCCTGGGCCTGCGGACGCAGCACGAGCAGGCGGCCGTGCCGTCCTTCCCGCAGCGCGAGATCGAGATGGTCGGCGAGCAGATGGAGGCCCACTGGGCCGAGCTCATGCCGCTCACGTACGGCGCATTCAACGCCAACGGCCGCGTCGCGCCGTAAAGCGCAGGCGGGCGGCGGTGCGCGGCACCGCCAGGGACGTACGTGCGAAGTGTCCGTATTGCAGCATTTTGCGAAGTTCATCTACGCTGAAGAAACGGACCCGGCACTGCTTGAACCCCCGAGCAGGCAGTGCCGGAGTCCACATCCTTGCTCCCCGGAGACACATGCTGAGGTGAGCTACGAGTAGCGTGGACCCTATGGCTCCGACTTCCACACCGCAGACCCCCTTCGGGCGGGTGCTGACCGCCATGATCACGCCGTTCACGGCGGATGGCGCCCTCGACCTCGACGGCGCGCAGCGGCTCGCCGCCCATCTGGTGGACGCCGGCAACGACGGACTCGTCGTCAACGGCACCACCGGAGAGTCCCCGACCACAGGCGATGCGGAGAAAGCCCAGCTCGTCCGCGCCGTGGTCGATGCGGTCGGAGACCGCGCCTTTGTCGTCGCCGGAGCCGGCACCAACGACACCCGCCACAGCGTCGAACTGGCCCGCGCGGCCCAGGACGCCGGCGCCCACGGCCTGCTCGCGGTGACGCCGTACTACAGCAAGCCGCCCCAGGAAGGACTCCTGAGGCACTTCACGGCCATCGCCGATGCCACCGAGCTGCCCGTCATGCTCTACGACATCCCCGGCCGCAGCGGCGTCCCGATCAACACCGAGACCATCGTCCGGCTCGCCGAGCACCCGCGGATCGTCGCGAACAAGGACGCCAAGGGCGACCTGGGACGCGCCAGTTGGGCCATCGCCCGCTCCGGCCTGGCCTGGTACAGCGGCGACGACATGCTCAACCTCCCGCTGCTCTCGGTCGGTGCCGTCGGCTTCGTCTCGGTCGTCGGCCACGTCGTCACCCCGGAGCTGCGCGCCCTGCTGGACGCCCATCTCGCCGGCGACGTCAGCAAGGCCACCGAGATCCACCAGAAGCTGCTGCCGGTCTTCACCGGGATGTTCCGTACGCAGGGCGTCATCACCACCAAGGCGGCACTCGGCCTCCAGGGCCTGCCCGCCGGCCCGCTGCGCCTGCCGCTGGTGGACCTGGCCCCCGAAGAGACCGAGCAGCTCACGCGCGATCTCGCCGCAGGCGGGGTACAGCTCTAGGCACAGACTTCACAACTGAACACGGCCAAACAACCGCCACACAGCAAGTGCACGAATGTCATGCGCGCCACGTGCCTCGACGGCAGCGTGGCGCGCGTGGTGAGGAGAGTCTTTTGAGTCATCCGCATCCCGAGCTCGGCGCTCCGCCGAAGCTCCCCAAGGGCGGCCTGCGCGTCACCCCCCTTGGCGGCCTGGGTGAAATCGGCCGCAACATGACGGTCTTCGAGTACGGCGGCCGGCTGCTGATCGTCGACTGCGGAGTGCTCTTCCCCGAGGAGGAGCAGCCCGGAATCGACCTGATCCTGCCGGACTTCACGTCCATCAGGGACCGGCTCGACGACATCGACGGCATCGTGCTCACGCACGGCCACGAAGACCACATCGGCGGCGTCCCCTATCTCCTGCGCGAGAAGCCGGACATCCCGCTCATCGGCTCCAAGCTGACCCTCGCCCTGATCGAGGCGAAGCTCCAGGAGCACCGGATCCGCCCCTACACCCTTGAGGTGAAGGAAGGCCACACCGAGCGGATCGGCTCCTTCGACTGCGAGTTCGTCGCGGTCAACCACTCCATCCCGGACGCGCTGGCCGTCGCCATCCGCACCCCCGCCGGCATGGTGGTGCACACCGGCGACTTCAAGATGGACCAGCTGCCGCTGGACCGCCGGCTGACCGACCTGCCGGCCTTCGCGCGGCTCGGCGAGGAAGGCATCGACCTTCTCCTCACCGACTCGACCAACGCCGAGGTCCCCGGCTTCGTGCCGCCCGAGCGGGACATCTCCAACGTCCTGCGCACGGTCTTCGCGAACGCCCAGAAGCGCATCATCGTGGCCAGCTTCGCCAGCCACGTGCACCGCATCCAGCAGATCCTCGACGCGGCACACGAGTACGGCCGCCGCGTCGCGTTCGTCGGCCGCTCGATGGTCCGCAACATGGGCATCGCCCGTGAACTCGGCTACCTCAAGGTGCCCGCCGGCCTGGTCGTCGACGTCAAGACCCTCGACGACCTGCCCGACGACGAGGTCGTGCTGGTCTGCACGGGATCCCAGGGCGAGCCGATGGCGGCCCTCTCCCGGATGGCGAACCGTGACCACCAGATCCGGATCGTCCCGGGCGACACGGTCATCCTGGCCTCGTCCCTCATCCCGGGCAACGAGAACGCGGTCTACCGCGTGATCAACGGCCTGACCCGCTGGGGCGCCGACGTCGTCCACAAGGGCAACGCCAAGGTCCACGTCTCGGGCCACGCCTCGGCCGGCGAGCTGCTGTACTTCTACAACATCTGCAAGCCGAAGAACCTCATGCCGGTACACGGCGAATGGCGCCACTTGCGGGCCAACGCCGAACTGGGTGCGCTGACCGGCGTACCGAAGGACCGGATCGTGATCGCCGAGGACGGCGTCGTGGTCGACCTGGTCAAGGGTGTCGCCAAGATCGTGGGCAAGGTCCAGGCGGGCTACGTCTACGTCGATGGCCTTTCGGTCGGCGACGTCACCGAGACCCACCTCAAGGACCGCCGCATCCTGGGCGACGAAGGCATCATCTCGGTCTTCGTGGTCGTGGACAGCACCACCGGCAAGATCGTCGGCGGTCCGCATCTACAGGCCCGCGGTTCCGGTATCGACGACGCGGCCTTCTCGGCCGTGATCCCGAAGATCGACGAAGCCCTGGCCAAGTCGGCCCAGGACGGCGTCGTCGAGCCCCACCAGCTCCAGCAGCTGATCCGCCGCTCGGTCGGCAAGTGGGTGTCGGACAACTACCGTCGGCGCCCGATGATCCTTCCCGTGGTCGTCGAGGTCTGACGCACGGAGCCTCAGGCACTGCGCACCTGGAGCGGGGGGGGGGGGGGGGGGGGGGGGGGGGGCGCGCGCCCCCGGCGCTGTGAGCTTACCACGGACCGCTCGGGGCCCC
>NZ_JBICVO010000017.1:0-175637 GCF_043199105.1 Streptomyces sp. NPDC048644
GACCTGGACCTGCTCCGCCCGATCTACGCGCAGACCGCGGCTTACGGGCACTTCGGCCGCGAGCTGGACGACTTCCCCTGGGAGCGCACCGACCGCGTGGACGAGCTGCGGAAGGCGGCGGGGCTGTAATCCCGCTGCGACCCGGCACCGCATGACGAACGGCCTCGGACCTGATGGTCCGGGGCCGTTCGTCATGCGCCGCTGTCAGTGGCGTCTGCTAAGACTGGATGCTGTGAGCAGGGAGAACGGGTGTCCGGGGGCGGAAGCGGGTGCGGGTGAGCAGTTGGCCCTCATCCGGGAGAGCGTGCGGGAGACCAAGGCGTCGCGGGCGAAGCCGCGGACGTGGCGGGGGGCCGAGCTGGCGGCGGAGCTGCCGGTGGCGCGGGTTCTGGTGGACAAGGGCCTGGTGCACCTCGACCGGTACTTCGACTACGCGGTGCCCGCCGCCATGGATGCCGAGGCGCAGCCCGGGGTGCGGGTGCGGGTGCGGTTCGGCGCGGGGGAGAAGGGGGGCAGACGTGAGGGCGGCAGGCTGGTCAGCGGGTTCATCGTGGAGCGCGCGGCGGAGAGCGACTTCCGGGGGGTGCTGGCGCCGCTCGCGCAGGTGCTGTCGTCCGAGCGGGTACTGACGCCCGAGCTGCTGGCCCTGTGCCGTGCCGTCGCCGACCGCTACGCCGGCACGCTCGCCGACGTCGTGCAGCTCGCGGTGCCGCCGCGCAGGGCACGCGCCGAGGCGAAGGCATCACCGGCCCCCTTGCCGCCCAACGAGCCACCGGACTCCGGGAGTTGGGAGCGGTACGGCGCGGGGCCCGGGTTTCTGGAGGCGCTGGCGCGGGGGGACGCGCCGCGGGCGGTGTGGACGGCGCTGCCGGGGCCGACCTGGCCGCAGGAGCTGGCCCGTGCGGTGGCGGCGGCGCTGGCGTCGGGGCGCGGCGCGCTGGTGGTGGTGCCGGACGGGCGGGCCGCGGCGCGGGTGGACGAGGCGCTCGGCGAGCTGATCGGGGCGGGGCGGCACGTACTGCTGACCGCGGACGCCGGGCCCGAGGAGCGCTACCGGCGGTGGCTCGCGGTGAGCCGTGGCGCGGTGCGTGCGGTGATCGGGACGCGGGCGGCGATGTTCGCGCCGGTCGCCGACCTGGGTCTGGTCGCACTGTGGGACGACGGGGACGCCAGCCACAGCGATCCGCACGCCCCGCAGCCGCATGCCAGGGAGGTGCTGATCCAGCGCGCGGTGGGGGAGCGCGCCGGGTTCCTGCTCGGCGGGCTGAGCTGCACGGTCGAGGCGGCCCAACTGGTCGAGACGGGCTGGGCGCGCCCGCTGGCCGCCGAGCGCGAGCGGGTGCGGGCCGCCGCCCCCCGGGTGCGGACGGTCGGGGACGGCGATGAGGCGCGGGATGCGGCGGCCCGCGCGGCGCGGCTGCCGACGATGGCGTGGCAGGTGGTGCGCGAGGGGCTCAAGCAGGGGCCGGTGCTCGTCCAGGTGCCGCGGCGTGGCTACGCCCCCCGGCTGGCCTGCGAACGCTGCCGGGCACCGGCCCGCTGCCGGGCCTGCGCGGGCCCGCTGGAGTCGCGGGACGCCGGTGAGTTGGCGTGCGCCTGGTGCGGTCGCCAGGAGCCGGACTGGCACTGCGGGGAGTGCGGCGGCGCCCGGCTGCGAGCCCAGATCGTGGGCGCCCGGCGGACGGCGGAGGAACTGGGCCGGGCGTTCCCCGCGGTCCCGGTGCGGACGTCGGGCCGCGATCACATCCTGGCGACGGTGCCCGACGCTCCCGCCCTGGTCGTGAGCACGCCGGGCGCCGAACCCGTGGCCGATGGTCCCGGGTACGCCGCCGCGCTGCTGCTGGACGGCTGGGCGCTGCTGGGCCGGCCGGACCTGCGGGCCGGGGAGGAGGCGCTGCGCCGCTGGCTGGCCGCCGCGTCCCTGGTGCGCGGCCAGGAGGCGGGCGGCACGGTCGCGGTGATCGCGGAGCCGACGCTGCGGCCGGTGCAGGCCCTGGTGCGCTGGGATCCCGTCGGGCACGCGGTCCGTGAGCTGGCCGAGCGGGCCGAGTTGGGCTTTCCGCCGGTCTCCCGGATGGCGGCGGTCGCCGGCCGTTCCGAGGATGTCGTGGAGCTGCTCCGGGCCGCCGAACTCCCGCCGGGGGCCGAGGTGTTGGGGCCGGTGCCGCTGCCGGTCGCGGATCCCGGCCGGCCGCGGCGGCCCGGCGATCCGCCACCGGGCGAGTCGTGGGAGCGGGCGCTGGTGCGGGTCAGACCGGGCCAGGGCGCGGCGCTGGCGGCGTCCCTGAAGGCCGCCCGCGCGGCGCGCCTGGTCAAACGGGAGGGGGAGGCGGTGCGGGTGCGGATCGATCCGCCCGATCTCGGGTGAGGTGACACCGCGGCGGCCGGGAACCCGGTGGCGGGGGAGGGGGCCCGGCGCTCTCGGCGTGGGTCCGGCCTTGGCGTGGGCCCGGCGGCGCGCGTCAGCCGTTGCGCGGGCCGGGGAAGGCGCCGGGCCGGGTTTCGTCCCGGGCGCCGGGCGAGGACTGCGCGGGCATCGCGCGGGCGGCGGGGACGGACGGCTTGCCGGGCAGGCCGGCCACGGTCACCGGGCGGGCCGCGGGTGTTTCGGGCGAGCGGGGAGCCGGTTCCCCGCCGTCGGCCGCAGGCTGGGCGCCGGCCCGGCGGCCACCGTAACGGCGGTGCACCGCCTGCTTGGTGACGCCGAGCGCAGAGCCCACGGCGTCCCAGGAGAAGCCGAGCGAGCGGTCGAAGTCGACGGCGGCGGTGACGAGTGTTTCGACGCTGTCCCGCAGCTCCTGGGCGAGGCGCACGGTGGGGGCGGGCGCGCGCCCGTAGACGACGAAGCCCGCGGAGGGCCCGGTGCGGCGCGGCCGGTAGACGTTGCCGAGCTGTGCGGTCAGGGTGCGCAACGCGTCCACCTGCCGGCGTACCCGCTCGATGTCGCGCACCAGGAGATGCAGGCTGGCGCGCGCCTGGGCGTCGTGGGTTGCGTGGTCGGCCATGGGCAAGCCTCTCGAACCGGCGTGGAAAAGGAAGGATGAAGACGACTGGGCCGTCCGGGCGGCCCGGTGGTGGGTCAATGCTGTTTGACCAACGCGGCAGCAGCGGATCGGGTCACGGTGTGGGGGCGTACGAGCTTGTGCGCGGGGCGCGGCCGGGTGCGTACGCCCCCGCGCGGAAACCGCCCGCGACCTGCGGCCCGCGCGCTCGGCCCGGCTGCGTGCCAGACGCCGCAAGCCAGGCAGGACTTGCGGGCACGTCCTAGACTGATGCGTCGTTCCGCAGCGTGTGAGAGGTAGTGCGCCACCCATGAGGCTCGTCTTCGCCGGTACCCCCGAGGTCGCCGTACCCGCCCTGGATGCCCTGATCGCCTCGGACCAGCACGAGGTCGTCGCCGTCGTGACCCGGCCCGACGCCCCGGCCGGCCGCGGTCGGCGGCTGGTCGCGAGCCCGGTCGCCGAGCGTGCCGAAGAGGCGGGCATCGAGGTGCTCAAGCCCGCGAAGCCGGGGGACGAGGACTTCCTCGCCCGGCTGCGCGAGATCGCACCCGACTGCTGCCCGGTCGTCGCCTACGGTGCGCTGCTGCCGAAGGCCGCCCTCGGCGTCCCCGAGAAGGGCTGGGTCAACCTGCACTTCTCGCTGCTGCCCGCCTGGCGCGGCGCGGCGCCGGTGCAGCACGCGGTGCTCGCGGGCGACGAGGTGACCGGCGCTTCGACCTTCCAGATCGAGCGGGGCCTTGACTCCGGTCCTGTCTACGGCGTCCTGACGGAAGAGGTGCGCCCGACGGACACCAGCGGCGACCTGCTGACCCGGCTGGCGTTCGCCGGCGCGGGGCTGCTCGTCGCGACGATGGACGGCATCCAGGACGGCACCCTGCACGCCGTCCCGCAGTCGTCGGAAGGCATTTCCCTCGCGCCCAAGATCGAGGTCGAGGACGCGAAGGCGGACTGGTCGGCGCCCGCCCTGCGGGTGGACCGTCTGGTGCGCGGCTGCGCCCCGGCCCCCGGCGCCTGGACGGTGTTCCGCGGCGAGCGTCTGAAGCTGATGTCCGTGGCGTCCGCAGGTCCCGACGCCGATCTGCACCTCGCGCCCGGCGAGATCGCCGCCACGAAGAAGGCCGTGTACGTCGGCACCGGCAGCCACGCCGTGCAGCTCCTCTGGGTCCAGCCGCAGGGCAAGAAGCCGATGCAGGGCGCCGATTGGGCGCGCGGGGTCCGTATCGAGGCCGGGGAGCTGATGGGCGAGTAGCGGGCCGTCCGGGCGGGGCCGGGGCGGCGGGGCGGGTGACCGGCCGTCCGTCCCCGTCCCCGCGCGGGCCCGCGCGCCGCTCCGCGTACGCTGGTCACAGACCTCTCTTCTCGTATCCGGAGCACCTTTTCTGTGAGCCAGCAGCCGCACCGTCGCCCCAGCAAGCCCTACCGCCGCCCGCAGAAGGACCCGGTCAGGATCCTCGCGTTCGAAGCGCTGCGGGCCGTCGACGAGCGGGACGCCTACGCCAACCTCGTCCTGCCGCCGCTGCTGCGCAAGGCGCGCGAGAGCGCCGACTTCGACAGCAGGGACGCCGCGCTGGCGACGGAACTGGTCTACGGAACGCTGCGCCGCCAGGGCACCTACGACGCGATCATCGCGCAGTGCGTGGACCGTCCGCTGCGCGAGGTCGACCCGCCGGTGCTCGACGTGCTGACGCTCGGCGCGCACCAGCTCCTCGGCACCCGGATCCCGACGCACGCGGCGGTCAGCGCGAGCGTGGAGCTGGCCAGGGTCGTCCTGGGCGACGGCCGGGCGAAGTTCGTCAACGCCGTGCTGCGCAAGATCGCCGCCACCGACTTCGACGGCTGGCTTGAGCGGGTCGCGCCGGACTACGACGAGGACCCCGAGGACCATCTCGGTCTCGTGCACGCCCATCCGCGCTGGATCGTCTCGGCCCTGTGGGACGCGCTCGGCGGCGGCCGGGCGGGCATCGAGGACCTGCTGGAGGCGGACAACGAGCGGCCCGAGGTGACGCTGGTGGCGCGCCCCGGACGGTCCACCGCGCAGGAGCTGCTGGACGCCGTCGGCGAGGACAGCGGTCTGCCGGGGCGCTGGTCGCCGTACGCGGTACGGCTCGCCGAGGGCGGCGAGCCGGGCGCGCTGGACGCGGTCCGTGAGGGGCGCGCCGGGGTGCAGGACGAGGGCAGTCAGCTGGTCGCCGTCGCGCTGGCCAACGCGCCCGTCGAGGGCAACGACCGCGCCTGGCTGGACGGCTGCGCGGGCCCCGGCGGCAAGGCGGCGCTGCTGGCCGCGCTGGCGGCCGAGCGCGGCGCGGCCCTGCTCGCGTCCGAAAAGCAGCCGCACCGTGCCCGTCTGGTCGCCCGCGCGCTGGAGGGCAACCCCGGCCCCTACGCGGTGATCGCCGCCGACGGCACCAGGCCCGCGTGGCGCCCCGGCTCCTTCGACCGGGTGCTGGTGGACGTGCCGTGCACCGGCCTCGGCGCGCTCCGCAGGCGGCCCGAGGCGCGCTGGCGGCGCCGGCCCGACGACCTGGAAGGCTTCGCGCCGCTCCAGCGCGAACTGCTCCGCCAGGCGCTGGCGGCGGTGCGGGTGGGCGGCGTCGTCGGCTACGCAACGTGCTCCCCGCACCCGGCCGAGACCCGTGCCGTCGTGGACGACGTGCTCAAGGGGCACGGCGGAGCACCCGTCGAGGTCGAGTGGATCGACGCCCGCCCCCTGATGCCCGGCGTCCCGGCGCTCGGCGAAGGACCGGATGTCCAGCTGTGGCCGCATCTGCACGGTACGGACGCGATGTACCTGGCACTGCTGCGCCGGACGGCCTGAGGGGCGGTCCCTCACCCCACGCCACGGTCCGCTCGGCCGGTGTCAACGGCCTTGTGGGCAGCGTGTGTTGCCCGGTGCGTCCGGACGTCGGACGGTGGTGCCGAGGCTGCCGGGCGCGTGGATCGGGCCGGGGAAGGGGCAGGGGAAGCGGATCCGCCTCCCGCGTCGGCCCCGGGGGCATCAGGAAGCGGGTGGAAGGGGCCCGGGAGCCCGCTGCGAGGTGGCCGCTCGGGCAGGCCATACTGGTTGCATGGCCTTGATCAACCCCAGCATCCTGTCCGCGGACTTCGCCCGGCTCGCCGAGGAGGCGAAGGCGGTCGAGGGCGCCGACTGGCTTCATGTCGACGTCATGGACAACCACTTCGTACCGAACCTCACGCTCGGCGTGCCGGTCGTCGAATCGCTCAGCAAGGCGACGGACACCCCGCTCGACCTGCACCTGATGATCGAGGACCCGGACCGCTGGGCGCCGCAGTACATCGAGGCGGGGGCGGGTTCGGTGACCTTCCACGCGGAGGCCGCGGCGGCGCCGGTGCGGCTGGCGCGGGAGATCAGGGCGCAGGGCGCGCGGGCGTCGATGGCGCTCAAGCCGGCCACGCCGATCGAGCCGTACGAGGATCTGCTGCCCGAGCTGGACATGCTGCTGATCATGACGGTGGAGCCGGGATTCGGCGGCCAGGCGTTCCTGGACATCATGCTGCCGAAGATCCGGCGGACCCGTGAACTGATCTCGCGGCACGGCCTGGAGCTGTGGCTCCAGGTGGACGGCGGGGTCTCGGCCTCGACCATCGAGCGGTGCGCCGAGGCGGGCGCGGACGTGTTCGTGGCGGGCTCCGCGGTCTACGGCGCGGACGATCCGGCCAAGGCGGTCCGTGACCTGCGTGAGAAGGCCGACGCGGCGACGGCGGCGAGCTGGGGCTGCGCCCACTGATCCGGTGGGCGGGGCGCGTCCGGCTCGTCCCGCTTCTTTCATCCTTGCCCCGCTCCCGGTTGTCCACGGCGCCACCCCGCGTTCACACCCAAGGGGTGGTCGTGGTCCCCGTCGGCCCCGGGTTTCTGAAAGGATGAGCAAAGACTCGATCAGATGCGCAACAGGGGAGATTTTCGTGGTAGCCAGCCGCCCGCAGTCCGGTATGGGCCCCGCCGAGCTGGTGCAGGCCGCGGCCATGGCCCGCCGCTTCTATCTGGAGAGCAAGTCGAAGATCCAGATCGCGGAGGAGTTCGGCGTCAGCCGGTTCAAGGTCGCCCGGGTGCTGGAGACGGCCCTGGAGCGTGATCTCGTACGGATCGAGATCCGGGTGCCGTCCGAGCTGGACGCCGAACGCTCCGACGCGCTGCGGGCCCGCTACGGCCTGCGGCACGCGGTCGTCGTCGAGTCGCCGGCCGACGCGTCCGAGGACGCGGCCGACCCGGAGAACCTCGGCGAGGTCGCGGCCGACCTGCTCGGCGAACTGGTCGCCGAGGGCGATGTGCTGGGCCTGGCCTGGGGCCGGTCCACCATTCACATGGCGGCGGCGCTGCACCGGCTCCCGCCGTGCACCGTCGTCCAGCTGACCGGCGTGTACGACGCGGGCACCGCCGACCGGGGTTCGGTCGAGGCGGTGCGCCGGGCGGCCGACGTCTCCGGGGGCGAGGCGCACCCGATCTACGCGCCGATGCTGCTGCCGGACTCGGCGACCGCCGCCGCGCTGCGCGGCCAGACCGGCATCGCCAGGGCCTTCGACTACTTCGACAAGGTCACCGTCGCCTGCGTCTCCATCGGCTCCTGGGAGCCCGGTGTGTCGACCGTCTACGACATGCTGGGCGAGGACGAGCGCGAGCACTACGCCTCGCTCGGCGCCGCCGCCGAGATGTCCGCGCACCTCTTCGACGCCGACGGCCGCCGGATCGGGCGCGATCTGGGCGAGCGCTGCATCACGGTCGAGGCGGACCGGCTGCGCCGCATTCCCGAGGTCGTCGCCATCGCGGGCGGTCGGCGCAAGGCGGCGGCGATCGGCGCGGTGCTCCGCTCCGGACTGGTGACGAGCCTGGTCACGGACACCGCGGCGGCCGACCACCTGCTGCTGGAGACCGGCCCCGGGCCCCGCCCCGCCCTGGACCGCGCGGACCCCGACGGGGTGTGACGCCGGGGCCTGGACGCCGGATCGGGGCGGGTACCGCGCTGCCGCCACCGGCGCGCAGCGCGGCCACCGCTGTGACAGCATCGGCGCCATGATGATCCGTTCCGCCCCACGTACGGCCACCGCCGTCATCGGTGCGCTCCTCGCCGGTCTGCTGCTGGTCCTCACGGGATGTTCGACGGGCGGTGCGGGCAAGGGGAGTCCGGGCGCGCCAGGACCTTCCGGTACGGCCGCCTCCGCCACCCGGTCGCCCGGCGGCTCCGGCGCACCGTCCTGGGCGCACGGCATGCCTGTCGTCCCCGCGTCGGGACTGCCGAGCCAGGCCAGGGACACGCTCCGGCTCATCGACGCGGGCGGGCCCTTCCCGTACCCGAAGGACGGCACGGTCTTCGGCAATTACGAGCGGCTGCTGCCCCGCCAGACGCGCGGTTACTACCACGAGTACACGGTCCGCACCCCGGGATCGCGGGACCGCGGCGCGCGCCGGCTGATCACCGGTGACCGGCACGAGACGTACTACACGGACGATCACTACCGGTCCTTCAAGGCGGTGCTCCGATGACGGGTTCCGTGCCGGCGCCGCTGGTGGCGGTGCTCGACGGCAGCACACCTCCCGGGGTGCTGTCCTGGCCCGCCGAGCGGCCGGTCGCCGACGCGCTGGCCGCGGCGGCCGACGCGGGCTGGAGCGGCGCCGCGCTGGATCTCGAAGGCGCCGCGGACAAGGCGGAGTTCCTGGACCGCTGTGCCCGCGCGCTGCGCTTCCCCGACTGGTTCGGCGGCAACTGGGACGCGCTGGCCGACTGCCTCACCGATCTGTCCTGGTGCCCGGCGGGCCATGGCCGGCTGCTGGTGGTCACCGGCTGGCAGTCCTTCGCCGCCGCCGCTCCGCAGGACTGGAGCGTGGTCGAGAACGTACTCGCCGACGCGGTGGCGTACTGGCGCGGCACGGACACCGGGCTCGCCGTGATCCTGGCCAGGGGCCCGTCGCGGCGGGAGCGCTGAGAGCGGTGTCCCGGGGTGCGGACGGCGGCGCGAGTGACCGTTTGTCGCATCGCACAGGACGCCCCGACGAGTAGTCGGATGATCGCATCACCGCAGGTGGTGACCCGTATCCTGGCGGTATGCGATTCCTGAACCCGAAGAACGGTGCCCTCGAAGAGTGTTCTTCGGTGCCGTACGACCTGACGTACGACGACGTGTTCATGGTGCCCGGCCGCTCGGCCGTGGGCTCCCGGCAGGGCGTGGATCTGTCCGCGCCGGACGGCAGCGGCACCACCATTCCGCTGGTGGTCGCCAACATGACCGCAATCGCCGGCCGCCGGATGGCCGAGACCGTCGCCCGCCGCGGCGGGCTCGTCGTCATCCCGCAGGACATCCCGATCGACGTCGTCACCGAGGTCGTCACCTGGGTCAAGCGCCGGCACCTGGTCCTGGACACGCCCATAGTGCTGTCGCCGATCGCGACCGTCGCCGACGCCCTGTCGCTGCTGCCCAAGCGGGCGCACGGCGCGGGCATCGTCGTCGAGGGCGGCCGGCCGGTCGGTGTGGTCACCGAGCACGACCTGGCGGGGGTGGACCGCTTCACCCAGGTCTCCGAGGTCATGAGCCGGGACCTGCTGGTCCTGGACGCGGACATCGACCCGCGGGAAGCCTTCAACCGCCTGGACGCCGCCAACCGCAAGCTGGCCCCCGCGGTCGACGCGGACGGCATGCTCGTCGGCATCCTCACCCGCAAGGGCGCCCTGCGCGCGACCCTCTACACCCCGGCGACGGACGCCGACGGCAAGCTGCGCATCGCCGCCGCCGTCGGCATCAACGGCGATGTGGCGGGCAAGGCGAAGGCGCTGCTGGCCGCCGGTGTCGACACCCTCGTCGTGGACACCGCGCACGGTCACCAGGAGTCGATGATCAGCGCGGTCAAGGCCGTACGGGCGCTGGACCCGCAGGTGCCGATCGTGGCCGGCAACATCGTCGCCGCCGAGGGCGTGCGCGACCTCATCGAGGCCGGCGCGGACATCATCAAGGTCGGTGTCGGCCCCGGCGCGATGTGCACCACCCGCATGATGACCGGCGTCGGCCGCCCGCAGTTCTCCGCGGTGCTGGAGTGCGCCGCCGAGGCCAGGAAGTACGGCAAGCACGTCTGGGCCGACGGCGGCGTACGGCACCCGCGCGACGTGGCGATGGCACTGGCCGCCGGTGCCTCCAACGTCATGATCGGCTCGTGGTTCGCCGGCACCCTGGAGTCGCCCGGCGATCTCCAGCACACCGCCGACGGCCGTCCGTACAAGGAGAGCTTCGGCATGGCTTCGGCCCGCGCGGTGCGCAACCGCACGAGCGAGGAGTCGTCGTACGACCGGGCCCGCAAGGCGCTGTTCGAGGAGGGCATCTCCACCTCGCGGATGTTCGTCGACCAGGCGCGCCCCGGCGTCGAGGACCTGATCGACTCGATCATCGCCGGTGTCCGCAGCTCCTGCACCTACGCGGGCGCCGCCTCGCTGGCGGAGTTCGCGGAGAAGGCGGTGGTCGGCGTGCAGAGCGCGGCCGGCTACGCCGAGGGCAAGCCGCTGCACGACAGCTGGAGCTGATCCGCAGCCCCGTACCCGCATGGCGCAGGCCCCGCACCGGAGCGATCCGGTGCGGGGCCTGCCGCATGTGCGGGGCCTGCGGGGGCGTCCCGCTGTCCGGCGGGCGGTACGGCGTACGGCCGCCGTACGATCGGACGGTGGGCGCGCAACGAACGACCGCCCGCCGCTCCGGTGCGCAACGATCGTCCGTGGTTGCGCAAGGAACCTGCATTACGGCAGGTCAGCGCCGGGCCGTAAGGTCAAGCGCTGTACGTGGAGTGGCGGGGACCGCCTGCTCGGCGGTCTCCTGCTGCGGGGTGTTTCGTCGCGCCCGCATGCCGACCGCTGCCCGGTCGCCGTCATCCGGACCATCTGACCGGCAGCGATAAAGGAGCCACCCCAGTGTTGGACCACGGCGCAGCCCCACCCGCAGGGGACAGCGACCCACGGCGGCCCTCCTCCGGGGGTCTCGGCACCCGGCTGATGCGGCGCAAGCCCGTCGAGCGGCTGGTCGCCGAGGGCGGTCAGGGCGAGGGCGGCACGCTCCGCCGCACGATGGGCATGTGGCAGCTGACCATGATCAGCATTGGCGCCACGCTCGGTACCGGCATCTTCGTGGTCCTCGGCGAGGCCGTCCCCAAGGCGGGGCCCGCCGTCATCATCGCGTTCGTCATCGCCGGCATCACGGCCCTGTTCTCCGCGCTGTCCTACGCGGAGCTGGCCGGCACCATCCCGGTGTCGGGGTCGTCCTACTCCTACACGTACGCCACCCTCGGCGAGCTGGTCGCCTGGGTCTGCGGCTGGTGTCTGATCCTGGAGTACGGCGTCTCGGTCGCGGCCGTCGCGGTCGGCTGGGGCCAGTATCTGAACGAGTTCCTGGCCGGCACGATCGGGGTCACCATCCCCGACACGCTCTCCCAACCGCCGGGCCACGGCGGCATCTTCAACCTGCCGGCGCTGCTGGTCGTGCTGCTCGCGATGGTCTTCCTGCTGGGCGGCGCCAGGGAGAGCGCCCGCGCCAACACGATCATGGTCGCGGTGAAGATCGTCGCGCTGCTGCTGTTCTGCGGCGTCGCCCTCCAGGGCGTGAAGTCCGGCAACTACAAGGACTTCATGCCGATGGGCATGGCGGGGGTCAGCGCCGCCGGGGCCACGCTGTTCTTCTCGTACATCGGCTTCGACGCGGCGTCCACGGCGGGTGAGGAGGCCAAGAATCCGCAGCGCGACCTGCCGCGCGCGATCATGCTCTCGCTGGTGATCGTCACGACGCTGTACTGCCTGGTCGCCGCGGTGGCCGTGGGCGCGCTGCCCTGGAAGAAGTTCGCCGGCTCCGAAGCCGCGCTGGCCGGCATCCTCAAGGACGTCACAGGCCAGGACGTCTGGGCCGTCCTGCTGGCCGCGGGCGCCGTCGTCGCCATCGCCAGCGTCGTGCTCACCGTGCTCTACGGGCAGACCCGCATCCTCTTCGCGATGTCCCGGGACGGCCTGGTGCCGAAGGCGTTCTCCAAGGTGCACGCCAAGTCCGGCGCCCCCCGGGTGAACACCGTCATCGTCTCGCTGTTCTGCGGGGTGCTCGCCGCCGCCGTGCCGCTCGGCCAGCTCGCGGACGCCACCAGCATCGGCACCCTCTTCGCGTTCGCGCTGGTCAACGTCGCGGTGATCGTGCTGCGCCGTACCCGGCCCGGCATGAAGCGCTCCTTCCGTACGCCGCTCTCGCCGCTCTTCCCGGCGATCGGCTTCGTGCTGTGCGTCTACATGATGGGCAGCCTGGGCGTCGTGACCTGGGTGGTCTTCGGCATCTGGATGGCCGTCGGCCTTGTGGTCTACTTCGGTTACGGCTTGCGCCGGTCCCGATTGGCCACGGCAGAGAAGTGATCCACCCGCAGTGCGACTGAACGACCTCGACGAACGCATCGTCCACGCCCTCGCCGAGGACGCCCGGCGCAGCTACGCCGACATCGGCCAGGAGGTAGGGCTCTCGGCGCCCGCCGTCAAACGCCGGGTGGACCGGCTGCGGGCCGAGGGCGCCATCACGGGATTCACGGTACGGGTCGACCCGGCGGCGCTCGGCTGGAAGACCGAGGGCTACATCGAGCTGTACTGCAGCCGCAACACCTCGCCCGAAGCGATCCACCGCGGCCTGTCGCGCTATCCGGAAGTGGCGTCCGCCTCCACCGTCACCGGCGAGGCGGACGCCATCGTCCAGGTCTTCGCGGCCGACATGCGCCACTTCGAGCGGGTGCTGGAGCGGATCGCCGGCGAACCGTTCGTGGAGCGCACCAAATCGGTGCTGGTCCTCTCGCCGCTGCTGCGCCGCTTCAGCTCGGGTACGCCGGGCTGAACCCGCAGGTCACGGCCGCGGCGCCGCAGCAGATCCCGGCCGCGGCGCCACACCTGGGAAGCTGGAGCCCCGCCGAAACGATCTCCAGGACAAGGGGGGCCGCCACCCGATGACGCGCGACCCGCACATCGACCTCAATCTGCTGACCGCACTGGACGCCCTGCTCGAAGAGGAAAGCGTCTCCGCAGCCGCCGACCGGATGGGGCTTTCGGGGCCCGCCATGAGCCGCACCCTGGGCCGTATCCGCCGCGCCCTGGGCGATCCCGTCCTGGTCCGCGCCGGGCAGCAGATGGTGCCGACGCCGCGTGCCCTGGAGATCCGTGCCGAGGTGCGGCGGCTGGTCGAGGCGGCGCACGGGGTCTTCGCGCCGCCCGCGCCGGTCGATCCGGCACAGCTCGACCGGGTCTTCACGATCAACGCGAACGACCTGCTCATCACCACCGTGGGCCCCGGCCTCGTCGCCCGCATCGCCCGCGAGGCACCGCAGGTGGTGCTGCGCTTCATCGGCGAGAGCCACGTCGATCTCCCGCTGCTGCGCGACGGCGCCGCCGACCTGGAGCTGGGCGTCATCGACAGCCGCGAGCCCGAGGTCGTGACCGAGCCGCTGTTCGCCGACCGCGGGGTCGCCGTGGTGCGCGACGGGCATCCGCTCACCGAGGCCCGCCTCACCGTCCGTCGTTTCGCCGACGCCCCGCACCTCAACTTCTCCCGTCGCGGCCGGCTCACGGGACCGATCGACGCGGCCCTCGCCGACCTGGGGCTGCGCCGCCGGGTGATCGCCACCGTCCCGACCTTCGCGGCGGCGCTGCTGATGGTGCGGGACAGCGACGCGGTCGGCCTCTCCACCGAACGGCTCGGCGCCGCGGCGGCCCGGGGCCTGGGACTGCGGACCCTGGAGATCCCGCTCGGCCTCCCGCCGATGCCGATGGCCATGGCCTGGCATCCGCGGCAGGACGCGGACCCGGGACACCGCTGGCTGCGCGACCTGGTGCGCGAGGTGATGACGGCCGCTGCCGGTGCGCCCCCGCAACGAATCGCCGCTGAGCGGCCATAACGCGCAACGAATCGTCCAGCCACGCGCAACGGTGCCGCCTTGTCCCCGGTGATCAGCGGCCCGTACCGTCAAGGCGTCCCACCACAACCGTCCCGCCGAGGGGTCTCATGTCGTCGCTGCGCACCGCCCTGCTCCAGAGTTCGGGCACGCCGGGCGATACCGCGTACAACCTGCGGATCCTCGAGGACGCGGCGCGGGACGCGGCGGCATCCGGTGCCGGACTGCTCGCCTGCCCCGAGATGTTCCTCACCGGCTACGCCATCGGCGACGGCGTCCACCGGCTCGCCGAGACCGCCGACGGCGCGAGCGCGGCGGCCGTCGCCCGGATCGCCGCCGACCACCGCCTCGCGATCCTCTACGGCTACCCGGAGCTTGACCCCGACCCCGGCAGCGACGCGGTCTACAACTCCGCCCAGCTGATCGGCCCGGACGGCGCCCGGCTCGCGAACTACCGCAAGACGCACCTCTTCGGCTGTTTCGAGCGCGAGTGGTTCACCCCCGGCGCGCAGCCGGTCGTCCAGGCGGAGCTGAACGGCCTCCGGATCGGCCTGCTGATCTGCTACGACGTGGAGTTCCCCGAGAACGTCAGGGCGCACGCGCTGGCCGGCACCGATCTGCTGCTGGTGCCCACCGCGCAGATGCACCCCTTCCAGTTCGTGGCCGAATCCATCATTCCGGTGCGTGCCTTCGAGAGCCAGATGTACGTCGCGTACGTCAACCGGGCCGGCGTGGAGGGCGAGTTCGAGTTCGTCGGACTCAGCTGTCTCGCCGGGCCCGACGGCGTCGTACGCGCCCGCGCGGGCCGCTCGGAGCAGCTGGTGCAGGCCGAGGTGGACGCCGCCTTCCTCACCCGGTCGCGGGCGGACAACCCGTACCTCGCCGACCGGCGCCCCGGGCTCTACGGCTCGCTCGCCTGACCGCAGCCCCGCACCTCACCACCCCCTTCCGGGCCGCCGCCCGCCCCCTCCCGCCTGCCGTCCGACCTGCCCGCAAGGAGTCCGTACCCGATGACGTCCACGGTGCCCACCGCAGCCCACCACGCGGATGCCCAGCCGCCGATCACCATGTTCGGCCCGGACTTCCCGTACGCCTACGACGACTTCCTCGCGCACCCGGCGGGCCTCGGCCAGATCCCGGCGACGGAGCACGGCAAGGAGGTCGCGGTCATCGGCGGCGGCCTCTCCGGCATCGTCACCGCCTACGAGCTGATGAAGATGGGCCTCAAGCCCGTCGTCTACGAGGCGGACGAGATAGGCGGCCG
Organism: Streptomyces sp. NPDC048644; assembly: GCF_043199105.1. NCBI lineage: Bacteria > Bacillati > Actinomycetota > Actinomycetes > Kitasatosporales > Streptomycetaceae > Streptomyces > Streptomyces sp. NPDC048644. Next base: position 15,158 of record NZ_JBICVO010000017.1, read on the forward strand.
GCTGCGGACCGTCGGCTTCGACGGCTGCGACCCGTCGCTGACCGCGGAGATGGGCGCGATGCGCTTCCCGCCGTCCTCCACCGCCCTCCAGCACTACATCGACCTGGTGGGCCTGGAGACCCGGCCGTTCCCCAACCCGCTGGCGCCGGACACCCCCTCGACCATCGTCGACCTCAAGGGCGAGTCGCACTACGCCCGCACGGTCGACGACCTGCCCGAGGTCTACCACCAGGTCATGGACGCCTGGAACGCCTGCCTCGAAGAGGGCGCCGACTTCTCCGACATGAACCGGGCGATCCGCGAGCGGGACGTCCCGCGCATCCGCGAGATCTGGTCCCGCCTGGTCGAGAAGCTCGACAACCAGACCTTCTACGGCTACCTCTGCGACTCCACCGCCTTCAAGTCCTTCCGGCACCGGGAGATCTTCGGCCAGGTCGGTTTCGGCACCGGCGGCTGGGACACCGACTTCCCCAACTCCATCCTGGAGATCCTGCGGGTCGTCTACACCGAGGCCGACGACCACCACCGCGGCATCGTCGGCGGCAGCCAGCAGCTGCCGCTGCGCCTGTGGGAGCGCGAGCCAGGCAAGATCCTGCACTGGGCGCAGGGCACCTCGCTCGCCTCGCTGCACGGTGGCACGCCGCGCCCCGCGGTGACCCGGCTGCACCGCACCGCTGGCAACCGCATCACGGTCACCGACGCCGACGGCGACATCCGCACCTACGAGGCGGCCGTCTTCACCGCGCAGTCCTGGATGCTGCTGTCGAAGATCGCCTGCGACGACGCGCTGCTGCCCATCGACCACTGGACGGCGGTGGAGCGCACCCACTACATGGAGTCGTCCAAGCTGTTCGTCCCCGTCGACCGGCCGTTCTGGCTGGACACCGACGAGGAGACCGGCCGGGACGTGATGAGCATGACGCTCACCGACCGGATGACCCGCGGCACCTACCTCCTGGACAACGGACCCGACGAGCCGGCCGTCATCTGCCTCTCCTACACGTGGTGCGACGACAGCCTCAAGTGGCTGCCGCTGAACGCCAACGAGCGGATGGAGGTCATGCTGAAGTCGCTGTCGGAGATCTATCCCAAGGTCGACATCCGGCGGCACATCATCGGCAACCCGGTGACCGTCTCCTGGGAGAACGAGCCCTACTTCATGGGCGCGTTCAAGGCCAACCTGCCCGGCCACTACCGCTACCAGCGGCGCCTGTTCACCCACTTCATGCAGGACCGCCTCCCCGAGGACAAGCGCGGCATCTTCCTCGCGGGCGACGACATCTCCTGGACGGCGGGCTGGGCCGAGGGCGCCGTCCAGACCGCCCTGAACGCGGTGTGGGGTGTGATGCACCACTTCGGCGGCAGCACCGACGCCGCGAACCCGGGTCCGGGCGACGTCTACGACGAGATCGCGCCGGTCGAACTCCCGGAGGACTGACACCAGGGGGCGGCCCCTGTGACCGCCCCCTACAGTCCGGCCGCCCGCACCCCCGCGTACAGTTCGGCCGCCTGATCGGCGAGTTCGCCGCCGTCGGCGCAGTGCGCCTGGAGGTCGAGCAGCACCTCGTGCGCCCCGGCCTGTTCGGCTTCGGCCAGGTCCTGCACGATCTGGTCGAGGCTGCCGCTGTACGGGCGGCGCCCGGCGGCCGGCAGCGGCGCGCCGGTCGGCTCCGCCGCGACCCGCAGACAGACCGCGATCTCCGCCACGTCCCGGCCGTGCCGCTCGGCCGCCTCCGCCATCTTCCGCCGCTGGGACGCCAGTTGATCGCCCGTCAGGTGCGCGGGAAGCCAGCCGTCGGCCCGCCGGGCCACCCGCTCCAGCGCCCGGCCGCCGGCCGCCGCCAGATACACGGGGACCGGCCGGGCGGGTTTGGGCCCGATGTCGGACGGCGCGATCTCGGCGTAGCGGCCCGAGTACGCCACCGGATTCCGTCCCCAGACCGCGGTGCAGACGTCCAGCAGCTCGTCCAGCTGGGCCCCGCGGTCGGCGAAGTCGGTGACCTTGGCCGCGCGGTACTCGTCCTGCGACCAGCCGGTCCCGAACCCGGCCAGCACCCGGCCGCCGCTCGCCGCGTCGAGCGTCGCGAGCGTACGGGCCAGCGGGAACGGTGCGTGCAGCCCGGAGACCAGCACGCTGCTGCCCAGGCGCACCCGGCGGGTGACGGCGGCGGCCAGTGAAAGCGTCACCAACGGGTCGGCGCAGGAGTGGTAGTGGTCGAGCCAGGGGACACCCGCCGTGCCGTAGAGGCCGTCCAGCGGCGCACGCGGAAGCAGCGCCCGCTCGTAGACCCACACACTGTCGTATCCGGACCGTTCCGCAGTGCGCGCGACCTCCAGCACGTCGTGCCCGGGGTCGTACTGCGCCATCTGGGGCAGCCCCAGTCCCAGCCGTAGCGTCATGGGCGCACCCTACGGCGCCGGTCCGCCCGGCGGAACCGGCGCGGCCGTGCGCTGCACGGCCGGTGCGGAAGGCTCAGCCCAGCGGCGTCAGCAGGCAGCGGCCCACCAGACCGACGCTCGCGTCGAGCCGTTCGGCGAACTCGTCGGCGAACTCCGGCAGCCGGCGTGCGCCCCACAGCATCCGGGCCGCGGCCCAGGCGCCGTCCCTGGCCATCTCCAGGCTCCAGGAACCTGCCAGGTGGGTGAGCGGATCGGCGATGTCCAGGAGGTCGGGCCCTGGCATCAGGCGTTCCCTGATCCGCTCCTCAAGGCCGGTCAGGACCGTGCCGACGCGGTCGAAGTCCCCTTCCAGGTGGGCCGGTTCGCAGCCCAGGGCGTGACAGGTGTCGACCACGGCGAGCGCCAGGTCGTGCCCGATGTGGGCGTTGATCCCGGCCAGCGCGAACTGGAGGGGACGCACGCCGGGATGGCGTCTGAGCTGGAACAGCGGACGCCAGCAGGCCGGGGTGGGCAGTCCCGTGGCGGCGGCGTCCACCGCGGCGAAGTACCGCCGGGCGAACCGCAGATCCAGCTCGCCGGTGGCCGACGGGTCCTGGAAGGCGCCGCCCCCGATCCGCCGGTCCACCTCTTCGGTGACCGCCAGGTACACGCCGTTGAAGACGGCCACCCCGTCATCGGCGGGCAGCGCGGCGTCCAGCGCGCGCATCCGCGCCAGCGCCTGTGCCGCACCGCCGGCCACGTCGGCGGGGAGCCGCCGCGCCCGCTCCGCCCTGTCCGACGGGCTTTCGCCGCCGCGCTGCTGAGTAGTCGTCACCGGCTCAGCGTGGCACCTTGCGTGTGAACAATGCGGAGAGCCGTGTGGCTTTGACCGGATCGGGGTAATAACCGGCGCGCCCTCTTGTGGCTTTCGGCCGTTCAGCGAGCGCAACAGACCTTTGAGAACCGCATACTTTCGGCGTCCCGGGAAGCGTTCAACGGACAACGCGGCGCCGAATTCCGGAGGTTGCAGTATGTCCCGAAGACTCGCCGCCGCACTGACCGCACCCCTCTTCGGCCTGAGCGCGATGCTGGCCGCCGCCGCTCCCGCGCAGGCCGTACCCGCCGACAAGCCCCGGATCCTGAAGACCTGGACGGAGACCGGAGCGTCCAGCTACACCACCTGGGTAGCGGCTCGCGGAAACCAGTCGAAATGGTCCGCGTACGGATTCGACTGGTCCACCGACTACTGCTCCAGTTCACCCGACAATCCCCTGGGATTCCCCTTCCAGATCTCCTGCGCGCGGCACGACTTCGGCTACCGCAACTACAAGAAGTCGGGCGGCTTCACGGCGAATAAACCGCGGCTCGACAGCGCGCTGTACGCGGATCTCCGGCGGGTGTGCCTGCGCTACTCGGGCGCGTCGAAAGTCTCCTGCAATGCGCTGGCCTGGACGTACTACCAAGCCGTGAAGAAACTCGGCTGAAGAGGGCGGGCGGGGGAGTCCGAAGCGGGCGCGGGTCGCTGCCGCGCTTCCCGCCCCCGCCGTTCGCTCCGCCCCGCCCATTCGCTCCGCCCCCGCCATTCGCTCCGCCCCGGCCACGACTTCGCGCCGCAGCCTCCCTCGCGCCGTCGGCCGATGATCCATAGCAGCTCACGGGCGCCGGAAAACCCCTCGGGTTCGGTTTGTCCAGAAGCAATCGTTCGACTATGAATCACCTCGGCTCTGTGACGTGCAGGGCGTCGCGGATGTGGAGTGTGATCATGGCTGGTTTCGGGTGGAAACTGCACGGAGACGGGCGTCACCTGGAGCCGGGGGAGGTGGTCAAGCCCGGCGAACGCCTCACCTGGGGGCGGACGATCGGGCTCGGCGCCCAGCACGTGGTCTCGATGATCGGGGCGTGTTTCGTCGCCCCGGTGCTCATGGGCCTGGACCCCAGCCTCGCCCTCATGGCGTCCGGCGTCGCCACCGTGCTGTTCCTGGTGATGACGCGCGGACGCATCCCCAGCTACCTGGGCTCCTCCCTCTCGTTCGTGGGAGTGTCCGCGGTGATCGCGGGCCAAGGGGGTGATGCCGGCACCCTGACCGGCGCGATGCTCGTGGTGGGCGCGTGCCTGGCCGGCTGCGGCATCGCCATCCACGTGCTCGGGCCCCGGGTCATCCACGCGGTGCTGCCGCCCACGGTGACCGGCGCCGTCGTCATGCTCATCGGCTTCAACCTCGCGCCCGTCACCGCGTCCACCTACTGGCCGCAGGACCAGTGGACCGCGCTCGCGACGATGCTCTTCACCGGCCTCGCGCTCGTCGCCCTGCGGGGCTTCTGGTCGCGCATCGCGATCTTCCTGGGTCTGGTCTTCGGCTACGCGCTGTCCTGGGTGCTCGACCGCATCGCGGGCCCGATCCACTCGGTCAACGGCGCGGGCAAGCTGACCGACCACTGGCGGATCGACTTCTCCGGCGTGGCCAAGGCCGACTGGATCGGCGTCCCCACCTTCCACGCACCGAACTTCTCGGCCTCCGCGATCCTGGTCGCCCTGCCCGTACTGGTGGCCCTGGTGGCGGAGAACGCCGGGCACGTCAAGGCGGTCGGCGAGATGACCGGCGACTCGCTGGACGACAAGATGGGCATGGCGATCGTCGCCGACGGCACGGCCACGGTCCTCTCGACGGCGGTGGGCGGCCCCGCCACCACGACCTACGCCGAGAACATCGGTGTGATGGCGGCGACCCGCGTCTACTCCACCGCTGCTTACACCGCTGCGGCGGGCTTCGCGGTGCTCTTCGGCCTCTGCCCGAAGTTCGGCGCGGTGGTGGCCGCGATCCCCGGCGGTGTGCTGGGCGGCATCACCGTCATCCTGTACGGGATGATCGGCCTGCTCGGCGCGCAGATCTGGGTGCGCAACAAGGTGGACTTCACCGTGCCGCTGAACCTCATCCCCGCGGCGGCCGGCATCGTCATCGCCATCGGCGGCGTCTCGCTGAAGTTCACCGACACCTTCGAACTGAGCGGCATCGCTCTCGGCACGCTCGTCGTGCTCACCGGCTACCACGCGCTGCGCTGGCTCTCCAGCGCGGCCGGTCAGCGCCGTACGCCCCTCCTCGACGCGGGGACCAGCGATTACGACGGATCCGCAGGCAAGGACGACTGAGGCGCTCCGCGGTCCCCGGCACGGCGGGGACCGCGAAGGCGGCGTGGCCGTGCCGGGGCCGCGGACGTCCCGGGCAAAAACATTCTGAGCAGCCGCTTAGGATGGTTTCGTTCTGTACTACTTGCACCACCCGTACCAACGGCTGCGTCCGTCGGCCGGTGAGCTGTGCCTCACCGGCCGACGGCGCTCCGCGCGCCCCGCACGGCAGCCGTACCGAGCACTTCAGGAGCACCACCCGTGAGCGTCGAACCCCGCCAGGCCGCGAGCCCCGTCCCCTACGGGCAACTGGTCCCCGTCACCGTCCACTTCGACGACCTCGACGCGCTCGGCATGCTCCACAACTCCCGCTTCCCGCTGCTGGCCGAGCGCGCCTGGGCCGCGTACTGGGAGGGTCACGGCTTCACCTTCGACGGCGACTGGTCGGCCGCGGGCGACATGTGCAACGTCATCAAGGAGATGCGGATCTCCTACGAGCGCCCCGTCACCGGCGCCGGCCGTTACGCCGCCCACCTCTGGGTCGAGCGCGTCGGCCGCACCGGTCTGACCTACGGCTTCCGGATCTGCTCGGCCGACGGCACCGAGACCTATGCCCGCGGCCACCGCGTGCTGGTCCGCGTCGACCCGCAGGCGCTGCGCCCCACCCCCTGGTCGGACCGTGCCAGGACGATCACCGCCGGGCTGCTGCGGAGCCCGGAGCCGTCCGAAGCGGCCGACGCCGCGGCGTGACGGAAGGCGGACGCCGGCCCCGGACGGTGCTCAGGCCCGCCCTGCACCGTCGGCGTCCGCCGTCCCCCGGCTGCTGTCCGCCGCCGTACGGCCCGGCAGCCGCAGCACCCGCGCCCCCGCGATCAGGCCCGCCGCCAACACCGTGACCAGCATGAACGAGGCCGTCAGCGAGGTCGCCTGGGCGATGCCGCCGATCGTGGAGGGCGCGATGAGGCCCGACGTGTAAGTGATCGTCGCGACACCGGCGATGGCCTGGCTGGGGGCGGGGCCGCTGCGCCCGGCCGCCGCGAAGGCCAGCGGTACCACCACGGCGATACCGAGCCCGATCATCGCGAACCCGGCCAGCGCCATCGCCGGCTGCTGTGCCGCGACGACCAGCAGGCCGCCCGCGGTGGCCAGTGCGCCACCGGCCCGCACGGTGCGTACCGGGCCGAACCTGGCCACCACCTTGTCGCCCGCCAGCCGCACCGCCGCCATCGTGCAGGAGAAGGCGGTCGTGGACGCGGCGGCAAGACCCGCGTCGGTGTGCAGTACGTCGCGCAGGTAGACCGCCGACCAGTCCAGGCTCGCGCCCTCGGCGAACACCGCGCAGAACCCGACGGCACCGATGACCAGCGCCGCCTTCGGCGGCCAAGTGAAGCGCGGCGGCGGGTGTGCGTCCGGGGCGCTGCGCAGATCCAGCACCCCGCCGCAGGCGGCCGTGCCGATGGCGGTCAGGACCAGCGCGGCGACGCCCAGATGCAGCCGGGCGTCCGTCCCCGCGTGCGCGGCCACCGTGCCGGCCGCCGAACCGAGCAGCGCGCCCAGGCTCCACATCCCGTGCAGCCCCGACATGATCGGCCGCCCCAGCCGTTCCTCGGTCTCCACCCCCAGGGCGTTCATCGCGACGTCCGCCATCCCGGCGCTCGCGCCGTACACCAGCAGCGCGCAGCACAGTGTGATCAGGCCGGGGGAGAGGGCGGGCAGGATCAGCGCCAGGGTCCACAGGGCCAGCAGCCCGCGCAGCGCGGTACGGGCCCCGAAGCGGTGGCTGATCCGCCCGGCGAGCGGCATCACCAGGGACGCGCCGATCGCGGGGAAGGCCAGGGCGAGGCCGAGTTGGCCGGTGCTGATGCCGACGTGGTCCTGGATCCACGGGATGCGGGTGGCGAAGTTGCCGGTCACCGTGCCGTGCACGAGGAAGACCAGGGCGATGGCCCAGCGCGCGCGGCGCAGTGAGTTTCGGGGGACTTCGTCCGAGGGGCGTGGGGGCGGATGGGTCGCGTCACAGACGTCATGGCCGGCCATGCGCCGTAAACTATCAGGAACCCTGCCTGTTAATAAGGGGGTGACTTCTGGAAAGATTCCGCCATGCATGCACCGCGCACGGTGGCCACCGGCCGTACCGCGTCCCCGAGCACCGCCCGGCGGATCAACGACCGGCTTGCCCTGCAACTCCTGCAATCCGAAGGCCCGTTGACGGCGAACCAGCTCAAAGCGCTGACCGGCCTGTCCCGCCCGACCGTCGCCGACCTCGTCGAACGCCTCCAGGAAGCGGGCCTCATCGCGGTCGTCGGCGAGAGCGGCGCCGCGCGGCGTGGCCCCAACGCCCGCCTCTACGGCATCGTCGCCGACCGCGCCCACCTCGTCGGCCTCGATCTGCGACCGCACCGCGCCACCGTCGCCGTCGCCGATCTACTGGGCCGCACCCGCGCCGAACACAGCATCCACATCCGCCCAGGTACCCCGGCGAAGCGGGCGGTGGCGGCCACCCACAAGGCCCTGGACACCGCGCTGCGGACGGCCGGCGCGTCCGGCGCGCACACCTTCGCCGTCGGCGCCCCCGGCCTCGTCGACCCGGTGACCGGCAGGCTCGGCGGCACGGACCGGCTCTCCGCCTGGCACGCCGACCTGATCGCGGCGCTCCGTGCCGGCCCGGCGCCGGTCCTGCTGGAGAACGAGGTCAACCTCGCCGCCATCGCCGAACAGCGCGACGGCGCGGCCCGCGACCGTGACACCTTCGTGCTGCTCTGGCTGAGCCACGGCACGGGGGCTGCGGTCGTCCTGGACGGCAGGCTGCGCCGCGGCGCCTCCGGCGGTGCCGGCGAAATCGGCTTCCTGCCGGTCCCCGGCACCGCGGCCCTGCCCTCCGCGCACGGCTGCGACGGCGGCTTCCACTCGCTCGCGGGGTCGGCGGCGATCGTCCGGCTGGCGGCGGAGCACGGCATCACGGCGGACGCGGCGGCCCAGGAAGGCGATACCTCCCCGGACGACGGCGCGCCGCCCGCCGAAGCCCTCGTACGGGCCGCCCTCGCGGACCCGGAGGGCGGCGGCGCCTTCCTCGACGCGCTCGCCGGGCACATCGCCATCGGCGCGGCGGCGGTCAGCGCCGTACTCGACCCCGGCTGCGTGGTGCTCGGCGGCGAGATCGGCCGAGCGGGCGGCACGGAACTCGCCGACCGGGTCGGCGCCCGGCTCGCCCGGATCTCACCGCTGGCCACCGAGGTGCGGGCGGGCACGACCGGCGGCTCCGGCGTGCTGCGCGGCGCGGTGCTCGCGGCGATGGACGCCGCGCAGGAGGAACTGTTCGCGGGCGGCGGCTGACCGTGCCGACGGCCGGGGCCCGCCTCCGCGCCGGCCCTTCCGCGCACCGCCCGTTCCCCGTACGGCCCGTCACCCGTACCGGCCTCACTCGTACGGGTGGCCGCTCGGGCTCAGGCGGGACGCCCCGCCCGCGCCGCGAGGAACGCCTCGTACGTCCCTTCCCCGACGGCGTGCTCCGGGGCGAGGATGCCGCCCGCCCGGAACGCGGTCGCCGCCTTGCCCGGCAGCCACAGCGGCACCAGCAGCCGGCGCCTGCCCGCGTACCGCAGGGTGAGCCGGATCAGTGCGCGGGTGTCGAGCACCTCGGGCCCGCCCATGTCGGCGACCCGGCCGGCCGGCGGCGCGGACGCCAAGTCGGCCAGCCGGCCGGCCACTTCACGCACCTCGATCGGCTGCACCCGCACCCCCGTCGGCACCGGCAGCACCGGCGAGCGGGAACCCGCCTTCACCACCCTCAGCACCAGGTCGTGGAATTGCGTGGTGCGCAGCACGGTCCAGCCGATGCCGGATTCCTCGATCGTCCGCTCCACCGCCCGCTTGGTGCGGTAGTAGCCGATCGGCACCCGGTCCACGCCGACGATCGAGATGTAGACGAGGTGCCCGACGCCGGCCGCCCGCGCCGCGGCCACCAGCCGTCGGGCGGCCTCGCCGTCCCCGCCCGACGGCGTCGAAGCGCAGTGCACCACCGTGTCGGCGCCCGCCACCGCCGCCGCGAGACCCGCGCCGTTGCGCAGGTCCACCGCGTACGTCCGCAGTCCGGGGCGCGGCGGGCCCTGCGCGGGCCTGCGGCTCAGCGAGCGGACGTCGTGGCCGTCGTGGAGCAGCCGGTCGACCAGAGGCCGCCCGAGTGCGCCCGTGCCGCCGGTCACCAGAATTGTCGCCATCGAGGATCAGTCCTTGAGGTCGGAGTCGTGCGGGAGGTTCCCCGTGATGACGGTTCACCCGCCGCATCCGTGACATCCGACGTGCCCGTGGCTTGTGAGACAGCCCACAGGCTTCGCCCGCATGGCCGACGATCAGCCGTGGCAGACTGGCCCTGTACTGAAATGAGCAGCAGCGCACTCCGGGGTCGGTGTAATTCCGAACCGGCGGTAACAGTCCGCGACCCGTCCGCAGCCAGCGGCCGGTTGAGCAGGTGAAATTCCTGCACCGACGGTGAAAGTCCGGATGGGAGGCAGTGCGCGGCGGGCGAGCTTCGGTAAACCGCCGTCGGCGGCACACCCGGTGCGTTGTTCCGGGTGGGCTCCCTGTTTCCGGCCGGTATGCCATGGCTTGTTTCCGCTTCTGTCGTCCAGACAGCCCCGGAGTCCGTGCCCGAAGAGGCAGGAGGACCCGGTGGCCACCACAGAACCCGCCGAGACCGCGGCGATGCGCCGTGCCATCGAACTCGCCGCCCGCGGCCTCGGGCACACCAGCCCCAACCCCGTCGTCGGCTGCGTCGTCCTGGACGCCGACGGCCGCACCGCGGGCGAGGGCTGGCACCGGCGCGCCGGCGGCCCGCACGCCGAGATCCACGCACTGCGCGCGGCGGGCGAACGCGCCAGGGGCGGCACCGCAGTGGTCACCCTGGAACCCTGCAACCACTCAGGCCGCACCGGACCCTGCGCCCAGGCGCTGATCGACGCCGGTGTCGCCCGCGTCGTCTACGCCGTCTCCGACCCGAACCCGACCGCGACCGGCGGCGCCGTCACCCTCGCCGAAGCCGGAGTCGACGTCGAGGGCGGACTGCTCGCCGACGAGGCGGCGGCCGTCAACGAAGCCTGGCTGACGTCCGTACTGCGCGGCCGTCCCTTCGTCCTGTGGAAGTACGCCGCCACCCTCGACGGCCGGATCGCCGCGGCGGACGGCACCAGCCGCTGGATCTCGTCGCCCGAGTCGCGCGCCGACGTGCACCGGCTGCGCGCCCGCGCCGACGCCGTCATCGTCGGCTCCGGAACCGCCCGCGCGGACGATCCCCAACTGGGCGCCAGGGTCAGCGGGTTGACGGATGACGAGGTCAGTCAGCCGCTGCGGGTCGTCGTCGACTCCGGCGCCTCGGCCGTCAAGCCAGGCGCCCGGGTCCTGGACGGCACCGCGCCCACCCTCATCGCGGTCGCCGACGACGCCGACACCGCCCACCTCGAAGGTCTCGCCCCGCTCGTCCGGCTGCCGCGCGCCGCCGGGGGCCGCGGGCTGCACATCCCCGCGCTGCTCCAGGCGCTCCACGAGCGCGACGTGCGCTCCGTACTCCTGGAAGGCGGCCCGACCCTCGCCGGGGCGTTCCTCGCCGCCCGAGCCGTCGACAAGGTCGTCGGCTATCTCGCGCCGGTACTGCTCGGCGCGGGCCCCGCCGCCGTCGGCGACGCCGGAATCACCACCATCGGGCAGGCGTTGCGACTCGATGTGACCGAGACCGCGCGGCTCGGCCCCGACCTGCGCATCACCGCCATTCCCACCCGTCACACGCTCCACGAGGAGAACTGAAGTGTTCACCGGAATCGTCGAAGAACTGGGTGAGGTCACCGCCGTCGAGAACCTCGGCGACTCCTCCCGCTTCCGCCTGCGCGGCCCGGTCGTCACCGATGGCGCCCGGCACGGCGACTCCATCGCCGTCAACGGCGTCTGTCTGACGGTCGTGGAGACCGCCGACGGTGAGTTCACCGCCGATGTGATGGCCGAGACCCTGAAGCGCTCCAGCCTCGGCGCCCTGACCGTCGGCTCGCGGGTCAACCTCGAACGCCCCATGGCGCTCGGCGGCCGGCTCGGCGGGCACCTCGTCCAGGGGCACGTCGACGGCACCGGCACCATCACCGGGCGCACCCCCGGCGAACACTGGGAGATCGTCACGATCGCGCTGCCCGCCGGGCTCGCCCGCTACGTCGTCGAGAAGGGGTCGATCACCGTCGACGGCGTCAGCCTGACCGTCGTCGACGCCGCCGACGACCACTTCACCATCAGCCTCATCCCCACCACCCTCGCCCTGACCACCCTCGGTATCAAGAAGACCGGCGACCCTGTCAACCTGGAGGTCGACGTCCTCGCCAAGTACGTCGAGCGGCTGCTCGGCGCGGGCGGCGAGGGCGGCAAGGACCGGGAAGGCGTCGTCCGGTGAGCGCCCTGACCTGGCTGAACGGCGAGGCGTTCACGGCCTTCGGACAGCACGTCATCTGGTCGGACATGGTCGGCAACACCATCGGGCTCGCCGCCCTGGCACTCGGCTGGCGCCGCTCGATATGGACCTGGCCCGCCCAGTTCCTGTCCGGCGTCATCCTCGTCGCCGCCTACGCGTCCGCCCACCTCAGCGGCGGGGTCGGCAAGCAACTGCTGGTCATCGGCGTGGCGCTGTGGGGCTGGCGGGCCTGGCAGCGCGGCCGTCGGCAGGCCCAGGACGGCTCCATCGCCGTCCGCTTCGCCACCTGGCGCGAGCGCGGGCTGCTGATCGGCGGCACCGCGCTCGGCACCGCCGCCGTCGGCGGGCTCTTCGCGCTCGTCCCGCAGTTGTCCTGGAACCCCTGGCCCGACGCCTACATCTTCGTCGGCACGCTCGCCGCGATGGTCGCCCAGGCGCGCGGTCTGGTGGAGTTCTGGTTCGCCTGGCTGCTGGTCGACCTCGTCGGCGTCCCGCTCGCCTTCAGCAGCGGGCTCGCCTTCTCCGGATTCGTCTACGTCGTCTATCTCGCGCTCGTCGTGTGGGGCATGCGCGACTGGTGGCTGCGCTCGCGGACGAGCGCCGCCGCCGTCTTGGAAGGAGCAGCGGCATGACCGCACTGCAGAGCTGGTACGAGTCCGCCGACGACGCGGACCTGACGCTCGACCCCGTCGAGCGGGCCATCGCCGACATCGCGGCCGGCCGGCCCGTCGTGGTCGTCGACGACGAGGACCGCGAGAACGAGGGCGACCTGGTCATCGCCGCGGAGAAGGCCACCGCCGAGATCGTCGCCTTCATGATGAGCGAATGCCGCGGCCTGATCTGCGCCCCCATGGAGGGCGCCGACCTGGACCGGCTCGCGCTCCCGCAGATGGTCGAGCACAACACCGAATCGATGCGGACCGCCTTCACCGTCACCGTCGACGCGACCCCGGAACACGGCGTCAGCACCGGCATCTCCGCCGCCGACCGCGCCACCACCCTGCGGATGCTCGCCTCAGGCGCCACCGTGGCCGGCGACTTCGTGCGCCCGGGGCACATCTTCCCGCTGCGCGCCAGGCCCGGCGGCGTCCTGGTCCGCAACGGCCACACCGAGGCCGGCGTCGACCTCGCCCGGCTCGCAGGACTGCGCCCGGCCGCCGCCATCGTGGAGATCGCCGGCGAGGACGGCGCGATGCTGCGGCTGCCGGAACTGGTGCCGTTCGCCCGCAAACACGGCATCGCCATCATCTCCATCAAGGACCTCATTGCCTACCGCAGGACGTCCGCCCCCACCGTCCGCCGCGAGGCCGAGACCCGGCTGCCCACCGCGCACGGCGAGTTCACCGCGTACGGCTACCGCTCCACCGTCGACGGCGTCGAGCACATCGCGCTGGTCGCAGGTGACATCGGCGACGGCGACGACGTCCTGGTCCGGGTCCACTCCGAGTGCCTGACCGGCGACGTCTTCCACTCACTGCGCTGCGACTGCGGACCCCAGCTGGAGGCGTCGCTGGAGCGGATCGCCGCCGCCGGCCGCGGCGTGGTCATCTACCTGCGCGGCCACGAGGGACGCGGCATCGGCCTGCTGTCCAAGCTGCGCGCCTACGCACTCCAGGAACAGGGCCACGACACCCTGGACGCCAACCTCGAACTGGGACTGCCCGCCGACTCACGCGACTACGGCGCCGGCGCCCAGATGCTCCAGGACCTCGGCGTCCGCTCGGTCCGGCTGCTGACCAACAACCCCGACAAGGCCGCGGCCCTGATCCGCGACGGCCTCAAGGTCAGCGGCCGGGAGCCGATGCCCGTCCAGGCGGGCGAGCACAACCTCCGCTACCTGCGCACCAAGCGGGACCGGATGGGCCACGACCTGCCGTGGCTGGACGCCGGACCCACCGGCGACTGCGACAACCGGTAACCGCGGACCCCGGCCCCACCCACCGTCAGCACGCACAACACATCACCCGCACGAGGAGAACCGTGAGCGGCAAAGGCGCACCCGAACTGACCGTGAAGAACTGCGGAGACCTGCGGGTCGCCGTGATCGCCGCGCAGTGGCACGAGCAGATCATGGACGGCCTGGTCGACGGCGCCCTGCGCGCCCTGGCCGAGCTGGGCATCGACGAGCCGACGCTGCTGCGGGTGCCAGGCGCCTTCGAGCTGCCCGTCGTCGCCAAGGTCCTGGCCGGCCGCGGCTACGACGCGGTGGTGGCACTCGGCGTCGTCATCAAGGGCGGCACCCCGCACTTCGACTACGTCTGCCAGGGCGTCACCCAGGGCCTGACCCAGGTCGCGGTCGACACCGGCGTCCCGATCGGCTTCGGCGTACTGACCTGCGACACCGAACAGCAGGCCCTGGACCGCGCGGGCATCGAAGGATCCACCGAGGACAAGGGCCACGAAGCGGTCACCGCTGCGGTCGCCACCGCCGCCACCCTGCGCACCGTGTCCGAACCCTGGCGCTGACCGGCCACCGCCCTTCAGTGGTGGCGCTGCGCCCCCGCCCGTCGCCCGCCACCGCCCTTCAGTGGTGGCGCTGCGCCCCCGCCCGTCGCCCGCCACCGCCCTTCAGTGGTGGCGCTGCGCGCCGCTGCGACATTGCCCGCTAGGGTAGGGATCACCATGTCCAAGAAGACTTTCGAGGAGCTCTTCTCCGAGCTCCAGCAGAAGGCCGCCACCGGCGACCCCGCGACCTCCCGTACCGCCGAGCTGGTCCAGGCCGGCGTCCATACGATCGGCAAGAAGGTCGTCGAAGAGGCCGCCGAGGTCTGGATGGCCGCAGAACACGAATCGGACGAGGCGGCGGCGGAGGAGATCTCCCAGCTCCTCTACCACCTCCAGGTCATGATGATCGCCAAGGGCCTCACCCTCGACGACGTCTACAGCCACCTCTGAGCGCCCCCGCTCACCACTCAACACCCCACCCACCGAAGGAAGTCCACCTCATGCTGCGCATCGCTGTCCCCAACAAGGGTTCACTGTCCGAGCCTGCGTCGGCGATGCTCCATGAGGCCGGCTACCGACAGCGCAAGGACCGCAGGGAACTGGTCCTGGTCGACGCCGAGAACGAGGTCGAGTTCTTCTTCCTCCGCCCGCGCGACATCGCGGTCTACGTCGGCTCCGGCAAGCTCGACATCGGC
This sequence comes from Streptomyces sp. NPDC048644, assembly GCF_043199105.1. Classification (NCBI taxonomy): domain Bacteria; kingdom Bacillati; phylum Actinomycetota; class Actinomycetes; order Kitasatosporales; family Streptomycetaceae; genus Streptomyces; species Streptomyces sp. NPDC048644. Next base: position 30,243 of record NZ_JBICVO010000017.1, read on the forward strand.
ATCACAGGCCGCGACCTGCTGCTGGACTCCGGCTCGCAGGCCGAGGAGATCCTCCAGCTCGGCTTCGCCGGATCGACGTTCCGATACGCCACCCGCCCCGGCACCGCCAAGGACGTCACCGAGTTCGGCGGCATGACGGTCGCCACCTCGTTCTCAGGACTGGTCACCCAGCACCTCGCCGACAACGGCGTGGACGCCTCGGTCGTCCACCTCGACGGCGCGGTGGAGACCGCCATCCAGCTCGGCGTCGCCGAGATCATCGCCGATGTCGTGGAGACCGGCACCACCCTGCGCAACGCCGGTCTGGAGATCATCGGCGAGCCGATCCTCAAGTCCGAGGCCGTCGTCATCCGCCGCACCGGCGCCCCCGCCGACGACCCGAAGGTGCGCCAGTTCCTGCGCCGCATGCAGGGCGTCCTGGTGGCCCGCCGGTACGTGATGATGGACTACGACATCCGCGTCGAGCACGTCGAGAAGGCCGTGGGCCTCACCCCGGGCCTGGAGTCGCCGACCGTCTCCCCGCTGCACCACGAAGGCTGGGTCGCGGTCCGCTCGATGGTCCCGTCCAAGGACGCCCAGCGCATCATGGACGAGCTGTACGACCTCGGCGCCCGCGCGATCCTGACCACCGGCATCCACGCCTGCCGGCTCTGACCCGCGGCCGTCGAACGGCCCGCACCACCGCATGCCCACGAGACGGAAGACCGACGACGTGTCCGCGCCCGCACCCCTGCCCAGCCTCCCGGTGACCTTCCGGCCGACCCGTACCCGGGCCGTCCTGTACGGCGTCGGCCTCGCCCAGTTCGCCGCGCTGACCGCCATCGCGCTGGCGCTGCCCGCGCTGACCGGGGGCGAGCGGCTCAGCTTCATCTTCACCGGACTCGTGGTGCTCGCCGTCCTCCTGCTGCTCGCCCGCCCCAAGGTGGTCGCGCGGCAGGAGGGCCTCACGGTCGTCAACCTCACCACCCGGCGCGAGCTGGACTGGGCCCAGGTGCTGCGCGTCAACCTCCGCAACGGTGACGCCTGGGTCCATCTGGACCTCGCCGACGGCACCAGCCTCCCCGCGATGGGCATCCAGCCCGGCATCGGCAGGGAGCACGCCGTCCGCGACGCCCGCGCGCTGCGCGCGCTCGCCGAGAGCCACGGAACCGGCGGTTCCGCCGCCGCGTGATCCGGCCGCAGGTGACCTCGCTCTCCGAGGTGTTCCCCGCCGATCCGCGCCCCGCTGATTACTCTGTTCCGCGGGGCGCTCTTCACGCCCTGCCCCGCCCCGGGGCCACTGCGACCTGAGGAGTGACTCCCTCCAGCAATGGACGGATCGTCCTGTAGTACCTGCGCCGCCCCTCCCCGACCCCCGCGGACGACGGAGGCGGCGGCATGACCGGCCCGCTGCTCCTGCTCGCCGCCGCCCTCGTACTGATCCTGGCCAACGGCTTCTTCGTGGCCGCCGAGTTCGGGCTCGTCACCGTCGAGAAGGCCGAGGCCGAGCGGGCCGCGGCCGACGGCGACCGCCGCGCCGCCACCGTCGTATCCGCGCTCCGCGAGCTGTCCTTCCAGCTGTCCGGCACCCAACTGGGCATCACCATCACCTCGTTGGTCGTCGGCATGCTCGCCGAGCCCGCGCTCGCCGAGCTGCTGAACGGGCCGCTGACCGCGACCGGGCTGCCCCGGGGCGCGGTGCCCGGCATCGCCGTGGTGCTCGGCATGCTGCTGGCCTCCGCCGTCCAGATGGTGATCGGCGAACTGGTGCCCAAGAACTGGGCGGTCTCCAAGCCGCTCCAGGTGGCCCGCTTCGTCGCCGCCCCGCAAGACGCCTTCTCCCGTTTCTTCCGCCCGGTGATCACCCTGCTGAACACCGTCGCGAACCGTCTCGTCCGGGCCCTCGGCGTGGAGCCCACCGACGAACTGGCCTCCGCCCGCACCCCCGGCGAACTGGTCTCCCTTGCCCGGCACTCCGCCCAGGCGGGCGCCATCGAGCAGGACACCGCCGACCTGTTCGTACGCAGCCTGTCCCTCGGCGACCTGACCGCGGAGAACGTCATGACACCGCGGGTACGGGTCAGCGCACTCCAGGCATCGGCCACCGCCGAGGACGTCGTCAACCTCACCCGCGCCACGGGCCTTTCCCGCTTCCCCGTCTACCACACCCGCCTCGACGAGGTCGTCGGCATGGTGCACCTCAAGGACGCGCTGGCGATCCCGGCGCACGACCGGCTGCGCACCCCCGCGGGCCGGCTCGCGGTGCCGCCCCTCCAGGTGCCGGCGACGCTGCCGGTGGCGCCGTTGCTGGAGCGGCTGCGCAGCGAACAGCCCATCGCGGTGGTCGTCGACGAGTACGGCGGCACCGCCGGTGTGGTCACGCTGGAGGACATCATCGAGGAACTCGTCGGCGAGGTGCGGGACGAGCACGACCGGGTGGACCTGCCCGAGCTGGGCCAGGCTCCGGCCGAGGACGGCAGGCCCGCCTGGGACGCCGACGGCGGCTGCCGGGTCGACAGGCTGCGGCGGATCGGCCTGGAGGCGCCCGACGGGCCGTACGAGACGGTGGCGGGAATGGTGGCCCACATACTCGGCCGGATCCCGGCCCCCGGTGACATCGCCGAACTCGACGGCTGGCGGCTGCGGGTGCGGCTGGTCTCGCACCACCGCGCCGAGCGGATAAGGATCGTGCGCACGGCTCCGGCCGGCGCGGCACCGGCCAGGGAAACCGTCGGCGCCGGAGCGGAGGTGGCACGATGAGCGCCGCCCAACTCCTGCTCGCCGTCCTCCTGGTGCTCGCCAACGGCTTCTTCGTCGGCGCCGAGTTCGCCCTGGTGTCGGTACGCCGCAGCCAGATCGAGCCGCTGGCCACCGAGGGTTCCAAGCGGGCCCGTCAGGTGCTGCACGGTCTGGAGAATCTGCCGCAGATGATGGCGGCGGCCCAGTTCGGCATCACCGTCTGTTCCCTGACGCTCGGCGCGGTCGCCGAGCCGACCGTCGCCCACCTGCTGGAGCCGGTCTTCCACGCGGTACATCTGCCGGAACCGCTGATCCACCCGCTCGGCTACGCCATCGCCCTCGCCCTGGTGGTCTTTCTGCACCTGGTCATCGGCGAGATGGTCCCCAAGAACCTCGCGATGGCGGCGCCCGAGAAGACCGCCCTGTGGTTCAGCCCCGGACTCGTCGCCTTCGCCCGTCTCTGCCGCCCGGTCACCGCGCTGCTCGGCGCCTGTGCCCGGGGCGTGCTGCGGATCTTCCGCGTCGAGCCCAAGGACGAGGTCGAGGCGGTCTTCACCAGCGAGCAGCTGACCCACCTCGTCGAGGACGCGGGGCAGGCGGGTCTGCTCGCCCCGGCCGAACAGGAGCGGCTCGCGGACGCGTTGGAGCTGGGCAGCCGCCCGGTCACCGACGTACTCCTCGACCCGGCGGGCCTGGTCACCGTCGACCCGACGGTCACCCCGCGCCAGGTCGAGGAGCTGACCGTCAAGACCGGCTACTCCCGCTTCCCTGTCTGTGCATCCGGCGGGGCGTACATGGGATATCTGCACGTCAAGGACGTGCTGGACCTGGAGGAGCGGGACCGTGCGGTGCCGCAGCGGGTCTGGCACCCGATGGCGACGCTGCGCGCCGAACTGCCGCTGGACGACGCCCTGACGGCGATGCGCAGCGCCGCCTCCCACCTCGCCGCCGTCGCCGGGCCCACCGGCCGGGTCGTCGGCCTGGTCGCGTTGGAGGACGTCCTGGAGATGCTGGTGGGCGAGATGCGGGATCCCGCCCACCGCACCGCGAGCGGCAGCCACGGCGCCCGCGACGCGCGTCCGGTGGCCGCCGATGCCCGCCTCGGCGAGCCGCGCGACGGCTCGCAGCCGCACGCAGGCGCGGTGCCGCAGGACGATCCGGCGTACCAGGACGAGGACCGGGCGCTGGCGGGCTGACCGGCAGGCGGGGGGCCGGCGCCGGTCAGGCCGGCGGCGGCCCCTGCGGGTCGGGGCCGCGGCCCGACAGCACCTCGCCGTACGCCTGCATCAGATCGGGCAGCCGCAGCGTGGCGAGGTCGTCGCGGCCCGGGGTGCCGCGCCAGGTGGACAGCCGCAGATCGCGGTAGGCGCAGCTCTTCTCGTACAGGGTGCGCAGGAAGCGGCCGTTGCCGAGTTCGTCGATCCAGCCCTGTTCGACGACGTGGCCGCTGATGCTGCACAGCTCGTCGCGTGACTCCTCGTCCCAGCGGTCGCCGTTCTCCGCCGCCAGCACCTCGCCGATCGCGGTCAGTTCCAGCGGCCGGTAGCTGGGGAAGTCGACGCGGGAGGTGAAGCGGGAGGACAGGCCCGGGTTGGCGGCCAGCAGGCGGTCCATGCCCTCCGGGTAGCCGGCGAGGATGACGACGAGCCGGTCGCGGTTGTCCTCGGCGCGTTTGAGCAGCACCTGAAGGGCTTCGTCGCCGTACGCGTCGCCCTTGCTGTAGCCGGAGTTGGCGAGGCTGTACGCCTCGTCGACGAAGAGCACGCCGCCCAGCGCCGAGTCGATCAGCTCGTTGGCCTTGACGGCGGTCTGGCCGAGGAACTCGCCCACCAGGTCCGCGCGTTGGGCCTCCACCAGGTGATCGCCGCCGAGCAGCCCGAGTGCGTAGAAGACCCGCCCGAGTATCCGGGCCACGGTCGTCTTGCCGGTGCCCGACGGGCCGGAGAAGACGAAGTGCCGCTTGGGCGGCTGCACCGGCAGGCCCTGCCCGGCCCGCAGTCCGGCCATCCGCAGCTGCGCGGAGAGCGCCCGCACCTGGCGCTTGACCGGCTCCATGCCGACCATCCGCTCCAGCTCGGCCAGCGCCTTCTCCAGGAGTACCGGGTCGGCGGGCCCGGCCGGCAGCCGTTCGGTGCCGCGCGGCACCGGCGCCGCCTTGTTCCGCGCCTGGCCGGCCCCGCCGGGCGCGCCGCCGGCCCCTTCGGGGGTGCCCGGCTCGCCGCCGCCCAGCAGCTCGCGTCCGTCGACCGGGTCGAGCGGGGCGAGCGGGTCGAGGTCGCCGCCCACCTCCTGGCCGAAGCCGGATGCGGAGACCGCGGCGAGGTCCCCGCCCTCCTCCAGGCCGTCCGCCTGGGCGATGGCGGCGAGCCGCGCGGTGGTGTCCATGAACGCCTGGTCGACGCGGTGCACGGCGCGGTAGAGGGGGAGTGCGGCGGCCGAGCGGCCGGTGCCTTCGTGCGCGCGGGCCAGCCAGTAGCGCAGCTCCTTGCGCTGCGGCTGCTCGCTGCGGCAGCGCATCAGGGCGGTGGACAGCAGCGGCGCGGCCTGGCCGTACATCTCCAGGCGTACCCGCGCCATGCCGCCGAACAGCCCGGCCTCGATGCCCAGCGCGGGATCGTCGAGCAGCGGTTCGGTGTGCCGTACCAGCTGGTCCCAGTCCTTGACGAGATAGCCGCGGCAGGCGTGCAGGAAGCGGACCTGGGGATCGGTGTCGACCGGCGGGCAGCCGGCCAGCGCCTGGTCGAGTTCGGCGATGTGGCGGCCGTCGAGCCAGTGGGAGGCGTGTGCGAGCAGCAGGTCACGGCTGGTCTCCAGCACCGGCTGGACCCACCAGCCCAGCCAGTACCAGGAGTTGAGGGACCGTCGGTGCCTGGCCCGCTGCTCGCCGAAGCGGTCGCGGTGGCGGTGCATGCGCAGCAGCGCGGTGGAGGTGTCGGCGCGCAGCGCGTGCAGCCCGAGCCAGGCGTCGGCCATCGTCGGGTCCAGCCGCACCGCGGCCCGGAACTCCTCCTCGGCCTGCGGATACGCGCCGACGGTGTACGCGTCGACCGCGCGCAGCCAGGCGAGTTCGGCCGGGGCGGGCGGCGTGCCCTGTGTGCCGGAATCCATCGCGTCCCCCCACAAAAACGACCCCCGTGGTGTGCCGCCGGACGAGTGCCGGACCGCAGTCCGCCGCGAACCGGCGTCCTTGGGGCGGGAGTTGCCTTCACCGCGCGCGTCGCCGGTCCTCGCCCGTCCTTCGGTGGCACCGACTCGCATGGTACCTGCGGTATCGGTGCAGGCCGTAGGGGGCGGTGCGGGGAGAGCGGCAGGACCGGCGCGAAGGGTGCGGTGACCCTGGGTGAGGAGGAGGCGGCGCCGAGGGCGGCAAAAGGGAAATCAGGGCAGAACGAAGCCCCCGATCACGGGGGAACAACCGGGGGCTTCGCGACTGCGGGCGGTCCGTCAGAACCGCACAATGAGAACGTAAGTCCTGTACGCCCCCCAGGTCAAGCCGAGTTGGGGCACTCGGCGGGAGCTGTGCGGAGGTAGTCCGTGTACGGTTCATGTCCGGTAACAGAGCGTGAAAATACCGGGAGTTCAGCCGTCGGCTGCGGGCCCCATGCGCACCTCGTACCCCAACTTCCCCTGGAGCACCAGGAGATCGGCGTACGGCCGGGACGGGTCCGCCGCGAAGTGCGCGCGCTCCGCCGGGATCCAGCCATCCCAGAAACCGGAGAGGTCGGGTCCGTCCCGCCGCCGCCCCCGTTCCCAGGAGTGCGCGTCCGCCAGCTCCATCCACAGCAGGCACGCCAGGTACGGCCGCAGTGCCCGGCGCCCGCTGCCTACTCCTTCGACCAGCACCACCGGTGCCGGCGCCAGCTCGCGCACCCCGGCGAACGCGCCGCGCACCCAGTCGTAGACCTCGTAGCGCGCGCGACGCCCCCGGGAGAGCGGCGCCAGCAGCTGCGTACGGAACCGCTCGGCCCAGTCGAACAGCTGCTCATGCGTGGCGAGGTCGTCGGTCTGCACGACGGGCGCGCCCCCGAGTGCTTCGGACAGCCGCCGGGCGAAGGTGCTCTTGCCGGAGCCCGCGTGCCCGTCGACGCCGATCAGCCGCACCGGCCCGCAGGACGGCGGCAGGGCGCCGAGCCGGGCCGCGAGCGGCGCCAGATCCTGGTTCATCGCGCCAGCGTACGTCAGTGGTCTGCACCAATATTGCCGCCGCGACGCGCGTCGAACCGCTGGCCGAAGCCCGGCAGGAACGGCGATAGTTGATTGCCTGCCGACGGGCGGTGCCTGGGTACGTCGCCCGGCCACCGCGCCCGCCGCCGTGCCGATCCGACCCGCGTTCCGCCCGCCGAACCGACTGGGGGATCCCCAATGACCAGCTCAGCGCCCCGCCGCACCGTCCTGGCCGCCGCGCTCGCAGCGGCGGCCGGCGCCGCGGCCCCCATGGCGTCCGCCGCGCCCCGCCCCGCCGCACCTGCCACACCCGCCCCCGCGGACCCCGCGGCCCCCCGGCCGCAGAGGAGCCTTGTGGACCACCACGCCTGGACCACAGCGGCCGACTGGCGCTCGGGCCGCGCCGACGGCACCCGCGTCGTGTCCGGCCGCCGCCCCGGCCTCACCCTCGCCGCCCCCGCGGGCACCGCCGACTACCACGACCCGCACACCGGCAGGACCACCGCCTGGGAATACGCCACCTGGACCGGCCCCCGGCACACCCTCACCGTGCCGGCCACCGAGATCATCGCCTCCTGGAACGCCCACACACCACCCGGCACCTGGCTCACCGTCGAACTGCGCGCCACCTACGGCGACGGCGTCCGCACCCCCTGGTACGTCATGGGCCGCTGGACCTCGGGCGACGCCGATGCCGACATCCGCCGTACCTCCGTCGACGGCCAGAAGGACGGCCGGAGCAGCGTCTCCACCGACACCCTCGCCCTCGACGACCCGGCGACCGGCCTCCGCCTGACGGCCTACCAGCTCCGCCTCACCCTCCACCGCACCCCGGGCAGCGACCGCACGCCGACCGTCTGGCGGCTCGGCGCGATGGGCTCGGACGTCCCCGACCGCTTCGAGGTCCCCGCCTCCCGGCCGGGGGATGCGGCCGGCAGGGAGCTCGGCGTACCGCGCTACTCGCAGGAGATCCACAAGGGCCAGTACCCCGAGTACGACAACGGCGGTGAGGCGTGGTGCAGCCCCACCTCGTCCCAGATGATCATCGAGTACTGGGGCCGCAGGGCCACCCCCGAAGACCTGGCCTGGGTCGACCCCGCCTATGCCGACCCCCAGGTCTGCCACGCCGCCCGGCAGACCTTCGACGGCCAGTACGCAGGCTGCGGCAACTGGCCCTTCAACGCCGCCTACGCCGCGACCTACCGCGACCTCCAGGCCGTCGTCACCCGCCTGGACTCCCTCACCGACATCGAGCACCTGATCCAGGCGGGCATCCCCGTCATCACCTCCCAGTCCTTCCTGGCGAACGAACTCGACGGCGCGGGCTACGGCACCGCCGGCCACCTGATGACCGTCATCGGCTTCACCGCATCCGGCGACATCATCGCCAACGACCCCGCCTCCAAGGACGACGCCGCGGTCCGGCACGTCTACCCGCGCCACCAGTTCGAGAACATCTGGCTGCGGACGAAGCGGTATGACGACAAGGGGAAGGTCAAGGGTGGGTCCGGAGGGGTGTGTTACCTGTATTTCCCGGTGGAGTTGACGGGGGATCAGAGGCGGGTGTTGGGGGAGGTGGGGGTCCGCTGACCTCTGACCTCTGGCCCCGTGCCCCTGACCGGAAGCCGCCGCCCCTCGCCCCTCAGGACCTGACCGCCCCGGTCGTCGACGGTTTCGTGGTGGGTTCACGGTCGGCCGGTGTGGTGACCCGGCCCTCGTGGAGGAGGTGGAGGGTGTCGGTGTAGGCGGTGACCAGGGGGAGTTCGTGGCTGACGAGGACGAGGGTGAGGTGGCGGTCGGTGCGTAGGTGGGTGAGGAGTTCCAGGACTGCGGTGGCCGTCACCGGGTCCAGGGCTGAGGTGACTTCGTCGCAGAGCAGGAGGTCGGGGTCGGTGGCCAGGGCGCGGGCGATGGAGGCGCGCTGGCGCTGGCCGCCGGAGAGTTCGTGGGGGTAGCGGTCGGCGAAGTCGGCGGGGAGGCCGACATCGTCGAGGAGTTGGCGGACCCGGGCGGGCCTGTGGGGCTTGGCGACCGTGCGGTGGAGCTGGAGCGGGCGGGTCAGGGAAGCGCCGATGGTGCGGGTGGGGTTGAGGGCGCCGAGCGGGTTCTGCGGGACGAGCTGGATGCTGCGTTGCTGTGCGCGGCTGCGTTTGCGGACGTCGGCGGGGAGCGGCTGTCCGTTCCAGGTGAGGGAGCCGGCGTTCGGTTTCTGGAGTCCCGCCAGAGTGCGCAGGAGGGTGGTCTTGCCGGAGCCGGACGGTCCTGTGATGCCGGTGGCGGTGCCGGGCGGTGCGTGGAACTCCGCGTCGTTCAGGGCCTGGTGGGTGTGGCGGCGGTGGGTGAAGGCGACGTGGAGGCGGGTGGCGCGCAGGCCGCCGTCGGCGGGGGTGTCCGGACGGCCGGATGTGCGGGGGCGGGCGGGTTCGCGGGGCGGGGTGCGCGGTGCGGCCTCGGCGGGTGTGCCGAGGGCGGTGACGGTGTCGGCGCAGGCGTCGACGACGTGCGGGTCGTGGCAGGACAGGACGATGCTGATGTCGCGGGTGGTGGCGAGGCGGCGGAGCAGGTCGGTGATCTCGTCGCGCAACGCGGTGTCGAGGCCGGCCGTGGGCTCGTCGAGGAGGAGGACGTCGGGGCGCCGGGCCAGCGCGCGAGCCAGGGCGAGGCGGCGCTGTTGTCCGCCGGACAGGGCGCCGGGGCGGTGGTGGGCGAGCGCTTCGGGGAGCAGGCACTCGGCCATCAGCGCCGTGACCGCGTCGGGCGTGGCGTCGTCGGCGACCTCCGCGATCAACTGTGCGGCGGTCATGCGGGGGTTGAGGGCGGAGCCCGGGTCCTGGCCGACGTAGGCGATGCGGTGGCGGCGCAGGGCGCGCAGCGCGTCGGGGGTGAGGGCGAAGACGTCCTGGCCGAGGATCAGGACGGTGCCCGAGGTGAGGTGGGCGCCGTGGGGGAGGTCGCCGATGAGGGCGCGCAGCAGGGTGGTCTTGCCGGAGCCCGAGGGGCCGGTCAGCGCCGCGATCCTGCCTGCTTGCAGGCTGAGGTCGGTGGCGTTCAGCAGGACCGGGCCGTGGGACAGGCTGATTTCGAGGTCGGTGACCGTGACGGGTGGCGGCGTGCGGGACGTGTCCACGTGCGTGTCCTGGGGTGTGGGTGCGGAGCGGCCGGTGGTCATCGCAGTGCGGACCGGCGCGCGGTGGCCGGTGCCAGGGCGTTGGCGGCGAGGTTGACGCTGATGGCGAGCAGTCCGATGGCCAGGCCGGGGGCGACCACGGCCCAGGGGTTGAGGAGGATGCCGGGGCTGTTCTCACGGATCATCAGCGCCCAGTCCGCCTCGGGCGGTTGGGGGCCGAGTTGGAGGAATCCGGCCATCGAGATGACGTAGACCCCGTCGACGAAGCGCAGGCCGAACAGGGCCAGGACGACGGCGCGGAGATTGGGCAGGATTTCGCGCAGCGCCAGGTGGGTGGTGCCCTCCCCGCTCGCGACGGCCGCCTCGATGAAGCCCGCGCCGGCGAGCGGGGCCGCTGCGCTGGCCACGATGCGCACCGCGTACGGCGTGCCGAGCCCGATGGCGGCCAGGGTGATGGCAGGCCGTCCGCCGCCGGGCCAGGCCAGCGCGAGGAGCATGATGCCGAGGACCGGCGGCAGCAGGATGGCGGTGTCGGATGCGCGCTCGATCAGGCGTCCGAGCCGGGGGCTGAGCACGGCGTAGCAGCCGAGCAGGGTGGCCAGGGCGGTGACGGCGAGTGCCACGATCAGGGCGTTGCCGATCAGGGCGCTGCCCCCGTTGAGCAGCCGGCTGAGGACGTCGCGGCCGAGCTGGTCGCCGCCCAGGACGGCTTCGGCGCCGGCTTCCGCGTAGGGGGCGGTGACGGGTTTGTCGACGGGCCGGGCGGCCAGCGCGGGGCCCAGCACCGCGGTCAGGACGAGCAGGACGGCGGGGGCGACGGGCAGGAGGATCCGCGGCCAGGTGCGGCGCGCGGACCGCTGGTCGAGGACCGCGGTGGCGGTCATGAGCGGGCTCCCAGGGTGCGGGCGCGGACGAGGTCGGCGAGGAGGAGGACGACGGTGATCAGGGCCGCCGCGCAGGCCACGACGGCGGCGATGACGGGGGTGTCGCGGTCGGCGACGGCTCCGGCCAGCACGGTGCCGATTCCCGGGTAGTTGAAGAGGGTCTCCACCACCACCGTTCCGCCGAGCAGCATTCCGGTGGACGTGGCGATGCCGGTGGCGATGGCGGGCCAGGCACCCGGCAGGGCGTGGTGCAGCAGGACCCGGCGCAGCGGCAGTCCGTCCAGGTGGGCGGCCTCCACGTGGGGCGTCGCGGCCTGGTCGGCGAGGGCGGCGCGGACGATCCGGGTGTTCCAGCCGGTCTGCGGGACGGTCAGCGCCAGTACCGGCATCACCAGCATGGTCCAGCTGGCCGGGGCGCCGTCCCCGCCGGTGACGGTGGCGGCCGGCAGCCAGCCGGTCCACAGGGCCAGCACCAGCAACAGGCCGATGGAGACCACGAATTCGGGCAGCGCGAAGGCGGCGGTTGAGGTGAGGTCCACCACCCGGTCGACGACGCCGCGCGGCCGGGCGGCGGACCAGATGCCGAGCGCCAGCGCGGCGATGACGGTGAGCACGAAGGCGGTGCTGCCCAGCACGATGGTGTTGGGCAGCGGCGCGGCGAGCAGGTCGGTCACCTGCTGGCCGCGGGCTGAGGTGCCGAGGTCGCCGGTGGGCAGGGCGGTGATCCAGTCCCGGAAGCGTTCCCACACCGGCCGGTCCAGGCCCAGCAGATGACGGCGGGCGGCGATTCCGGCGGCGCCCTCGCCGCGTTCGGACGTGGCCGTTGCCGCGTCGCCCGGCAGCAGTTCGATCGCCGCGAACACCACGGCGAGCAGGATCAGGAGCATGGCGAGGCGTTTGCCCAGCACCGATGCGGTCCGCAGGGCGAGCAGCCCTGCGCGGTGTGCCGCCGATGCCGTCACGGGCCGGGTGGTGGCCTCGGCCGGGGGAGCGGTGGTTCCGGTCATGGGGCCAGCCAGACGTTTTCGAGCTGGACGCGGCCGTAGCCGGGGAGCTTGGGCAGGCCGTGGACCTTGGGCGCGGCCAGGTCGATGCCCTCGGCCACGCCCCACAGCAGGTAGCCGGAGCGGTCGTGCTCGATCTGCTGGAGGTCGTGCAGGGCGGTGGCGCGTGCGGCGGTGTCCGAGGTGGCGATGGCCTTGTGGTAGGCGGCGTCGAAGTCCTTGTCGGACCAGTCGGCTTCGTTCTGGCCGGATCCGGTGGTCATGGTCTTGGAGGCGAAGAAGACCACGGAGTCGTTGGTGCCCCAGTAGTTGGTGTAGAAGTCGCCCTTGAGCCAGGTCTTCTGGTAGAAGGTGCCGGATTCCTGCTTGACGACCTTGACCTTGATGCCGGCCTCGCGGGCCTGGGAGGCGAAGAGCGTCGCGGATTCGGCGAGTCCGGCGACGTCTTCGGTGGTGACCAGTTCGTAGGTCCTGGAGAAGTCGAAGTCGGCTTCCTTGAGCAGCTTTTTCGCCTTCGCCAGGTCGCGGTGGCGCTGCGGGATGTCCTTGGCGTAGTCGGGGTCACCGGTGCCGAGCATGTCGTTGCCGACGGTGCCGTATCCGGACAGGGCCTGCTTGATCATCGCCTCGCGGTCCACCACGAACTTCATCGCCTCGCGGACCTTGGGGTCGGCGAACGGGCCGCTGGAGGTGCGCATCACGATCGGCATGGCCATGTCGTTGGGGCGCCGGACGATCTGGATGTCCTTGCGGGCGGCGGCGGTACGGGCGGCGACCGCACCGGCGTTGGATGCCACGTCGATCTGGCCGGACATCATCGCGTTGGCCATCGCCTGCGGGCTTTCGAACATGGTCACTTCGATGGCGTCGAGGCGGACCTGCCCGCCGTGCCAGTGCTCGTTGCGCAGCAGGCGGGCGTTGCCGCCGCGGTACCAGTCGAGCGTGAAGGGCCCGGTGCCCGGCGACGTGGCGATGTCCTTCTCGGGGGTGTCCTTCTTGAGGATGAACGTCGACAGGCGGGTGAGCGAGGGCAGTTCGGCGTTGGCGTAATCGGAGACGAGGACGACGGTGTCCTTGCCGTCGGCCGTGATGTTCTTCGCCTGGATGCCGGGCAGCCGGGCCGCGCCCGCGGGGGTGTGGCGCAGCCGGCGCAGCGACCACACCACGTCGTCCGCGGTGACCGCGGTCCCGTCGTGGAAGGCCGCTCCCTCGGCGATCGTGAAGCGCCAGGTCTTGAGGTCCTTCGATGGCGTGAAGGTGCTGGCGAGGCGGCCGACGGTGTTGTCCTTCAGGCCGGGCGCGGTCAGCGTGTCGTAGACGAGGGCGATGACCAGGTAGTCGCTCTCGTTGCCCTGGCTGCCGTGCGGGTCGCGGGTGATCGCCGAGGAGCGGCCGAGTGCGCCGATGCGCAGCGTGCCGCCCTTTCTGGGCTTGCCGCCGGAGTCGGATGAGGCCGCACCGTTGCCGCCCGTGCAGGCGGTCAGCAGGGCGGCCACGCCTATGCCGCCGCCGGCCCACAGCGCCTGTCGCCTGGTGAAGTCCACGTTGCCTCGCTCCGCTCAGTTCCGGTCGGATCCCACTGCTTAGGTTTGCCTACCCTGATCCTGGCTGTTTCCGCAAGGCGCGGAGGGTCGATCACGGGAATTGGTCGACGTCAACCGGCCCTTTAACGGCGAGAGTTGAACGAACCCGGACACACGGCCGCAAAATTTAGTTAGGTTTGCCTTGCCTTACGGCTGTGGGTACCTTCGTCACCGTCCGCCAGACACCGGGCACGGAGCGGAACCGTCAGGCCCCCGTGCCGGTCCGTCAGGCGTGCTGCGCCCTGCCCGTCCGGCGCCGCACCGCACCTCACTCCCCGCCTTCAACGGAACGGATTACCTCGACATGAGCACGGGAGCCGCACCCGTTCGTCAGCTCGACGCCGCCTGCGTCGGGGAACTGCGCCACGCCGCCGAGAAGATCCTCACCGAATTCGGTACCTCGGCGACCTCCCCCGAACTCCTCGCCCGTGTCGCCGAATTCGCCGGCGATCTCAGTGACCGGCTGCGCCACGCACTGCGCCCCGTCGACACCGACGACGGCCTGTTCATCCTGCGCGGCCTGGAGGTCGACGACGCCGGAATAGGCCCGACGCCCGGCAGTTGGGCCACCGCGGGCGACTGCGCCGCCGTCCACGACATCGAACTGCTGCTGCTCGCCACCGTCATGGGCAACCCCATCGCGTGGGAGGGCCAGCAGGACGGCCGCTTCGTGCACAACATCGTCCCCGCCCCGGGACACGAGACCGAACAGACAGGCGCCAGCAGCACCGTGCTGCTCAGCCCGCACACCGAGGACGCCTTCCACCCCGGGCGCGCCCACCTGCTGATGCTCGGCTGCATGCGCAACCACGACCACATCGCCACCACCGCGGCCGGCATCCGCAACGTCCGGCTCGACGAGGCGGACATCGCGACGCTGACCAGGCCCGCGCTGCCGATCCTGCCCGACGACGCGTACGCCGAGGCCCAGGGATACGCGGACCGGGCGCCCGAACCGGTGCCCGTCCTCTTCCGTGCCGATGACGGCCTGACGCTGCGGTTCGACCCGGCCTACACCCCGCTCGCCGATGCCGACGCGGAATACCGCGCCGCCTACGGGCGCCTGGAAGCCGAACTCGCCCGCGTCTCACGGGCCGTGAGCCTGCACCCCGGCGAGGTGCTGATCGTCGACAACGACCTCGTCGTGCACGGCCGGGTGCCCTTCCGCGCCCGGTACGACGGCACCGACCGCTGGCTCAAGCGCGCCTCCGTCCGCGTCCCCCGACGCGGCACACGCCCCCTGGCCGAACAGGACGAGCACGGTTACGGTCAGGCCGCCATCGAAGCCCACGCAGCCTGAGCGCCCACCACGCACCGAGGACGGACATGACCGACACCACCGTGGCCCACCAGGCCCGTTCCCTCCCCGCGGACGACACGACCCTGCGCGTCCTGTCGAAGAGCGACCTCGCCGGGATCGACATATCCCTGGCCGATGTCGTCGCCACCGTGGAAGGCGCCTACCGCACCCTTCAAGCCGGAAATTCGGACAACCCCCGCAAGCTCACCGTCAAGCCCGACGACGGGCACTCGGTCTCCTACGCGATGCTGGGCAGGGACGGCTCCCGCAACGTCGTCGCGATCAAGACCTCCTACAAGCACGGACTCGACAAGGGCCGCGAGGCACAGCACTACTACACCTCGCTGACCCTCTACGACGACGTCACCGGGCTGCCCGTCGCGATGATGGACTGCGGGCGCATCGGCTCGCTGCGCACCCCGGCCGTCTCCGCGCTGCTGGCCCGCGAATGCGCCCGGCCCGGCGCCCGCAGCGCCCTGGTCATCGGCACCGGCACCCAGGGCCGCCTGGCCCTGCCTTTCCTGCTGACGACCCTGCCCGACCTGGACCGTCTGATGCTCTTCGGCACCCACTCCGACGGCATCGCCGCCGTACGCGAACAGCTGCGCGCGCACTTCCCCGAGCGGGACGTGGAGATCGTCACCGACCTGCGGGCCGCCGCGGCCGACGCCGACATCATCCTCGCCACCGCGGGCGGCCACACCCCGGCCGCCGTCGAAGCCGGCTGGCTCAAGCCCGGCGCGCTGTCGGTCCTCGTCGGACACGGCCTCGCGCCCTCCACCCTCCACCAGGCCGACCGCGTCGTGGCCACCAGCGAGGCCCAGATGAGGGTCACCGGCACCGACATGGCCGACGACAACGGCGAATTCCCCGCCGTCGACACCGAGTTCCCCCCGGTCATCGCGGGCATCACCGCGGGCCGCAGGTCCCCGGCCGAGCGCATCTTCGCCTACAACAGCGGACTCGTCGTCACCGACATCGCGCTGGGCCACCGCTTCGCCCAACTCGCCCTGGACCAGGGCCTGGGAGTGCAGGTGCCGCTGTGGCAGTGACCGGACCGCACCCCACGACCGTGCCGACGCTGCCCGCCCACACCGACCCCGACACCGACCGGGTCCTGGACAGCGGCCTGCTGCACGAACTGTCCTACGCCTTCGGCGGCCCCTTCCACTTCCTGCTGCCGCACCGCTTCGACGCGAACCTCGCCGCCTTCCGCGCCGCGCTCCGCGACGCCGGGGTCGAAGGGCGGGTGTACTACGCGAAGAAGGCCAACAAGGCCGCGGTGTGGATGGAACGCTCCGCCGCCCACCAGGCAGGCGTCGACGTGGCCAGCGCGGGCGAACTCCGCGAGGCACTGGGACACGGCGTACGCGGCGAGCACCTCGTCGTCACCGGACCCGCCAAGAGCGACGAACTGCTGCGCCTCGCCCTCCTCCAGGGCTGCCTGGTCGCCGTCGACGCGCTCGACGAGCTGGACCTGCTGATCACCCTGGCGCTGACCGGCACCGTGCGCCCGGCCAGGCTGCTGCTGCGCCGCCTGCCGCCCGCACAGCCGCACAGCCGCTTCGGCATGACGACCGCCGAGCTGGAGACCGCGCTCGACCGGTGCGTACACGCAGGGGACGCGGTACGGATGGAAGGCTTCAGCTTCCACCTGTCCGGCTACGCCACCCAGCCGCGCGCCGACCTCGCGGGCGAACTCGTCGACCTGTGCCTCAAGGCCAGGGTGCGGGGGCTGCAGGCCGACCGGATCAGCATCGGCGGCGGCTTCGCCGTCGACTACAGCTCCGCCGACCGCTGGCACACCTTCCTCGCCGGCCAGCGCCCCGAGCACTACCACGCACACAAGACGTTCCAGAGCGGCGACTTCTACCCGTACCACTCACCCGTCGCCGGAGCCGACGCCCTGCGCACCATCCTGGCCACCGTCCCCGAAGGCGGCCGGGACACCCTCGCGGCCCGGCTCAAGGACACCGGCACGCTGCTGATGATGGAGCCTGGCCGCGCCCTGCTGGACAGGGCGGGCTCATCCGTCTTCTGCGTCCAGGGCGTCAAGGACCGCGACGGGTACCGGATCGTGACGGTCGACGGCACCAGCCTGAGCCTGTCCGAGCAGTGGTTCAACAGCGAGTACCTGCCCGACCCGCAGCTGGTGACCCCGGCCGGGCGTGCCCGCGGCGGCGCGGTGCACCCCGCGTGCGTGGGCGGCGCGTCCTGCCTGGAGTCGGACATGGTCACCTGGCGCAAGATCCCCTTCCCCGCCCGGCCAGGCGTCGGCGACCTGCTGGTCTACCCGAACACCGCCGGCTACCAGATGGACTCCAACGAGTCGCCCTTCCACGACCTGCCGTTGCCCACCAAGGTCGTACTGGACCGCCTGGACGGCCGCCCGCGCTGGCGCCTGGACCGCCGGCCCGCCTGCTGACCCCCTTCGAACGCCCAGGAGTCTTCCCATGAACGAGGCACTCGCGCGCCCCGCCGTGGTCTCCCGCATATCCGACCTCATCGGCCGCACCCCGCTGCTGGAGCTGTGCCGCACCGAAACCGGCAGCCGCCTCCTGCTCAAACTGGAGATGTACAACCCCACGGGCAGCGCCAAGATCCGCATGGCCCGCGCCATGGTGGACGCCGCCGAGCAGGACGGCACACTCCGCCCCGGCGGCCGGATCATCGAATCCACCTCCGGCAACACCGGCCTCGGCCTGGCCGTCATCGCCGCCGAACGCGGCTACACCTTCACCGCCGTCGTCGACCACCACGCCGCCGCCGACAAGCTGCGCGGTATGAAGGCGCTGGGCACCGAACTCGTCTACGTCGTCGACGACGGCACCGAGGAGCTGGCCACCGCCGCCCGCGAAGAGCTGGCCGAGGACATGGCACGCGGCCAGGACAACACCATCTTCACCGAACAGCACAACAACCCCGCCAACGGCGTCGGTTACTTCCCCGTCGCCCACGAACTCCACCAGGCCCTCGGCACCATCGACGTCGTGATCGGCGCGGTCGGCACCGGCGGCATGCTGTGCGGCACCGCCCGCGAACTGCGCAAACTGGCACCGGACTTCACCACCGTCGGCGTCGAGCCCAAGGGGTCCATCGCGTTCGGCGGCCCTGCCCACGACTACTACCAGTCCGGCACCGGCACCCCCGAAGGCGCCGAGATCGGCGCGCTCGTCGACTTCGACCTGATCGACGAAGGCGTCAAGGTCGGCGACGTGGAAGCCTTCGCCACCGCCCGCGCACTCGCCCGCACCGGTCTGCTCATCGGCGGCTCGGCGGGCGGGGTGGTCCACGAGGCCCTGACCCGCCTGCCTTCCCTCCCGCCGGACAGCACTATGGTCGCCCTGGTCAACGACGGCGGCGAGAAGTACATGGACACCGTCTTCAACGACGACTGGATGAACGCCCGCAACCTCCTCGATCCCGCCGTCGAGCGTGAGATCGACGAGAAGCTCACCAAACTCCGCAGGAATTGATACCAGCCATGTCACTGACCACCCTCATCCGCGACAGCCGGGCCCTGGCCACCCTCGCCGTCCCCCTGATCCTCACGCAGCTCGCGCAGGTGGCGCTGACCACCACCGACACCGTGATGATGGGCATGCTCAGCACGGCCGACCTCGCGGCGGGCGGTCTTGCCATCGTCCTCTTCAACCAGCTGCGGACCATGGGCGTCGGCCTGGTCACCTCCGTCGGCAACCAGATCGCCGCCGCCGACGCGCGCGCCGAGACGGAGCGGGACGGCGCGGCGACGGGGGACGCGGGGCACCGGAGCGGCGACGAGGTGCGCAAGATCGTCCGGGCCGGCCTGGCCGTCGCGACGCTCGCCGGCATGGCCGGGGCCGTGCTGATGCTCCTCATCGGCCAGGCCCTGACCTTCCTGGGCCAGGAAGCCGACGTCGTCGACCGCGCGCAGACCATGCTGCTGGCGCTCGCCCCCGGCCTGCTGCCCTGCCTGTGGTTCCAGGCCGTCCGCCAGTTCACCGTCGGCATGCGCCGCCCGCAGGCCCTGCTGCAGATCACCATCGCCTCCGTCGCCGTCAACGCCGGTATCAACTGGGCCCTGATCCACGGCACATGGGGACTGCCGAAGCTGGGCCTGCCCGGTGTCGGCGTGGCCACCTCGCTGGTCTACCTGCTGACCTGCCTGGCCCTGTACCTCTCGGCGAAGAAGGACCCGGTACTCGGCCCGCTGCTGAGCGTCAACATCGCCAAGGCCGACCGCGCCACCGTCCGCCGCCTGATCCGGCTCGGCATCCCGATCGCCGCCACCTACGGCTCCGAGGCCGGCTTCTTCTCCGTGACCGCGCTGATGGCCGGCTCCTTCGGCAGCGCGGCCCTGGCCGCGCACACCGCCGTCAACCAGCTCGTCTACATCGTCTTCCAGGTTGCCGTCGGCCTCTCGCACGCCGCGTCCATCAACGTCAGCCGCGAACTCGCCCTGGACCGGCCCGAGAACGCCCTGCGCATCAAGAACACCGCGCTGGCCTGCGCGGGCGCCGTGATGGTCGTCGTGGGCATCGTCTACGTCACCCTCCCCGACCTGGTGCTCAGCCCCTTCTTCGACACCGGCAGCGCCCGCGACGCCCAGGCAGTGTCCATCGCCACCCACCTGCTCCTGGTGATCATGGTCCTTCAGTTCTTCGACTGCGCCCAGAACATCGGCGTCGGCCTGCTGCGCGGCCTCGACGACACCAAGAGCGGCTTCCGCATCACCCTCATCGGCTACTGGCTCATCGGCCTGCCCGCCGCATGGCTGCTCGGCTATGCCGCCGGACTCCACACCCTCGGCATCTGGCTCGGCCTGCTCACCGGCCTCGCCGCCACCGCCATCCTGCTGCTGCGCCGCTACAGCGCCTCCCTCCGCACGAAGTTCACCGTGGAACAGGCGGTCCCGGCGACCTAGAAAAGGTCGTCGAGGCCCCGGCCGGACCGGCCGGGGCCTCGACGACACGGCGGCTGCCGACGACGCGGACCCCGCCCCTGATCCGCCCGGCCGCGGTCTGTCAGGAGGTGAGGACGGAGATGCCGTCGCCCAGCAGTTTCAACCCGAGAACGAAGAACAGGACGGCCATCACGGCGACATTGTGCTGAGCTGCCCAGTCCTTCCAATTGCCGAGCGTGGTTCTCGCCCGCTCTCCTCCCAGCAGGAAGACCCCCAGGGGGGCCAGCAGGCCGAGGGTGGCGATCAGAACGAAGATCGCCAGCGAGGCGATCTGCTGCCCGGCCGGCAGTCCGGCCGAGCCGATCGCGGCGCCCGCGGCGATGGTCAGCGGGGCGTTCTTGGCGTTGAGCGCGGCCAGGCCAAGTCCGAGTCCGAAGATCTTGACCGGCGTGAGGCGGTCGATCGCGCCCATCCACTTCGGCAGCTGGGCCTGCGAGGGATCCGCCGGGCGGCGGTGCCATTGCCGGGCGCCGAAGAGGACGAGGAGCACGCCCAGGGCGAGCTTGAGCGCGCCCACCCAGGTGGCCGGGTGATTGTGGGAGGAGGCGCCTGCGGGGGAGGCGATCACCAGCATCACCGCGCCCAGAGCCGAGAGCCCCAGGATCCAGCCGACGGTGAACAGCGGTCCGTTGAGGCGTCCGCGAGGCGTGGCGAGTACGAGGATGACGGCGATGATCGGGAGCGGGCTGATCGCGACGCCGGCCGCAAGACCCAGCACATCACCGAGAACTTTGCCCATGGTTACCTCCGGTGGGGGCGGAAGTGCCTGTCCGGGAGCGTGACGACGACGTACTCGGCGCCTCCCGATTCCATTTTCCTGCGCCCGGCCGGATCTGTCCTCGGGAGCTTCTGCGGGACGCGAGGAGCGTGCATCGGCCTGCCGCACCCGTCGTGCTGCCTTCCCGGAACGGGACGGCCGGCCGGCCTCCGGGTCTGCCTTTCCTTCGCGGCATCGTGACGGTGACCCCGTCGCCCTGGGGCGAAGATGCGCGGCAGTGCATGTGCAGTGAGGATTGAGAGGTGAGGGCGATGGCGCCCCGATATGCGGGCGCTTGGCGACCTTCGCACCGATCTGTGGCAGGAGAATCTCCCGATGACTGCGACGTCAGGTGCAGCCCAGTCGGCTCAGCCCGATCGCCCGGGTATGACGGATGGGGTCTGTAGCGAATTCACTGTCTTTACCAAGATCAAGCCGGGTCATGGGGACGCGCTGCGTGAGGATCTCGCCACGCTCGCCGGCGGGTCGGCTGACGTGGAGGCCCGTGGGGCGCTGCGCCAGATCGGCACCCTGCACGACGCGCGGCATGTGATCTTCGACAACGACACCCGGTTCATGTTCGCCAGCGTCTTCGACGGTTCCTGGGACACGTACATCGACGACTTCGGCAAGACGGTGGTCGGGGCCCGTTTCGACACGGTCTTCTCCCACTCCGAAGGGTTCCCCGGCATCAGCGATCCAGGGGTGAAGGACTGGTTCGTTGCCCAGCAGGAGCCCGCGGGGGTCTTCGTCAGCTCGTACCCCGATCTGACCGTTCAGCAGATCTGGAAGGACCAGCGCGTGAACGAGGCGTTCCAGGCGGTGCTGGACACCCCTGAATTCCGGGCGGCGCTGGAGAACCCGGCCAATGCCGCGTTGGTGGGCACGCCGGCCTTCCAGAAGCTGCTGGAGGAAGCCTCGGCCTAGGGCGCTTCTGACGGCCTAGAACCGGACACAGCCAACTCTCACAGCCGACCCGACACCGGTGGACCGCGTCGGATGGCGCCGATCGGCGCGGCAGGGCTGCCCAGGCAGGGACCGATGTGGAGGCACAAGCGATCATGAACACAGCGGCGAGCAGCAGCACGGCCGGCGTGCGCGTCGAGATCGACGACATCCAGAGCGGGGCACTGCGCCCACGGCCGGTGCCGTACGAGGGAAGGTTCATCTTCCTGCGCGTCGATGACCGGCACGCCGGACGCGCCCTGCTGCGGCGGCTGCTCCCGTTGACCTCGGCCGGTCTGCCCGACGTGGACCGGAGCCAGGATGCCTGGGTGGCGGTGGCCTTCACCTACCAGGGGCTGAAGGCCCTGGGGGTGCCGCAGGAGTCGCTTGACAGTTTCCCGCGGGCGTTCCGCGAGGGCATGGCCGCTCGGGCGGAGCTGATCGGTGACGTGGGCGAGAGCGGCCCGGCCCACTGGGAGGCACCGTTCGGAACGGGCGATGTGCACATCGCGTTGAGCGCCCTGTCATCCGACGCGGCGCAGCTGGACAAGGAGCTGGAGCGGGCCCGCGTCGCCTACGAGGACATGCCCGGCGTCCAGGTGATCTGGCAGCAGGAGGTCCACCAGCTGCCGACCGGGCGCACCACCTTCGGTTTCCGCGACGGCATCAGCCATCCGAACATCGAGGGTGTCGGACTGCCCGGCTCCAACCCGCAGGAAGTCCCCATCAAAGCCGGCGAGTTCATCCTCGGCTACCCCGACGAAACCGGCAGCCTGCCGGCCATGCCCAGCCCCGATGTGCTGGGGCGCAACGGGACCTATGTGGCCGTGCGCAAGATCCACACCAACGTGGCGGCCTGGCGCACGTACCTGCGCGCGAACACCTCCAACGCCCAGGAGGAGGCGCTCCTGGCGGCCAAGATGGTCGGCCGCTGGCCCAGCGGCGCGCCGCTGGCCCTGGCACCGGAACACGATGACCCGGAGCTGGCGGCCGATCCGCACCGCGTCAACAACTTCCTGTACCGGGAGAACGACGACCGGGGCTTCCGGTGCCCGGCGGGTGCGCACATCCGGCGTACCAACCCCCGCGACGCCACCATCATCGGCGACGCACGGATGCACCGCCTCATCCGCCGCGGCACCACCTACGGCCCGCCGCTGCCCGATGGCGTACTGGAGGACGACGGTGCCGACCGGGGTCTGGTCGGCGTCTTCATCGGGGCTCACCTGGAGCGACAGTTCGAGTTCATCAAGGCCGAGTGGGTCAACGACGGCAACTTCATCGGCTACCCCGGCGAGAAGGACCCGGTAGCCGGCCATCACGACGGAACCGGCAGCGCCACCATCCCGGAGAAGCCGGTCAGGCGCCGCCTGCGGAACCTGCCCGGCTTCGTGGTCACCCGCGGCGGTGAGTACTGCTTCCTGCCGGGTCTGCGCGCCCTGCGCTGGCTCGCCGACCTGGAGGACTGAGCCCCACCCTCCGAGGCCGGCCACCGTCCCCGAGGAGAGGCCGAAGTCATGGCACCACAGTTCGTCCCCTACACGCCGGACGTCGAAGACGATGAACCGCACTTCGACCAGAACCTGCAGACGGTGATCGAAAAGACCGAGAGCTACATCACCGATTCGGTCAGCGCGGGTGGCACCGGACGTGCACTCCGCGACGCCCATGCCAAGGGCTACGGGCTGCTCCGAGGGCAGGTGGAGATCCTGGACGGGCTTCCCCCCGAGTACGCCCAGGGCATCTACGCGACTCCCGGAACCCACGACGCGCTCATCCGCTTCTCCAACGGCTCGCCGCACGCCGGAGCCGACGCGCGACTGGGCAGCGCCACCGGACTGGCACTGAAGATCTTCGACATCGACGGCCCGACCCTGCTGGAAGACGAACCGGGCACCGGCACCTTCGACTACGCCAACATCAACGCACCGATCTTCTTCTGCAATACGGTCGAGCACTACCTGTTCATCCAGGAGTTGTTCCTGAACGCGCCGGCCTACTTCTCCCAGGGCCGGCCCGGCGCACATCGCTTCTTCACCGACTTCGTGACCGGAAAGGGGACGCTGGACCGGGACGACTGGGCGTGGGACGAGTTCTTGGCCTTCCTGCGCCTGTCCAAGATCCCCCCGGTCAACGTCCTGCTGTCGAGCTACTGGACGATGGGCGCGGTGCGGCACGGGGACTACATCGCCAAGGTGCGCATCACCCCCGACCCGCACTTCGCCGCCGCGGTGGTCAGGCGCGCCATCGACCCGACCTCCGCGGCAGAGGTCTTCCGGCCGGCCCTGCAAGCCGAGCTGCAGGAGCGGCCCTACGCCTTCGACATCCAGGTCCAGCTCTGCACCGACCTGGAGCGGATGCCGGTGGAGGACACCACCGTGGAGTGGCCCGAGCAGCTCTCGCCGCCCGTCACCGTGGCCAAACTGCGGCTGCCGCAGCAGGACATCTCAGGACCGGAAAACCTGGAGAAGATGGACTCACTGTCCTTCACGCCCTGGCGGGTCACCGCCGAGCACGCCCCGCTGGGCACCATCATGCGCGCCCGCAAGGAGGTCTACCGGCACTCCTCCATCGCGCGCCACAGGCTCAACCAGCAGCCGCGCACAGAGCCGCGCAGCGCCGACGAGGTCCTTGGCGCCTGACCACCGTGACGGCGCGTCAACCAAGGCTGCCGGGCCGCGTGGCTCGTGCCGCCGTCATCACCGTTGCGGACCTAGGTCTCCTCTCCGCTTCCGGAGACCGCCCCGGCGGCCCCGCCGCCTGCGTCCACCGGGGCGGCAAGGTCACCGCTGCCGTTGTCCGCTTCCTGCTCCTCGCGGCGCTTCTGCGCGAGTTCGGCGGCGAGTCGGTCCGAGTACAGCCGCATTTCCGCCTCGCCTCTGAGTTCCCACATGCTGACCTCCAGGAGTTGGGGCGCGCCCGCTGACCCGTCACGTTGCCAGGACGCGGCGCGCCGGCCGTCATCGCCTGTCCCTTACCCCCTGAACGGCCCGTTCTCCCTCGAACTCCCCTTGTTTGCCGGGCAGTTGGCGTCCTTGCCGAAGCCTCGCTCAGTCACGTCCTACTGCCGGAAGCCGTGGCCGGGCCGCGGAAGGTGTTGCGGTAGCTGGTGGGCGAGACGCCGAGTGCCGCCTGGAGGGAGTGCCGGAAGGAGGCGGCCGTGCCGAAGCCGGCGTCCGCGGCGATCCGGTCGATGGGCAGGTCGGTCTCCTCCAGCAACTGCCTGGCCCGTTCGATGCGTTGCTGGGTGAGCCACTGCACCGCGGTGATGCCCACCTCCTCACGGAAGCGGCGGGTGAAGGTCCGTACGCTCATGGACTCCTGCGCGGCCAGCTCCTGGAGAGTGAGCGGCCGGTCGAGGCGGCTGAGCGCCCAGGCGCGGGCGTTGCCGGTGGAGGAGAACTGCGGCTCGCGGACGGGCCGTTGGATGAACTGGGCCTGGCCACCGTCGCGGTGCGGCGGTACGACGGTGGTGCGGGCGACCTCGTTGGCGACGGACGCGCCGTGATCGTTGCGGATCATGTGCAGGCACAGGTCGATGCCGGACGCCTCCCCGGCGGATGTGAGTACGTCCCCTTCGTCGGTGTAGAGCACATCGGGGTCGAGGCGGACGGCCGGGTACAGCTGCCGGAAGTGTGCGCAGGACTTCCAATGGGTGGTGGCGCGGCGGCCGTTGAGCAGCCCGGCGGCGGCGAGTACGAAGGCGCCGGTGCAGATCGAGGCGAGCCGGGTGCCGGGCCCGATGTGCGCGAACGCCTCGGCCAGGGCGGTGGGCAGCCGCCCTTCGGTGTACGTCTCGTCGTCCTCGTGCGTGGCCGGGACGATCACGGTGTCGGCCTCCCGGAGTGCCCGCGTGTCGTGTGCCACGTGGAGGCAGAAGTCGGTGTCGGTGCGGACCGTGCCGGGGACGGTGGTGCAGGTCGCGATCTCGTACAGCGGCGTGCCTTCGGGGGAGACGGCGGCGCCGAACAGTTGGTGGACCAGGCCGAGTTCCATCGGAAGCACCCCGTGCCGCACCAGGACGGCGACCCGGTGGCGTCCCGGATGTACGAAGACACTCATGGCCAGATTTTTGCACATGCTGGCCATCTGGCTACTCGTTCCCTCCCTGCCGCAGTCGCAGCATTTCCGGTATGACGCAGACGCTGAAACCCCCGCCCGTGGTCCAAGGCCGCAGGGGCATACACCGCGCCTGGTGGGTGGCGGCCGTCGCCGCCCTGGCCATCATGAGCGCGGGTGCCTTCAGCACCATGCCGGGGCTGCTGGTCAACCCGTTGCACCAGCAGTTCGACTGGTCGCGGGGCTCGATCGGCTTCGCGATGTGGGTGAACATGGCGCTCAACGGGCTGGCGGCGCCGTTCGCCACCTCTCTGATGGACAGGTTCGGCCTCCGGAACGTCGTCGCCGTCGCCCTCGGCATCATTGCCGCCGGTGCCGTCCTGACGACGTTCATGACCCACGCCTGGCAGTTGACGCTCTACTGGGGCTTCCTCGTCGGCCTCGGCTGCGGCTCCATCGCCATGGGCTTCGCGGCGATCGTCGTGGGGCGCTGGTTCACCCGCAGGCGTGGCCTGGTGACCGGCATCCTGACGGCGGCGAGCGTCTTCGGGCAGTTCGTCTTCCTGCCGGTGCTCTCCTCGGCCATCGACCGCTACCAGTGGCGCCCCGTCACGGTGACCGTGGCACTGGTGGCACTGGTCCTCGCGCCGCTGGTGTGGCTGCTGTTGCGCGACCACCCCGCGGACGCGGGCCTGAAGCCGTACGGCGCCGAGGAGTTCACGCCCAAGCCGGTCCCGGTGCCGGGTGCCGCCAGGCACGCGGTGCAGGTGCTGTGCCACGCGGCCAGGACCGGCCCGTTCTGGCTGCTCGCCGGGACCTTCGCCATCTGCGGCGCCTCGACCAACGGCATCATGTGGACCAACTTCGTCCCCGCGGCGCACGATCACGGCATGCCGCCCACGATGGCCGCCTCGCTGCTCTCGCTGATCGGCATCTTCAACGTGGCGGGCACGATCTTCTCCGGCTGGCTCACGGACCGCATCGACCCCCGGCTGCTGCTCTGCGTCTACTACGGCATGCGCGGGATCTCGCTGGCCTGCCTGCCCACCCTGCTCGGCCCGCAGGCCGGCTGGCCGCTGATCGTCTTCGTGATCTTCTTCGGCCTGCTCGACGTGGCCACCGTCCCGCCGACCATCGCGCTCTGCGCCATCCGGGAGATCTACGGCGAGCGCAACAGTGCGATCGTCTTCGGCTGGACCCTGACCTTCCACCAAGTGGGCGCCGGGCTCATGGCGTTCCTCAGCGGCATGGTCAGGGACGCGCTCGGCTCGTACGACACCGCCTGGCTGGCCTCCGGTGCGCTGTGCGGGGTCGCGGCGCTGATGGCGATGGCCATCAAGAAGCCCGCCCCCGCCGGGTGAGCCCCGGGCGCCGCACCCCTCCCGCAGGACGGAATCCCGGCCGGTCACGGCATGCTTGATCGTGACGTGTT
Source organism: Streptomyces sp. NPDC048644 (assembly GCF_043199105.1). Lineage (NCBI taxonomy): Bacteria > Bacillati > Actinomycetota > Actinomycetes > Kitasatosporales > Streptomycetaceae > Streptomyces > Streptomyces sp. NPDC048644. Next base: position 57,161 of record NZ_JBICVO010000017.1, read on the forward strand.
CATGACATTCTTCGCCACTCCCTCGCGGGCCAGCACAATGCGGCGACTTCGCCAGGTCTCGCCCTCGACATCCCTGTCGGTTCCCGTGATCCCGTCAAGCGATCGGACGATCATGTGACTCCTCAATTCGTGTGCGGTGTGCGGTATTTCCGGAGCGGTGGCTCTCCGGTACGGGACCGGATTACGCGCCGAGCGGGCCGATGCGGTAGAGCGTCTCGGGCTCGTGACCGCCGGGGAACAGCTCCGGGCCCAGGAGCGGGGAACGGTGCAATTCCGCTTGCCGGTCGCGGGCGAAAGAGGAAAGGAACCGGTCGGATTCGATGTTGTCAGGCGTGACCGTGGCCTCGACGAAGCGGTATCGGCTGCCGGCCAGGTGATGCAGCATGCGGCGGGCGAGCCCTTGCCCGCGTTGTGCCGCGTCCACCGCGGTCTGCCAGACGAACAGCGTGTCCGGATACTCGGGCCTGGCGAATCCGGTGATGTATCCGCAGACGCCGTCCGCCGACCGTGCGACCACCGACGTCGTCGCGAAGTCCCGGCACCACATGACGTAGAAATAGGGCGAGTTGAGGTCGAGGGACTTCGCGTCGCGGGCGATGCGCCACATCTCGCGCCCGTCCGTGAGCCGCGGGGTCTCCAGGCTCACGTCCATGAGTGACGCGCGGTCGGGCTGCCGTAGGCTCAACTTTGCCGACATTGATTCACACTCTTCTCAGCGGTATTCCGGTGAACAGGGAGGGGCCTGGCGGATGGGCAAGGGCCAGGAGCGGGGGGTTCGCGTCTGTGGAGCGGTGCCCGGAAATGGTTCGCCGGACGGCCCGTTGAACCATTTCCGGATACGCCTTAGGCCGGGCGGTGGCCCAGGATGAAGGTGAACCGGTCGGGGAAGTCCAGGTGGGGCGCCGTGGAGGTTTCCCGGATTTCTTCCAGGCCGCGGGCCAGCTCGTCGTCGGAGAAGTTCGAGAGCACCGACATCCAGCGGTCGGCGACCAGGCGGAGCCAGGTTTCCCTTTCGATCGTCGCCTGGAATTCGTCGTAGTCGATGGTCGTTTCGAGGCCGGCGCCGCGCATCGCGGCGGCTATCCGCTCCGGCTCCGGCTGCTCCACGGCGAAGCGGTCGAGCGCCGCCTGGAAGAGCGGGTACCCGATCTTCGGGGGCAGGGCGATGATGAGGAACCGGCCGCCGGGCGCCAGCAGGCGGGACAGGCCGGCCAGCGTGTTGTCCAGGTCGCTGAAGTGATGGACGGCTTCCTTGATCACGATGGAGTCGAAGGACGCGTACGGAAGCTCCACACGGCGGGCGGCCACGTCCTCCGCCGTCGCCTGCACCGGGTGGAGGCGCGGATCGTCGGGGAACAGGTCCAGCAGGGGCGCCGAAGGGTCGATGCCGAGCACGGGGGTGCTCGGTGTGGCGTAGGGCAGCAGGTGCCGCAGGAACAGTCCGGTGCCCACCCCGATGTCCGCGATCCGGTTCCCTTCCTTGACGTCGAGGCGGGCACGGATCTCCTCCGCCATCCAGTCGGGATATTCGGGCCGGTTCTCCCACAGTGCGTTGTAGATCTCGGCGAGCTTGGCGTAGTGGCTCTCAAGTCGCTGATCCATCACGTGATTCTCCTTGGTTCCGGGTGCGTGAATCCGTCGCGGAATTTCCGTTCTGTTCCGTCTGCTGCGCAGGCGTGTACGAGGCCCCCGCATCGCTCAGCGCACTGTCCACCCAGCGCCGGAATTCAGCTATCCGGTACTCGTAGGGGGAATGGATCTGCGCGTCGTCGAAGTGGGGGGAATGCGCGCCCCGTTGTACGCGTTCGCAGGCTTCGAAGTCCTCACGGTTCGTGGCGTCGATCACCTTGACCGCGTCGGCGGGGTCGAATCCGGGCTCCCGGACGGCGTCGGGGTGGAAGAGCCAGTCACCCACCACCCGGGTGCGGCTTGGCCCCAGCGGTTCGAGCCGCATCCAGAAGACGTGGTCGGGTACGAATACCAGCGAAGCGTTCGGCCACAACAGGATTCCGTAGAAGGTGTGCCCGTCATCGGCCGGCACCCCGGGGAGGTTGGGGGCGATGGCCTGACCCGATGACGAGAAACCCGTTGCTCCCTCGGCGAGTTGCGCCCCGAGTCCCTGCGGTCCTGTCACCGTGCCGTATCCGCCGCGGAACTGCGGGACCGCGGCGCACAGTTCGGTATGCATGGTGGGGCAGTGGTAGCACTCGTCGAAATTCTCCCAGAGGATCTTCCAGTTCGCCTGCACGTCGTAGGAGATGGAGTGCGCGATCCGGAGGTCTTCGGTGCCGTAGTGCGGAATGGGATTGAAGTCGTTTCCGAACCGGGCCCGTATCAGCGGATCCACCTGGTCGTCGAGCGGTGCGGCAGCGGGATCCAGATTGATCCATATGTAACCGAGCCATTCGGTGGCGGACGCGGTGTGCAGGTGCCGGTCCTTGGTGCCGGGCGGCATTTTGTCGGCCCAGGGCACCCCGACGAGCTGACCGTCGAGGTCGTAGGTCCACCCGTGATAAATGCAGCGGATGGATCTGCGGAAACTGCCCTGGTCATCGAGGCAGAGCTGGGCTCCGCGATGCCGGCAGAGATTCACCAGGGCGCGTATCCGGCCGTCCCTGTTCCGGACGACCAGCAGGTTCTCGCCGCCGAGATCCACCCGGATGAAGGAGCCGGCTTCGGGAACTTCTGAGGAGTGGGCCACACACATCCATTGCCGCCCGAATATCCGGCGTTGTTCGAGGTCGAAGACCTCTTGGCTGGTGTAGCGCGTACTGTTCCAGGTGACCACGTGGGCTACCTACTCTCCCTCTCGGATTCGGTGTCACCACTCTCGCGGGACGGCCTTGTGAGCCGCCTCGGAGTTGTACGCAGTGGATTGTTGAGAGCCGTGGTCAAGGCGTTCTCAATGCGTACTCAAACGGGCCCGTGGCCTGCTGCGCGTCGCGGCGTGGAGCGGGGGAAGGCGGAGCGGGGGGAGCACGCCGCAGAGGGAGGGCGGATGCGTTGCCGGATGCACGCCTTCCGGGCAGCGAGGTCCCGTGGTTGACGACGAGCCCGGGGAGCCGTCAGGTCGCGGACGTGGTTCCCCTCATCGCCTCGCCCACGAGATCGAGGGCCAGGTCACGGGCGTGACGCACCGGGAGACGGGCGTCGGTGAACCAGTCGTCGGTGGCTTCGGGGTGCGGGCCGACGACCGCGACGCGGCCCTTCCCGAACGGTGCGGCGAGCGCGGCGACCGTGCCGTTCGGATAGGTGGCCAGAACGGTCGCTTCGGCGCCGTCGTCGAGCTCGAAGAGCGGGCCGTCCTGGAAGAACACGCTCCGCGTCCGCCCCCGCCACTCCACCTCGACCAAGGTGTCGTCGTCGCTTCTCACAGTGGCGCCGGGCGAGGAGATGTACTGGTCGGTGTCGCCCGGCAGCAGCCCGAACCCCGGTGTTGCGCCCGCCAGATACCCGCCGAGACAGAAGCCCAGATAGCGGCCACCGCCCTGGACATAGTCACGGATGGCCGCGCGCTGCCGCCTCAGGTGCCGGTAGCCGTGCGCCAGGGTGCCGCCGCCCGGCTGGGCGTAAACCTGGGCGCGGGCCAGCACCTCCGCCGTCAGGGGCAGGGCCTCGCGCGGGCCCGTGTAGCGGACGTCCAGGTCCCAGGGGCCGGCGGCCAGCAGTTCGGCCACGGCTTCCGCGCAGCCGGCCGGCAGCGAGGCGGGACCGCGGTAGACGAGCGCCAGCGGGCGGTCCCCTATGGGGGGCGCGGGGGCGCTCCGGCCGGTGAGCGTCCGGCGCAACGAGGTGAGGATGCCGTGGTAGGTCATGGGCTTCTCCCCGGCCTGTCAGGAACGTGGGCGGCGGGCCGCTCGGTGACACCTTCGGCCGGGATGCCCCGCCAACTGGTGCCCGGGGCGAGGTGCTCGCCCTTCATGAGCAGCGAGAGCGCGCCGAGGCTGACGTCCTCGCCGACCACGCCGTCGTACAGCACGATCGCGCGGGTGCCGACGCTGGCGCCGTCCCGGATGGTGACCGACGCCATCTTCATCACGCGGTCCTCGAACAGGTGCGTCTGCAACGAGACTCCGGGCCCGACGGCGGCATCGTCGCCGATCTTCACCAGGTCGAACTCGGTGAGGAACGTCGTGCCGATCCAGGCGCCCCTGCCGATGTGGGTGCCGAATCCGCGCAGCACCGTGGGGAGGAAGGGCGTCCCGATCAGGAGCCCCACACCGGCCGGCACCGCTGCCGCCTCGAACAGGCCGGTGATGAACTCGGTGCGACGCACGAACAGGCTCCACAACGGCTCGACCCGGGGCCGGTAGGTCCCGATGACCACCTGCTTGACCGCGGCGCAGTACGCGACGACCGCGAAGCCTGCGGCGACCGCGAGGAACGGTGAGACGAGTGCCGTCCACGGCAGGTTCAGGGCACGGGTGACCCCGGCGAGCCCCAGCAGATACAGGTAGAGGCTGCCGCTCAGCAGCGACGCGGGCATGGTGACGCGGAAGAACTCGATGGCCAGACGCTGGAGCACGGCCTTGCGGCTCGGGCGGAACGTCAGCCGTTCGGGGAACGAGCCACTGCTCTGGCGCACCGGCAGATCGATGGCGGGCGAGCCCAGCCAGGTGGTGCCGTCGGGCACTCCGCTCCGCGGCGGCACCGTGCCCACACCGATCAGCGAACCCCGCCCGGTCCGCGTCCCGGCCGGTACGACGGCGGCGTTGCCGACGAAGGCACGCTCTCCCACCTCGGTCGTGCCGAACGCGACCTGGCCGCCCGCGAAGGTGGCCGCGCCGACGTGCGCCATGTCCGCGACGAAGCTGCCGTCGCGGAGGGTGAGCAGGTCGGGGTCGATGTGCGCGGCGGTGGAGACCTCGGCGCCCCGCCCGATCCGCGCGCCGAGCAGCCGCAGCCACGGCACCGTATAGAGCGTCGCGTAGAGCGAGTTGGTGTAGCCGAGGCTGAACTCCAGCAGCTTGTCCGACAGCCACTTGCGCAGGCCGAGCGAGGAGAACACCGGGTGCACACCGACCGGTACCCGCGGCAGCACCAGGTGCTTGCCGACGGCGACCACCGCGCAGACCGTGACGACGAACACCGGCCCGAACAGCACGGCCCCGATGAGCCCCCCGAGGACGCCCCAGGTCAGCACCGCCCACCAGAACAGCGCGACACCAGGAACCGCCATGGTGAGCGAGGCGGTCTCCAGCAGGACCAGGCCGCCCAGCGCGGCGGCGAGCTGCCGCCACCCGCCGGTGTCCGCGGGGCGGCGCAGCATCGCCTCCACGCCGGGGGCGAGCGCGTCCGTCGCGGAAGGCGGCGATCCGGTCCAGCGCACGCCGTCCGGGACGGCCTCGCCCTGCCCGACGACGGACTGCTCGCCGAGCCCCGCGCCGGCTCCCATCCGCGCCCCCGGTTCGAGCACCGCGTTGGCCCCCACATAGGCGTCCGGACCGATGTCGATCGGCGCGACCGTCAGCCAGCCGTCCGCCACCCGCCACGGGATCAGTGAGACGCCGTACCCCACCGACGCGCCACCGCCGATGCGCACCAGAGCGGGCAGCGACACCGCACCCGTGGCGATCGTCGTACGCGGCCCGACGCGCGCCCCGAGCAACCGGAGATACGGGCCCATCAGGGGCGAACCGCTCAGCACTTGGAGCGGAGCGAGGCCCAGCAGCATGTTCGCCGCCCACAGCCGTAAGTAGGTCCGGCCCCACAGCCGGTAGCGTCCTGGACGGATCCCCGCCGACAGCGGGCGGACGAGCACGGCCGGCAGGATCCACCGCACACCGACGTAGCCGATCAGCGCGGCCACCGTCAACTGCGCCCAGAGCCCGCCCGTGATGCGCCCGTCGTGCGCGCTGAACACCTGGACCACCGGAAGCGTGAACACGAGCGCCAGCAGGTAGATGATCACTGCCTGCGCCGTCCCTGCCGCCGCGAGGGTGCCCCTGCCGTGGCGGATGTGCTCGGGGCGGTGCGGTGCGGTCGGCCGCCCGGACCGCTCCGCGCGGCCCAACTGCGCCGCCAGCCCGCGCACCGTCGGATGCGCGTACAGGTCGCGCAGCGCGGCAGTCGCGCCGACGCCCAGGTCGCGCAGCATCGTCACCACGCGGGCCGCCAGCAGCGAATGGCCGCCGAGGTCCGTGAAGAAGTCCGCCTCGGCCGACAGCCCGTCGGGCTGGACGCCCAACACCTCCGCCCAGGTGTCCCGTACCCGCCGCTCCAGCTCATCCGCGACGGCCACCACCGGGCCGCCGCCCACCATCCGCCGCCCGGTGGGCGCGGGAAGCCTCTTGCGGTCCACCTTGCCGCTGGACATCTCGGGGAGGCCGGGGAGCAGATCGACGTAGGACGGCATCATGTACCCGGGCAGCCGGTCCCGCAGCCGTTCGTGCAGCCGCGCGACAAGGGCTTCCTCCCCGTCCGCGCAGCCCTGCGCACGGACCACGTAGGCGGCCAGCTCCCTGGTACGTCCCTCGCGCTCCGCGGTGGCCACCGGGGCGGTGACCGCCTCGGCCACACAGGGGTCCTCCAGCAACACGCTCTCGATCTCGCCCAGATCGACCCGGTAGCCCCGGATCTTCACCTCGGCATCGGCACGCCCCAGGAACTCGATGTCCCCACCGGCGGTCATCCGCCCCAGGTCTCCCGTCCGGTACAGCCGGCCGCCGTCCGGGGCCAGGGGGTGCTCGATGAACCGGTCCGCCGTCAGCTCAGGCCGCCCGACATACCTGCGCGCCACACCGGCGCCCCCGATACAGATCTCCCCGACCGCGCCGTCCGGTACGGGCCGGCGCCGCTCGTCCAGAAGCACCACGGAGTAGGTCGGCAGCGGTCTGCCGATGGTCACGGGCCGCCCCGGCACCACCGTCGTCCAGGTGGCGGTGACGGTGGTCTCGGTCGGCCCGTAGGTGTTGAGCATGCGGCGCCCGGGGCGGCTCCACCGCTCGACGAGCTGGGCGGGGCAGGTTTCACCGCCGACCACGAGGCTGCGGACGCGCGGGAGTTCCTGGGGGATCGTCTCCAGCAGCGTCGGCACGCAGTACAGCATCGTGACCGCCCGGCTTTCGAGGAACTCGCCGAGTTCGGCACCGAGCCGGGCGGAGCCGTCGGGGCCGGCGACGACCGTCGCGCCGACCGACCAGGTCGGCCAGATCTCCTCGATGGAGAAGTCGAAGGAGATCGTCATCCCCTGGTAGACCCGGTCGTGGGGCTGCACGTCGTAGACCTCGGGGACGACGTCGAGGAAGCTGCAGATGCTCGACTGGGCGATCTCCACCCCCTTGGGCCGGCCGCTCGAACCCGAGGTGTACATGACGTAGGCCGCGGGGTCATGGCCGTCCTGGCCGTACGGATGACCCGCGCCGTCCGGGCCCACCGGCGGCCGGGTCGTGGGCGCCGCAGCCAACGCGTGCCTGCTGGACTCCCACTCGATCACCCGGCACCCGAGACCGCCGACGGCCGGGGCCAGTTCCGACGTGGTCAGCACCAGGTCGGCGCCCGCGTCCCGCGCGATGTAGGCGACTCTGTCCCGGGGCGCCGCCGGATCGACGGGCACGAACGTCGCGCCTGCCTTCCCCACCCCGAGCAGGGACACGTACATGTCCACCGACCGCGGCACCAGTACCACCACGCGTGCCTCCCGGCCGATGCCGAGCCCCTTCAGGTGGTGGGCCAACTGGTTGGCGCGCGCTTCGAGTTCGCGGTAGGTCAGGGCCTGCCCCGCGCACTCCAGCGCCACGGCCGACGGGGCGCGGTCGCAGGTGGACTCGAAGACGAAGTGCAGGCGCCGGCCGGCCCCGTTCGGCGACGTCCCACCCGGAACAACGGCCATCTCCCTTACCTGTCCCCTTCATCGCGCACGACGGAGCGCCCGCCGGCCGGCACCCGCTGGCCACGGCTCCGCCCCGGTGCCCGGCGCCCCCGCACCGCCCGGCCCCGGGGCCCGCCCCGCAACTCCGCTACGGGCCGGGCACGGTGGGCACGTCGCCGGTGACACGGACCTTGCCGTGGGCGGCGCTGATGTCGCCCGGCACCGGAAGGCTCGGGCCGTGCCTCACCGGAACGGCGAGCACGGTGACAGTGGCCGGAACGGTGGTGCCGGTACGAGCGCATGCCATGAGGCGTCCCCTTCCTGACTCACTACACCCAGTGAAAGGGCCCCGCCTCCACTTTGCATCCCGAACAATCCGTGCTCGCCGCACACCAGCCATCCCAAGGGCCCTGACCTGCGAAATCGTGCCCGCGCCACGCCTGCGCCGCACATCTCACGATCCGGATCTCACGTTCCGGGCGGCCGGGACGTCTACCAGGTGAAGAGGCAGTGGAGAGGAAGAGGCAGCGGGCCGCAGGGCCGGTCCGCTGTGGACCGAAGGGACGTGAAGAGACGATGACGCGCACGCATGCGGTGATCGGTTCGCCGCTGGGGGACCTGACGGCGGTCGCCGATGACGGGGCGCTGGTGGGCCTGTATTTCGCGACGCATCGACGACGCCCCGAGGCGGAGGAATTCGGTGAACGCGACGACGAGAGCTTCGCCTTGATACGCCATCAGCTCGGCGAGTACTTCGCCGGCGAGCGGAAGACCTTCGACCTGCCACAGGAACCTGCCGGGGACGCCTTCGACCAACGGGTGTGGAAACTGCTGACGCAGATCCCGTACGGCCGGACGCGGTCGTACGGTGACCTCGCACGGGAGTTGGGCGACGTGTCGCTGGCACAGGCGGTGGGGGCGGCCAACGGCCGCAACCCGCTGTGCGTGATCGTGCCGTGCCACCGCGTGGTGGGCGCGGACGGGAGCCTGACCGGCTATGCGGGCGGTCTGGACCGCAAGCGGTTCCTGCTGGACCTGGAGGCGCCGTCGGCGGCGGCCGCGGGCCGGCTTTTTTGAAGTCCGGTCTCACGTTCCGGGCCTGCGCGTCGTTTACGGAGTGTGACCTTGCAACCTTTCGAGCAGATCGTGCATGACCACGGGCCCATGGTGCTGCGCGTGTGCCGCGCGGTACTGGGCCCGCAGGACGCGGAGGACGCCTGGTCGGAGACGTTTCTGTCGGCGATGACGGCGTACCCCGGCCTCGATCCGGAGGCCCACGTCGAGGCATGGCTGGTGACGATCGCGCACCGCAAGGCGATCGACATCGCCAGGGCCAACGCCCGCCGCCCGGTGGCGGTGGACGAGATCCCGGAGCGTCCTGGGAGCAGCGACCGGCCCGAAGCCTGGGACGGAGACCTGTGGGCGGCGCTCAAGGCGCTGCCGCAGCGGCAGCGCCAGGCGGTGGCCTACCACTACCTGGCAGGGCTGCCGTACCGGGAGATCGCCGCACTGACCGGCGGGAGTACCGACGCCGCGCGCAGGGCGGCGGCCGACGGCATCAAGACTCTGCGTACCACCTATCCGAGAGACGACACGGCAAAGAAGGGAGCGGCCCGATGACCGCATCCGACGAGGAGACCGGGAACCCTTTCGCCGGGCTGCCCTGGCAGGACGAGCCGACGCTCGCCCGGCTGCACGAGCGCCTGGAGGCACAGGCCCAGCAGGAGGGAGTTCTGGACGTCGCCTACCGCACCATCGACACACCGGTCGGCGCGCTGCTGCTGGCCGCCACCGACCAGGGGCTGATGCGGGTCGCCTACGAAGTACAGGACCACGAAGCGGTGCTCCAGCAGTTGGCCGACAAAGTCAGCCCGCGCATACTCCAGGCCCCGACCCGCCTGGAGAGAGCGGCCCGCCAGCTCGATGAGTACTTCGCGGGGCAACGCACCCGGTTCGAGCTGGAGCTGGACTGGCGGCTGTCCAAGGGCTTCCGCCGCGACGTCCTCGTACACCTGCCGGACATCGCCTACGGCCACACCGAGAGCTACGCCGAGGTCGCCACCGCGTCCGGCAGCCCGAAAGCGGTACGCGCGGTGGGCACGGCGTGCGCGACGAACCCCCTGCCTGTCGTGGTGCCCTGCCACCGCGTGGTGCGCTCGGACGGCACCGCGGGCGGCTACGTCGGGGGAGAAGGGGTCAAACACACCCTGCTGACATTGGAGCGAACGGCATGACCAGCACCGCCACACAGCACGCGAGCAGCCGCACAACGACCGTGGCGCGGCGGGACGGCTTCGCGAAGAAGGTGGCCGCGGCCGACTGGGAGGCGGTCACCGCGGAGGTGAACGACTACGGCTGCGCGCTGCTGCCCCAACTGCTCACCCCCACCCAGTGCGCCCAACTCGCCGCGCTCTACGAGGAACCGGAACGCTTCAGGACCACGGTGAACATGCAGCGTCACCGGTTCGGAGCGGGCGAGTACCGCTACTTCGACACCCCGTTCCCCGAGCCGGTCCAGCGGCTGCGCGAGGAGCTTTATCCGCGGCTGACGCCGATCGCCCGCGACTGGTACGGCAAGCTCGGCCGGGAGGCGGAGTGGCCCGATGACCTGAAGGAGTGGCTGGAGATATGCCACCGGGCGGGCCAGGACAGACCGTCGCCGATCCTGCTGCGCTACGAGACGGGCGACTGGAACGCCCTGCATCGGGACGTCTTCGGCGAGAAGGTCTTCCCCCTCCAGGTCGTGATCAACCTGAACGCGCCGGGTGAGGACCATACGGGCGGGGAGTTCCTGCTGGTCGAGCAGCGCCCGCGGGCGCAGTCGAGGGGCACGGCCACACTGATACCGCAGGGCCACGGGCTGGTGTTCACCACCCGCGACCGCCCGGTCCGCTCCCAGCGGGGCTGGTCGGCCTCCCCGGTACGGCACGGCGTCTCCGCGATCCGCTCGGGCCGGCGTCACACCCTGGGCCTGGTCTTCCACGATGCCTGACCACCCATCGGAGACGAAGCCGCGGTGCCGTGGACGAGGCCAAGTGCCGTGGGGGAGCGCGGAATACAAGCCCGTCGGCCGTGCGCCAGGCCCTACACGCTGCTGGGAGCCGACCCGTCGGCCGTACACGGGCGGATCGCGCACCGTGCCCGACGGAGGAAGCGACAAGAAATGAGGGGGAGTGACAAGGAATGAAGGAGGGGCAGGTGCCGCCGGACGGCTGGTCACCGAAGACCACCCGGCCGGTGGCCACACCACCTTCGCTGCCGCTGACCGAACCGGAATCCGACGCGGTCATCCGCCTGTTGGAGGCGATGAGCCCCCGCCCGGTCACCCTGGTGACCGGCTCGTCGCGGGACGCCCCCGCACGGCGGGCCGTGCAACTGCTGGCCGGCAGGTGGCAGGAACGCGGGGGTGAGGTGATCGACGCGGTCGACTGGCCCGAGGACGCCGCGTCCTGGCTGCGGCAGGCCCGGCGCTTCACGAGCGCCGCTCCCGACGTCTGGCTCGTCACCGGAACCCTCACGGGCTGGGTGCAGATGGGCCGCCGCCTGACCGTGTCCACCACCTGGGATCCGGCCCGCACGGTGGCGACGTCCGGCCTCGCTCACGACGACCTGATCTCCCGCGGAGGCATCGGCACTTTCGACGGCCTGCGCGGAGCCCACCGCGACGGCAGCACCTGGGAGATCATCCGCACCCTCCGCGTCGACCACCCGCCACCCACCACACAGACACAGCCGCGATGAGCGCCGCCCCCATCCGCTCGGCAGTGTCACCGCCTCCGCCGCCGCCCCGTTCGCGGCACCCTCCCGCTCCTGGCCTCCCGGACCGTTTTGCTGCGACGGCAAAGAAGATTGCCGGACCGGGTGGGGTGCGCGCAGGGTCTGCATCGGAACGGAGGTCATGCATATGAAGGAGCGAACGGTGCGGCAGGTGAATGGGCGGCAGACGAACGGCTCGTCGGCCGAGGGTGATCAGCGGTACGAGGTCGTGGTGATCGGGGGTGGTGCCGCCGGTCTGAGCGGCGCGCTGATGCTGGGACGGGCGAGGCGTTCGGTGGTCGTCATCGACAGTGGGCAGCCGCGCAACGCTGCGTCCACGGGAGTCCATGCCTACCTCGGCAGGGAGGGCGATGCGCCCGGCGCGTTGCTGGCCGACGGGCGGGACGAGGTGCGCGCGTACGGTGGCCGGTTCCGGGAGGGCACCGTCGTATCCGTGGCGCGGGACGACACGGGCTTCACCGTGCGGCTCGCCGACGGCGGCACCGTGCACGGCAAGCGGCTGCTGGTGACGACGGGGCTGGTGGACGAGCTGCCCGAGGTGCCGGGTCTGGCCGAGCTGTGGGGCTCGGACGTCCTGCACTGTCCGTACTGCCATGGCTGGGAGGTACGCGACCAGGCGATCGGGGTTCTGGGAACCGGGCCGTTGGCGGTGCACCAGGCACTGTTGTGGCGGCAGTGGAGCGAGCGGGTCACGCTGTTCCTGCACACCGCCCCCGAGCCGAGCGACGAGGAGTACGAGCAGCTCGCCGCCTGTGGCATCGCGGTGGTGGACGGCGACGTGAGCGCCGTGGAACAGGCTGACGGGCGGCTGACCGGGATACGGCTCGCGAGCGGCACGGTCGTCCCCTGCCAAGTGCTGTGTGTGGCCCCGCGATTCGTCGCCCGCGCCGGATTCCTGGCGGCCCTCGGCCTGGAGCCGGCCGACCTGGAGCGGGCCGGGACGGTGATCGGCAGTCACATACCTGGTGACGCCATGGGGCAGACCGCTGTACCGGGAGTGTGGGTGGCAGGCAATGCGACCGCCCCGACCGAGCAGGTCATCGGCTCCGCCGCAGCAGGGGCCCGCGCTGCCGGTGCCATCAACGCCGACCTGATCGCCGAGGACACCAGGGCCGCCGTCGCAGCCCGTCGCGCCGGCGAACCCTTCTCCCCGGAAGCGGAACGCGAGGTGTGTGAGCGCGTCCTCGCCGACCGCCGGCACGGACTGTGACACCCACCCCCGCCGCCTCTCTCATTCCACGCCACCACGAAAGGCCCGCAACGATGACCAGTACCCCGGCCGCTTCCGCACACGGCCCAAATGACCCATACGGCACGGCACTTGACGGCGCACCTGGCGCTACCCCTGATATCAGCCCTGACGCTACCCCTGACGCCGCCCCCGACGCCGGATCGGCCTCGACCGAGGAGTTCTGGGACGCCCGCTACCGCGCCGCCGACAAGATCTTCAGCGGCAACCCGAATTCCGCACTGGTTCGTGAGACCGAAGGGCTGCGCCCCGGCACGGCGTTGGATCTGGGGTGCGGCGAAGGGGCGGACGCCGTCTGGCTCGCTTCGCAGGGCTGGCGTGTCACCGCCAGCGATGTATCGCCGACCGCTCTCCAGCGCGCCGCCCGGCAGGCCAAGGCGGCGGGCGTGGGCGACCGCATCGACTGGCAGCACCATGACCTGGACGCGTCGTTCCCCGATGGGGAGTTCGACCTGGTCTCCGCCCATTTCCTGTACCCGCCGCTCGCCGAGGCCAGAGAGCGGATACTGCGCACGTCATCCCGCGCCGTCGCACCCGGCGGGCTGCTCCTCATCGTCAGCCACGCGGGCCCCCCTTTCTGGGATCACGACCTCGCCCCGGATCTGCACTTCCCCACCCCTGAGGAGATCCTGACCACGCTCGATCTCCCGGCCGGGCAGTGGGAGGTGCAGGTCAGCGGGGTCTACCAGCGCCCCGCGACCAGCCCTGCCGGGGAGTCCGGTACCCGCACGGACAGCACCCTCAAGCTCCGACGGCGCTTGGTGTGATCCGAGGGGGAGTGCGCCTCGGGTTTAGCCACGACATGGCAACTCGCCCCCAATTCAGGCGACTTCTACCGGTGATGAACGACGAGGGATGGGTAGGGTCGCGGGCATGCGAGGCGTGCGGGTGGTGCTGGTCGGGGGGACGTCGAATGCCGGGAAGTCGACCGTCGCCCGGGTGGTGGCGGAGCGGCTCGGGTTCGCGTATCTGTCGACCGACAGGCTGGCGCGGCACCCGGGGCGGCCCTGGCGGACGCCGGAGCGGGAGGTTCCGGCGCACGTCGCCGAGCACTACGGATCGCTCACGCTGGATGAGCTGATGACCTCTGTTCTGGACCACTACGCACGGCTGTGGCCCCGCATCGAGGAGTTGATCGCGGATCACGCGGCCGGGCCGGGTGCCGAGGCCGGGCCGGGTGCCGAGGCCGGCCTGGTGCTGGAGGGTTCGGCTCTGTGGCCGGTCAACGTCGCGGAGTTGAAGGCCCCGCACACCGCGGCCGTGTGGCTGACCGCCGACGTGGCTCTTCTCCGGGACCGGGTGCGTGATGCAGGCCGCTACGCGGAAGCGACCGGTGCGGAACGGCACTTGATGGATCAGTTCCTGGCCCGCACCGTGCGCTATCAGGCGCTCATGGTGGATGCCGTCGACAGGCTGGGCCTGGACCGTATCGATGTGGGCGGCCACCGGTCCGTCGGGGAACTGGCCGACGCGGTGCTCGCGACGGCCGGCGCGCAGCGTTCGATCGGACGGTCGTCGGCAGGGTGAGGCTCCGGGCCGTCGAGCTCTCCGGGCCGCCGAAACCTCGGGCGCCCGGACGGCAAAACGGCGCCCGCTCATAAGCCGAGAAGCCAAGAAGGGGGGGGCAGCCGGGTCACGGCGACGTGATCCGGCTACCCCGGCCAGCCAAGGCACGGCGGGCGCGGACCTCACGGTCGCGCCCGCCGACGGTGATGCCTGCTCAGTGGGCGAAGCCCCAGTCGAGCATCTTGGTGGCGTCGTCGAAGCGGCCCTTGTCATCCCTGAGGATCGCGCCGACCAGGGTGCGGTTGTCCCGCTTGGCGGCGAAGACGAGGCAGTAGCCGTCCTCCGGGCCGCTGCCGGTCTTGACACCCAGGGCACCGTCGTAGCTGCCCAGCAGCTCGTTGGTGTTGTTCCAGGTGTAGTACCGGGTGTGGCCGTTGGCAGCCGGGGCCTCGGTCTTGAACTGCTTGTTCTTCACGACATCGGCGAACACCGGCTGCAGCATCGCACGCTGGCCGAGCTTGGCCAGGTCACGGGCGGTGCTGTGGTTGTTGCCGTGCGAGATGCCGTCGTAGGTGTCGAAGTGCGTGCCGGTCATGCCCAGTTGCTGCGCCTCGGCGTTCATCTGGTCCACGAAGTCCGCGATCCGCGCGTCCTGGGTGTCCCCGTGGCCGAAGTTGTCGGCCAGGGCCCGCGCGGCGTCCGCGCCGGACGGGATGAGCATGGCGTGCAGCATCTGCCGGACGGTCAGCTTGTCGCCGGTCTGGAGGTCGGCGGTGCTGCCGCCGACCTTCTGGACGTAGTCCCGGTACTCCTGCTTCACCTCGATCTGCCGGTCCAGCAACTCCGGGTGCTTGAGCACCACCACGGCGGTCATGATCTTGGTGGTGCTGGCCATCGGCACGCTCTCGTCGGCCTTGGCCCCGGCCCACATCTCCCGCTCCTGGCTGCCGTCGCGGGCGTCCAGCAGGAAGGCGTGGTCGGCGTTGATCTTGGGAGCGTCCTGGTCCTTCGCGTCCTGCGCGTCGGCGGCCTTGTCCTGGACGGCGTGCTGCGCCGCCTGGGTGGGCTGGGACTGCTGCTGCGCGTCCTGGTTGTCGTCGGCGGAATGCGTGGCACCGGGGGTCGCTGCCTCGGCGAGGCCGCCGGCGGTGATCGGCAGGGCGGCTCCGACGAGCGCGACCATCGCGATCCGGACTCCGGTTCGGTGTATTCGGTTGGGGCGGGCGTGGGCACCCATGGGCGTCCCTCCTGCCGGCGTAGGGACGCCGGTGTGTAGTGGAAACTTGGTTCACACCGAACCTACTTGGGCGATGACAGCGACCGTCAAGCCAGCTATGTCATAGCCACGTAACGAGGTTGACCCCTGTGGAGATGTTGTGCAGGTGGCTGGTGGAGCCTGTGAGGTAGCTCGCGCGTGGTGACCGGCCGACTCCCCTGGGGTACCGGAGTCCGTCGGTGCACGTTCCACCGTCGTCGACCGTCAAAACCCCTGTGGCCAGCACGTTTTGACGGTGTGACGGCCCGTTGTGCCCGGCAGCGTGCCCGCTTTTGCCCGATCGTTCGAGGGTGGGCCCGGTGGATGAGGCCGGCCGTTGGGGTTGTGGGTCCTGACCTTCCCCGGCGCCCCCGTGGGCAAGCGTTTCCACGGCAGTTGGGCCGGGGTGGTCGTACGCGTACGGCGGTGGTCCGGATGCCGCCGGGTCAGGAGTCGCTGAGCAGGCGGCTGCGGTGCGAGCGGCGGCGGGCGGCGGCTTCCAGGGCGTGGATCTGGAGGCCGAACTGGTCGACGTCGGTGAGCTGGGTCGGGAACGGGATGCGTACGTCGTGATGGCCGCCGGCGTATTCGAGGCGGAGGGTGACGCCGTACCGGTCGAGGGCGAGCGGGACGGCGCGCTGGGTTCCCTGGACGAGCCGGGGTTCCACCAGGCGGATCAGCAGCCGGACGAGGTCGTGGTGGTCGTCGACCAGGTGCGTGAGCATGCTCGCCTCGCAGGTGGCCAGCGGGTCGGCGGTGGCGGCCATCAGGTCGGCGAGGCCCACGGACGCCTTGGCCGTCATGGTGTCCAGGACGGCGCGGGCGAACTGCATGCACCGGCCGTTGGCCGCGTCGGGGCGCGGGGGTGAGGTCAGCCAGCCCATGACGGTGACGCGGGCGCGTACCCGGTCGCGGACGGCGGTGGGGGCCACGTCGGTGAATTCGAGGGTGGCGGGCACCCGCCGCCGCGCCGCGTGGCCGGGGCCGGACTCGGGTTCGTCCGACAGGGGGTGGAGGTGGATGTGCTGGGTGAGGCCGGGCTCGTTCAGGCGGGACACCTCGGTGCGGGACTCGTCGGTGATCAGCGTCATCGACTGGGCCGAGGCCAGGATGGTGCGGATGCGTTCGGCGAGCGTGGGCTGCGCGGGCGGGCTGTTGAGGGTGCGCATCCAGATCTCCACGATAGAGAGGTTAGGTTAGGTTTACCTAACTTACCTGTGCGGGGGGATGCTCCGCCACCGGGCCCGCCACCTGACCGGCCACCGGTCGACGAGTGCCCCGCACGGCAGACCCGCGGCCAGGGCGGACGAGGTGGCGCGGTCCGGAGGGAAGGCGGCCGGAACTGACCCTCCGGCAGGTACATGCCGTGCCCTGCATACGATGTGCGGATGCTCCCCTTCGCCCCGGCGATCTTCTGCTTCGCCCTCTTTCTTGTCGGCGTGCTGCGTGACCGGCGCCGGTTCAGCAATGCCGTCTTCCTGGGCTTCGCCGTCGTGTTCAGCCTGATCGGGTGGGTGGCCGAGGTCGGCAGCAAGTCACCCGTTGTCGGCGGCATCGCGATCCTGGCGATTCTGGCGGTGCTGACGCTGGGCATTGTCGTGTTCGGCGTCTTCCTGATAGCCAACGGCGTGCAGATGCTCCGCAAGGAAGGCCGCAGCCTCGGCAACTTGATGTCGCTGCTGACCGGACTGCTGATCCTCGCCGTCGCCGTGCTGCTGGTCGTGGCGATCGTCCGGCACACCCCGACCCTGGTGGTGATCGCCGGCACCGTCATGGCGCTGTTCGGCTACGTCGGATTCCTGTTCCTGTGCTTCGTCGGCTACGCCTTCCTCTACGGGCGCCTGCGGGTCAGGCGCGACGCCGACTACGTGGTGGTACTGGGCTCCGGCCTGATCGGCGGGCGCCGGGTGCCGCCCCTGCTGGCCGGCAGGCTGGAGCGCGGACGCGCCGTCCACGAACGGCTCTGCGCACGCGGCGGCCGGCCGGTGCTGCTGACCTCCGGCGGGCAGGGGCCGGACGAAGAGCTGCCGGAGTCCCACGCCATGGCCGACTACCTGGTGGAGCGCGGCTTCCCGGCCGACCGGATCGTGCGGGAGGACCGCTCCCGCACGACCGAGGAGAACCTCAGGTTCAGCCGGGCCCTCATGGAGAAGGACAACCCCGGCTACCGGTGCGTCATCGTGACCAACAACTACCACGCGTTCCGCGCCGCGTTGACGGCACGCAGGTGCGGCGTCAAGGGGCAGGTCGTGGGCTCGCCCACCGCCGCGTATTTCTGGCCCAGCGCGACGATCCGCGAGTTCGCGGCCGTGTTCCTGGAGCACAAGGTGATCAACCTCGGCATCTGCCTGCTGTTCATCCTGAGCGGCTGGGGTCTTTGGCAGGCCATCGGACTCGCTCGGGGCTAGGGCGCTTCTGACGGATCTCCGTGGAGGAAGGAGCGGCGGTTGGCGCGTGGGCTACGGCGCCCGTAGCACGGTGTGCAACGGTTCGGCTGCCGCTTCCACCGCAGGCCGGGACAGGTGCAGTGCCGTGTGGAAGTGGCCGCCGGATTCCGCGCCGTGCGGATCGTCACCGGCTGCGGTGACCGCGGCGATGGCGTACTGCCGTTCGCGCGCGTCGGTGAAGCGCCGCTGGGGATAGGTACGGGCGGTGTCCTTCTCGGTGACCAGACCGTGCTCGGCCAGGCCGATGGCGATGTCGCCGTAGGAGCCGGTGCGCAGCACGAACGCGGCCACCCACGGCGGCCGTTCGGTGCTGTCCAGCAGCGCGTGAAACGTACGGGCGCTCAGAAAGCTGGCGCCGCCGGTCACGGTGTTCAGCCGGACGTCGCCCGCGGCCCGGCGCAGCGCGGGGGTGGGCGGCGCCGTTTCCAGGTTCTCGGCGAACGCCGCGTCCAGCAGGCCGGCCGCGCGCGCATAGGCGAGGGCAGGCGCGGCGATGTCGAGACCGATGACGGGCACCGCGTCGGTACGGCGGCGCGCGGCGTAGTACGCCAGGTCCGCCTCGATCAGCTCGGCGGTCGTCCAGCGGGCGGCCTGCGGCGAGGTGTAGCGGGCATGCAACTCGTCCCAGGTCACATGGTGGTTGAGCAGGGCGGCGTTGATGCCGTACGAGCAGCAGATGTCCAGGACCGTGCCCTGCCTGTCGCCGCCCCGGCCCGTCGGACCGGGGATGCCGATGTGGTGCACGAGGCGGCGGAAGAGGCCCTGGGCGTAATGAGGCGTGCGGTAGTCGAGCGGCCCCAGGGTGCGGAAATAGGGGCGTGGGTCCGGCTGTGTGTAGATGTCGTCGAAGCGTGTCATCCGTGCGGGTGCACAGGTGCCGTGGTTGCGGTGCGCGGCAGTCATCAGGGGGCCTCCTCGGACCGGTGCAGCAGAAGTAGTGCCCGGTGCCACCGATGGGGAAGACGACGGGGAGGAAACCGGCCACGGCCGGACGCGCCGGCCGCCGCTCAGGCCCGCTCGGGCTTGCGGGCCTCGATGAGGGTCCGGCTGGAATGGGCGAGGAACGCGCCCTCGGCCTCGATCTTGTCGTGCAGCGCGCGCAGCCGGTCCCGGTACCGCTCCACGGTGAAGCCGGGGACCGTCCAGACCACCTTGCGCAGGAAGTAGACCACCGCGCCGATGTCGAAGAACTCCATCCGCAGCCGCTCCATGCGTACGTCCACGATCTCAAGACCGGCGGCCCGCGCCGCCGCGGTCTCCACATCGGGATGACGCTTGCGGCGCAGCTCGTCGGAGAGCGGGCCGAGGAAGAACTCGATCAGTTCGAAGACGGTCTCGGGGCCGACGTGCTGCGCGAAGTACGTCCCGCCCGGCCGCAGCACGCGGGCGATCTCGGCCCACCACACCGTCGCCGGCTGGCGGCTGGTGACCAGGTCGAACGCCGCGTCGGCGAACGGCAGCGGCGGCTCGTCCGGGTCCGCGACGACGACCACGCCGCGCGGGTGCAGCAGCGCGGTCGCCCTGGCCAGGTTCGGCGGCCAGGATTCGGTGGCGGCCATCACCGGCGGGAATCGCTCCGCCCCCGCCAGCACCTCGCCGCCACCGGTCTGGACGTCGAGCGCCGCCGACACGGCAGCCAGCCGTGCGCTCATCAGCCGCTGGTAGCCCCACGAGGGGCGCGCCTCGGTGGCCCGGCCGTCCAGCCAGGAGAAGTCCCAGCCGTCCACGGACACCGAGTCGGCCTCGTCGACGAGTTCTTCGAAGGTGCGTGCCATGCCGTCATCATCGCCCACGGCACCGGCACCCGCGCAGGCGGACGCGGAGCTGTGGATTCCGGCGGAGCGGACCGGGACTGACCGGATGCCGTGCGGCGGCCCTCCCCGGACCGCCGCACGGACGGCCGCGGCGGGCCGCCGCACACCCCGACCGGTCACGAACCGCCGTGGGACGGCCCGAAGAACTCGATCGCGGCGATGGCCACCTGCTTCTTCGCGGTGCTGTACACCGAACGCACGGTGAAACGCACCGAGGTGACGTTCTGGAACCTGAAGGGCCGGTGCTGGAAGCCGCTGCCCTGGTCGAGGACGATGTCCTGGGTGGTGATCTTCCCGTCGTCCGTGGTGATGCGGGCCTCGATCCGGTGCGGGAGCGAGCTCTTGCCGAGGGTGTCCGCGTGTGTCGACTCGCCCGGTGTGATCCCGATGTCCAGCAGGCGGGCCGGCTCGTCGAAGCGGGCCTCCAGCCACTCCCCTTCCCCCGGTGTGACGCCGGGGCCCCACCAGGTGTTGTTGAACGGGTCGAACGCCAGGTTCGGCCCGTGGCCCGGATAGGAGCGCTTGGCCTGGTACGAGTCCGGGGTGATCGGGGCCCGCTTCGAGAAGTGGTCGCGTATCGCGTCGACGGCCTGCCCGGTGTGGAACAGGCCCGTCACCACCAGCGCCACCACCGCGGCGCCCACCACCCAGCGCAGGATGCGCCCCAACTGACGGCGCAGCCGCGGACGGTCACCGGCCCAGGGGGCCTCCCGGTTGCGGTGGTCGCGCAGCCGCCGCCACCACGGCCTGCGCGCCGGGTTCACCGGGCCGCTGGCCATGGGCATCGCGCACCGTGCGCAGAAGTGCCGCGTCGGCTGGTTGGCGGTGCCGCACCAGGGGCAGGCGATGCCGCCCACCAGATCCGGCTCGCCCGGCGCACGGACCTCGGGCCGGGCAGCCGCGGGCCGTCCCGGCAGGACCGGGGCCACCGCGGGAGGCGGATCCTGTGGCGCCTGAGGGTCGGCGACCGGGATCAGCAGCGCCCTGGCCCGGTCCGTCGCCGAGTTGGCGCCGTTGCCTGCTTCGGAGGGGAGCGGTCCGGCGTCCGGGCCGCCGCCCGCGCCGTGTCCGGCCGGCTGCCCGTTCTGTTCCGCCGGCCGGTCGGCGGGCCGGCCCGCACCGTACGCGGGGGCGGCCGGCGACACCGGTTCGGCCGCGGCGGGTGCCGCCCCGTCCTGCTGGACCGGCGGCAGCTCCTCGGTGTCAGGATCGGCTTCGTCCGGCTGCGCGCCACTGGGCTGCGCGCCACTGGGCTGTGCGCCACCGGCCGGCGGGCCGGCGTTCTCCGCCGGGGTGCCGGAGGCGGCTGCCGAACCGGGGGTCCAGCGCAGCACCGCACCGCAGGTGTCGCAGAACGGCGCTCCCGGCTCGTGCCGCGTGCCGCACTGGTCGCAGGCCAAGGCGCGTTCTTCTCCCCCGCGGGCGCCGGAGGCCCGGCTGCTGGTCATTTCGGTGAGGTCCTTTCCGCTGCGGTCACCTGGACCGTGTAGGGCATGTGGGCGGGTCGGGCGGCTGCCACCAGGTCGTCGAGACGGTGGGTGTCAGCGGGGGACGGGTCGGCGAGCCGGACGGTGACGTGCAGCCGGGGGCGCGGCTCACCGGGGGCCGGGCCGCGTGGCCGGGCGCTCCAGGCGGAGCCGCCGCTCTCGGTGATCTCCGGCTCGACGCCGAACGCCAGCCGCACCGCCTCGGTCAGCCCCTTGCGGGTGCCCCGGACGCGGTGCAGATAGGCGGCGGCGGCGACCGCGGCCCGCAGTCGCGCCTCGGACCCCGGTTCGTCGTCCTCGATGCCGTCCGTGTCGGCGCCGATCCACCAGCCGATCCAGCGGGTGAAGTCGACCGGGGCGAGCGAGGGCGTGAAGTACGAGTCCAGGCAGTCCAGGGCGCTGAGGATCGGCGCGAGCACCTCGTCGAGCCCGGCGACGAAATGCTGCGCCAGGACGTCGTCCGCGAAGGCGGCGGGCAGCATCTCGCCCAGCGGCGCCGAGGAGCCGAGGCCGTCGATGGATCCCCTCACGAGCCGTCCCCGATCACCCGGACGCGGTGGTCGAAGGAGAAGACCAGGGACGGCGCGTCGAGATCGATCCGGTCGGTCTGGTCGCCGCGCTTGCCGGTGAGCGGGTCGGCCGGGTGCAGCAGCACCTCGTCGACCAGCTCCACACCGGCCACGCGCTGGAGCACCGCGAAGATCTCGCCCGCCTGGACGGGACGGCCGAACGGCCAGCCTTTCCCGTCGGCCCCGCCGGTGAGCGGGTCGATGTGCCGGTACAGCGCGTCGTGCGCCTGCCGCCGTACCCGGTCCACGTCGACGCCGCGGAAGGCGTGCAGCGTCGCGACGACGGTGATGCCCTGGTAGTAGGGCGGGCCCACCGCCAGCCTGGTGCCGATCAGGCGCCGTTCGTCGAGATAGCGGGTGACCCGGTCGAGCAACGTGTCGGCGGGCACCAGCTGTTCGAAGCGGAGCCGCCCCCCGGGGTCGGGCACCGCCTGCGGGACGACCAGGACCCGCACCGCGTGCGCGCCGTGCTCGTCCTCGTCGCCTGCCAGGCAGGTGATGCGGGCGGTCTCAGGCGCGGCCCTGCGGGCCAGCTCCTCGTAGTCGCGCAGGGTCACCGCGCGGTCCTGCGCCCGGAGCGTGATGGGGGCGCGGGCCCTGGCCTCGGCCACCGTCTCGCCGTCCACCCCGCCCTGCGCGGCCTCGCGGTTGGTGACCTCGGCGACGTAGGGCACGGAGTCACGCAGGGCCCGGATGGCGCCGCGGGCGACGTTGCCGGTGCGGCCACCGCCGGTGCGGTAGTGCCGGGCCCGGATGGCGGCGCCCTTGGGCGGCACGGCGCCGTACTTGCGCAGCGAGCCGTCGGGTTCGCGGACCGCGGGACCGAAGGCGATCTCGCCGGTCGCCGCGTCGAGGGTGAGGTGGCGGTCGTCGGGCCCGGACATGGCGAAGTGCGGGACGACCTCCCAGTCCACCCAGCCGTCGTACTCGGCGACTTGGAGGCGCAGCGGGGGGATGTCGCCGACGACGGGCGAGTGGGCGAGACGCAGCCGCTGCCCCGGCAGTCCGGTGGCCTCGCCCAGGGTCTCGTCCGAGATCCGCTCGGCGTGCACGGCGGGCACCGTACCGCCCAGCGTGAACGCCTCCGCCGCCCGCACGGTGGGGGAGGTGGTGAAGAAGGGCTGGCCGGTCTCAGGTTCGGTGACCCGGCAGCGCACCCAGCCCGCCTCGTTGCGGCCCGAGCGGGAGAGTATGTGCCCGCCGGGTATGTGCAGGACGACGTCACCCGGCCGGTTCAGGCCACCGGTGGTGTCCTCGTCGACCTCGCACACCACCCATCCGTCGGCGGTCCACGCCTCCCACACCAGCGGGGGCTGCCGCGGGTCCACGCCGACACCGTCGACCTGGCTGTCGAGGCGCAGTGCCACCGCGCAGTGCGGCACGGCGGCGCTGAGCCCCAGCAGCATGCAGTCGCCCGGCCGGGGGGACTCCGTGAAGCACAGCAGGTCCTCGCCCTCGGCCAGCTCCGTCGTGCGGTCGGCGACGGGCTGCCCGTCGTTCTGCACCGCCAGATGCTTCAACTCGCAGGGAATCACGGTCAGTTCGCGCTCGGTGGCGAACACGACGGGCTCCTCCCCGTCGGCCCGCACGGTGGCCGTCTCCGTCCCGACGGGGACGAGGACCAGGTCCTCCTGCGCGGCGGAGAGCCAGAACGTCATGTCGGTGCGCGCGGCGGACGGCGGGAAGAGGGTGATCCCGACGAGGTCGAGGAAGGCCAGGTGGTTCTTGTCGGGGACGCGGTTGAGGCGGTAGACGATCTGGTCGGCCATGTGGGCGACCGTCTCCACGAGGGTGACGCCCGGGTCGGACACGTTGTGGTCGGTCCACTCCGGGGCGCGTCGCTGGATGTAGCGCTTGGCGTCGTCGACGAACTGCTGGAAGCGCCGGTCGTCGAGGTTGGGGGAGGGCAGTGCCATCAGCGGTCGCTTTCGGTGGCCGGTCCGCCCGCGCCGCCGGGCGCGGATTCGGAGCCGGATACGGAGTCGGTGTGGGGCCCGTCGTGGGCGGGGATGACGTAGAAGGGGAAGACGAGGTTGCGGGGGTTGTTGGTGCCGCGGACCGCGTAGCGCACGTCGATGAAGAGCACCCCGGGTTCGTCGGCGGCGGTCACCTCCACCTCGTGCACCTCGATCCGCGGTTCCCAGCGGTCCAGGCTGGTGTGCACCTCGTGCTGGATACGGCCCGCGGTGGCCTCGTTGATCGGCGCGAAGACCATGTCATGGATGGCGCAGCCGAATTCGGGGCGCATCGGCCGCTCGCCCGGGGCGGTGGCCAGCACCAGATGGATGGCCTCCTCGATCTCCCGCTCACCGGTGACCAGGGCGATGCCTCCGGTCGGGCCGATACGCAGGGGGAACGCCCACCCCGAGCCGACGAATTGTTCCGGCATCAGATCACCGGTACCCCGTCTGCGGTGACATAGCCCACCAGCGCGACCTCCGCGCCTCCGATGGCGATGTTGCCGGGCGCCAGGATCTGGAGCGCCGCGCCCGCCAAGAGGTTCGCCTCGGCCCCGGCCGCCATGTGCAGCATGCCGCCCACGTCGATCATGCCCGCGCCCGCCGCGTTGAGGTTGAAGACGCCACCGGCCTGGAGGCCCAGTTCGGCACCGCCCTTGACCGACATCGCCCCGCCCGCGGTCAGGTTCATGGCGCCGCCCGCAGTCAGGTTCATCACGCCGCCCGACCTCAGGTTCAGGTCCGCGCCTGCCTCGACGTCCACCATCCCGGCGCCCTTGATGCTGACCCTGCCCGCGCTGTCCACCGTGATCTCGGTCTTGGTGCGGTCCAGTTCGATGGTCAGCCGGTTGTCGCCGGTCCGCAGCCGCACCCCGCGCTTGCGCCGGCCGGACTTCTGGCTGAGCAGGTCCATGCGGTTGTTCTCCCGGTCGGCGACGGTGTGCCGGCTCGCCTTCCCGCTGATCCGGTCGTGCAGCGGCACATCGTTCACATCCGGCTCGTCCTTGCCGTTGTAGAGGCCGCCGATGACGTACGGATGGTCGAGCGCGCCGCGGTCGAAGGCCACCAGCACCTCGTCCTTGACGTCCAGCGGGATGATGCTGCCGCCCTCGACGCCGCCCAGCTGCACGGTGCGGGTCCAGTCACTGACGTACTTGTCGTCGAGCCAGGGGAACTGCAACTTCACCCGGCCCTGCTTCAAGGGGTCCTTGATGTTCGTGACCAGCGCATTGGCCACGCTCGGCAGCTTCGGCGCCGCCGCGGTGCCGCCCGAGGCGAGGCCGTACAGGGACCGCCACTGCCGGCCGCTGACGGTCACCCACGTCTCGTAGTGCCGGCCCGACTCGAAGACGTGCCGGACGGCGGTCGCGGTGTACTTGCCCTCGAAGGGCTCGCCGACGTCGGTGAGGGTCACCGGGTGGTCGGGGCGCAGCTTGGGCGCGCCGCGTACGGTGACCACCAACTCGGCGAAGGACGCGGTGACATCGTCGGCCAGCGACTGCGCCGCCCGCTTGACCTGCGGATCGCTGTCGTAGGGCGTGCCGGTCTCGATCAGGTTGCTGGCCCTGAACGCCTTGGCGGCCTTGCCGGGGGTGATGCCGATGCCGAAGCCGGAGTTGCTCGACGTGTCAGCCGTGCCGAAGAGCGGCTTCTTGGTCTCGACGTCCCAGCCGCGCGCCTCGGCCTTCGGCACCTGGTCGGCCGAGGTGACGGCGGCCCGGCAGCGCAGGATGTCGACACCCCCCTGGAGCACGTACGGGCTCTTGTCGCCCGGAGTGCTCTTCGGCGGCGCCCCGGCCGCCCGGTCGGGGCTGACGAAACGGAAGTTGCCCTTCTCGTCGAGGAACATCACCTTCTCGTTCTCGTCGGCGAGACGGCTGAGGAAGTCCCAGTCGGTGATGTTGTCCTGGGTGATGAAGTTGTAGGTGCCCTTGGTGGGTTCGATCTTCCCGATGGCGATGCCGCTCGCCTTCACCAGCTTGCGGACGATGGCGGCGGCGGTCATCTTCGTGTAGCCGGTCACCCGCCGCTGCCGGAGCAGGCGGTGACCCAGGTCGTAGCCGCGGACGACGGTGAAGGTGCCGGTGCCGTCGTAGTCCGTCTCCAGGCCCGTGACCTCGCCGGTGATCAGCGGGTCCTGGGCGCCCTTGCCGTCGGCGACGGGCGCCAGCTTGATCCGGGTGCCGAGCTTGATGCCCGCCCCCTGGAGAACCTTGCGCTTCGGGTCACGGAAGGTCAGCTGGAACGCCCCGGGCACGCCGGCCCCGAGATCGACCCAGGCACCGGTCAGCAGGGGCATGAGGAGGGGCGACAACGGCGTTTCCTGCACCGTGACGTGAATGACGCTGGAATAGGAGATCTTGGGCATCAGGAGGTCACCTCCTCGACGGCGGGCAGGATGAGTTCGGTTCCGGGCGAGACACGGGACGGGTCGTCGATGCCGTTGCTCTCGGCGATCACCCGCCAGGCGCCGGCGTCCCCGTACTCCCGCCAGGCCAGCGACGGCAGCGAGTCACCCGCGACCAGCCGGTGCACGCGCCGCGCGGTGAGCGCGCCGGACGTCGGGTTCTGCCCCTTGGTCTTGTCCGGTATCTCCCGCATCTGGACCTGACAGGTGGCCCGGATCGGCACACCTGTGGTGCCGAAGAGCGTGTAGGTGGCGTCCACGGACGCGACGTACGCGGTGAAGCGGGCGGTGGAGAAGGCTCCCCACTGGAAGATCACCCACGGCGTGGACGGCTGCTTGGCGGCGAGGCTCGCCGAGGTCACCTCGCAGCAGGAGAACAGCGCCTCGACCTTCTTCAGCACCTCGTTGGAGTCCGGGTCGTCGGACGAGTCGAGGAAGACGTCCATGCTCAGTTCGCGCGGATCGGGGCCCATGAACTCCGGCAGCGCGCCGTCGCGCACCGCCGGTGCCGGGGTGGTCTTCCAGTCCGCGCGGCGGCTCAGCGAGAGCTGCGACGGGTTGAAGTCGAAGCTGAACGTCTTCATCAGCGCGCCGGGTGTGGTGCTCTGGCCGATCGGCGGCTCGTGGATGGCGAGCGAGGCGCGGACCAGGCTCTTGCCCGCACCGCCCTTGCCGCCGCTCCTGCCGCCGCCCTTGCCTCCTGACTTGGCCATCACGCGGCCCCCGCATCCGTGAATCCGTGGTGAGTGATCTCCAGGACCTCGGTGGCGACACCCGGGTTCGCCGGGTCGAGCGAAGGCCCCTGCCAGCGCACCGGCAGCACGTCGATCAGCCCCCAGCGGGCGACCAGCGAACCGTCCGCGCGCAATGCGGCGATCTGCGCGGTGGGGCGCTTGACGCCGGTGGCGACCGAGGAGATCCAGGCCGCGACCTTCGACGTGTCGGGAGTGAGCGGGCGGGTCAGCCGGATGCTGGAGAAGGTGACGCGGGAGGGGAGTTGCCACACGAAGCCGTTGTTGCCGCCCTCCTGGTGGTGCTCGATCTCCACCTCGGACGACAGCCCTTCGCAGCCGTTGAAGAACCCCAGACTCTCGCCGTCGATGGTCAGGGTGAAGAAGATGGTGGATCCCGGGTCGAGATCGCTGGGCATCGGGGACGGCCTTTCGTGTGCGGGCGTGTGTGGTCTGGCTGAGGTCCGGGGATCCGCCGCCGGGCGCTCGGCCGCGGTCAGCGGCGCGGGTCGCGGAGTCTGCCGATGCGCTCCCGGTCCATCCGGAGTTCGATCTTCAGCCGGGGCACCAGCGAACCGATCAACCTGTGTACCAGCTCATCAAGTTGGCCGTCCGTCAGCTTACGCGCGTCAAAATGGGCGTTGACATGGTCCGATGCGCTCCTCTTGCGCTTTTTGCCCTTGCCGCTCCCGCCGCTGTTCTTCTCCCCGTCGCTACCCGTTCCTTCCGCTGCCCGCGAGGTGTGCGACGACGTGCGGTGCGTCGTCGCCGGGGCGGATTCCGGCACCCGCTGGACGGCAGGGACGGACGGTGCGGGCGCCGCGGCCGGAGGCGGCGGCGTCACGGGGCGGACGGCAGGCGGCACTTGCGGTGCCGTCGCGCCGCTGCGCTGCACCGGCAGGGCCGGTGGAGCCGGGGCAGCGGATGCGCCGAGGCGGACAGGGGGAGTGCGCGGCACCGGAGCCGGCCCGTCGCCGGAGACGGCGCGTTGCACGGGTACGTCGCCGGACGGCGGACCGCCGGGTGCGAGGGCCGAACCGATGCGCACCGGCCGGACCGCTCCCGCACCACCGGCCGTGGAACCCGATGGCCCGGCGGGAACGGCCCCGGAGGCAACGGGCACTGAGGCAACGGGTGCCGCGGGAAGGGGCGTTGAAGGAACGGGTGCGAACGGCGCGGGCATGGGAGGCGCCGGCCGGGACGGAACGGGCCCGGACCTGACAGGTCCCGTGGGCGCACCGCCGCGGGAGAGGCCGGCACCGGTCGGCGCGGTGAGGCGCTGCACCACCGGCCGCGCGGACGCCCCGCCTCCCGCCGGGCCGCCGGAAGGCGCCGAAGGCCCCGCCCCGCCCGGAACTCCGGCCCCAACGGGCCGCCGCACAGCGGCATTCCCACCGGCCCCGGCCGCACCCGGCGGCACGGCACCCGGCAGCGCGGGCCCGCTCCCCTGGGACATCGCTACCGGCACCGGCGTCGCCGCGGCGCGCTGTGCCACCGGGCCCGCCGAACCCGAACGGCCCCCGGCAGGACGCACCGCAGGCGCGGCCTGCCCCGTCGCACGGCCGACGCGGGCGGGGGCGGCGGAACCCGTGGCCGCGCCGGAGCCTGGCCCGGCGGTGGCGCCAGGGGCGGCCGGCGGCGGGGTACGGCGGAGCGGCACGGCACTGGGCGTACGGCGCCGCTGCACGGGAGTGCGTCCGGGCGCGGCAGCCGGCAGAACGGGCGCCAGCGGCCGGGCCGATGACAGGGGGAGGGTGGCCGCCGGCCTGCTGCTGCCCGCCCGCGTCTGCGCGTCAGACCGAGCTTGGGTCTGCGTCTGAGGCTGTGTCTGCGTGGGCGTCTGCTTCTGTGTCTGCGGTTCGGCAGGACCGGGCTCGGGGCGTACCGGTCCGTGCCCGGCGTCCGGGACCGCCGTCGGACCTGACGGCCGGACACCGCCCGTCTCAGCGGCGGGCGATACGGCACGCTGCACCGGCAGGTCGCGTCCGGCCGCGGGTCCTGGCCGCACCGGCGCCGTGACCGGCCCGGCGGCCCGGGAGACCCCGGCACCGGCGGCGGGCGAACCGGTTCGCGGCGCGCTTGCTCCGGAGGGCAGGGGCTTCCCGACCCCCAGGGCACGCTGGACCGCAGGACGTCCCGCAGCCGGTACGGGCCGCTGTCCGGCCGATGCCGTGCCCGGCGCGACCGGCCTGACCGGCGCGCCCGCTGTGGGCGCTGTGGGTGCGGCGGGGGCAAGTGCGGGAGAAATGACAGGAGTTGACGGCGGTACGGCCGTGGCCGATGCGGCGGGCGGCGACGGCGGGGATGCCGGGGGCGGTGCGGAGGACGACGTCGACGGCGTAGGCGGTGCCGACGGCTCCGATGCCCCGGAAGGGCGGGGGGCGTCGTCCGTTACGGCGGTGGGCGCGCTGCGGGGCGGCGACGGCGGGTGTGCCGTGGCCCCCGGCCCGACGGGCTCGTTGCCCTGCGGCCGTCCCGTACCGCTGGTGGAGCCCGTGCCCGTACCGGCCCGTGCGGCGGAGGTGGCAGCGGAACGCGACGCATCGCCCGGTACACCAGGCGTAGCAGGCACACCGGATGCACCGGGCACGCGGGGCGCGCCCGGTCCGCCGGGTGCCGTCGACCCGGGCCGCTGCGGCGCGCTGCCGGGCGTCCGGGCGGCCGGTGAACCGGGGGACGCCGCCGCTCGCTGCACGGGGGCGGATCCGGGTGCGGCGGGGGGGCCCAGGCCGGGGCCGCGCGAGGTGGGGCGGGCCGTTCCCGGGGCGGCGGCGGCCGGCTGGGTCATCGGTACGGCGCCCTTGCCGGGGTTCGTGCCGGCGGCCGGGGCGACGGGGCGCGCGTCCGGGGGCGGCGTGGTCAGCGGGGCGCCCAACAGAGGGCGCCTGCGGGCCTGTCCTGGCGTCGGGTCACCGGCCGTCGCCGTGGGCTCGGACCGGGGTGCCGGCGCGGAAGGGACGGCGGCCGTGGCGGGGCGCGAGGACGGCGTGCCGTCGGCGGGCGCGCCGAGACCGGCCCGCGCCGCTGCGGGCCGGGCCGATCCGCTGGTACGCCGCTGGACCGGAGCCGTCGCCGCGGCCGTCGTCGGCGCGTCCTGTGCGGACGGCGCGAGCGGCGGCCGGGCGGGGTCCGGGGCCGGGCCGGGGGAATAGCCCGGCCCCGGAGTCGAGGGGGCGGCGGACGCGCGGACGGCGCGTTGCACCGCGAGGGGCACGTCGAGGCCGACGGGGGCGGACGGCGCGGGGGGAGCGGGCGGACCTGAGGGCGCGGCGGGAGCGGCGGCGGACGGCCTGGACGGCGCGTCCTCGGCAGGCGTCGCCGCCTCCCGTGCCGGACCTCCCGACGCCGGGGCATCCGATGCCTCAGGTATTCCTGGTGCCTCCGATGCCCCTGATGCCTCCGATGTCGTCGGCCCGGCAGGGGTGCCGGGCCCCGGGCCCGCCGAACCGGTCGTCCGGCTCGGGGGCCTCGTCGCGGCCGTGCGAGCCGCCACCGTCGGCAGGGCCCGCCGCTGTACCGCGGGCGAGGCCGGTGCCGTGGTCAACGTGGCGGGCCTGGCGGCCCGTTCGGCGCCGGACGGGACCGGCGCGATCCGTGGCCCCACAGGGCGGCGGACCGGCAGGGCGGAGGCGGCAGCGGTCTCCGGACCGGGCGTGCCCGCACGGGAGGCGACCGCGTCGCCCACCGGGGATCCGGGCTCGGCGGGTTGCTGCGGAGCGGCCACCGGCAGGGTCAGCGACGGCATGTCGAGCGCGGCCGACGGCCCCGTCGACGGGGTGAGCAGGTCCTTGACCAGGCCGCCGGGGCCGCCGTCGAGTACCGCGTGCGACAGCGTCCCGGCGAAGGACGGGTTCTGCCAGGTGGTCAGCGAGGCGCTGAAGCCGGGGTCGGCGACGTGCCCAGGCGACCGGGTGCCGGACGTCCGCTGGATCGGCGGCAGCCCGGCCCAGCCGGCCGGACCCCTGCGGTCCGTGCCGGTGGTGCCGGTGGTGCCGGCGGGGCGCGGCTCGGCCGCCGGTGCCGGTCCTGCCGCCGGTGTGCCGCCGTTCCCGGCTGCCGCGTCGGATGAGGCGTGCGGCCGTCCGCGCAGCCTGTCGAGGAGTCCCATCAGCCCTCCGTCGATGCGCGCGTGACGAGGGAGGCGATCTCCTCGGCGTAGCGCCGCCGGTCACGGTGTTCGAGGTCCAGGATGTCCTCCAGACTCCAGTGGAAGTGGTAGGCGACGTACGCGATCTCCTCGTGAATACGGTCGGCCGCGTACGTCACGATTCCCCCAGGCGGCTCCCGCCCAGCTCCACCTCGAACGGCTGCTCGCAGTGCGGGCAGGTCACTCCCGCCCTGGTGTGCCCCTCGGCGTTGACCTGACGGTAGAAGTCCTGGAGGAAGGCCAGGTCGGAGGCGAACATGTTCTCCACGACGCCGTCGTGCACCTGGGGCAGCGTGCCAAGACGGGTGATGACCCGGCCGAGCAGCACCACCGACAGGTAGGCGGGGTTCTCCTGCACCCTGATGTCCCGCAGCGGGACGAGTTCGTCCCGGGCGGTCGCCAGACGCATGGAGCCGCTGCGGTGCACGGTGCCGGAGTCGTCGACATAGCCGCGCGGCAGCTCGAACGCGAACTCGGTGCGCAGCCGCTGCTCTTCGGGCTCCGGGGCCGTGGCCTGCGGCACGGCCCCGGGGGTCTCGTCCGTGGCGGCGGACGGGTCGGCCGCCACGGACGAGCGGGTGGTCGTACGGCGCATTACTCGATGACCAGTTCTTCGAAGGTGATGGTGACGCTCTCGGTCAGCGCGGATGCCTCGCCGGCCTTGACCGTGCTGGTGTCGACCTTGCTGCACCAGGCGTTGCGCATGTTGTAGCGCTTGACCGGGTTGTTCATGTAGTCCATCACCATGATCGTGGCGTTCTTGCGGGCCATGTCCATCTGGCCGTTGACCGACTGCGTGATCCACTGGTTGAACGCGGCGGACTGGGTCATACCGCGTACGACGGTGCAGGTGCCCGCCTTCTTGACGCCGGGCAGCTTCTTCGTGACGGGCTTGCCCTGGCTGGAGACCTGCTGGTACTCGATGACGTCCTGTTCGATGCTCAGGCCGCTGACCTCCTGCAGGTACTCGACCATGACGCCGTCGATCTGGAGGCCGAAATTGTGTGAGGTGAGAGCGTCACCGGGCTGAAGGCTCATGAGGCGCTGTCCGTCCCTTTACTGCGCGGTCCGTCCGTGGTGGCGGACGGAAAAGTGGTGAAGTGGCTTGAAATCAGGCGATGTTGAGGGCGGGCGAGCCGTTGTTGCGGCGCGTCCGCTGTGCGGGGCCGGGGTTGCCCCCGACGCGAACCGCTACTCCTCCAACTCGCCGCTTCCGCTGGAGAACTGGGCCAGACGGAAGATCACGAATTCGGCGGGCTTGACGGGCGCGATGCCGATCTCGCAGATCACCCGGCCGAGGTCCACCGACTCCGGCGGGTTCGACTCGGCGTCACACTTGACGTAGAAGGCGTCCTCCGGGCGGGAGCCGAACAGCGCGCCGTTGCGCCACTCGTTGACGAGGAAGGCCGACACGTTGCGCCGGATCCGGGCCCACAGCGCCTCGTCGTTGGGCTCGAACACCACCCACTGGGTGCCGATCAGGATCGACTCCTCCAGGTAGTTGAAGTACCGGCGGATGTTGACGTAGCGCCAGGCCGGGTCGGACGACAGGGTGCGGGCACCCCAGACGCGGATACCGCGGCCGGGGAAGGCGCGGATGCAGTTGACGCCGATCGGGTTGAGCAGGTCCTGCTCGCCGCGGGTGATCTGGGTCTCCAGATCGACGGCGCCGCGCACCACCTCGTTGGCCGGCGCCTTGTGCACGCCGCGCTCGAAGTCGTTGCGCGCCCAGATGCCCGCCACGTGCCCGCTCGGCGGGACCAGCTTCGACTGGCCGCTGGCCGGGTCGAAGACCTTGACCCATGGGTAGTACACGGCCGCGTACTTGGAGTCGTAGCCCGCGCCCTCCTGCCGCCACACCCGGATGTCACGGGCGTTGAGGCCGGGCGGCGGGTCGATGAGGGCGACGCGGTCGCCCATCAGCTCGCAGTGCGCGATCAGCCCGAGCTGGACGGCCTTGACCGACTCCAGGTCGATGGCGCCGCGCTGGTAGGCCGCCATCAGGTCGGGAACGGAGACCATCGCGATCTCGTCGACCGCCTCCAGGCCGCCGAAGCCGGTGCGGTCGGCGGAGTCGCCGAGGTACTGGGCGGGGCCGGGGTGGGCGCTCTGCGCCGGGGCGGGCACGGCGGGCGCGGCGGCCGGGGTGGCACGGCCGAGCGCCACCGTCTGGTTCTCCGGCCGGGCGAGCTGCGCCGCGGGCGCCGCCTCCTGGACCGTGATCAGCCGGGAGCGCTCCTTGACCTGCGTGACGACGTAGTTGCGGTTGCCCTTCTTGGCCGTCACGTCGAAGGACTCGGCGACCTTCTCGCCGTCCTTGACGATCAGCTTGAACCGCTCGGCGGGGCCCTCGCCCTCGGGGTCGGCGACCTCGACGCTGA
Source organism: Streptomyces sp. NPDC048644 (assembly GCF_043199105.1). NCBI lineage: Bacteria > Bacillati > Actinomycetota > Actinomycetes > Kitasatosporales > Streptomycetaceae > Streptomyces > Streptomyces sp. NPDC048644. The sequence goes on from NZ_JBICVO010000017.1 coordinate 90,699, forward strand.
GCGGGCCGCCGGTACCGGCGGCGATGGCGCGCACCGCGAAGGTGCCAAGCTCGGTCGGGTCGCCGGGGGTCAGCTCGGCGGGCGCGGCGGAGGCCCCGACCGCGGCCGGCGCGGCGGCCGTCGGGTTCTCCCCGTCGGGCGCGCCGCCGACCCGTACCACGTACGCGGCGGAGCCACCGTTGTTGAAGAAGCCGTAGACGGAGTGCGCGAGGTAGTAGCCGTCGGTGAACTCGCCGAAGGCTGCGACGTACTGGGACCAGTTGGTCACCAGAGTCGGCTGGTTGAGGGGCCCGGTGGGCGCGAGCCCGACGAAGGCCGCCACCGAGGTGCCCACCCCCTCGATCGGACGTGAGCCGCTGGCGACCTCCTCGACGTAGACGCCGGGCGACAGGTACGACGGCATGTTCTGGTTCTCCTCGGGGTAGGACGGCCGTGCGAGTTTCAGACGCTGTTCACTTTTGTCCGGCGGAGCGGAAGCGGGAAGGTCTCTCCGGGCCTGGCCGGGGGCACAGCCGGTGCCCCAAGGGGCAGCTTGTGCTGGGCGGATGAGGTTCCGGGCGGCCGTGACACGGCATCCCGGACGTGGCGGAGCGGGCGCGACGGCTGTTCTCGGCCACCGGTGGGCGGACCCGCCCACCCTCCTACGGGAAGGAAGTGAGGGACGGAAGGACCGTACGGGCAGACACCCCGGGCTTCCGGGGCACTCAAGGAGTCCAGTGGTGCGGGCCGGGCTGCCGGGAACCCCGGTGGCGACGGCCCGGTTGCCCGTGTGCCGCCCCGGAGGGCAGGTCATTGCGTACCTTCGGGCAACGCACCGTGCCCTGTGGCCTGCGACACGTGTCAACACCCGCCATAGCCTGGGCATATGAGCCTGTGGACCTCCCTCGAACCCGCCTCGACCACTGTGGACCCGGGCGGTAGCACCACCGTGCGGCTGCGGCTGCGCAATACCGGCGATGTCGTCGACGAGTACCGGTGCGTGCCGGTCGGCGATCTGGCGCCGTGGACGACGGTCGAGCCGCAGACCATCCGGCTGTACCCGGGCACGACCGGCGCGGTGGAGCTGACGTTCGCCCCGCCCCGCACCCCTGACGCCGCCGCGGGCCCGAACCCGTACGGGGTGCAGATCATCCCGACGGAACACCCGGAGGCCACCACCGTCCCCGAGGGCAACGTCACCATCACGCCGTTCAGCGAGGTCCGCGCCGAACTCGTGCCGCAGACGGTCAAGGGCCGGTTCCGGGGGCGCCCCAAGCTCGCCGTCGACAACTTCGGCAACGTCAAGCTCACCGCTTCCATCAACGGCAGCGACAACGGCGATCAGATCTCGTACGACATCCACCCGGCGAACGTCCAGATCCAGCCGGGGCGGGCCGCGTTCATCAAGGCCACGCTGAAGCCGCGGCAGATCATCTGGGCCGGCGCGAAGCAGTCCAGGCCCTTCACCCTCGGGGTGCAGCGCTCCGGTGCCGAGCCGCTTCCGGTGCGCGGTACCTACATCCAGCCCGGGTTGCTGCCCCGCTGGCTGGGAGTGGTCCTCAGCATGGTGCTGGCGCTGGCCATCGCCTTCCTCATGATCTGGCTGACCTACAAGCCGACCGTGCAGAGCAAGGCGCAGGAGAAAACGGAGCAGGAGGCCGTCCAGAAGGTGCCGACGCCGGATCCCAAGCCCACGCCGAGCGAGCCGAAGGCCCCGGACCCCGAATCGAAGCCGACCCAGGGCGGCAACGGGGACGGCGAGGCGAAGGCCAAGGCGAAGGCGAAGGCCGAGCGGGAGAAGCTCTTCAACGTCCTGCTGCGGAACGGGACGACACGGAAGTGCGCCAACATCCCCGGCTACGACAGGGGGACGATCGGCGGCCCCGTCAACCAGCTGACCTGCAACGGAAATCTTGAGCAGGAGAACCAGATCTGGAACCTGGAGCTGATGCCCAAGGGCAAGGGCGCGGGTCCTGGCAACGCCGACCTCTACCAGATCAAGAACGTCAAGGACGGCTACTGCATGGACCTGCCGGACAACGGTCCGGCTCCGAAGGAGACGCACATCACGGAGGGCCCCTGCACCGGGCGGAGCGACGACAACCAGAGCTGGTGGCTGGAGAAGCGCGAGACGACCAACCTGTGGTGGATCCACAACTACACCAGCAACAACCTGTGCCTGGACGTCTCCGGCTACGCGAGCAACCGCGATGATCTGGCCGACAACAAGCCCCTCACCCTCTTTGACTGCACGGACACCGACGACCAGGGATGGTCCCTCGACAAGCAGAACTGAGGGGCGCCGCACCCCACGAGTGAGGCCCGGCCAAGTCCGTCAAGGACCTGGCCGGGCCTCACTCGTTCACCTGTGAGCGCTGTCGCCGTTCACCAGCCCATGTCGTCGAGGACGAGACGGCCCGCCTTGCGGTACTCGCGGCGGGCGCCGGCCAGCAGGTCGGCGTCGCTGACCGGCTCGCCGCGCCCTGCCGCCGCGTAGGCAGCGGTCACCACGGCGCTGCGGATCGAACCGCCGGCCAGCTCGAAGTCGCGGGCGCAGGGCCCCGGATCGATGCCGTCAGCGCAGGGCACGTGGACCAGGCTGTGCCGCCACAGGGCGAGCCGCTGTTCGGCGTCGGGGAACGGGAAGTCGACGATCAGGTCCAGGCGGCGGGTGAAGGCGTCGTCGATGTTGGCCCGCAGGTTGGTGGTGAGCAGCGCGATGCCGTCGAACGCCTCCAGACGCTGGAGCAGGTAGGCGCTCTCCAGGTTGGCGTAGCGGTCGTGCGCGTCCTTGACCTCGGAGCGCTTGCCGAAGACGGCGTCGGCCTCGTCGAAGAGGAGCACGGCATCGGTACGGTCGGCCTCGGTGAAGATCCGCTCCAGGTTCTTCTCGGTCTCACCGACGAACTTGTCCACGACCGAGGACAGTTGGACGACGTACATGTCCAGGCCCAGGTCGGCGGCGACCACCTCGGCCGACAGGGTCTTGCCGGTGCCGGAGTCCCCGGCGAACAGCGCCAGCACCCCGCGGCCCCGGCCGCCTCCGGCGCTCAGCCGCCAGTCGCCGAGCACCCGGTCACGGTGCCGGGCGCGCAGCGCCAGCTCCCGCAGATACGTCAACGGCCCGTCCGGCAGCACCAGATCGTCCCAGCCGACGTCGGGCCGGATCCGCCGCGCGTGCCGTTCCAGGCCGGACGCGGACTGCTGCCGGGCGGCGAGCCGCAGGTGATCGGCGGTCAGCGGGCCGCCGTCGAGTGCGGCCAGATCCCGCGCGGCGCGGGCGGCGCGGCGGATCCGGTCGCTCCCGAGGTGGTAGGGCGCGACGGCCTCGGCCAGGTCGAAACCGGCGTCCCGGTCCGTGCCGATGCCCAGCTCCGCCGCCCACGCGTCCGTCGCGCCCGAGCGCAGCCGCGGCGCGTCCAGCACCAGCGGGTCCTGGTCGCACCACTGCGGATCGTACGGGCGGGTTCCGCCGAACAGGACCTGCACGTCGGGCGCGGCCAGCGCCCGGATCAGCGGTCCCGGCCGCTCGGGCAGCGGTGACACGACGATCGCGCAGTCGCGGAGCCGTGCCTCGCGCAGCAGTTGGGGCACCGGGCCCAAGGCCGTCGGTTCGGGGTGGCCGGCTCCCTCCGGTGCTCCGTGCGGGTCGTGCGCGGCGGCGGGGGCGGTGTCGGAGGGGCTGAAGTGGAGTGCACCTCGTCCGGCGGCGCTCAGGGCAGCGGTGGCGCAGGCGAGGCCGTCGCCCTCCCGGTGTTCGCGGAGGTAGACCGTGAGCGGCCCGGCGTCCAGGCGCGCGGCCAGCTTGCCGGCCAGCGGGTCGTCGACGGCCGCGGGCGCACCGGGCGCGGGCAGCGCGGTGACGTACCCGGCCAGCGCGGCGTCCGCGGTGTCGTCGCCGAGCAGATGGGCGGCGACGCGGTCGGGGACGCGCAAGGAGCGGCTGAGGAAGGGGCGTTCGGTCTCCTCGACGAGGAGCAGTCCGTGGCCTGACAGCGGCGCCGACGGGTGGAACCTGCCGCGCGCCCCCGCGTCGGCGGTGCCGGGAGTGAGCAGTCCGCACAGGTCGAGGGCGAGACCGGTGGTGGCCCGCCGGCGGCTGACGTCGTCGTTGAGGTAGCCGTAGAGCGGCTCGAATCCGCGGTCGAGGTCGGGGGCCACGGCGATCAGCAGGATCGTGGTGTCCAGCGCGGTCAGCCCGAAGCGGTGGGCGAGCCGGCCGAGACGGTCGCCGTGGTGCGGTTCCTTCGCCTGGTCGCCTTCGCCCGCCGGGTCTTCCGGCGGGCGGGAATCGGCGGGCTGCCGCAGGTGGTGCCGTACGGCCTCGTCGGACAGGTAGAGGCCGCGCAGCGGGTCGGCGGCGGTGGGGTCGCCGGCGCTGCGCGCGTCGACCAGGGTGCCGACCCGGTCGCGCAGCCGGGCGAGCCGGGCGAGCAGCGGCCCCGCCGGGTCGCCGGCGGGGCCGTTCCCCTCCGCGGTGGGCGCGCTGCCGGTCGTCGGGCCGGTCATCGGGCCTCCTCCGCTTCCCGGGTGTCCTGCGCGGGCGGGGTGGCGCCGGTGAGATGGCGCGGCAGGTGCGCCCGCTCGTCGTCAGGCGGCCCCTCGATCTCGCGGGCGCGCACCACCGCGCCTTCGGTGACCGGCGGCCCCGCGTCGTAGTCGGGGAAGCCGGGGAACGGCACGGTGACGACCAGGTCGAGCGACGGCTTGAGTTCGCCGCCGAGCGCCGACCAGACCTCGGACATCGACCGGGAGTCGGTGTGCAGCCCGCCGACGGTGAGCGGCACGCTGAGCCCGAGGGCGGCGAGCGAGTCCGGCAGGCTCTCTGGCGGCAGGAGTTCGTTCGGCAGCAGCGTGGCCAGCGCCGCCGACAGCAGGCGGTGTTCGTCCTGCGGGCGTTTGGTCCAGGCGGTGACGAGATACGACAGGCGGAACCAGCGGGGCGGCCGGCGGCGGCGTATCACGATGCCCCGGTCGTCGTGGACGGGAAGGGAGCCGCGTTCGCGCCGTTTGACGTCCTCCCGTATGTCGTACAGAAAGGCGTTGAGGGCCGGTGCGTTGCGGCGTGCCGCCCACTCCCGGGTCGGTGCGTCGAAGGCGACCTCGATGTCGGTGCCGGCCAGCACGCCGCCGGTCAGCAGACCTTTGAGTACTTCGTCGACTTCGTGGATCATTGCGGTTGCTCCTGTCGGCCGGTGGCGGCCCTCACGAGATGTATCCCTCGCGCAGGGCGTAGGCCACGGCATGCGCGCGGTTGCGCAGGTTCAGACGGGTCGTCAGGCCCTGCATGATGTTCTTGACGGTGCGTTCGGAGTAGGCCAGCTTGCGGGCTATTTCACCGGTGTCCATCCCCTCGGCGACCAGCCGGAGCGCGTCGACCTCCCGCTGGTTGAGCCCGGACGGGCGACCGCCGGGGGCGCCCACGGTGCCGGGCCGCAGCGCGCCGACCTGACTGATCAGCCGCCCGAGCAGGTCGGACGGCAGATCGCCGTCGCCGCGGTGGGCGGCGAGTACGGCCTGCAGCAGCCGCTGTCCGGTGGCCTCGCGCCGCCAGACGATGGCGCCCACCCCGCATTCGATGATTTCCAGCAGTTCCGCCTCGCGTATCAGGCTGACCACCAGGACGGCGTGCAGCCCGTCGCTGCGCACCAGCCGTCGCAGCCAGGAGAACATCGTCTCGTCGAGGGTCTCGGTGAGCAGGACGGCGACGCCGCCGCCCTGGGCGTCCGCCTCGTCGACGAGATCGATCACCGGGTGCTGCCGCAGCTGGCTGATTGTTCCTTCTCGGGAGATCGGATCCGGTGCGTGGACCACGACGGGAATCCGTTTCGCGGGTTCCGCCACTGCCGTCCGGAAAGAGCCGCGCAATTGTCCTCCCATGCCCATCGCCGTCCTGCTCAAGTGCTCATGTCGAGTCGGCTGATGCTGCATTTCCTCGCTTCGTGTCCCGTAGCTTACCGAGCCCCAAGACGTGGCCCTTCGCGAACCCGGTTGCCTTGGCGGTCCGTTGTAACTGAATTGTCGAAAAGCGGGCGCTGGGGGGCATCGTGCCGTGGCATGGTGGCGTTCCATACCGGGGAATCGGATGTGACATACCGTCAATTACACGCTGTAAAGGAGTGAATGAGTCAAATCGAGAGATTCGCGTGAAGGTGTGTGTACATCGGCCTTCCGTGCTGCTGTACGGCCTCACAATGGGCATGCTTCGGCGCCGGACCGCCGAAATGGCGCACCGGATCACGGATGCAGAGTGCCGCGTTCCTTTTCCAGCTCTTTGCCCGGCATTCCCTGTCGTCTGTTGTTGCCGTGAGTATTCCTCCGGTGGTGCGGTGACGGAAGGTCAGGGAAAGGGGAATCCGCCGCCGGTCCGCACGCCGTGCGCGGTGTGTCGGTGCCGGCGGGCGGACGGGCCCGGCGGCGGATGTATCCATACTTCGCAGGACGTACGTGTACGGGTGTTCGGTTGCGGTCCGGTGCTGCGGATCACCGGCGCCCCGTCCGTCCGCCCGCCGCGCCCTTGCCGGGCAGGGGAGTTCGGGTCAGGGTGGGGCGTGGCGGCCGGCCCGTGGCCGCCCGACCGGCCGTCTGCTGTCTGGAGCGCGCGTGGCTTCCTTCGTCCTCCCTCATGTCCTGCACGGCGACGGGGCGCACAAGGTCATCGCCGTACACGGCTGGTTCGCGGACCGGTCCGCCTTCGACGCGGTGCTCCCCGACCTCGACCGGGACACGTTCCAGTACGCGGTGGTCGACCTCCGCGGCTACGGCGGGGCGAAGGACGCGCCCGGCGCGTACACCACGGCCGAGGGCGCGGCCGACGTCCTGGCGCTCGCCGACCGGCTGGGCTGGGAGCGGTGTTCGCTGATCGGGCACTCAATGGGCGGCAGCGTCGTCCAGCGGGTGCTGGCCGCGGCGCCGCACCGTGTCCGCAGGCTCGTCGGCATCTCACCGGTGCCCGCATCCGGGGCCGGCCTGTCACCGGAGCAGTGGGACCTGTTCGCCTCGGCGGCGCACGCCCCGGAGAGCCGGCGGGCCATCATCGACCTCACCACCGGCGGGCGGCGCCCCGCCGCCTGGCTGGACCGCATGGTGCGCAGGTCCCTGGAGCGCAGCGACCCGACGGCGTTCCGCACCTGGCTGGACTCCTGGGCACTGGAGGACTTCGCGGCCGACATCGACGGCTCGCCGGTACCGGCGCTTGCGGTTGCCGGGGCGCTCGACCCCGCGCTCTCCGCCGACGTGATGCGCGCGACCTGGCTGCGCCGCCACGCCGCGGCCACCCTGGTCGAACTGCTGGGCGCCGGGCACTACGCCATGGACGAGACCCCGCTGGAACTGATCCGCACGGTTGAGGACTTCCTGCGCGCCGACGGGGACGGCGGACCGGCCGGGCGCGCGGCGCGCACCGGCGACGGGCCGGACGACGCATGACGCGCCCGGTGGCCGCCGGAGCACCGGCGGCGCCCGGCACACCGGACCTGCCCGACGTGCCGGACGTCTTCGACCCCCGTATCTACACCGGCGGCCTGCCGCACGCGGCCTACCGGCGGCTGCGCGACCGGCATCCGGTGGCCAGGCAGGAGGAGCACGAGGTGCTGGGCTGGCCCGCGGGCCCCGGCTTCTGGGCCGTCACCCGGCACGCCGACGTGGTCCGCGTCCTCAAGGACGCCCGCACCTTCTCCTCCCACCTGGGTGCCACCCAGATCCGCGACCCCGACCCCGCCGACCTGCCGTTCATCCGCCGGATGATGCTCAATCAGGACCCCCCGGACCACGTCAGGCTGCGCCGGCTCGCGGGCCGCGCCTTCACACCCCGGCGCATCGCACGGTTCGAGGACGGGGTGCGCGAGCGGGCCCGCGCCCTGCTGACGGCGTCCGTCGCCGCCGCCCGCGACGGGGACGGCGTCCGCGACCTCGTCGCCGACGTCACGGACGAGTACGCGCTGCTCAACCTCGCCGACCTGCTGGGCGTCCCGGCCACCGATCGCGGCCTGCTCCTGGAGTGGACCCGGCGCGTCATCGGCTACCAGGACCCGGACGAGGCAGGGCCGTCCGCCGCCGGGCAGGACGGGCCGCCGGCCGATCCGCGTTCCCCGGCGATGCTGGGGGACATGTTCGGCTTCGCACGGGACCTGGCCGCCCACAAGCGGCGCCACCCGGGCGACGACCTCATGACGGTCCTCGCGACCGACCGCGAACTGGCCACCACCGAACTGGAGATGTTCTTCTTCCTGCTGACCATCGCGGGCAACGACACGGTGCGCAGCGCGGCACCCGGCGGCCTGCTGGCACTCGCCCGCCACCCCGGCGCCTACCGTGCGCTGCGTACCGGGGAGGCGGCGACGGCGACGGCGGTGGAGGAACTGCTGCGCTGGCATCCGCCGGTGCTCAGCTTCCGCAGGACCGCCGCCCGCGACACCGAACTGGCCGGCCGCCGCATCAGGGCGGGCGACAAGGTGGTCGTCTTCCACGGCTCGGCCAACTTCGACGAGCGGGTCTTCGCCGACCCGCACCGGCTCGATCCGGCCCGCACCCCCAACCCCCACGTCTCCTTCGGCGACGGCCCGCACGTCTGCCTGGGCGCGCACTTCGCGCGCCTGCAACTGCGGGTGCTCTACGAGGAGACCTGCCGCCTGCTGCCCGCCCTGGCCGTCGGGGGCCCGCCGCAGCGCCTGGTGTCGAACTTCATCAACGGCCTGAAATCGCTGCCGCTGCGCCTGACGGACGGACCGCACCGGAGCTGAGCCGCACAGCGGGGACCGCGCCAGGCCCCGTGCTACCAGGGCGCGATGGGCCGCACGCCGATGCGGCGGCCTTCGTCGTCGAGCAGATGCCCCATGCGCTTGACGGTGTGCAGGCCCACGATGCGGTCGGTGACGGTGAGGGTGGGGAGCCGCGCGCACAAGGCGGTCTCGCGGCGCTGGATGTCGCCGATGTCGTGCACCCAGAGCGTGGCGAAAATGTTGGCCGGCCCGGTGACACCCGCCACCAGGCGGCACTCGGGGGAGGCCGCGAACGCGTGGTGGACGGCGTCGATGTCGCGGGCCGGGGCCCGGCCCAGGAGGGAGACCGGGACGGGGCGGCCGGCGAGCGGTGTGGCCAGGTCGCAGCGGAAGGTGAGGACCCCGGCGTCGGTCAGCCGGTGCAGGCGGCGGCGGACGGTGGCCGGGCTGGTGGCGGCGCGTGCGGCCAGTTCGGACCAGCCGAGGCGGCCGTCGCTGACGAGCTGGTCGATCAACAGGCGGTCGACGGCGTCGAGTTCGATGGCGCGTATCCCGTTCGGCGCCGGGGATGTGGTGGCGCCGAGCGCGGTGAGCTGGGCGGGATCGAGGGAGCGCAGCCGCCAGCGGCTCCCCTCGACGTACAGGGACGTGGCGAACAGGCAGCTGACCGAGGTGATGCCGGGCAGGTGGTCGAGCTTCCCGGTCAGGAAGCGGCCGAGCGCGGGCAGGTCAGGGGTCAGCACGTCGAGGAGCAGGTCGGCGCTGCCAGGTCCTGTCACCTCGATGGTGACGGCCTCCGTGCACCCGCTCAGCTCGGCCGCCAGCCGGGACCTGGCCTCGGGACGGCAGCGGATCAGCACGAACGCGGTGCAGCGGCTGCGGGTGAACTCCCGCCCCGGCGCCGCGTACACCCACGCAAGACCGGCCTCGGTCAGCCGCTCCCAGCGCCGCGCCAGGGTGCTCGGGGTGACGCCGAGCAGCGGCGCGAGGTCGGCCCAGGAGGCTCGGGGCCGTAGCTGCAGGGCGTTCACCAGCGCGAGATCCAGCTCGCTCGCGGTGACCGTTTCTTGCATCAGGTGTGCTCCGTACGTCCGAATCCGTCGATTTCCGCGCCCGCTCGTACCCCGGCCCGCACAGTAACCACCACTGTCGGTTTCCGGCCACCGGATGAGGTGAGACTGTGTCCACTCCCGAGTCGTTTCCCAGGCCACGGGCGATGAGTTCCTCCGCCCTGCTCGGCGCGATGGCCGTCGTGGTGCTGTGCAGCGGGATCGTGCAGGGCTACCTCACGCCGCTGCTGCCCGCGCTCGGCCCGCTGCTGCACCTCAGCAGCGTCGGCCAGAACAACATCTACCTGCTCTCCCAGCTCGCCTTCGCGGTGCTGACGCCGCTGCTGTCGCGGCTCGGCGACCTGTACGGGCACCGCAAGCTGCTCCGGATCGCGCTGGCCATGGTGGCGGGCGGCTCGCTGCTGATGGCGGCCTGGCCTTCCGCGGCGACGCTGGCCGTCGGCGTGCTGCTGCAAGGTGCCCTGGTGGGCTTCTTCCCGCTGCTCGTGGGCATTCTCAGGTCCCGTGCGCCGGAGCGGAACCGCACCGGGATCTCGCTGCTCGTCGGCGTGCTGCTGATCGCGATCGGCGTGGGCGGCCTGGTGGCCGGGGTGCTCAGCGAACGGCATCCGGCCGCGGGACTGTGGACGGCGGTACCGGTCGCCGCGCTCGCCCTCGTCGCCGGTCTGCTGCTGCCGGACAGCGACGTACCGCACGGCGGACGCTTCCACTTCGGGGCGGCGGCGCTGCTCACCGTGGGGCTCGTGGCGCTGGTGCTGGTCCTCGCGCAGGGCGCCGCCTGGGGGTGGGCGTCGATACCGACCCTGGGCCTCGCGCTGGTGGCCGTGGTGGCGCTCGCCGCCTGGGTTGCGGTCGAGCGCCGCGCCGCGCATCCGCTGGTCAGCGTGCGGATGCTGAGCAACCGGCGGCTCGCGGTGGTCAGCGGCTACACCTTCTGCGCCGCCTTCGGCACGATCGGCTTCCTCGGCGCCAACGCCCTCTTCCTGGGCGCCTCGCCTGCGGAGGTGGGCTACGGCATGGGGCTGGGGCCGCAGGCCATCGCCACCGTCTCGCTCGGCATGGTGATCGCCGGGTTCGCCGGCTCCGCGCTCACGCCGCGGCTGGCCCGGCTGGCGGGCGACCGCGCGGTGCTCGCGGCCGGCGGACTGCTCGCCGCGCTGGGCTTCCTGGGCATGGTGCTCTGCCACGGCACCCTCCCGTCGTATCTGACGTGCGCCCTGGTCGTGGGCCTGGCGACGGGGGTGTTCGAGTCGATCGGCAGGACCCTGTCGGCCGAGGTCGTCGACGCGCAGCAGACCGCGCTCGCGGTCGGCATCAACGAGCTGGCGCTGTCGCTCGGCGCGGCCATCGGCGCCGCCGTGACCGGCGCGTTCTTCGCCGCGCACGCGGACCTGGGCACCGGGCACATCGCCCTGTCCGGCTACCTGTGGAGCTGGAGCTGCTGCGCCCTGGTCGCCGTCCTGGGCACCACCCTGGCGCTGCGCTACCGCGGCCCGCGCCCGGCCCCGGCCGATCCGGCGCCACAGGCCGTCCCGCAGACACCGGGCACGAAGCTCGCATGACGGACGGGCCGGACGGGGACACCACACACCGCACCCGCAGTTCACACCCCGCACACCCCGCACACACCACAGAAAACAGGAGGCCCGAATGAGCACCGGGGCACCGCACGGCACCGGAACCGACGACGCGCGGCGCGCAGTGGCCGCTGCGGTCCGCGACTGGCGCGACCGGCTGCTGGCGCTGAGCCACAGCCTGCACGACGAGCCCGAGACGGCGCTCGCCGAACACCGCTCGGCCGCGAAGATCGCGGACCTCCTGGCGGACGCGGGGTTCACGGTCACCCGGGACGTCGCGGGACTGCCCACCGCCCTGGTGGCGGCGCGGGGTTCGGGCGACCTGGTGGTCGCGTTCTGCGCCGAGTACGACGCCCTGCCGGACATCGGCCACGCCTGCGGGCACAACGTCAACGGCGCAGCGGCGGTCGGCGCGGCCATCGGCCTGGCCGCCGTCGCGGACGAACTGGGCCTGACCGTCAAGCTCATCGGCACCCCGGCCGAGGAGGACATCGGCGGCAAGGTGCTCCTCCTGGAGGCCGGGGTCTTCGACGACGTCGCCGCGGCGATGATGGTGCACGCTGCGCCGGACGACACCGTGGGCGCCTCGTCGCTGGCCATCGGCGCCTGGGACATCACCTACCGGGGGACACCGGCACACGCGGCGGTCGCCCCCTGGGAAGGCGTCAACGCCCTGGACGCGATGACCCTCGCGCACACCGCGCTCGGACTGCTGCGCCAGCAACTGCCGCCCGGCGCCGTGGTGCACGGCGTCGTCACCGACGGCGGCCAGGCCGTGAACGTCATACCGGCGCGCACCGGCGCCCGCTACGAGGTCAGGGCCCCGACGCTGGAGGAGCTGGCCCGGGTGCGGCAGAAGGCGCGGGCCTGTTTCGAGGCGGGCGCGCTCGCCACCGGAGCCGAGCTGGAACTGCGGGTGCGCGGCCGGGACTTCGCCGAGCTGTGCCAGGAACCGTACCTGACGGACGCGTACGTCAGGGCGGCCGGCACCCTGGGCCGGTCGGTGGCCTCGCGGCAGGGGGAGACGCTGGCCTCGACGGACATGGGCAACGTCTCGCGGCTGCTGCCGGCGATCCACCCCACGATCGGCTACGACACCGGCGGCGCCAAGCAGCACACCCCCGGGTTCGCCGCGTACGGGAAGAGTCCGGGCGCCGACCTGGCGGTGCTCGACGGCGCCACCGCGCTGGCCCTGACCGGCGCCGAGCTGGCCGGGTCCGCGGCCCAGCGGCGCCGCCTCATCGAGGGGGTGGCCGCCCGGCGGGCGCGCCCCTGACGCCGCCACGCGCTGCGGTGACACCGCAGGCCCGATGCGCACGGACCGGCCGCGGTGTCACCAACACCCCCCATTTCCCCAGGAGTTGATGAACCGGTACCCGAGAGGACGGCGATTGACCTGCCCTTGATCCGCCATTTGCGATTAGGTTAGGCTAACCTAATTCTTCTGGCGGGTTTTGTTCGGTCCGATCCGGGCCCGGCGGGGCCGCCGGCCCGTGCGCGCACCTCGGCATGCCCGTAGCCGAGGGGCGGCACGGTCCGGCGGCTCGCTGCGTCCCGCTGCCGTCACTCGTCCAAGCCGGTTCCCCTGGCGGGAACTTCGCAGAAAAGGAGCCCCCGTGCCGACCGCACCCCACGTCGCCCCGCACATCCCGCCGACCGGTCCGGCGCACCCCGCCGTGGGAGCCGCCACCGGACTCCTGGACGCCTACGCGCCGGGCGACCGCTTCCTGGCCACCCCCACCCGCACCCTCCTGGCCCGCGGAGTGCACCGCGAAATATCCCATGACGAGAGACCGTTGCCCCAGCGGGTGGCGGACTCGCTGGAAGCGGCGCGCGCCGCCGGGTGCAGCGAACCGGTCGCCATCGGGGCCACCCCCTTCGACCACACCGCCCCCGCGGCCCTCGTGATAGCCGACGAGATGCGCAGCGGACCGCCGCTCTCCGCCGACCCGCTCATCGCGCTCCCCGCCGACGCGCCGTCCGGCACCGACTGGCGGATCCGCCCGCGCCCCGCGCCCGAGACGTACGGCGCCGGCGTCGCCTCCGCCGTCGAGCGCATGTGGCGCGGCGAGTTCAGCAAGGTCGTGCTGGCCCGCACCCTGGAACTGAGCGCACCCGAACCGCTCGACATCCCCGCGATGCTCCAGCGGCTGGCCCGCCGCGACCCGTCCGGCCACACCTTCGCCCTGCCCACGGCGCCGGGACGCACCCTCATCGGGGCCAGCCCCGAACTCCTCGTCTCCCGGCACGGCAACCGCGTCGTCGCCAACCCGCTGGCCGGCTCCGCGCCGCGCAGCGCCGACCTCGCCGAGGACGTACGCCGCGCCGCCGCGCTGCTCCAGTCGGCCAAGGACCTGCACGAACACGCGGTCGTGGTGGACGCGGTGCAGCAGGCGCTGGCCCCGTACTGCACGACGATGCAGGTGCCCGCCCGCCCCACGCTGATCCGCACCGCCGCCATGTGGCACCTGTCGACCACCGTCCAGGGCACCCTCGCCGCGCCGGACGCCTCCGCGCTGGAACTGGCCTGCGCGCTGCACCCCACCCCCGCGGTCTGCGGCACCCCCACCCAGACCGCACGTCAGGTCATCGGTGAGACCGAGCCGTTCGACCGCGGCTTCTTCACCGGCATGGTGGGCTGGGGCGACGCCCGCGGCGACGGCGAGTGGGTGGTGACGATCCGCTGCGCGGAAGCCGAGGAGAAGGCGCTGCGGCTGTACGCAGGCGCCGGCATCGTGGCCGCTTCGGAGCCCGCGGCGGAAATCGACGAGACGGCCGCGAAGTTCCGCACCTTCCTGCACGCGGTGGGAGCCGAGCTGTGAGCCACACCCCCACCCCGTCGTGGCCCGCCGCATACGCCGAGCGGTACCGCGCCGCCGGCTGGTGGCGCGGCGAGACCTTCGGGCAGATGCTGCGCGAGCGCGCCGCCGCCCACCCGGACCGCACAGCGCTCGTCGACCCGGCCGCCGGATCCCGCTGGACCTACGCCGAGCTGGACGAACGGGCCGACCGGCTCGCGGCCGGCTTCGTCGCGCGCGGCATCGCCCCCGGCGACCGCGTCGTGGTCCAACTCCCCAACACCGCCGAGTTCTTCGAGGTCGTCTTCGCCCTCTTCCGGATCGGCGCACTCCCGGTCTTCGCGCTGCCCGCGCACCGCGAGACCGAGATCACCTACTTCTGCGCCTTCACCGAGGCCGCCGCCTACGTCATCCCCGCCGAGCACGGTGGATACGACTACCGCGAACTGGCCGCGAAGGTCCGTGCCGAAGTCCCCGGCCTCGGCGCGGTGTTCGTGACCGGCGGCGACCCCGGCCCCTTCGAAGCGCTGGCCGACGTGCCCCGCGACCCGGTGCCGCTCCCCGGGCCCGCCCCGCACGACCTGGCGTTCCTCCAGCTCTCCGGCGGCAGCACGGGCATCCCCAAGCTGATCCCGCGCACCCACGACGACTACCTGTACTCGGTGCGCGGCTCCAACCAGCTCTGCGGCGTCGACGCACACAGCGTCTACCTCTGCGTGCTGCCCGCCGCGCACAACTTCCCGCTGTCATCGCCCGGCACGCTCGGCGCGCTGTACGCGGGCGCCCGCGTGGTGCTCTGCCCGCAGCCAAGCCCCGACGTCGCCTTCCCGCTCATCGAGCAGGAGGGTGTCACCCTCACCGGCGTGGTGCCGCCGCTGGCGCTGGTGTGGACGGAGGCCGCGCCGTCGACGACGTACGACCTCAGCAGCCTCGACGTCCTGCTGGTGGGCGGCGCGAAGTTCAGTGAGGAAGCGGCGCGGCGGGTGCGCCCGGCGCTCGGCTGCACCCTGCAGCAGGTCTTCGGGATGGCCGAGGGCCTGGTCAACTACACGCGCCTGGACGACCCCGAGGAGACCATCGTCACCACCCAGGGGCGCCCCATCTCGCCGGACGACGAGATCCGGGTCGTCGACGACGAGGACAACGACGTGCCGCCCGGCGCGCCCGGCCATCTGCTGACCCGCGGCCCGTACACCATCCGCGGCTACTGGCGGGCGCCCGAGCACAACGCCACCGCCTTCACCGCCGACGGCTTCTACCGCACCGGCGACATCGTCCGGCTGACCCCGACCGGCCACCTGGTGGTGGCGGGGCGGGCCAAGGACCAGATCAACCGCGGCGGCGAGAAGATCGCGGCCGAGGAGGTCGAGAACCATCTGCTCGCCCACCCGGCCGTGCACGACGCCAACCTCGTCGCGGAGGCCGACCCCTACCTCGGCGAGCGCACCCGCGCCTACGTCATCCTGCGCGCCGGCGCCGAGCCGTTGAAGCCGGCCGCGCTCAAGGCGTTCATCCGCGGCCGTGGCCTGGCCGCGTACAAGGTGCCCGACCGGGTCGAGTTCGTCGAGGAGTTCCCGCAGACCGCCATCGGAAAGATCTCCAAGAAGGACCTGCGGGCCGCGGCCGTCCGCGGGACGCAGGAGGCGGGGGCGCAGGCGGGGGACTGACGGGACCGGTTCGACGCAAGGGGCCCCGCGCATCTCGCGCGGGGCCCCTTCGTGCACCCGGCCGGGCCGCGCGGTGAGGGCGGCGGCCCGGCCGGACGGTGTTACTTCGCCATGGCCGACTTGATGTCGTCGAGCACCTTCTGTGCGGCGATCGGGCCGCCGGAGCTGTTCCAGGCGGCGCCTTCGACGACCACCACGTGGTGGTCCTTCTCGGCCTTCAGCTTGCCGAAGTTGGGTACCTTGCGGGCCTCCTGGTACGCCTGCTCGCCGGACGCCTTGTCGCCGAGGGCGCCGAAGAACAGCCAGTCGCCGTCGATCGTGGCGAGCTTCTCCAGGCTGACCGGCTCGCTGTGCCCGACGCTCTCGCCCTGCTGGTTCGCGGGCCGTTCGAGGCCGAGCGCGGAGAGGGTGGAGCCGACGTGGCCCTTGCCCTTGCCGACGACCGAGGGGGCGCCGTCCTGCCAGCGGACGACGCTGGTCACCGCGCCGGCGTTGCCCTTGAGGGAGGACTTGGCCGCGGCCACGTCCTGGTCGAAGCGGTCCAGCCACTTCTGGGCGTCCGCCTTCTTGTTGAGGGCGTCGGCGGTGGCCGTGAAGGCCGTCTTCCAGTCCTCGTTGAGCTTGGCGGTGAGCACGGTGGGGGCGATGCCCTGGAGCTTGTCGATGACCCGCTTGGAGCCGACGGTCTCGTCGAGCAGGATCAGGTCGGGCTGGAGCGAGGCCAGCTTCTCCAGGTCGGGCTCGGCGACGCTGGCGACGATCTGGGCCTTGTCCGCCTTCTTGGCGAGGTAGGCCGACACGCCCTTCTGGCCGCGGCCCGCGGTGGCGCCGATCGGCTCCACGCCGAGGGCCAGCGACGCGTCGAGCGTCGGCTCGCTGAGCGTGACGACCTTCTTGGGCGCCGTCGGCACGGTGACCTTCTTGCCGAGCGCGTCGGTCACGCTGCGGGTGGCGGACGACGCGTTCTTCGACGAGCCCTCGTCGCTGCCGCAGCCGGTCAGCACGAGGGCTCCGGCGAGCGCCGTCACGGGCAGCACCACGGCGGCGCGGCGGGCGGGTCTGCGGGAGGGGGAAAGGCGGGACACGGGAGGCTCCTTGAGGTGAGAGGGGAGGGGGAGGGGGAGAGGGGAGGGGGCCGGGTGGTCCGGCCCGGGGGAGGGACGTTTGAGGCCGGTGGGTCAGTGACCGAGGAAGGACACCAGGCCGTCGGCCAGGCCGCCGCGCCAGCAGGCGTAGTCGTGCCCGCCGTTGAACTCGGTGCGGGTGACCGGGTAGCCGCGGCGGCGCAGGACGTCGTGGAGGGCACGGCTGTGGTCGACCATGGCGCCTTCGTGCAGGCCCACGTCCAGGTGGACGCGGATGTCCCGCTTCTCGGCGTCGGCGAAGTGCTGCGCCAGCCACGGTGTGCCGCCGGCCGACTGCTTGGGCACCTGGTGCGGCAGTCCGGGCCGCCACCACAGCGAAGGCGACTGGGCCAGCGCGTTCCCGAACCGTTCAGGACGCAGGAAGCAGGCGTACAGCGCGGCCATGCCGCCCAGGCTCTGGCCCGCGACGACGGTACGGGCGGGGTCGGCGGTCAGCGGCCAGCGTGCCGCGGCCCAGGGCAGCAACTCGTCGGCCAGGAACGCGACATAGGGGTCGCGGGCGCCCAGCTCACGCCACCGGGTCGCGCGGTCCACCGACTCCGGTGCGAGCACGGCGAGCGGCGGGACGGCGCCGTCGGCGATCAGCGCGTCCAGGGTGTGCCGGGTGTCCAGGCCGCCGAACCACATGTCGCCGTCGCACAGCACCAGCACGTCGAGCGCGGCCGTGGCGCCGCCGGGCGGCAGGTAGACCTGGACGGGGCGGTCGGCGCCGAGCGCGGCGCTGGGCAGCGTGTGCCGCTCGACGGTGCCACGCGGCACTCCGGGGCGTGCCTCGCGCCACGGCTGCGCGGGCGCCTGGTCCAGCTCGAACAAGGAGCTACCGGCCTCCTGCCAACGGCCGTTGAGGGACAGGCGGTTGAGCGGGTCGGGCACCGCGTGCGAGGTGAGCGCGCGCAGCCGGTCCTGTACGGCGGCAGGGGGGGCGGGCTGCGGCCCCGTCGAGATGTCGGCGACCATCCGGTACGAGCCCCGGTGGTCGGCGCGCAGCCGGTAGGTGCGGTACCAGATGTCGGTGTCCGGCAGCCGGTCGAGCAGCGATCCTGCGAGGTGGTCGCGGTCCATGAGGCGGTTGGCGAGCAGCAGGACCTGGCGGGTGGCGCGGTGGCCGCGCCACAGGAAGGTGACGGCGCGGTGGCCCGGGTCGCCGTCCAGCGGCTCGACCAGCGGCGTACCGCTCTCCTCGACCGCCGCCCAGAACTCGGCCACCAGGGCGTCGTGTGCGTCGGGTCCTGCCGCCGCGAGACGGTCGGCGAGGCGGGTGAGGCGGGGGCTTTCGGCGGGCCGGGGGAGCGGCCGGGTGCTGTCGGCCGCCGGCCGCGCGGGCGCGCCGGGTGCGGCGCCGCTCATCCGGAGTTCCCGTGGCGGCGGGCCAGCTCGACCAGGCGCGGGACGAGGTCGGCGGGGCTGGGCATGGCGGCCATCTCGGCGGCTGCCGCGCGGGCTTCGGTGCGCAGCCCGTCGTCGGTCAGCAGCCGTTCGACGAGTGCGGGGGTGAGGTCGCCTGTGCCTTCGGGTACCAGTCCGCAGCCGCGGTCGCGGACGGCTGCCGCGTTGGCCGGGCGGTCGGCGCCCTCGCCGAGGACGATCTGCGGCAGTCCGGAGTCCAGCGCGGTCAGGGTGGTGCCGGCGCCGCCGTGGTGGATGACGGCGTCGCTCGCCGCCAGCAGCGCGTTGAGCGGCACCCAGTCCACCGGGCGGATATTGCCGGGCAGCGGGCCGAGGCCGCTGAGGTCGGCGCCGCCCAGCGCGAGGACGAACTCGGCGTCGGTGGCGCGGGCCGCGTCGACCACCCACTGCACGGGCGAGACGCCGTCGACGACCGGGCGCACGGTGCCGAGCGTGACGGCTATCCGCGGGCGTGCGGTCGGCGCGTACAGCCAACCGGGCAGTTCGGCGCCGCCGTTGTACGGCACGTAGCGCTGGAACCAGCGGTCGGGTTCGGTGGTGCGGCTCATGCCGGGCGGGGTGACGTCGAGCCAGGCGGCGACGGGGTTCGGGCCCTTCAGGCCGTGCCGGTCGTAGGCGTCGGCGAGGGCGTTGTTCATCATGCCGACGTGCGCGGAGGTGTGGCCGAAGCCGACGGCGTGCAGGACGGACGGGATGCCGAGCTTCGCGGCGACGAGCTGCCCGACGACGCCGTTGGGGGTGTGCACGACCAGGTCGGGGCGCCAGTGGCCGGCGATCTCCGTCATCCGGTCGGCCATCTCGTCGCTGAAGAAGGAGAAGCCCTGGCCCCGCGCGGGCTTGCCGGGCTCGCCTGGCGACGGCGGCTTCTTGCCGCGGCGGTCCTTCTCCAACTGCGCGTAGAGCGCGTCCGGGTCGATGCCGGGCGCGCAGTCGACGGCGGGCAGGCCGGCCCGTGCGGTGTGTCCCACCGCGGCTCCGCAGGTGGCCACGAGCACGTCGTGGCCGGCCGAGCGGAGCGCCTGGGCCAGCGGAACCATCGGGTAGAGCAGCCCGAAGAAGGGCGGCCCGGCGAACAGGACACGCATAGTTCCCCATCTCTGATGTGCCGTCAAAAGTCATTCGCGGCCTGAGGGTGGCCGGGATTTCGCCCGTCTCGTCCGACGGAATCGGGTCGCCCCGGAACAATCACTACTTAGCTTAGCCTAAGCTAAGTTCGTGCTTACCGGATCAGCAACGCCACCCGGCTGGATACGCAGGCTCGCCGCCGCCTGCCGCCGCCACCCCCTGCTCCTGACCGCCGTCCTCCTCAGCTCCGTCTTCGGCACCGGGCTCGAAGCCTTCGGACCGCTGCTCGCCGGCCTCGCGGTGAACGACGCCGTCCAAGGCCACACCGACCGCATCGGCCCGCTCGTCGCCCTGCTCGCCGCCCTCGCCCTCGTCCAGTTCGGGGCCGAGTTCACCCGCAGGTTCGCCGCCGGCAAACTCGCCCTCGCCGTCCAGCACCGGCTGCGCACCCAGGTCTTCGGCGCGGTGCAGCAGTACGACGGTGTCCAGCAGGACGCCCTGCGCACCGGCCAGGTCGTCTCCCGCGCCAACAGCGACCTGCAACAGGTCCAGGTCCTGCTCGGCATGCTCCCCATCCCGATCGGCGTCGGTGCCCTCTTCCTGGTCTCGGCCTGCGCCATGCTCTGGCTTTCCGCGCCGCTGACCCTGGTCGCACTGACCGTCGTCCCCACCCTCGCGTTCACCGCGGCCCGCAGCCGCACCCGCCTGGTTCCGGCCACCCGCGGCGCGCAGGCGCAGGCCGCCGCACTCGCCGAACACGTCGAAGAGACCGTCACCGGCGTCCGCGTCGTCAAGGGATTCGGCCAGGAGGAGCGCGAGACGGACCGGCTCACCGCCGCCGCCCGCCGCCTCTTCGCCCACCGCATCACCGTCTCCCGCCTCCAGGCCACCGCCACCGCGACGATGGCCGCGCTGCCCGCCGCGGGACAGGTCGGCATCCTCGCGTTCGGCGGCTGGCTCGCGCTGCGCGGCAGCATCGACGTCGGCACCTTCCTCGCCTTCGCCGGCTACCTGACGCTGCTGGCAGGCCCCGCCAGGCTGCTCGCCAACTTCACCGTCACCGCCCAGCAGGCCCGCGCCGCCGCCGAACGCGTCAACGAACTCATCGACGCCAGGCCCGACGTCACCGACGCACCCGACGCGCTGCCGGTGCCGGACGGGCCGCTGGAGATCGAACTGCGCGACGTGACGTTCGGCTACACCCCCAGCGACCCCGTCCTGCGCGAGCTGTCCCTGACCGTGCGGGCCGGCGAGACCCTCGCCGTCGTCGGACCGCCAGGATCCGGCAAATCCACCGTCTCGCTGCTGCTCAGCCGCTTCTACGACCCCCAGTCAGGCAGCGTCCGCCTCGGCAGACCCGGGGAGGCCACCGACCTCACCGGTCTTCAACTCGCCTCGCTGCGCTCCGCCGTCGGCACCCTCTTCGAGGACCCGTTCCTCTTCTCCTGCTCGATCCGCGACAACATCGCCTACGGCCGCCCCGACGCCACCGACGACGAGGTACGCGCCGCCGCCGAAGCCGCCGGGGCCCACGCCTTCATCAGCGAACTGCGCGACGGCTACGCCACCGAGACCGGCGAGCGCGGCCTCGCACTCTCCGGCGGACAGCGCCAGCGCATCGCCCTCGCCCGCGCCCTGCTGTCCGCCCCGCGCGTCCTGGTGCTCGACGACGCCACATCCGCCGTCGACCCGGCCACCGAAGCCGCCGTCCAGGCCACCCTGGCCGCCGTCGCCGAAGACCGCACCACCGTCCTGATCGCCCACCGCCGCGCCACCCTCGCCCTCGCCGACCGCATCGCCGTACTCGACGCCGGACGCCTCGTCGACTGCGGAACCCAGGACGAACTCACCGCCCGCTGCGCCGTCTTCCGCGAACTGCTGGCCGGCACCGGCGGCTCCGTCGACGAACGCACCCGCACCCGGCAGCACACCGACGAGGGCGTCACCCCCGAACTCTGGCCCGAACAACAGGACCAGGACCCCGCGGGCCTGGCCGGCGCCCCCGACCACGACCCGGACCTCGCCCCCGGCCCGCTGCGCGCCCCCGACCCGCACATCTCGCTGCGCCGGCTGCTGCGCCCGGTACGGCTGCCACTGCTGCTCGGCCTCGCCCTGCTCGCCGTCGACACCGCAGCCGGGGTCGCCCTGCCCCTGCTGGTACGCCGCGGCCTCGACGACGGCGTGAGCGCCCACGACGGCACCGCACTGACCGTGTCCGCCCTGCTGGCCGCTCTCGCGGTGGCCATCGCCTGGGCCGCCTTCACCCTCCAGGGCCGGATCACCCGACGGGCCGGCGAACGCGTCCTGTTCGGCCTGCGGGTCCGCGCCTTCGCCCAGCTCCAGCGGCTCGGCATGGACTTCTACGAACGCGAACGCGGCGGCGCGATCATGACCCGCATCGTCAACGACATCGACGCGCTCGCCTCCTTCCTCCAGACCGGACTGCTCACCTCCGTCGCCTCGCTCGCCACCGTCACCGGCGCGGTCTGCGCGATGATCGCCGTCCACCCGCCGCTGGCCCTCGCCGCGCTCGCCCTGCTGCCGGTCCTGCTCATCGCCACCGCCGTCTTCTGGCGGCTGTCTTCGGCCGCGTACGACGAGGCACGCCGCCGCATCGGCGAGGTCAACTCCAGCCTCCAGGAGAACGTCAGCGGCCTGCGCACCGCCCAGGCCCAGTCCAACACGGCAGGCTCGGCACAGGACTTCGACAAGCTCTCCGACGCCTACCGCGCCAGCCGGCTGCGCGCCCAGCGCTACGCCTCCGTCTACTTCCCCGCCGTCAACCTCTGCGCCGAACTCTCCCGTGCCCTGGTCCTGCTGGTGGGCGCGGGCCAGGTCGCATCCGGTGACCTGAGCCCCGGCGTACTGGTCGCCTTCATGCTCTACCTCGGGATGTTCTTCGCCCCCGTCCAGCAGCTGTCCATGGCGTTCGACAGCTACCAGCAGGCATCCGTCGGCCTGCGCCGCACCGTCGAACTGCTCCGCATCCCGTCCACCGTCGCCGAACCCGACGAACCCGCGCCGCTGCCCGGCCGGCTGACCGGCGAGGTCGTCCTGCACGACGTCACCCACACCTACCCGGGCGCCGACCGGCCCTCGCTCCACCCCACCGGGCTGCGCGTGGCGCCCGGCGAGACCGTCGCCCTGGTCGGCGCGACCGGCGCGGGCAAGTCGACGGTGATCAAACTGCTGGCACGGTTCCACGACCCCGGCACCGGACACATCACCGTCGACGGCACCGACATCCGCCGCTGGCCCGCCGCCGGCTACCGCAGGCTGCTCGGCTACGTCCCGCAGGAAGCCCACCTGTTCACCGGCGACCTCGCCGACAACATCCGCTACGGACGTCCGGACGCCACCGACGCCGAGGTGGAGACCGCGGCCCGCACGGTCGGCGCCCTGGACACCGTCGCCGCCCAGCCCCACGGCTTCCGCCAGCCCGTCGGCGAGCGCGGCCAGTCGCTGTCCGCCGGACAGCGCCAGCTGATCGCCCTCGCCCGCGCCGAACTCGTCGACCCCGGGCTGCTGCTCCTCGACGAGGCCACCGCCTCGCTCGACCCGGCCACCGAAGAGGCCGTCGCCCGCGGCATGGAACGGGCCGCGGGCCGCCGCACCACCGTCGTCGTCGCCCACCGGCTGGCCACCGCCGCCCGCGCCGACCGCATCGTCGTCCTCGACGGCGGACGCATCACCGAAGAGGGCACCCACGAGCAACTGCTCGCCGCCGGCGGCGGCTACGCCGGACTGTGGCAGCACTACACCGCGGGCGCCGCCACCGACGCCCCGCACACAACGGGAGTGAACCAACCGTGAAGGCACTCGTCCTGGCAGGCGGCACCGGCAGCAGACTGCGGCCGATCACCCACACCTCCGCCAAACAGCTCGTCCCCGTCGCCAACAAGCCGGTGCTCTTCTACGGCATCGAATCGCTGGTCGCGGCAGGCATCACCGAGATCGGCATCGTCACGGGCGACACCGCACCCGAGATCGAGGCGGCGGTCGGCGACGGCACCCGCTTCGGCGCCGAGATCAGCTACCTGCCCCAGGAGCGCCCGCTGGGCCTCGCGCACGCCGTGCTCATCGCCCGCGACTGGCTCGGCGACGACGACTTCGTGATGTACCTCGGCGACAACTTCATCGTCGGCGGCATCACCGAACTCGTCGAAGGCTTCCGCGCCGACCGCCCCGACGCCGGGATCCTGCTCACCAAGGTCGCCGACCCCACCGCCTTCGGCGTCGCCGAACTCGACACCGAAGGCCGCGTGACGCGCCTGGAGGAGAAGCCCGCCGCGCCGCGCAGCGACCTGGCACTGGTCGGCGTGTACCTCTTCACCCCCGCCGTGCACGACGCGGTACGGGCCATCGGCCCCTCGGCCCGCGGCGAACTGGAGATCACCGACGCCATCCAGTGGCTCGTCGACCAAGGGCACACCGTCAGCCCCACCGTCATCAGCGGCTATTGGAAGGACACCGGCAACGTCACGGACATGCTGGAGGTCAACCGCTCCGTCCTGGAGGACGTCGACCCCGCCAGGGACGGCACGGTCGACGCGGACAGCGAACTCATCGGCAGGGTACGGGTCGAGGCCGGCGCCCGGGTGATCCGCTCCCGCATCGTCGGCCCCGCCGTCATCGGCCGCGGCAGCGTCGTCACCGACGCCTACGTCGGCCCCTCCACATCGGTGGCCGACGACTGCGTGATCACCAGCAGCGAAGTCGAGTTCTCCATCGTCCTGAGCGGCTCGCACATCGCCCACGCAGGGCGCATCGAGGGCTCACTGATCGGCCGCGGCGTCCGCGTCACCGGCGCCGACCGGGCACCGCGCGCCCACCGCCTCGTACTCGGCGACCACAGCCACGTCCGGCTCACCTCCTGACCTCCCCAAGCGAAAGCCCCCACATGCGCCTTCTCGTCACCGGCGGGGCCGGCTTCATCGGCTCCCACTTCGTCCGCACCCTGCTCGGCCCCGCCCGCACCTCCGCGGTCACCGTGCTCGACGCCCTCACCTACGCGGGCAACATCGCCAACCTCGCCCCCGTACTCGGCCACCCCTGCCTCGACTTCGTGCACGGCGACATCAGGGACCGCGCACTGGTCGACGCGCTGCTGCACCACCACGACGCGGTGGTGCACTTCGCCGCCGAATCCCACGTCGACCGGTCCATCGACTCCGGCACGGAATGCACCTCCACCAACGTCCTGGGCACCCAGACCCTCCTGGAATCCGCCGTCGCCGCCGGCATCCAGCGCTTCGTGCACGTCTCCACCGACGAGGTCTACGGCTCCGTCGCCCACGGCTCCTGGACGGAAACCGAACCACCGGCGCCCAACTCGCCCTACGCCGCCTCCAAGGCGGGCTCCGACCTCCTGGCCCTCGCCTACCACCGCACCCACGGCCTGGACGTCCGCGTCACCCGCTGCTCCAACAACTACGGCCCGTTCCAGCACCCGGAAAAGGTCATCCCGCTGTTCACCACCCGGCTCCTGCAAGGCCGGACCGTCCCGCTCTACGGCGACGGCAGCAACGTCCGCGACTGGCTGCACGTCGACGACCACTGCCGCGCCCTGCGCCTGGTGCTCGACGGCGGACGGCCGGGCGAGATCTACAACATCGGCGGCGGCACCGAACTGACCAACACCGAACTGACCGGCCGGCTGCTCGACGCCTGCGGCGCGTCCTGGGACCGCGTCGAGCACGTCACCGACCGCAAGGGCCACGACCAGCGGTACTCCGTCGACTGGACCAAGATCCGCACCGAGCTTGGCTACCGGCCGCAGCACACCTTCGACGCGGGCCTCGCCGAAACCGTCGACTGGTACCGCACCCACCGGGACTGGTGGCAGCGGTGACCGGCTGGCTGATCACCGGCGCCGACGGCATGCTCGGCAGGGAAGTCACCGCCCTGCTGCGCCGCACCGGGCAGCCCGTCCTGCCGCTCACCCGCGCCGACCTCGACCTCACAAGCCCCGACGCGGTACGTCGCGCCCTGCGCTGCGCCCGGCCCGCCGTCGTCGTCAACTGCGCCGCCTGGACCGACGTCGACGGTGCCGAGAGCGCCGAAGCCGCCGCGCGGGCCGTCAACGGCGACGCGGTCCGCACCCTCGCCCGCGCCTGCGGCGGCGCCCGCGCCCGCCTGCTGCACCTGTCCACCGACTACGTCTTCGCGGGCGACGCCGGCACGCCCTACCCCGAGGACGCGCAGCCCGCACCCCGCACCGCCTACGGCCGCGGCAAACTCGCCGGCGAACAGGCCGTGCGCGCCGAACTCCCGCACCTGGGCACGGTGGTGCGCACCGCCTGGCTGTACGCCGGGCACGGCCGCAACTTCGTGACCACCGCGGCTCGCAAGGCGGCGGCGGGCGAGGGCATGCGGGTCGTCGACGACCAGCACGGACAGCCCACCTGGGCCCGCGACGTCGCCGGCCGGCTGCTCGCCCTGGGCCGCCTGCCCGCCGACCGCGCCGCGGGCGTCTTCCACGCCACGGCCGCGGGCCGCACCACCTGGTTCGGCCTGGCCAGGGAAGTCTTCCGGCTGACCGGAGCCGACGAGGAACTGGTCAGGCCGATGCCCAGCACCGAACTCCAACGGCCCGCACCCAGGCCCGCGTTCAGCGTCCTGGGCCACGCCCGCTGGGAGCAGGCCGGACTCACCCCGCCCCGCCCCTGGCGGACCGCACTGGCCGAAGCCCTCGCCGACCCGTCCCCCGCACCTACCCCGTCCGATTCCGCAACCGATTCCGCGGGCGCCCACCGGCCCGCGTCCGAAAGGGGGGCCCGATGCGCCCGTTGAGCATCGAAGGCGCCTGGGTGCGCACACCCGCCGTCCACCACGACGAGCGGGGCAGCTTCCACGAGTGGCTGCGCGCCGACGAGTTCGGCGACGCCGTCGGCCACCCGCCCAGACCCGCCCAGGCCAACTGCTCCGTCTCCCGCAAGGGCACCGTGCGCGGCATCCACTTCACCGACGTGCCGCCGGGACAGGCCAAATACATCAGCTGCGTGCGCGGCGCGATCCTCGACGTCGTCGTCGACCTGCGCCGCGGCTCGCCCACCTACGGCACCTGGGAGGCGGTACGTCTGGACGCCGCCGAAGGCACCGCCCTGCACCTGGCCGAAGGGCTCGGCCACGGCTTCTGCGCCCTGACCGACGACGCCACCGTCGTCTACCTGTGCTCCACCGGCTACCAGCCGCTGCGCGAACACGCCGTCGACCCCTTCGACGCGGACCTCGCCATCGACTGGCCGCAGGACACCACACCGCTGCTGTCGCCCAAGGACGCCGCCGCACCGTCCCTCCGGGAAGCCGAGCGGCAGGGCATCCTGCCGTCGTACGACGACTGCCTGCGCCTGCGCGGCGCCCTGCCCGGGGCGGAACGCACCGCATGACCACGACGACCGACCTGCCCGGCACCACCGACCGGGACGCGAACCCCACCCGCCGGCGCACCTCGCTGCGCGCCGGCGGGCTGCTCGTCGGAGTGCTGCTGCTGATCGCGGTGGCCGCCGCGAGCCTGGCCATCGGCAGCAAGCAGATCCCGCTGCACGACGTCTGGACGGGCCTGTTCGACCCGTCGGGCACCGAGAACGACGCGATCATCCGCAGGCTGCGGCTGCCCCGCACCCTGATCGGCATCGCGGTGGGCGCCGCACTCGGCGTCGCCGGCGCGGTCATGCAGACGCTGACCCGTAACCCGCTGGCCGACCCCGGGCTGCTGGGCGTGAACGCGGGCGCTTCGGCCGCCGTGGTCACCGCGATCAGCCTGTTCGGGGTGCGGTCCTTCGACATCTACCTGTGGTGCGCGCTGGCCGGCGCGGCGCTCGCCGCCGTCCTGGTCAACATGCTCGGCGGCAGCCGCGCCGCCACCCCGGTCCGGCTCGCGCTGGCAGGTACCGCCGTCAACGCCGCGCTGTTCGGCTACGTCAACGGCCTTCAGATGGTCGACATGAGCGCGCTGGACACCATGCGGCACTGGGCCGTCGGCACCCTCGCGGGACGGGACGCCGGACTGCTGGTCAAGGCGCTGCCGGTGCTGCTGGCCGGGGCGCTGCTCGCGATGCTCGTCGCCCGGCCGCTCGGCGCGCTGTCACTCGGCGACGACTCCGCCAAGGCGCTGGGCGCCAACGTGGCCCGTACCCGGGTGCTGGCCATCGCCGCCATCACCCTGCTGTGCGGCGCCGCGACCGCCGTGTGCGGGCCGATCGGCTTCATCGGCCTGATGATCCCGCACGCCGTACGGGCCTTCACCGGACCCGACCCCCGCTGGATGTTCCCCGCCTGCGCGGTGTACGCACCGGTCCTGATGCTCGCGTCCGACGTGGTCGGCCGGGTCGTGGTACCGCCTTCGGAGATCGAAGTGGGCATCGTCACCGCCTTCTTCGGCGGACTCCTCTTCATCCATCTGGTCAGGCAGCGGAAGGTGGCCCAGCTGTGACCCTGCTCAAAAACGTCACGGTCGCCCGCGACCACGTGCGCACCGGATCGGGCCGCTCGCTCCGCTTCGACCGGCGCACCCTGCTGGTCTGCACGACCCTGGCGCTCCTGGCGGCCGTGGTCACCGTCCTGTCCATCGGCACCGGACGCTACGCGCTCGGTCCCTGGGACGTGCTGCGGACCCTGGCCGGCAACGGGCCGCCGGGCGCCGACTTCATCGTGCTCGACCTGCGGCTGCCGCGGGCGCTCGACGGACTGCTGGTCGGCTTCGCCATGGGGACGGCAGGCGCGGTGTTCCAGTCGCTGTCCCGCAACCCGCTGGGCAGCCCGGACATCATCGGCTTCGGCAACGGCGCGTCGGCCGGTGCGCTGGTCGCCATCATCATCCTGGACGCCGGCGCGCCGCAGACCGCGCTGGGAGCGGTCTGCGGCGGCCTCGCGACGGCCGCGGCGGTCTACCTGCTGGCCTGGAAGCGCGGGGTGCACGGCTACCGGCTCGTCCTGGTCGGCATCGGCGCGTCGGCCGTGCTGGGCGCGGCCACCAGCTTCCTCTACGTCCGTGCGGAGATCGGCAAGGCGGCGCAGGCCGCCACCTGGATGATCGGTTCGCTCAACGGCCGCGGCTGGAGCGACGTGTCCGTCGCCGCCCTGGGACTCGTCGCCCTGGTCCCGGTCGTCGTGCTGTACGCGCGGCGCCTCGCCCTGCTGGAGATGGGCGACGACACGGCCGCCGCACTCGGCATCGCGCCGGAACGCAGCCGGCTCGTGCTGCTGGCCGCCGGAACCGGGCTGACCGCGATGGCGGTGGCCGCGGCCGGGCCCGTCCCGTTCATCGCCCTGGCCGCACCGCAGCTGGCCCGGCGCCTGACCCGCTCGGCAGGACCCAACCTGCTGCCCGCGGCCTGGATGGGGGCGGTGCTGATCGCCGGAGCCGACTGGGCCACGCAGCGGATCTCCGGTTCGGCGATCCTGCCGGTGGGTGTGGTGACCGGCGTGGCCGGCGGCGTGTACCTGGCCTGGCTGCTGCTGCGGGAGCGCAGGTCGGGACGGTTGTAGGAGGCGTACGCCGACGGGCTGCACGGCGGCCCGCCCCCGCCACCTGACGGCGGGCGTCCCGGAACCCTCCCGTCCGTTCCTGCGTCTCCCTCCGTGTTCCCCTGTCCCTCTCGTCCGATCAACCGGGCGAGGGGGACGCAGGGTTGACGGACAGCAGCCGGGAGGTACCGGCCGGAACGGGATGCGAGGAGCACCATATGAAGCGCATTGTCATCGCCCTGGCCGTGGCCGCCGTAGTGGCGGCCGGCGCGGTGAGCGTCTGGTGGAACATGGGGGGCGACGGTTCGGTCGCCACCGCGAGCGGAGCCGGGCACATGGTGCCGCGCGACGAGGTGGAGGAGCACGCCGCGGAGGACTTCGGCCGCCCCTTCTCCGGGGACGCGCCGGACTCGGTGAGCTGCCCGCACGGCCTGCACGCCGAGAAGGGGGACAGCGTGCGGTGCACCGCCGTCTTCGACGGTGCGCGCAAGCCGATGACGGTCGAGGTCTCCGGAGTGGACGGCGACGAGGTGAACCTCAGCTTCGCCCTGCAGAGGAAGAGCGAGTAGCGGGAGCGGAAGACAGGCGGAAGAAGGAGCGCTGCCCGGCCGGCCCCCCGAGACCGGCCGGACAGCGCCCGGTTCCTCAACTGCGGCCGGCCTCCACGAACCGCAGGCACGCGGCGTACGAGGCGGGTCCGTACTCGGCAACCCAGCCGGCCGGTACCGCGACCGGGCACGGCCACAAGGACCGTTCGCCCAGGGCGTTGGCCAGTACCAGATGGGTGGCGGCGTCGGATTCCGTCGGGTCGAAGGGCGAGCTGCGGGTCATCCGTCCAACTCCTCAAGCCTGGCCGCGAGCCGCGCCGCGATCGTGTCCAGATGGGGTGCCTGGGTCATCTGCGGATGCAGGCAGTCGATGTCGTGCAGCTGAAGGGCACCGTCGACGTACGGCTGCCAGGCGTCGGGGGACAGCCAGTCCTCGGCGCGCGGCGCCGCCGCGGTGAAGAACAGCACATCGCCGTCGAAGACGCGGTGGTCGTGCGCCCGCATCAGCCGGGCATTGTTGATCACGATGTCCACGACCGCCGACAGGGTGCGCTCGGAAAGACCCGCCAGGGCACTGCCCTCGCGTTGCAGGGTGGCGAGCACGTCCGCGCGGGTCAGCTCGCCGCCCCGCTCGAACCCCGCCATCCGCAGCAGCGCGGTCAGCGCGTCCGTCT
The DNA here is from genome assembly GCF_043199105.1 of Streptomyces sp. NPDC048644. Taxonomy (NCBI): domain Bacteria; kingdom Bacillati; phylum Actinomycetota; class Actinomycetes; order Kitasatosporales; family Streptomycetaceae; genus Streptomyces; species Streptomyces sp. NPDC048644. The sequence continues at coordinate 120,817 of NZ_JBICVO010000017.1, forward strand.
CGTCGGGCACGGCCTGATCGCGCCACTGGTCCGACGGATAGGCGTCCAGCAGGGCCAGCAACTCGACGCGGGCGCCCGCCTCCTGGAGGAGTACCGCGACGGTGTGCGCGAGCACCCCGCCGACCGACCAGCCGAGCAGCCGGTAGGGTCCTTCCGGCTGCACCCGGCGGATCTGCGCGACGTAGTCGGCGGCCATCTCCTCCATCGTCGCGGGCAGTTCCTCGTCACGGGCGAGACCGCGGGCCTGAAGGCCGTGGACCGGCTGGCGCGGCCCGAGCCGGGCGAGCAGACCGGAGTAGCACCAGCTGATGCCGCCCGCCGGATGCAGCACGAACAGCGGGGTGCGGTCCCCGTGGGCGCGCAGCGGCAGCAGCACCCCCAGGGCGTCGTCCACGCCGCCGTCGCCTGCCCCCAGCGCGGTGGCGAGCGCGGCGGGTGTCGGCGCCCGGAACACGGTGCCGATGGTCAGCTCCGTGCCCAGCGCCGCCCGCACCCGGGTGACCAGCCGCGCCGCGAGCAGCGAGGTGCCGCCCAGGTCGAAGAACGCGTCGTCCACACCGACCGACGGCAGGCCGAGCACGTCGGCGAACAGCCGCGCCAGGGTCTCTTCCTGATGGCTGCGCGGCGCCCGCCCGCCGCCCGCCGCACTCTCCGGCGCGGGCAGCGCGGCACGGTCCAGCTTGCCGTTCGGGCTGAGCGGGAAACCGTCGACGACCACGAAGGCGCCTGGCACCATGTGGTCGGGCAGCGCGGCGGCCAGCCGGCGGCGCAGCGCATCGGGGTCGGGGTCCTGGCCGTCAGCCGCCGTCACGTAGCCGACCAGCCGCTGATCGCCAGGACGGTCCTCGCGGACCAGCGCGCAGGCGGCGGACACCGCAGGGTCGGCGGCCAACGCGGCCTCGATCTCGCCGAGTTCGATGCGCAGCCCCCGCAGCTTGACCTGGTGGTCGGTGCGCCCCAGGTAGGTGACCTCGCCGTCCGCCGTCCACCGGGCCAGGTCGCCCGTGCGGTACATCCGGGTGCCGGGCGGGCCGTACGGGTCGGCCACGAAGCGGGTCGCGGTGAGTGCGGGGCGGCCGAGGTAGCCGGTGGCGAGCTGGTCGCCCGCGAGGTACAGCTCACCGGCGATGCCGGGCGGGCACGGCGCGAGTGCCGCGTCCAGGACGTACAGCCGGGTGTTCCACACCGGCCGCCCGATCGGCACCGGACCCCGGTCGCCCGGCCGGCAGGCGTGGTACGTCACGTCGACGGCCGCCTCGGTCGGCCCGTAGAGGTTGTGCAGCGGCACGCCGGGCAGCACCCGGGCGAACTCCTGCGCCGTCTCGCGGGCCAGCGCCTCGCCGCTGCAGAAGACCCGCCGCAGCCCGGTGCACCCGGCGGCGTCCGGCTCGGTGAGGAACACCTGGAGCATCGACGGCACGAAGTGGCAGGTGGTGACGGCCTGTTCGCGGATGAGGCGGGCCAGGTACGCCGGGTCCTTGTGGCCGCCGGGCGCGGCGAGCACCAGGGTGGCGCCCTCCCGCAGCGGCCAGAAGAACTCCCAGACAGACACGTCGAACCCGGAGGGCGTCTTCTGGAGCACCCGGTCACCGGCGCCCAGTTGGTAGGTGTCCTGCATCCAGCGCAGCCGGTTGTCGATCGCGGAGTGCGGGACCACGACACCCTTGGGCTTGCCGGTCGACCCCGAGGTGTAGATGACGTACGCCGGGTGCTGCGGCGTCAGCGCGCGCGGCGGGGTGAGGTCCGGGTGGCCCGACAGGTCGAGCCCTTCGATGACGACCTGCGGCAGGCCGGTGTCCGGCAGCCGTCCGGGCACGTCGGTCACCGCGCAGACCGGCGCCGCGTCCTCGGTCATGTACCGCAGCCGCTGTGCCGGGTAGTCCGGGTCCAGCGGCAGATAGGCACCGCCCGCCTTGAGGACGGCCAGCAGCGCGACGACCAGATCGGCCGAGCGGGGCAGGGCGAGCGCGACGACCGATCCGGGGCCGACACCCTGGCCGACCAGATGCCGGGCGAGCCGGCCCGCGCGCCCGTCGAGCTGCCGGTAGCTGAGGGTCAGGCCGCCGTCCACCAGCGCGGGCGCGTCCGGGGTGCGGGCCGCCTGCGCCTCGATGGGGCCGATGAGCGTGGTCGGCGGCAGCGGGCGTGCGGTGCGGTTGAACTCCTCGACGACCGTGGTGTGTTCGGCTGCGGTCGGCAGCGCGTGGGCCGCGAGGGGACGGTGCGGGTCGCCGTCCGTGACCCGGCCCAGCAGCTCCAGGAACCGCTCCTGGTGGGCGGCGAGTTCCGCCTGCCCGTACAGCGCCGGGTTGCCGTCGTGGTCGATGCGGAGACCGGCGCCGTCACCCCGGTCGTAGACGTTGACGGTCAGGTCTTCGACCGGTCCCGCGGAGAGGTTGTGCGCCTCGGACGGCGCGCCGGCGAAGTCGGGCCCGTAGTCGAAGGGCATGACGTTGACCAGCGGGCCGACCAGCGCCCTGCCCTCGCCGAGCAGGCCCAGGTCACGGCGGATGTCCTCGTAGCGGTAGCGCTGGTGACGGCGGGCCGCGCGGACGCCGAGGACGACCTGCCGGGTCAGCTCGGCGAAGGTCGTCGCGGGGGTGACGTGCAGCCGCAGCGGCACGACGTTCATGACCATGCCGGGGATGCGCAGCGCCGCTGAGCCCATCCGGCCCATCATCGGCACGCCGAGCACGACGCCGGCGCTGCCGGTCGCGCGCGAGACGTACAACGCCTGGGCGGCCATGAGGACTTCGGGCCAGGTGGCGCGGATCTCGTCGGCCAGCTTCTCGATCCTGCCGGTGAGCCCGGTGTCGATCCTGGCGGTCTGCCGCAGGAAGGTCCGCTGCGGCAGCGCGGTGCGTCCGGCGAGGCCCGGCACGTCGGGGCGGTCGGCGAAGGTGTCACGCCAGTGGGCGCGGTCGGCCTCGCGCGCGTCGGACGCGCGGTAGGCGGCGTCATCGGCGACGAGGTCACCGAGCCTGCCGAACGGGCTGGGCCCTGGCGTGTCACCGGCGGCGAGCGCGCGGTAGACCTCGGCGGCACGACGGGCCACCAGGGCGTAGCCGAAGCCGTCGAGCACGATGTGGTGGACGCGCTGGTACCAGAGCCAGTGGTCGTCGCCGACCTGGAAGAGGGCGTGCCGGAACAGCGGCCCGGCGGCGAGGTCGAAGGGGCGCGCGAGATCGTCCCGCATCCAGGACCCGGCGACCGCCGACGGATCACCCTGGTCGCGCAGATCGGCCGCGTACAGCGGGAAGCCGTGCCCCGGCGGCTCGATGTCGATGGCGAACTGCCGTGGCCCGTCCGGGGTTTCCTCGATGCGCACGCGCAGCGCGTCCGTCTCGCCGACGGTGCGGTGCAGCGCCTCGGCGAAGAGCACCGGGTCGAGCGGTCCGCGGATCTCCAGACACTCCGCGGTGTTCTGCGCGGGGCTGTCGGGGTCGAGGTGCTGCGCGTACCACATACCGGCCTGCGCGGCGGTCAGCGGCAGGCTCCGTACCTCGGGTGGGGCGGCCGGGGCCGTGGTCACGAGGTGACCCCCAGGACGGCCGCCCAGGTCTCGATCGACGGGTGTTCGGCGAGGTCGACGAAGGCCGTCTCGACGCCGTGTTCGCGGCGCCAGCGGCCGATGAGGGTCATGATGCGGATCGAATCGAGGCCCAGGTCCACGAGGTTCTCGTCGTCGGGGACGTCGGCCGGGTCCTCGCCGAGCGTGTCGGCGACGTCCTCGCGTATCTGCTGGAGTGTCAGCGCCATGGCGTTCAGAACCCCTCGGTGTGCCGGACGAGCGTGTCGGTGGTGGTGACGACCGCGCAGGTGCCGGCCGCCCGGCGCAGCGCCTCGTGGTGGTCGGCCGCGGAGAAGTCGGCGACCGCGTCGGCGGCGACGAACGCCTGGATGTCCCGCATCCACGCGTCGCAGGCGGTCATCAGCACGCCGATGTGGGCGTAGACGCCGACCACGACGAGCTGGTCGCGGCCCTGGGCCTGCATCCGCTCGGCGAGGTCGCTGCGGACGAACGCGCTGTACTTCCACTTGGTGAGGACCGTGTCGCCGTCCTGCGGGGCGACCGGCGCGGCGATGGCCGCGGCGTCCGGGTCGTCCGGCAGGCCGGGGCCCCAGAAGTCCTGCTGGAGCCCGCGCTCGGCGGGGCTCTGGCCGCCCGGCTGCGCGGAGTAGACGACGGGGATCCCGGCGGCCCGGCAGCTCGCCGCCAGCCGGCCGACGTTGTCGAGGAGTTCGGTGACCGGCGCGGCCCCTTCGGTGAAGGCGCGCAGGAAGTAGTTCTGGAGGTCGTGGACGAGCAGGACGGCTCTGCGGGGATCCACGGTCCAGTCGACCCGGTTCGCGGGCAGGTCGTCGGGGGCGGGCATGGGGTAAGGAGCGATGGCGGGGAGCGCCATGACGGGCGGCCTTTCGGTGAAGCGGCAGGGGGGCGGGACGGAAGGTCAGGCGCGCAGCGTCGCGCCGCCGTCCACGTACAGGTCGTGCATGGTGATGTGGCGGGCCCGGTCGGAGACGAGGAAGCCGACGGCCTCGGCGATGTCGGTGGGCTCGGCGATCCGGCCGAGTGGTATGCCGACGCGGTAGGCGTCGAGGTCGCCTTCGATGACGCGGTCGCGGGCGTCGGGCCCGTTCCACAGCTGCCGCTGCATGGGGGTGTCGGTGGAGCCGGGGGAGACGACGTTGCAGCGCACGTTGCTGCGGGCGAGTTCGAGGCCGAGGCACTTGGTGAAGAGCGTGGCGGCGGCCTTGGACGCGGCGTAGGCGGCCATCCCGGCGCGCGGTACGCCCGCCGCGTTGGAGCCCACGGTGATGATGCAGCCGGAGCGGCGCCCGGCCATCTTCCGGGCCGCGGCGCGGGCGAGCACGAAGACACCGGTGGTGTTGACCGCGAACGTGTCGTCCCAGTCCTGGTCGTCGAGTTCGACGACGGCTCCGGGGCGCAGCACGCCGGCCACGTTGACCAGGATGTCGAGGGCGCCGACGGTCTGTTCGGCCTCGTCGACCAGGGCGTTCACGGCGGTGCGGTCGGTGATGTCGACGGCGCGGGCGGTGATTCGCTCGGGTCCGTAGGCGGTTTCCAGGGCGGCGATGCCGGCCAGGTCCCGGTCCACGGCGACCACTCGCGCCCCTTGGTCGGCCAGCAGTCGCGCCACGGCCTGTCCTATGCCCCGGCCCGCGCCGGTGACCAGCGCCGTCCGCCCGGAGAGTTCGGTTTCCCGCACGCCGGATCCCCTCAGTGAGTGAGTGTCAATTAGGTAAGGCTAACCTAACACGTGCTGGTGGGGGAGGTGCCGGGCCGACGGATGGCAAGAGCCAGGCGCAGCTCGGTGCCCCCGACTTCCTTACGGAGGCACCGAGTTGCGCGAGGGACGGCCGCCGGCGGTCAGGCGGGCTCGGCCTCGATGAGGGAGAACCGGCTGGGCGCGGGCAGTTGCGTCACGCTCCGGACGGCGAAGCCCGCACCGCGGCACAGCTGCGCGAACTCGTCACGGGTGCGCTCCCGGCCCCCGATGTTGACCAGCATGTTGAGGTCGCTGAGATAGATGCCGGCGACCGCCGGATCCACCACGTCCGGCAGCACGGGCTCGATGATGAGCAACCGCCCGTCGTCCGGGATGACGCGCCGGCAGTGGCGGAGGATGTCCGTGCAGCGCTCGTCGTTCCAGTCGTGGATCACGCTCTTGAGCACGTAGAGGTCCGCGCCCTCCGGGGCGCCGGTGAAGAAGTCCCCTGCCACCAGCGAACACCGCCCCTCAAGACCGGCCCGCTCCAGTGTCGCCCCGGCCTGTGCCAGCCCCTCCGCGCGGTCGAAGATGATGCCGTGCAGCGCCGGATGCGCCCGCAGTACCGGCGCCAGCAGGGTGCCGTCGCCGCCCCCGATGTCGGCCACGGTGCTGAACCGCCCGAAGTCGTAGGCCGCGGGCAGGGCTTCCGCCGTGTCGCGGGTGACCTGGCTCATGGCGGAGTTGAACTGCTCGGACAGCTCCGGCTGTTCGGCGAGATGCCCGAAGAAGTCGGTGCCGAAGATCCCGTCGAACGACGTCTCGCCGGTCCGTACGCTCTCGTCCAGCAGGTCCCAGGCGCGCAGCACGACCGGGTCGGTGAACAGCCGGACGAAGGCGTGCAGTGACTCGGGGCGGCGGCTGTCCAGCGCCTCCCCGGCCGGTGCGACGGCGAACCTCCCGGGCGCCCGTTCGGCGAGCACGCCCAGCGCGGCCAGTGCGCGCAACAGCCGCCCCATGGCCTGCGGCTGCGCCGCACAGGCGGCCGACAGCTCGTCGGCGGTGCGCTCCGCGTCGCCGATCTTCTCGACGATCCCCAGCCTGGTGGCGGCGCCGAGCACCTGAGCGGCCATCGACCCGAGGGCGAGCTGCGTCACCGTCCTCCGTGCCCCGGTCTCCGCGGGGACCTCGTACGACGTCGACCCGTCCGATGCCATGGGAACACCCTTCTGCTCGGCAGTGTCGCGGGCAGAGTCCGGCGGGGGTACGGCGGCTCCCTATGGCGCCCGTCCCACCCGGTCCCGCGCTAGTTAGGGTAGCCTAAGTTACCGTCAACTCATCTGCAACGCCCGGCTGTTCGCCGCGTGCCGGAGTCCCGGGCGAGACGGGTCATGCCGCCGGATCCCGCCCCTGCGCGCCGCTGTCCGGCTCCTGCCGCCCGTCGCCCGTCGCGGCCCGTGCGAGGGCGTGGCTGGCGCGCCGGGCGGCCGCGATGACGTCGTCGGGCCCCGCGTCCGTGCCCTTCGCGGCGAGGAGTGCGGCGGCGGTGGTGTCGAAGGTCATGCGGATGAGGAGGCGGTCCACCGCGCTCGCGTCCTCGCCGGCGAGGAGACCGACGACGGTGTCGAAGGCCGAGCGGACGTCCTTGCCTTCGCCCGCGAGCCGCCGCATGAGGGGCTGGTTGGCCTGTGCGAGGCGCATGGCCTGGAGGTGCTCGGTGGTGGTGTCCGTCATCCACCGCAGGGCCGCGCGCTGCGGCAGATCCGGGGTCCTGGGCTGCGCGGTGATCCATGCGACGAGCGCGTCGAGGTCGGCGCGGCGCCCGGCCATCAGGCTCACCACGATCTCCTCCTTGTTCCGGAAGTGGTAGTAGAGCGCCGACTTGGTGAGCCCCAGGGCTTCCGAGATGTCCCGGATCGAGGTGGCCTCGAAGCCCTTCTCGGTGAACAGCTTCAGGGCGACGCGAAGGATGTCCTCGCGGGTACGGGCGCCGGAGCGCCGGTCCTTCCCGGTGGGGGTCGTCATTGCTGCTGGTCCTCTCGTGGCCGCCCGTTTCCGGTCCCATCCTACTTGCTTACCGACCGACCGTTCAGCTAGCTTCACCTTACCGACCGCCCGTTCAGTAAGCGCGGCTCTCCGGCATGCACCACTCCCGCCGAAACCTCAGGAACGGGCCGATCACGACGCCCTCCCACGGGCCACACCGATCCGGGCCCGCGCCACCACGACCGCCACCCAGAGCAAGGGAAGTCCACCGTGAAGACCACACCCACCCCCCGCACAGCCATCGTCGGCGCGGGCCCCGCGGGCCTGTTGTGCGCCCGCGTCCTGCAACGGCACGGCATCGACGTCACGGTCTACGACGCCGACGCCTCCCTCGACGCCCGAGACTCCGGCGGCACCCTCGACCTGCACACCGACTCCGGGCAGATCGCCCTGGAGGACGCCGGGCTGCTCGACGCCTTCACCGCGCTGGCACGGCCCGAAGGCCAGGCCAAGACCAGGCTCGACCACCACGGCACCGTGCTCGGCTCCTTCGCACCCGACGACGGCGACGAAGCCGCCCCCGAGATCGACCGCGGACAGCTCCGCGCCCTGCTCGCCGCGCACGTCGCACCCGGCACCGTGCGCTGGGGACACAAGCTGGTCCGCGCCGTCCCGCTCGGCGGCGGCGCGCACCGCCTGGAGTTCGCGGGCGGCGCCACCGCCGAAGCGGACCTGGTGATCGGCGCCGACGGCGCCTGGTCACGGGTCCGCCCGCTGGTGAGCGACGCGGTGCCCCGCTACAGCGGCGTCTCGTTCCTCGACGTCAGCTTCGACGACGCCGAGCGCCGCCACCCCCGCATCGCCGAACTCGTCGGTGACGGGCACCTGTTCGCCAACGACGGCGACGGCAGGGCCGTCATCGCCCAGCGCAACAGCAACGGCCGCATCCGCGGCTTCGTCGCCCTGCGCACCGGCCTCGACTGGCACACCAGGGCCGGCATCGACCTCGGCGACGCGGTCGCCGTCAGGGAATTCCTGCTGCGGGAGTTCGACGGCTGGGCCCCGCAGCTGCTGCCCTTCCTCACCGACAGCGACGGCGGATACCTGAACCGCCCGATCCACACCCTGCCCGCCCCGCTCACCTGGCCGCACACCCCCGGCGTCACCCTGCTCGGCGACGCGGCCCACCTGATGTCCCCGTTCGGCGGCTTCGGCGCCAACCTCGCCATGCTCGACGGCGCCGAACTGGCCGGTGCGCTCGCCGCGGCGGCCACCGCCGACGAGGCCGTCACCCGCTACGAGGCGACCATGCTGCCCCGCTCCGGCTCCCACGCCACCGGCGCCAACGACGCCCTCGACCGGTTCTTCGCCATCGGCGGCGCGCACCCCGGCGACCTGCCCGACCACGCGGCCGAGCACCGCCGCTACCGGGAGGCCGCCGCCGCGTACCGCCGCGGGGAGCCCCTCCGCGCCCCCGAGTAGGCGGCACCGGCCGGGGGGCCGGACGGCGGGGGAACGGTCGCGTCCGCACGGCAGGGGGGAGCATCATCGAACCCGTGACTGTCCCGCGTCCGATCCTCTTCCTCGACGTCGACGGCCCGCTCAATCCGTGGCGGGCGGATCCGGAACGGATCGAGCGGGCCGGATACCGCACCCTGGCCATGCGCCCCACGGGCTGGGAGCCACCGGTCCCGGCGCTACTGGTCCGGCTCGACCCGCGGCACGGCCCGCTGCTGCTCGCCCTCGGGTTCCGCCTGGTGTGGGCCACGACCTGGAAGGCCGACGCCAACACCTGGATCGCCCCGGTGCTGGGACTGCCTGACCTCCCGTACGTGGAGTGGCCGCCGCTGGGCCGGGACGACGGGGAAGAGGTGCACTGGAAGACCCGCCGCCTCGTGGAGGTCGCGGCGGGCCGCCCGTTCGCCTGGGTGGACGACGAGATCAGCGCGCACGACCGCGACTGGGTCGCCCTGCACCACGCGGGCCGCGCCCTGCTGCACCGCGTCGACCCGGCCGTCGGCCTGCGGCCCGGCGACTTCGGCGCGCTGCGGGAGTGGGCGGCGGGCCCGGCAGCGGGCGGCGGATGGCGGGGCGGCTGACCCGGCGGCTCACCCCACCAGATCCAGGGCCGGGCGCAGGCTGTCCGGACGCCGCTCGACGGGCAGCGGGTCGACCGGCAGGTAGCCGCAGCCCAGCGCCGTCGCGCCGCCGTCGGCCCGCCGGTCGTCGCCGACCATCAGGGTGTCGGCGGGCGCGACCCCCAGCTCCCGGCAGGCGACGCCGAAGAGACGCGGGTCCGGCTTCTGGATGCCGTGCTCGAACGAGAGCACGCACGACCCCAGGAAGCGGTCCAGGCCGTGGGCGCGCAGCACCGGCCGCAGGTCCCAGCCGATGTTGCTGACCACGCCGATACGGATGCCGCGCCGGTGCAGCTCCGCCAGGACGCCGACGGCATCCGGATAGGGAAGCCACGCGTCCGGCGTCCTGTGACGCTCGTAGAGCGCCGGGTACAACTCGGGGTCCGGCAGCGGGACGCGGCGCGCCAGCGCGGTGTACAGCGCACGGTGCCGGGCGGCGTCACTGTCGCGGGTCAGCCACAGTTCCGCCAGCTCGTCCGGGACCTCGACGGGAGGGACATGGCCCGGCAGGGCGCCCGCCCGCTCCAGTTCCGCGGTGGCACGGCGGATGTCCGCTTCCGCCATGGCGGTGCCGGTGGCGCGCAGGGCCGCGCGCAGCCAGGAGTCCACGGACTCGATGTGCAGCAGCGTTCCGGAAAAGTCGAAGAGCACGGCCTCGATCGTCATGCCCGCCATCCTGCCCGCCCCGCCGGGCCCGCCGGTCAGGTTCCCGCCGCTTCCCCGCGGCCCGCCGCGCCCCGCCGGTGCTCGTACGCGGCGTGGGCCGCCACCGAGCCCGCGGCCACCGCCCCGCCCAGCAGCCACCCACCGACGACGTCGGACGCCCAGTGCACCCCCAGGTGGACGCGGGTGAACCCGACGCCGAGCATCGACACCCCCACCGTCACCGCCGCCGCTGTCCGGTACACCCTGGCGGCGCCGTGCCGGTGCAGCAGCCACAGGGCCAGGCCGCCCGCGACCGTCAGCGACAGGGCGTGCCCGGAGGGGAAGGCCGAGTAGTGCGCCGATGCCACCGGGTCGGGCCAGACGGGACGGGCCCGGTCCACCACCGCCTTCAGACCCTGCTGAACTGCCGTGCCCGCCAGCGAGGTTGCGGCCACCCAGACGCCGGGCAGCCACTCGCCGCGGCGCACCAGCCAGCAGACCACCACCGCGAGGCCGGCCCGCACGGTCCAGGGATCCCACAGCCAGTCGGTGAGCAGCCTGCTGACCCGCGTCCAGCCGGGCGCGTCGACTGCCGCGCGGTGCAGCCCGTTCGCGAGGGCCGTGTCGCAGGCGACCAGCGGCTGCCAGTGGACCACGACGAGCAGCAGGACGAGGGCGGCGGACGCGGCGCATGCCACGGCGACCGCCGCCGCCACGGGTCGGACCACGGCGGCGGGGTGCGGCGTCGATACCATGCGCCGATCCTCGCCGACAGCGGTCACCGTCCGCCACGGCACGGGCGTGCCGAACGCTTCTCCGGGATCCGTCTCCGGGGTGTGTCCGCGAATTTCCCTGGTCAGTGGGTCAGCGCGCTGAGCCCCGGCACGAACGTGATCAGCAGCGGCACGGCGGGCACCAGGGCCGCACAGGCCGTCATCCGGATGCGACGGCCGGGGGTGAAGCGGGCCGCCGGGGCCAGCAGCCGGTCCACCCGCTGCGGTACCTGCGCGTGTTGGGTCGGGCAGGGCCCGAACACACCGCGGTCCTCGTTGAGTTCGACCAGCGCCAGGGCGATGGTCAGCCGGCCGAAGCGGCGCGACGCCACATCGTCGGCGGCGAGTTCGACCAGCCGGTGGACCTGGTCGCGGAACGCGGCGAAGACCGGGATCTGCGGGAAGCCGACGGCCAGCGCCGAAGCCGAGTGCAGCAGCAGATCGTGCCGGGCGCGGGCGTGCCCCTGCTCGTGGGCGATCAGCGCATCGAGCTGACGCCCTTTCAGGCGCCGCAACGCGGAGGTGGTGATGACCAGTTGGGGCGAGGAGTGTGGCAGCCACCAGGCTTCCGGGCGGTCACCCTCCAGGACGATCAGACGGTCGCCGGACCGCTCCTCGCCCGGCAGCAGCGGGGAGCGCCGCAGCAGATCGGCCCTGCGCTGCCTGCGGCGGGCCCGCACCGCGCGTACCTCGCGGGTCAGCACCAGACCCGTCCACGCCGCGCCGCCCGCCAGCAGCAGCGCCAGCGATCCGGCCCACGGTCCGTACGCGTTGAGCGCGTACGCCTCCACGACCACACGCGGCGCGAAGCCGAACACCGGGCCGCGCACGGCCTCCCACGCGGCGGCTGCGCTCAGCGACATCGCGAGCGCGCAGCACAGCAGGACACCGGCGACCACGCACTGCCACACCCACAGGGCGAGCACCGGTTCGCGGTCGGGCCAGTCGGAACGGGCCATCAGCCGCGGCGCCATCGACGCGGCCAGCACGCCGAGGATCATCAGCGCGAGGGGGACCATCATGCGGCCAGCCTATGAGCGCCCGGCTACCGGGTGGTACGGCCGTGCGCCGGAAGTGACGTACGCCACCCCCGAGGTGCGTGTGGCCCGACCGCCGGCGAGGACCGGGCGCCGACGGGGCAGGACCGGGCGACCGCGCACCGGACCGGCGGGCGGACAGCGGCCGTCAGAGCGTCATCAGCATCGCGAACATGCCGATCCCCATGGCGATCCCGCACGCGCCGACCACGTCGGACCGCCCCGCCGCCCCCACGGAAACCGGCGGCGATCCGGCCGCCACCGCCCCCGCCGCCACGGACCCCGCGCCCGCCACCAAGGAGCCCGCCGGTATCAGCCGCAGACCCGCGACGATCACGAACACCGCGTAATAGCCGAGCAGCAGGCCGGTCAGCAGCGGCAGGCCGCCCGCCGCCGCATGCCCGGCGTGCGCCGCGCCACCGGCCGGCATCCCCGCCATCGGCATCGTCGACGCCATCGACAGCGCCATGTAGACCATCGTGGCGGAGCCGATCGCATGGTGCGGATGCCGGTGCCACAGCTCCCACAGCGCCGCCGTGCCGAAGACCACGGCGTACCCCCACGACAGCCGGACAGGCTGCGCCACCACCGAAGCGGGCAGCGCCATCACCGCCATGCCGAGCCCCATCAGCGCCCCGCCACGCGCCTGGGTCCGCTGCGCGGCGGTGCCCGTACGCACCCGCGCCAGGCAGTACCCGCCCGTGGCGGCGCACAGCGCCACCAGCAGCCAGCCGGTCACCGACGATCCGTGCACGGTGCCCCCTTCGTGCCCGCCGCCCGGACCGGCGCGGCCACGGACGCAGCGGGCATCGATCCCGTACGTACGCCCGCAGGATGCCCGGACCCGGCCCGGCACACGGGAGCGCACGGGTGTAGCGGGGGAGCGCATGACGGGCCGCCCCAGGGGGAGCGCGGCGACCCCGGTGGTTCGGGGCCGGGGCCGTCAGGGGCGGTAGCGCAGCGGATGGCCGGCGGGGACCTCGGTGACCGCGATCCGGTGGCCGTCGGGGTCGGCGATCCACATCTCGATCAGCCCCCACGGCTCCTTCACCGGGGGCCGCAGGATCTCCACGCCGCGTCCCACCAGTTCCTCGTGCACGGCCGCCGCGTCCGCCACCTGGATCCACAACTGGAGGGTGCCGCTCGCGGGCTCCGCGGAGCGCCCGGAGACCTCCAGGAAACCGCCGCCCAGGAAGTAGACGGTGCCGCGCTCCGGCCCCGTGCCGAACTCCCGGTAGACCTCCAGGCCCAGCGCTTCCCCGTAGAAGGCCCGCGACCGCTCGGGATCGGACGGCCTCACCAGCACCCTGCTGCTCAGTACGTGCACCATGCGGCGGACCCTACGCCCCGCGCCCCGGCGGCCGGTACGGGCGGGCCGGGCGGACGGTGGACGAAAGGCCCTGACGGCGGGGCCGCGCCTCTTGTTAGCCTCCCTTTCAGCCGGCCCTTCGGACGCTTCGCGCCACCGATCCGCGCCGTCCGCACGCCCCGAGAGGACCCCGTACACCATGCCCGTCAGCCCGCTCGCCTTCCGTTCCGCCACCGACGCCGACATCCCCGGGCTCGTCGAGTTGATCGAGTCGGCATACCGGGGCGACGCGAGCCGGGCCGGCTGGACCACCGAGGCGGACCTGCTGGAGGGGCAGCGCACCGACCCCGACGGCGTGGCCCGCGTGGTGCGGCAGGAAGGCAGCCGGCTGCTGATCGCCGAGCGCGACGGTGCCCTGATCGCCTGCTGCCAGCTCGAACACCGCGATGACCACGCCTACTTCGGGATGTTCGCGGTACGCCCCTCGCTCCAGGGCGGCGGCCTGGGCAAGGTGATCATCGCCGAGGCGGAGCGCACCGCGCAGGCCGACTGGGGCGTGCGCGAGATGCGGATGACCGTCATCCGGCAGCGCGATGAACTGATCGCCTGGTACGAGCGCCGCGGCTACCGGCGCACCGGCGAGCTGAGCCCGTTCCCGTACGGCGACGAGCGGTTCGGCATCCCCCAGCGCGCTGACCTGGCGTTCGAGCTGCTGGTCAAGCCGCTCGACTGACGCCGCGGGCCGGGGCGCGTCCGGTGCCGGGTACCACCGCCCCGGCGCCCGCTACAGCCGCCCCGCCTGGATGATCCGTTGCAGGAACTGCCGGGTGCGTTCCTCGCGCGGTGCGCCGAAGAGCTGTTCCGGAGCGCCGCGTTCCAGTATCACCCCGCCGTCCAGGAAGCAGACCTGATCGGCGACCTCGCGGGCAAAACCCATCTCGTGGGTCGCCAGCACCATCGTCATGCCCTGGTCCTTGAGGTCACGGACGACGGCCAGGACCTCGCCGACGAGTTCCGGGTCGAGCGCCGCGGTGATCTCGTCGAGCAGCAGCAGACGGGGGCGGCAGGCCAGCGCCCTGACGATGGCGACCCGCTGCTGCTGGCCGCCGCTGAGCCGGTCAGGATAGGCACCGGCCCGCCCGCCGAGCCCCAGCCGTTCGAGCAACTCGTGCGCCCGCGCCTCGGCCTCGGCGCGCGGGATCCGGTGCACCCGGCGCGGCGCCAGCGTGATGTTGTCCAGCACCGTCATGTGCGGGAAGAGGTTGTACGCCTGGAAGACCACGCCGATCCTGCGGCGCACGGCGTCCACGTCCGCCCGGGGGTCGGTGATCTCCTCGCCGTCCAGGAAGATCGCGCCGTCGTCGATCTCCTCCAGCAGATTCGCGCAGCGCAGCAGCGTCGACTTGCCGGACCCCGAGGCCCCGATCAGCGCGGTGACGGTGTGCGGGGCGACCTCCAGGTCCACGTCCCGCAGCACCACCGAATCCCGCCCGTACGTCTTGCGGACCGCATCGAGCCGCAGCACCGGAGCCGTCCCGGCCGCCCCGTCCTCCGCGGTGGCACCTGCCGTCTCCACGGTCCCGCTCATGTGACACCTCCCTGGGCGCGACGCCGGTCCATCCGGGCCGTCACCCAGTCCGTCAGCCGCGTCATCGGGATCGTCAGGGCGACGAAGACCAGCCCGGCGACCACGTACGGCGTGTAGTTGAAGTCCTTGCCCGCGATGATCTGCGCCGCGTACACGGCGTCCACCGCGCCCGCGATCGACACCAGACCGGTGTCCTTCTGCAGCGACACCAGGTCGTTCAGCAGCGGCGGCACCACCCGCCGCACCGCCTGCGGCAGCACGACGAAGCGCAGCGCCTGGCCGCCGGAGAGCCCCAGGGAACGCGCCGCGGCCCGCTGCGATGGATGGACCGACTCGATGCCGGCCCGGAACACCTCGGCCACATACGCCGAGTAGGTCAGCACCAGCGCCGAGCCGCCGAGCACCACCGGGTCGGTGGTGACCCCCTGGAGCCGCAGCGCCGGGACGCCGAAGACCACCATCAACAGGCAGATGATCAGCGGCAGTCCGCGGAAGAAGTCGGTGTACGCGGTCGCCAGCGCGCGCAGCGGGAAGAACACCGGACCACGCAGGGTGCGGGCCACCGCCAGCAACAGCCCGATCACCAGCACCGCGGCCCCGCACACCACCAGCAGCCGCAGGTTCAGCAGCAGCCCCTCCAGCACCTTGGGCAGCGCCTGACGCGCGTAGTCGGCGCTGAAGAACGTCTCACGGGTGCGCGGCCAGCCGGGGGAGCGGGTGATGACGAGGAAGAGGACGGCCGCCGTGACGAGGGTGCTGAGCGTGGCGACGGTGGCGGCGCGGCGGGCACGGACCCGCCGGAAACGCTCGCGGTCGAGACGCCGCTGCGAGGGCACGTACCCGTCGTCGGCGCCACCGGCAGCGGCCGGCCGCTCGCCCTTCAACACCCCCTTGCCGTACGTCACTTGAGCACCGGGGCGTGGGCGGCGTCGGCCAGCCACTTCTTCTCCAGGGCGGCGAGGGTACCGTCCTTGCGCAGCGCGTCCACCGCGGCCGTGACGCAGCCGGTGAGGCGGCTCTCCTTGTCGAGGACGAGTCCGAACTCCTCCTTGTCCCCGCCGGTGGCCGGGAACTGGCCGACGACCTCGGCGTCCTTCACCTCGGCCGAGGTGATGTAGAAGGCCGTCGGCAGGTCGATCACGATCGCGTCGACCTGCCCGTTCTTCAGGGCGGACTTGGCGAAGTCGTTCTTCTGGTAGACGGCGGGCCGCCGGCCGGGCTTGATGGTGTCGTTGATGACGTCGAGGCTGGTGGTGCCGACCTGCGCGCCGAGCCGCGCCCCCTTGAGGTCGGCGATGCTCTTGGCGCCCGCGGCCTTGGAGCCCTTGCGCGCGACGATCGCCTGCCGCACGTGGTAGTAGCCGGAGGAGAAAGCGACGGCCTGCTTGCGCGCGGCGCTTATCGAGATCTGGTTGATGTCGAAGTCGAACTTCTTCTCGCCGGGCGCGAAGGCGTTGTTGAACGGCACGGTCTGCCAGGCCACCGCGTCCTTGGCGTATCCGAGTTTCCCGGCGACCGCGTACGCCACCGCCGACTCGAAGCCCTTGCCGCTGCCCGGCTCGTCACCGACGAACCACGGGGCGTACGCGGGCTTGTCGGTGCCGACGGTGAGCTTGCCGGCCGTGACGGTGGCGAGCTTGCCGCGCGCGCAGCTCTGCTTGCCTGGCCCGGCGGCGCTCGGGCCGCCGGGCGCCGCGTCCTGCGGGGCGCAGCCGGCGGTGGCGAGCAGCACGGCGACGGCACAAGAGGCGAAAGATACGGGACGGTTGGCGAGGCGCATGGCGGGAGAGTGGCAGTGCGCGGGGCCATCTGTCGAGATCACCGGGGCGAACGTCCGTATGCTGGAAGGTCGTTGCACGCCTGTGAACTGCGCGTTTCGCCACCGTCCCGGCAAGCGCCTGACACTCGCCTCACGCCGTGAACCGCACCGCCCGCCGGATCTCGGGACGGTCGGTCACCACGCCGTCGAGGCCGAGCCCGCGCGCGATGCGCAGCTGATCGTGGGTGTTGACGGTCCACGCCAGGACCTTGAGCTGTGCGGCACGGGCGCGTTCGACCAGTTCGATGGTGAGGCGGCGGATGTTCAGCGAGAGCATCGTGGCGCCCACGGCCCGTGCGCGGTCCACCACGTCGATGCCGTACCGGTCGGCGACCAGCGCGGTCCGCACCCCGGGAAGGAGCGTGCGGATCGCCGCCAGCGCCTCGTCGTGGAAGGAGATCACCTCGACCCGGCCGGTCAGATCGCGGTCCCGCAGCACATCGGCGAGCGCCTGCGCTGCCGCCACGTCCTTGATCTCCGCCTGGAGCGGCGCCCCGACCGCCTCCACGACCTCGTCGAAGACCGGGATCCGCTCGCCCCGCCCGGCATCCAGCTCACGCAGCTCGGCCAGGGTCCGCTCGCGGATCGGCCCGGTGCCGTCGGTCGTCCGGCTCACGTCCGCGTCGTGCATCACCACGAGCGCGCCGTCCTTGCTCAGATGCAGGTCCAGTTCGATGACGTCGAGGCCCTCGCGCTCGGCGCGCAGGAACGAACGCAGGGTGTTCTCCGGCTCCACGCCCATCATTCCGCGGTGCCCGATGGTGAGAAAGGACAAGGCTGCCTCGCTTCTGTCGGCTCGGTACTGCTGTGACTGGGTGGTGCTGCGGGTGCTGCGGTACGCCTGCGGCAGCCGCCGTCGCGACGCAGGAAGGACGCCGCGGCCGTCGGCACAAAGCCGTACGAAATGGCGCACAGCCTAACGGGCCACGCCCCCGGCGGACCGCCCGCAGGGGGCACGCGCGGTACGTCCGGTACGAGTACCCGCCGCGTCCCGGATCAGACCCGGGACGGCGGAGCGGACAGGGGCGGCACGGGTGTTCACGGGGGCTCCTTCCCCGGAGGAGGCGGCGCGTGGGGGCGCGCACGCTGGTACCTGTCCGCCCGGAAGGCCCGCGAACCGGCTCACCCGTGCGTGGGCGAGTCCCCCGCGGGCTGACGGGCCCGCCCGGCTGCCGCCCACGGCACGGCGCACACGGCACCGGATCCGGCCATGAACACCCGCGCGTGTGCCGGGTGCGCGCCCGGCCGCCGGCCGCCTGCCGTGGCGCCGGAACCGCTGCCCCGGCAGGTCACCGGGGTCGGGTCGCGCCCCACCCCCGGGTGCCGGTGCCGACAGCACCTTTTCCCGGCATGCTCCACGCCTTGCCCATCCCGCCCGAAGCGCCGGAGAAAACGCGTGCGAACCGACCCGAACTGTCAGAACGTATCGTCGAAACCCATACCGGCAGGAAAAATGTTCGTGATCAGGGGGAGTCGACGGAATAATTTTCAGATCACCCTCTTGAGCGAAAGAACATGGCTGGTTACGGTGGTTCCACCACACGATCTACCGCCGGAGGGCAGTCATGACGGAAATCCTTTCGCCCGTGGGTGCTCAGAGGAGTGCCGGGAGCACGAGCGCGGAACGGGTGGTCGACCACCCGGCGTGGCCGATGCTCAAGGACGCGGTCGAGACGCTCCGCCCCTGGCAGGCCAAGGACGGCTCCATCGACCTGACCGCCGAGGGCGCGCCGTCCGCCGCCGCGGTCCGCCAGGAGGTCGACCACGCGATCGCGGCCATCGGGGAACTGGCCCCGCTGCTGCCGCACAACGCCGCCTACCACGAGGCACTCGTCTCCGACCTGTTCCGCTGGGCCGACAACGGCTACGGCGTCCCGGACTTCCTCGACTCGCTGCTCGCCTTCCAGCCCGCCAGGCAGCGCGCCGACGGCCTCCAGCACCTCGTGCTCTTCCCCATGTACACGCAGAACGGCAACCCGGACCGCAACTTCGAAGCGGTCGTGCTGCGCATGGTCTGGCCGGACTGGCTCGCCGAACTGGAGCGCACCCGCTACGACAACCCCCTGTTCTGCGGCATCACCTTCGAGGACTTCACCGCGGGCTACGACACCAACTCCGCGGTCCTCTTCCCGGAGACCATCGCCGTGCGCGAGGCCCCCGAGCGGTTCACCTGGGGCGGCATCTTCTGCGACCGCGAGGCCGCCCGTTTCCGCCGGGTCGCCGGGGCCGCGATCGAGACGCTCGGCATCGAGATCCCGCAGGCATTCGGCGACATGCTCGGCGACCAGGAACGCTGCCAGCAGGCGTTCGTGCTCTGGGACATGGTCCACGACCGCACCCACAGCCACGGCGACCTGCCGTTCGACCCGTTCATGATCAAGCAGCGGCAGCCGTTCTGGATGTACGGCCTGGAGGAGCTGCGCTGCGACCTCACCGCCTTCCGCGAGGCCGTGAAACTGGAGACCGAGGGCTACCGCCAGGCACGCGACGTCCAGTACGCGGTGCTCTTCGACCGGATGTTCCGCTTCCCCGTCACCGGCGAGCGGGCCCGCAACTATGACGGCCTCGGCGGCCAGCTGCTCTTCGCGTACCTCCACAAGCATGACGTCGTACGCTGGACGGACAACACGCTCCACATCGACTGGGAGCGGGCGCCCAAGGTCACCAACGAGCTGTGCGGCGAGATCGAGAAGCTCTACCGCGACGGCATCGACCGGCCCAAGCTGGTCCACTGGCTCGCCGCCTACGACCTCGTCTCGGCCTACCTGGCGCCGCACCCGGGCTCGGTCTGGGCGAAGGGCCCCGACGCCCTGGACCTGGACAAGCCGCCGCGCAAGCTCGTGGACGACGTACTTCCCGACGAGTTCCCGCTCAGCATGTTCTACGAGGCACTTGCCAAGAAGCTCCGCACAGTGATCGCCTCCACCAAGGGCATCACGGCCGCGCGCGAAGTGCCGGCGGCGGCGTGAGGGCCGGCCGGGACAGCGGACGGAAGGCCGTCCAGGAGAATGAGGAGGCGACGGAGATGACTACTTCGACGGGCGGCCAGGGGCCGCTGGAAGGCGCCGTCATCGCGGTGGCAGGCGCCGCGGGCCCCGCAGGACGGGCCACCCTGCTGCGGCTGGCCGAGGCCGGCGCCACCGTCGTCGGCTCCGACGCGGACGCCGCGCGGCTGGCCGAAGCGGTCGACGCGGCCCGCTACGCGCACGGCGGCGCCACGGTGATCGGCGACACCGTCGACCTCCTCGATCTTGAACAGACCCGCACCTGGGCGGAGCGCACCGAGAAGGAATTCGGGCGCATCGACGGCCTGGTGCACCTGGTGGGCGGCTGGCGCGGCGCGAAGAGCTTCGCGGGGGCCGATCTCCGGGACTGGGACCTGCTGCACAACCTCCTCATCCGAACGGTCCAGCACACCTCTCTCGCCTTCCACGAGGGCCTCGAACGGAGCGGTAACGGCCGCTATCTGCTGACCAGCGCGGCCGGTGCCAGCAAGCCCACGGCGGGCAACGCCGCGTACGCGGCCTCCAAGGCGGCGGCCGAGGCGTGGACACTGGCGCTCGCCGACGCGTTCCGCAAGTCGGGGGGCGAGGAGGGGCCGCGCGCCGCGGCTGCGATCCTGGTCGTCAAGGCGCTCGTCAACGACCAGATGCGCGCCGAGCGACCGAACGCCAAGTTCGCGGGCTTCACGGACGTCACGGAGCTGGCCGAAGCCATCGCCGGGGTCTGGAGCAGGCCCGCACGGGAAGTGAATGGAAAGCGTCTGTGGCTGACCCCCGAGCCGTGAGCAACGACAAGACCGATGCCCGGCAGCACCACGACCCCCAGGTACGCGGCTTCGCCAGCGACAACTACGCGGGCGCCCACCCGGAGGTCCTGGCGGCGCTCGCCCTCGCCAACGGCGGCCACCAGATCGCCTACGGCGAGGACGACTACACCGCGCACCTCCAGCGGATCATCCGCAGCCACTTCGGGCAGCGCGCCGAGGCGTTCCCGGTCTTCAACGGCACCGGCGCCAACGTCGTCGCGCTCCAGTCGGTCACCGACCGCTGGGGCGCGGTGATCGCCGCCCAGTCGGCACACATCAACGTCGACGAATGCGGCGCCCCCGAGCGGGTCGGCGGCCTCAAGCTGCTCACCGTGCCGACCGACGACGGCAAGCTCACCCCCGAGCTCATCGACCGTGAGGCGTACGGCTGGGACGACGAGCACCGCGCCATGCCGCAGGTCGTCTCGATCACCCAGAGCACCGAGCTGGGCACCCTCTACACACCTGACGAGATCCGGGCGATCTGCGAACACGCCCACGAGCGCGGGATGGTGGTGCATCTCGACGGCTCACGGATAGCCAACGCCGCGGCGTCCCTGGACGTCCCGATGCGGGCGTTCACCAACGCCGTGGGGGTGGACATCCTCTCCCTCGGCGGCACGAAGAACGGCGCCGTCTTCGGCGAGGCCGTCGTCGTCCTCAACCCCGACGCGGTGCGCGCGATGAAGCATCTGCGCAAGCTGTCCATGCAGCTGGCCTCCAAGATGCGTTTCGTCTCCGTGCAGTTGGAGGCGCTGCTCGCCAAGGACCTGTGGCTGCGCAACGCCCGGCACGCCAACACCATGGCGCAGCGCCTGGCGGCCGGTGTCCGCGGGATCGACGGCGTGGAGATCCTCTACCCCGTCCAGTCCAACGCGGTCTTCGCGCGGCTGCCGCACGACGTCAGCGAGCGGCTCCAGAAGCGCTACCGCTTCTACTTCTGGGACGAGGCGGCCGGCGATGTGCGCTGGATGTGCGCGTTCGACACCACGGAGGATGACGTCGACGGCTTCCTCACCGCGCTCCGCGAAGAGATCGCCCGCTGATACGAGCACCCTTAACTGAATATCTATGCGTCCGGCCGGAAGTTCATTGACTTCCGGCCGGACGCGTCAGCATTCAGGCGGCGAATAGATGGCGCCGACGCGTTCCGCCCTGATCGTGAGCAGCTGGCCTGGCCGGTTCGATCGGAGTGCAATGAAGTGGACTCGCCAGTACTATTTGCTGAACCGCGCCCGGCCGTGCTCCAATGCCTCAAGCAGGCCGTCGACCGGCCGCACCTCTGGCAGACGCTTCCCACCGAATTCTGAGGCACCCCACCCCATGACTCGTACCCTGCACGTCTCCGACGACGTACGTGCCCTCGCGCCGGGCTTCGCGCACCTCGTGATCGAGGCGCACGGGCTGACCAACGGGCCCAGCGACGCGGCGACTTCCGGTCTGCTGGACGAGGCGGCCGGGCGGCTCACCGCGCGGCTGGCCGGCGGCGCCGTTCAGGACGACCCGCACATCGCGGCCTGGCGCGCCGCCTACTCCGCCTTCGGTACCAAGCCTTCACGCACCCGCAACTCCGCCGAGGCACTGGCCCGCCGGGCGCTCGCCGACGGCCAACTGCCGCGCATCAACCGCCTCGTCGACCTCTACAACGCCATCAGCGTCGCCCACCTCGTCCCGGTGGGCGGCGAAGATCTGGACCGTATCCAGGGCGGCATGCGGCTGCTGCGGGCCACCGGCGACGAGCCGTTCGCCACCGCGGCCGGCGGCGTGGAGACCGTCGAGCACCCCGAGCCCGGCGAGGTCGTCTGGTGCGACGACGAGGGTGTCACCTGCCGCCGCTGGAACTGGCGGCAGGGCGTCCGCACCCGGCTGACCGAGGAATCGGTCAGCGCCCTGTTCCTCCTGGAAGGAATGGCGCCGATGTCACACGACGAGCTGCGGGCCGCGGGCACCGAACTCGCCGAGAACCTGGAGAAGACCTGCCCCGGCGCCCGCGTCGAGATCGGCGAGGTCAGGCACGGCTGACCCGCCGTCTGCTACGCCGCGCCCCCGGGCGCGGCAGGGGCGGTGCCGCCCAGGTGGGCCGGGATCCACCAGGTGTCATCGGGGCCCTTGGGCCGCACCGGATACGCGCGCTGGGCGGCCTCCAGCAGGTCCTGCACCCGCGCCCGCAGCCGGTCGGTGATCTTCTCCGCCTGCTCGGCCGGATCGGCCTCCAGCGGCTCGCCGACCCGGATCGTGATGGGGAAGTGGTGACGGCCGAGATCGCGCTTGTGGCCCTTCGTCCACAGTCGCTGGGTGCCCCACAGCGCCATCGGCAGCAGCGGCACCCCGGCCTCCTGTGCCAGCCGCGCCGCCCCCGACTTGAAGTTCTTGAGCGTGAAGGACTCGGAGATCGTCGCCTCCGGGAAGACACCGATCACCTCGCCCGAGCGCAGCGCCGTCAGGGCGTGCCGGTACGCGTGCACGCCCTGCGAACGGTCCACCGGGATGTGCTTCATGGCGCGCATCAACGGCCCCGACACCTTGTGCCGGAACACCGACTCCTTGGCCATGAACCGCACC
Source organism: Streptomyces sp. NPDC048644 (assembly GCF_043199105.1). Classification (NCBI taxonomy): domain Bacteria; kingdom Bacillati; phylum Actinomycetota; class Actinomycetes; order Kitasatosporales; family Streptomycetaceae; genus Streptomyces; species Streptomyces sp. NPDC048644. The sequence continues at coordinate 143,713 of NZ_JBICVO010000017.1, forward strand.
AGGCGCTTGGCCGGCCGCGCCGCGAGACCGGCGAAGACGAAGTCCAGATAGCCGATGTGATTGCTCACCAGCACCGCACCGCCGCGCCGCGGAATATTGTCCGCACCGGCGATGTCGAACTTCAGGTCGAGCGACTTGAAGATGGTGCGAGCGGCACCGATCACCGGCGGATAGACGAGCTCTGCCATGTCGGAGGACCCCATTTCTGTACCCGGGGAGGGTTCTCCCGGCGGAAACCTACGCAGCCGTAAGTGTGCGGCTTTCGGGTGATCGTGCCCGATCAGGGCCCCGGCGGCTACCGCGAGGCCCGCCAAGGCCGGGAGATTCTCGTCACGTGAGGGTCTGCTCAGCGCGCGCCTTCCCCGTTCAGAAGGTACACGGCCCCCCGGAACGCGACGGCTCCGGGAATCTTTACGCGCCGCCGCGCGCTGCATCCCACGACGACTGGACACGGTGGGCGTCGGCCCGAGGCGCGCCCCCACCGCCGCGACGGAAGGCTGATCGGTGCGCGCACGCGAGGACGGACAGCGGCTCGGCGCCGCGGACATCGGCACGGAACCAGGGGAGCGGGCCACCCTCGTACAGTTCTCCAGCGCCTTCTGCCAGCCCTGCCGCGCCACCCGCCGCACCCTCACCGAGGTCGCCGCGATGGTCGAGGGGGTCACCCACGTCGAGATCGACGCCGAGGCCCACCTCGGCCTCGTACGCACCCTGGGCATCGAGCGCACGCCGACCGTCCTGGTGCTGGACGCGGCGGGCCGGATCGTGCGCCGCGCGGCGGGTCTGCCGCGCAAGGCCGACGTCATCGCCGCACTCGGTGAGGCGGTCCGTGATTGATCTCCCAGATACCGGGCGCCACTTGACGCTACGCCCGGTGCATCGTCACTCTGACGTTATGCGCCCAGGAACCCTTTTGTACGGACGCGTGCACGTAGACCTTCTGCGGACCGCCAGCGCGCGCTGTCCGCGCGTGTGAGCGGCGACGACACCTCCGCAGCCGGCGGCGAAACGCCCGCCGGCCGCGCTGCCACGGCTCGTACCCCCCTGCAGAAGGACAATTCCATGACGGCATCGCCCGACCTCGGTACGCCCCGCACCGCCACCCCCGACCTCCTGCGCGCCGTCTTCCGGCAGCACGCCGCGGGGGTCGCGGTGATCACCGCACAGGGCGCACGCCCCGTCGGCTTCACCGCCACCTCCCTCACCTCGGTGGCCGCCGACCCGCCGCTGCTCTCCTTCGGCGTCGGCACCGCCGCTTCCAGCTGGCCGACGCTCGCCGACGCCGAGCACATCGGCGTGCACATACTCGGCGAGCACCAGCAGGAGCTGGCCGCCACCTTCGCCCGCAGCGGCGCCGACCGCTTCGGCCCCGCCACCTCCTGGCGCGAAGGACCCGAGGGCGTGCCCCTCCTGGACGGCGTCCTGGCCTGGCTGGTGTGCAAGGTCATCGCCAGGGTGCCGGCCGGCGACCACCGCATCGTGCTCGCCCAGCCGCTCGTCGGCGACCCGGCGGGGCGCGGCAGGCCGCTCCTGTACCACCAGGGACGCTTCAACGCGCTGCGCGACTGACGGGTTCCCGTAACGCTTCGTCATCGCCGGGTCGGGGCCGTTGGGTAGGTCACAGTTCGACGGCCTTGATTCCGGGGACGAGACTGGTTGTACTGGTGAGTAATATCGGTGTTGGCGCGGGGATCCCGAACCGACCCGGAGCCGCCCCAACAGGCGCCTATGCTGCCAGCACAAGGCAGTTCTGAAGAGACGAAGCAGGTAGGAGAGCCGGCGTGAGCTTGAGGATCGTTGTCTGTGTGAAGTACGTGCCCGACGCCACCGGCGACCGGCACTTCGCCGAGGACCTGACCGTCGACCGCGACGACGTGGACGGCCTTCTCTCGGAACTCGACGAGTACGCCGTCGAGCAGGCCCTGCAGATCAAGGAAGCGAACGACGAAGCCGAGGTCACGGTCCTGACCGTCGGCCCCGAGGACGCCAACGACGCGCTGCGCAAGGCACTGTCGATGGGCGCCGACAAGGGCGTGCACGTCGAGGACGACGACCTGCACGGCACCGACGCCCTCGGCACCTCGCTCGTGCTCGCCAAGGCCATCGAGAAGACCGGCTACGACCTGGTCGTCTGCGGCATGGCCTCCACCGACGGCACGATGGGCGTGCTGCCCGCGCTGCTCGCCGAGCGGCTGAACGTGCCCCAGGTCACCCAGCTCTCCGAGGTCGCCGTCGCCGACGGCAAGGTCACCGGCCGCCGCGACGGCGACACCGCCAGCGAGCAGCTGGAGGCCGCGCTGCCGGCCGTCGTGTCCGTCACCGACCAGTCGGGCGAGGCGCGTTACCCCTCCTTCAAGGGCATCATGGCCGCCAAGAAGAAGCCGGTGGAGTCGCTGGACCTGGACGACCTCGACATCGAGGCGGACGAGGTCGGCCTGGAAGGCGCCTGGACCAAGGTCGACGACGCGACCGAGCGTCCGGCCCGCACCGCAGGCACGGTCGTCAAGGACGAGGGCGAGGGCGGCAAGCAGCTCGCCGAGTTCCTCGCGGGCCAGAAGTTCATCTAAGGCCCGTGGGCCGGGAGTTCACACCGTGCGCCCGGCCGGCCGCCCCTCAACCGCCTTCTTTTCTTCCCGCAGGAGAGTCATCTCATGGCTGAAGTCCTTGTCTACGTCGACCACGTGGACGGCGCCGTCCGCAAGCCCACCCTCGAACTGCTCGCCCTCGCCCGCCGGATCGGCGAGCCGGTGGCCGTCCACCTCGGCGCCGGTGCCGACGCCGCCGCGCCGGTGCTCGCCGAGCACGGCGCCGTGAAGGTCCTGGCCGCCGACGCCCCCGAGTTCACCGAGTACCTCGTCGCCCCCAAGGTCGACGCGCTCCAGGCCGCACACGAGGCCGTGTCGCCCGCCGCCGTGCTGCTGCCCTCCTCGGCCGAGGGCAAGGAGATCGCGGCCCGCCTCGCGGTCCGCATCGGCTCCGGCATCATCACCGACGCCGTCGACCTGGAGGCCGGCGACGAGGGCCCGGTGGCGACGCAGTCCGTCTTCGCCGCGTCCTTCACCACCAAGTCGCGCATCACCACCGGCACCCCGGTCATCACCGTCAAGCCCAACTCCGCCGCCCCGGAGGCCGCTCCGGCCGCCGGTACGGTCGAGCAGCTCGCGGTCACCGTCGCCGAATCCTCCAAGGGCACCAAGATCGTCTCGCGCACCCCGCGCGAGTCGACGGGCCGCCCGGACCTGACCGAGGCCGCGATCGTGGTCTCCGGTGGCCGCGGCGTCAACGGCGCCGAGAACTTCCCGGTCATCGAGGCCCTCGCCGACTCGCTCGGCGCGGCCGTCGGCGCCTCGCGCGCCGCGGTGGACGCCGGCTGGTACCCGCACACCAACCAGGTCGGCCAGACCGGCAAGTCGGTCTCGCCGCAGCTCTACATCGCGGCGGGCATCTCCGGCGCGATCCAGCACCGCGCCGGTATGCAGACCTCGAAGACCATCGTCGCCATCAACAAGGACGCCGAGGCCCCGATCTTCGATCTGGTCGACTACGGCGTCGTCGGCGACCTCTTCGACGTCGTCCCCGCGCTCACCGACGAGGTCAAGACCCGCAAGGGCTGAACCGCTCCGGCTCCCCGGAGCCACCGGTCCGCACGGCCGAGGCCCCGCACGCAACCGGCGTGCGGGGCCTCGGTGTTGAGGTGCGGATGTGCACGGGCGGCCGGACGGACCGACGCCGAAGGGCGGGCGATCACGACGCCTACTCCGCTTCCGCCAGCCCTCCGAGTGCCCCGGGCAGATCGCCTGTGTGCAGCACCCCGAGGCGCTGGGTGGCGCGGGTCAGCGCCACGTACAGATCGCTCACCCCGTACTCGGCAGGTTCCACGACCAGCACCGTGTCGAACTCCAGCCCCTTCGCCTGCCGCGCGTCCAGCAGCACCACGTCCCGGGTGAGGTCGGGCGCGGGCCCGTGAGCCGCGTCCGGCAGCTCCGCGAGGAGCGAGGCGTGCAGCCCCGCCGGAGCGACGACCGCGACCCGGCCCCCGTCCCGCGCCGCCGCGGCCTTGCGCGCCACGGCGGCGGCGAGACCGTCCGCGGCGACCCGCAGCGCCCAGGGCCGCACCCCCGTCGACCGCACCGAGCCCGGCGGCACGAACGACGGGTCGTGCGCCCGCAGGAACCCGGCCGCCACCCCCATGATCTCCGCGGGCGTACGGTAGTTGACCCCCAGCCGCACGTGCTCCCAGCGGTCGCCCACGTACGGCTCCAAGATGCGCTCCCAGGAGCCGAGGCCCGCTGTTTCCGCGGTCTGCGCCGGATCCCCGACGAGCGTCATGGAACGCGTCGGAACGCGCCGCATCAGCAGCCGCCAGGCCATCGCCGACAGCTCCTGCGCCTCGTCGACGACGATGTGGCCGAACGCCCAGGTCCGGTCGGCCGCCGCCCGCTCGGCTGCGCTGCGGCGGTCGGCCTCCTCGTGCCGCTCGGCCATCCGCTCGGCGTCGATGACGTCGTGCGCCGCGAGGACCTCGGACTCCTCGTCCTCGAACTCGTACGTCTCCGAGCCGGCGGACAGCTCCAACACGCCCTGCGCGTAGGCGATCCGCTCCTGACGCTCGGCCTCGGCCGCGGCGCGGGCGGCACTGTCGTCCTCGCCCAGCAGCTCGGCGGCCTCGTCGAGAAGCGGCACGTCGGCCGGGGTCCACGCCCCGCCCTGCCGCCGGATCAGCCCGGCCGACCCGTCGTCGAGATGCACCGGCTCCGCGAGGAAGTCCGCGACGAACTCCTGCGGGGTGAGCTGCGGCCACAGCTCGTCGACGGCCGCGTGGACCTCCCGGCTCGTCGCGATCTCCTTGCCCAACTGGGCGATGTCGTCGGGCCCCAGCAGATTGGGCCCGCCGAACGGGTCGGCGCCGATCCGCTCGGCCAGTTGCGCGGTCAGCGCGTCGATGATGTGGAACGTGAAGACGGGCCTGGCCAGGTTGTGGGGCAGCTGGCTCTCGCGGGCCCGCCCGCGCGCGTCCTCGGCCATCGCCCGGTCCAGGCGGAGCGTCCCGTATCCGTCGTGGTCGATCTCCGTCGCCCGCTCGGGCACGGTCTGCCGGTCCCGCAGCGCCTTCGCCAGCACGTCCGCCATCGTGGCGCGCCCCTTGACCTCGGCGGCGGCCGGACTGTCGGTGCCGGTGGCGCGCACACCGGGGAAGAGTTCGCCGACGGTGGCCAGCAGCACCCCGGTCTCGCCCAGGGACGGCAGCACGTCACCGATGTAGCCCAGGAAGGCCGGATTCGGGCCGACGATCAGCACCGCGCGCCGGGCCAGCAACTCCCGGTGCTCGTACAGCAGATACGCCGCCCGGTGCAGTGCGACGACGGTCTTCCCGGTGCCGGGGCCGCCCTCGACGACCATGACGCCCTGGTGGGGCGCCCGGATGATGCGGTCCTGCTCGGCCTGGATGGTCCGGACGATGTCGTGCATCCGCCCCGTGCGGGCCGCGTCCAGTGTGGCCAGCAGGACCTCGTCGGCGTCCGCGCTCTCGTGGCCGGTGCGGGTCGGGTCACCGAGGTCCATCAGCTCGTCGTGGAGCGCGGTGACGGTGCGCCCCTCGGTGGTGATGTGCCGCCTGCGCCGCAGACCCATCGGGGAATGACCGGTGGCCAGATAGAAGGGACGCGCCATGTCCGCCCGCCAGTCGAGCACCAGAGGCGTACGGGACGGGTCGTCCTGCCGAATTCCGATGCGCCCGATGTGGTGGGTCCTGCCGTCCCGGAAGTCGAGGCGTCCGAAACAGAGGCCGTTTTCCCCCGCGTGGATCGCACTGAGCAGCCCGGACTGCTCCGCCACCAGCACATCCCGTTCAATCCTGGCCTGAAAACCGCTCCCGACCTGCACGAGCGCGCCACGCACCGACTCCTCGGCCTGCTCCCTGAGCTGATCGAGCCTGGCGTAGAGGCCGGTGATGAATTGCTGTTCCTGCCGTATTTCCTCGGTTGACAATTCCACTCCTGCCGCGATATGCTTCTCGCATAAGACTTCTTTTCATGCTTTATTCGCAAAGGCATGAAGGATCGAATATACGCAGGAACAAGCCCCGGACGCCAATTCATCCGGGGCTTGCCTTTTTGCGGAATCACCGCTCCCGGGCGGGGGTGGCGGTGAGGGGGTGCGGCGCTCCGGCGGGCGACCTGCCCGACAGGGCCTGGCTAGGAGCCGGCCGCGCCGTCGATCCGCTCGCGCAGCAGATCCGCATGGCCGTTGTGCCGGGCGTACTCCTCGATCATGTGGGCGTAGATCCAGCGCAGGTTGAGGTCATGGCCGCGCGTCGTCGAGAACGCCTCGTCCAGGCCGCGGTCCGCCACCGCCGCGTCGCAGGCGGCGATCTCCTCGCGGAAGACCGCGAAGACGGACTCGGCTTCCGCCGGGTCGACGTCGTCGAAATCGGAGTCCAGATTCTCCTCGGTGATGTAGTGCGAGTGGAGCCGCTCGCGGGCGAAGCGCTGCCGGAACCACGCGCGCTCGACGTCCGTCAGGTGACGCACCAGGCCGAGCAGGGTGAGCGTGGAAGGTTCCGCGCTGCGCCGGGCGAGCTGTTCGGCGGTGAGTCCGGCGCAGTTGGCCAGCAGGGTGTCGCGGTGCCAGTCGAGCCAGCCCTGCAGCATCTCCCGTTCGCCTGCCGCCTGCGGCTGGGGGCGGCGCTCTATGTGTGGTGCGGTCCAAGTCATACGGGGAGTCTGGCGGTGCGGGCCGCGCCGCGCCACGGACTTTCCGGGGCCGTGACCTGCGGGTGTCCGCCACCGGGGTGTTGACCTGGGTACCCGGCCCAGTTAGCTTCGCTATACGGATTGTTGATTCCGTGAAGCGGAAACGCCCGAGGGTCGGGCGGAAGCACCGGGAGGGTGTCGAATGGGGCAGCAGGAGACCGTGGCAACGAGCCTTGCGCACACCGTACGTGAGGGAATCGGAGCCTCCCTCGCCGAGGTCGACGCGGACCTGGCACGGCGCTACCCGGGCGACCCCGGCACCCGCCAGCCCGTCCACACGGTCTACGTACCCGGCGACGCCTTCACCGCCGACACCGTCCGCTCCTGGGGCGACCAGGCCATCGCCGCCCTCGACGAACACGCCCCCGACGCCGACGCACTCGCCGGCGTCCTCGGCATCCCCGAACACCTCGCGGAACCGGTCCACGACCGCGTACGCGCCAAACTGCGGCGCGAACCCGTCGAAGACCTGCGCATCGACTTCGAGGACGGCTACGGCCCCCGCCCGGACGCCGAAGAGGACGAGACCGCCGCCCGCGCCGCCGCCCTCGTCGCCGCCGCCCACCGCGACGGCACCGCCGCCCCGTACACGGGCATCCGCATGAAGTGCATGGAAGCCGCCGTCCGCGACCGCGGCATCCGCACCCTCGACATCTTCCTCACCGGCCTCATGGACGCCGGCGGCCTCCCCGAAGGACTCGTCCTCACCCTCCCGAAGGTGACCTACGCCGAGCAGGTCACCGCCATGGTCCGACTCCTGGAGGCGTTCGAGAAGGCCCGCGGCCTGGACAGCGGCCGGATCGGCTTCGAGATCCAGATCGAGACCACCCAGTCCATCCTCGGCGCCGACGGCCGGGCCACTGTCGCCCGCATGATCGAAGCCGCCGAAGGCCGCGCCACCTCCCTCCACTACGGCACCTTCGACTACAGCGCCTCCTGCGGCGTCAGCGCCGCGCACCAGTCCCTCGACCACCCGGTGGCCGACCACGCCAAGGCCGTCATGCAGGTCGCCGCCGCAGGCACCGGCGTCCGTCTCTCCGACGGATCCACCAACGTCCTGCCCGTCGGCGCCACCACCCAGGTCCACGACGCCTGGCGGCTACACCACGGCCTCGTCCGGCGGTCACTGGCCCGCGCCTACTACCAGGGCTGGGACATGCACCCGGCGCACCTGCCCACCCGCTACGCCGCCGTCTACGCCTTCTACCGCGAGGGCCTGGAACAGGCCGCGGCCCGGCTCGCGGCATACGTCGCCAAGGCCGGCGGCGCCATCGCCGACGAACCCGCCACCGCCAAGGCACTCAGCGGCTACCTGCTGCGCGGCCTGGACTGCGGCGCCGTCGACACCGCCGAAGTCGCCCGGCTCACCGGCATGACCCGCACCGACCTCGACGCACTGGCCGGCCGGGCGGCGACGGTGCGGGGTGAGTGAAGGACTGAAGGGATGAAGGGGGCTTGGGGCGGGGGTGGTTGGAGGGGGGAAGCGTTGGAGGGGCCAGGGCAGGCTTTCCCCCCCGCGCCTTCCCCACCCGTGCGTGCGACGGTGGACGTGCCGTAGTACTCCTAGGGACATAGAGACACGCCTGTTCTCGTTTGGAGTCGTCGATGGCCGTTCGCCGTGTCGTGCCCAACATCCAGTCGGAGGCCGCGCAGGAGAGCCGGGAGTTCTATGGCCTGTTGGGCTTCGAGGAGGTCATGAACCACGGCTGGATCATGACGCTCGCCTCCCCGTCCAGCCCATCAGCGCAGATCAGCGTCATGACCGGGGACAAGACCGCGCCCGTCACCCCTGATATGAGCGTCGAGGTGGACGACGTGGATGCGGCATATGCGGTCCTGCGGGAGAGCGGTGCGGAGATCATTCACCCCTTGCAGGACGAGGAGTGGGGCGTGCGGCGGTTCTTCGTCCGCGACCCCGGCGGACGGGTGGTCAACGTGCTGGGCCACCGCTGACGGTCCTCCCGCACGCCCCCACCTCACCCCCGGATCTCCCCCGACCCGCGGGCGATCAGGCGGGTGGGTATCTCCACCCGCCGCGGGGCCTCGTCGGCGCCCTCCAGGCGGCGGAACAGCAGGCCGGCGGCGGTGCGGCCGATGCGGGCCGGGTCCTGGGCGACGACGGTGATGGCGGGGCGTACGAGGTCGGCCAGTTCGAAGTCGTCGAAACCCACCAGTGCCACGGGGCGCGGGTGTTCGCCGAGTACCGGGACCACGGTGACGGTGACGCGGTTGTTGCCCGCGAAGAGCGCGGTGACCGGCTCCGCCGCCTCCAGCATCGCGGTCGCCGCCGCGCGTACCCGGCCGGGTACGGTGACGCCGAGAGAGACCCAGGAGTCGTCCACCGGGAGCCCGGCGGCGGCCATCGCGGTGCGGTAGCCGCGCAGCCGCTCCCGCGCGGTGTGGATCCGCGGCCGGTCGCCGATGAAGCCGATCCTGCGGTGGCCGTTGGCGATGAGGTGGGCCACCGCGTCCTGGGCGCCGCCGAAGTTGTCGGAGAGCACGACGTCGGCGTCGATGCGGCCGGGCGGGCGGTCGACGAAGACGGTGGCGACGCCGGCGGCGATCTCCGGCTCCAGGTAGCGGTGGTCGTCACCAGCCGGGATGACGACCAGGCCGTCCACCCGCCGGGCGCACAGCGCGAGCGCCAACTCCTGTTCGCGGGCCGGGTCCTCGGCGCTCGATCCGTTGATGAGCAGTGCGCCGTGGCTGCGTGCGACCTCTTCGACCGCGCGGCTCAGCGGCCCGTAGAAGGGGTCGGCGAGGTCTTCGAGTACGAGGCCGATGCTGGCGGTGCGGCCCTTGCGCAGGGTCCTGGCGGAGTCGTTGCGGCGGAAGCCGAGCGCCGTGATGGCCTCCTGGACGCGGCGTTCGGTGTCGGGGGTGACACCGGGTTCGCCGTTGACCACCCGCGAGACGGTCTTCAGGCCGACCCCGGCGCGTGCCGCGACATCCTTCATCGTGGGCCGGGTGCCGTAGCGGCGGGAGTTGCCCCGGGCGGTGTCGGTCACGGTGCGAGGTCCTGTTTCTGTCGGCTGCGGCGGGTGGCGTCGAGCATAGCCTCTAGACAACGTTGTCAACTGCGGGAAGACTGGCGTTCCCAGACCGGGCCTGTCCCATGGCTCCCCGTCCTCACCAGGAGATTTCGACACCGATGCACACGGACCTCAGCGCAGCGCTCGACATCGGCGGTACGAAGATCGCCGGCGCTCTGGTGGACGGACACGGCCGGCTGCTCGTGCGGACGTCCAGGCCCACTCCCGCGGACCAGGACGGCGCCGTGGTGATGCGTGCGGTGGCCGAGGTGATCGGGGAACTGGTGGCGGACCCCGCCTGGCAGCGGGTGGCCGCGGTCGGCATCGGCAGCGCGGGCCCGGTGGACGCGTCGGCGGGGACGGTCAGCCCGGTCAACATCCCCGGCTGGCGGGACTTTCCGCTCGTCGCCGGGGTGCGGGCGCTGGTCGGCGACCGTCCCGTCGTGCTGGTCGGCGACGGTGTGGCGATGACGGCGGCCGAGCACTGGCAGGGCGCGGCGCGCGGGCGGGCCAACGCGCTGTGCATGGTGGTGTCCACCGGTGTCGGCGGCGGTCTCGTCCTCAACGGGCGCCTGCATACGGGCCCCACGGGAAACGCGGGACACATCGGGCACATCAGTGTCGACCTCGACGGCGAATCCTGCCCGTGCGGTGCGCGCGGCTGCGTGGAACGCATCGCCAGCGGCCCGAACATCGCCCGCCGCGCGCTGGCCAACGGCTGGCGCCCGGGTGCCGACGGGGATGCCAGCGCCGCGGCCGTGGCGGTCGCCGCGCAGGCCGGAGACCCGGTGGCACTCGGCTCGTTCGAGCGGGCCGCGCAGGCGCTGGCGGCCGGGATCGCGGCCACGGCGACGCTCGTCGAGATCGATATCGCGGTCATAGGCGGCGGCGTGGCAGGCGCAGGAGACGTTCTCTTCACCCCGCTGCGCCGGGCCCTCCGCTCCTACGCCACGCTCTCCTTCGTGGCGGACCTCACGGTCGTGCCCGCACAGACGGGGACGGATGCCGGTCTGGTCGGCGCCGCGGCAGCCGCGCAACAGTCACGTCTCGATGCGGTCGTTCCGCTGCTCTGAGTCACCACGTGCGGCCTGTGCGCACCGTAGTCTGGTGCCGCTCGTGAACAGGCGGGCAGGGACGACGCTGGCGAGGGGATCGGTGACGTGGCATCGGGGGAGCGTGAGCAGCGCGGGGCGGACGACGACAGGGGTGCGGACGCGGTGACCGGCTCCGGTCGGCCGGATGACGGTGCGGCGGAGGGGCCGGGGCGGCCCGGCGGAGCGGACGGCGCGGCGGTCCGGAGCAGCCGGGCCAGGGATGGCGACGACGACCTGAACGGCCGTGTCCTGGGCGGGCGTTACCGCGTCACCGGGCGGCTGGGCCGCGGCGGCATGGGCGTGGTCTGCCGCGCCGTCGACGAGGTGCTCGGACGCGAGGTCGCCGTCAAGGTCCTGCGTGCCTACACCGACGCGTCGGCGCCGGAGCTGGCCGACCTGCGGACCCGCATGCAGCGCGAGGCGCGCGCGGCGGCCCGCATCCGGCACTCCGGTGTGGTCACCGTCCACGACGTGATCGACGAGGCGGGCCGCCCCGTCATCGTGATGGAGCTGGTGGACGGCCCGTCCCTGGACGACGCGATCGAGCGGCGCGGGGCCATCGACCCGCGGGAGATCGCCGGGATCGGCGCCCGGGTCATGGACGCGCTGGACGCGGCCCACCAAGTCGGCGTGCTGCACCGCGATGTGAAGCCGGGCAACGTGCTGCTGGACCGCAGCGGCCGGGTCGTCCTCACCGACTTCGGCATCGCCAGCATCGAGGCTCCGGACGACGGCGCCGCCACGAGCATCACGCGCAGCGGCGAACTGGTCGGCTCCCTCGACTACTTGCCGCCCGAGCGCGCGCAGGGCATGGAGCCGACCCCCGCGTCGGACATCTGGTCGCTTGGCATGACGCTGTACGCGGCGGTCGAGGGCGGCGGCGCGCCGTTCCGCCGTACGTCGGTGTGGTCGACGCTGACCGCGATCGTCACCGAGCCGCTGCCCGAACCGCAGCGCGCCGGGCCGCTCGCGCCGGTGCTGCACGTACTGATGGCGAAGAACCCCGCCGACCGGCCGAGCGCGGCGCACGCGCGGGAGCTGTTGCAGGCGGTGGCCGACGGACGCGACCCGATGGCCAGGCCGCTGCCCGGCGCACCGCACCTGCCGACCGCGACGGGCGTCCGGCCGCTGGGCCCGCCTCCGCCGCCGCGCCCTCTCGGCCCGGAGGTCTCCGGAGGCGTCAATGCGGCCGGGGCGCCGGCGAGTTGGCTGTCGGGCCCTGGCCCGTCCGGCGCCCCGCACGCCGCGCCGTCAGGTGCCGGAGGCGGAACGGGTACCGGTACGGACGCCGGCACCGGCGCGGGTATCGGGTATCAGCCCACGACCGTGGTGCGTGGCGGGCCGCCGCCCGGCGCCGGCGGCCCGTCCCAGGACCCGCAGGTGCGGGAGCCGGCCGGCAGGCGCCGCCGGGTCGGCCTCGCGGTGGCCGCTGTGCTGGCCGTGCTGGCCGCCAGCGGCGGGGTGACGTACGCGCTGGTCGGCAAGGATGCCGGTGAGCCGGTCGCGCAGGGCGGCCCGGCGGCGACGGCCTCCGGCAGCCCGACCCGTGCCGCCGAGCCGAACGCCCCGGCCGACGGGGGCGCGGACGGGACGGAGGGCGAAGGCAAGGGGAAGGACGAGGGGAAGGGCGAGGGCGAGGAGAGCCCGAGTACGTCGCCTTCGCCGACGCGGGAGGCATCGGAAGGTCCCGCGTCGCACGACCCCAAGCCCGGTGGCGCGGGCGGGAGTTCGGGCCACCACGGCGGCGGTGGTACGGGTGGCGGCGGCTCGCACGACGGCGGGTCCGGCGGGTCGGGCGGCAGTGGCGGTTCCGGTGGCGGGGGCACCCCCACCGAGAGCACCTCGTGCGCGCCGGGCGACGCCGGCAAGACCAACTGCCAGGTGTGGCGCGCCGCCAGCTCGTACACCCAGTCCTTCCAGCAGGTCGGCACGCTCAACAGCGGTCCGAACTACTTCTACTGCCAGGCGAAACTGGGCCGCCGCGAGACCTACGGGAAGTGGACCAACGTCTGGTGGGCCAAGACCGACGACGACAGCGGCAACGCCGGTGTGTACGTCAGCGTCGTGTACCTCACCGGCGGCGGGAACGACCAGCCCATTCCGGGGCTGCGGGTCTGCTGAGTCCGCGGCGCGACGGATGAGGGTGAGGCCCGGCGCGCCGCGGCCGGTTCAGGAGCCGGCGCGCCCGGTGCCGCCGGCGGCCTTCCCCTCGGCGGAGATCCGGTAGACGACGGTGCCGTGCGCCGGGACGTCCGCCGAGACGTCGCCCGTGGTGTGCAGGTCGTCGTGCTGCCACAGGTCGCGCAGCCGGTAGCCGTCGGCCTGCGGCAGGCCGATCGCCGTCGCGCTGGTGGTGATCCGCTGAGCGGTGTCCGTTTCGTTGAACAGGGCGACCGCGCGGTCACCGTTGGCCAGTTCCTTGACCAGCGTCCAGCGGCCGTCCGTGGAGTCCAGCACCGTCGCCTGCTTGCCCAGCGGGTCCTGGTCGAGGGCGATGACGTCCTTGTTGTCCAGGATCTCGTACGTCGCCGGGGTCGCCGTGCGCAGGTCGGAGCCGATCAGCAGCGGCGCGGACATCATCGACCAGAGGGAGAAGTGGCTGCGGTATTCGGTGTCGGTCATGCCGCCGTTGCCCACCTCCAGCATGTCCGGGTCGTTCCAGTGCCCTGGGCCCGCGTGCGGCGCCAGCGGCAGGTTCTGCTTGAGGATGTCCAGCATGCTCGGCCAGTTGTCGCTGATGTCACCTGTGGTGCGCCACAGGTGGCCTACGTCAGCCGCCCATTCCCAGGGCTTGTTCTCGCCCCATTCGCAGATGCTGTAGACGATGGGGCGGCCGGTGGCCTTGAGCGCGTCGCGCATCGCGACGTAGCGCTGCCGGGCGTCCACCCACTGGTTGTTGCAGTTGTCGTACTTGAGATAGTCCACGCCCCAGTCGGCGAACTGCTGCGCGTCGGAAGCCTCGTGGCCCAGCGCTCCGGGGAAGCCGATATCGCTACAGGTCTTGGTGCCGGCGCTGGTGTAGATGCCGAACTTCAGGCCCTTGGAGTGGACGTAGTCGGCGACCGCCTTGATGCCGTGCGGGAAGCGCTGCGGATCGGGGACGAGTTTGCCGTCCGCGTCCCGTTCGGGCAGCGCCCAGCAGTCGTCGAGATTGACGTACTGGTAGCCGGCGTCCTTGAGGCCCTTGTCGAGGAAGAGGTCGGCGATGCCCTTGACCATCTCCTCGTTGAATTCCGGGCGGCAGTGGGTGGAGTTCCAGTTGTTGAACCCCATGGGGGGAGTGGCGGCGAGACCGCCGGGCAGCTCGGGTGCCCCGCCGGGGCGTGCGGCGGGCGCGGCATCGTGGGCGGCGGCCGGCAGGGCGGTGGCTCCGGAGGTGCACAGCAGCGCGGCGAAGACCGCTCCGACGAGGGTCCGTCGGCGCCGCCGTGGGGTGGTGCGCGGGTGCAGGTGCATGATCACGTTCTCCGTCCTCGGGCGAGGTGCAGGGAAGTGCGGGGAAAGACGGGGGAGATGCGGGGGAGGTGCGGTCGCCCCGGGTGTTGCCATGTACCGATCACTGTCGAGTGCGTGATTACGGTAGAGCGTGTTGGAGTATGTTGGAAGAGCTGGGGCGGGGTGGCTGGAATGTGTACCGACGGGCCATACCGCGGGGGTGGGAGGGGCGGTTGCCGGGCGGATCGGCTGCGACGCCGTTCGGTTCTGTTGGATTCGGTGGGTGGAGTGTGGGGCGGACGCAACGGTGAAGCGCCGAGGACGGAGCTTCTTCGCCCCTCTCGCCCCTTCGGCTCGTAGGCCCCTGCCGGATACCGCGCCGAACGGCCCGCGCGACGGGTGCGGGAGGCGGATATCCGGGTGTTCTCACCGCACTTCGGTGGATTCCCATCCGCTCCATTCCGCAATTCCCTTGGCGGTAACGGTAATTCAGCATGGATTCCCTGCTGCGGGGAAGGCGTGCAGACCGAGCGGAAGGCCGTTCGGGCGGGCGATGGGCCGCCGTCATATGCGGAGCCTGTCATGCGTGATGCCGGTATGCAGGCGGGGGTTTCGGTATGGGAAGCGTTGGGGAGCGCTTGTTTGCCGAGGGCTTCGCGGGGCGGGATGTGGCGGATGACATCCCCGCCGTGGCGCATTCCACGACCGGCGCGCGCACGGGGGCCGCGCAGTCCCCCGCGTACGCACCACCGCCGGAATTGCGCGCGGTCCCCGGTTGCGCGTGCGACCCGTGATGCGCAGCGATTGCGTGGCAGGGTGGTGCGGGCAACTCACCTGGGTCTAGGGAAGAGGGGAAACCGTGATCGTCTGGCTGAACGGCACGTTCGGTGCGGGCAAGACCACTACGGCTCAAGAATTGCTCGACCTGCTTCCCGGAAGCACGCTCTACGACCCGGAACTCCTCGGATACGGCCTGCGGATGATGCTGCCGGCCAAGCGCCTCGCGGAGGTCGACGACTTCCAGGACCTGCCGGCCTGGCGCCGGATGGTCGTGGACACCGCGGCGGCGCTGCTGACCGAGGTGCCGGGGCCTTTGGTGACGCCGATGACGCTGCTGCGCCAGGAGTACCGCGACGAGATCTTCGGCTCCCTGGCGGCCCGCCGCATTCCGGTGCAGCACTTTCTGCTCGATGCGGGGGAAACGATCCTGCGCGAACGGGTCGCCCGCCGCGAGGAGAGCGCGGGCGACGACGGGAGCGCCGCGCCGGTACGCCGCTGGAGCCTGGACCACCTCGGCCCGTACGCCGAGGCGTTGAGCTGGCTCAAGGACGACGCGCACGTCGTGGACACCGGGCTGCTGACGCCCCGGCAGACCGCCGAGCAGATAGCCGAGGCGGTCCGCTCGGGCACCGGTGACTGCGGCATCGTGCAGACGCCCGAACCGACCGCCGAAACCCTCGCGGCAGGTGTGCTGCTCTTCGACGACGAGGACCGGGTGCTCCTCGTCGATCCCACCTACAAGCCGGGCTGGGAATTCCCCGGCGGCATCGTCGAACACGGTGAGCCGCCCACCCGCGCCGGCATCCGTGAGGTCGCCGAAGAGCTGGGCCTCCAGCTTCCCCGCACGCCGCGCCTGCTCGTCCTCGACTGGGAAGCGCCCGACCCGCCCGGATTCGGCGGCCTGCGGCTGCTGTTCGACGGCGGCAGGCTCACCGAAGACCAGACCAGCGCCCTGCTGCTGCCCGGCTCCGAACTGCGCGACTGGCGCTTCGTCACCGAGGCCGAGGCGGAGCGCATGCTGCCGCCGGTGCGCTTCCACCGCCTGCGCTGGGCCCTGCGCGCCCGCGAACAGGGGTGCCCCCTCCTGCTGGAAGCCGGGGTGCCGACCGGCGGCTGAACCGCTCGCCAGGCGCCGCCCCGACGGGCCGGGAGGCCGCCCCCGTTGTCCCGGAGGCGGCCCCGGCCGGTACGTCCGTCAGCCCCGGCTCGCCGCGTACTCCTGGAGGAACAGCGCCTCGGCGAGGGACAGCCGCTCCAACTCCTCGGGGGAGACGCTCTCGTTGACCGCGTGGATCTGCGCGTCCGGCTCGCTCAGCCCGATCAGCAGGATCTCCGCCTCCGGGTAGAGCCCGGCCAGGGTGTTGCACAGCGGGATGGAGCCACCCATACCGGACGTCTGCATCTCCTCGCCGTCGTACGCCTCGCGCAGCGCCGACGCCATCGACGCGTACGCCGGGCTGTCGGTGTCGGCGCGGAACGCCTGGCCCTGGCCGATCTGTTCGGTGGTCACCCGCGCGCCCCAGGGGGCGGTGTTCTCCAGGTGCGCCAGGAGGAGCTTCGTCGCCTCGCCCGCGTCGGTGCCCGGCGGCACCCGAAGGCTCACCAGCGCGCGGGCGCCCGCCTGGACGGACGGGGTGGCTCCTATGACGGGCGGGCAGTCGATGCCGAGCACGGTCACCGCGGGGCGGGCCCAGATCCGGTCGGCGACCGAGCCCGAGCCGATCAGGCCGACACCGTCCAGCACCTTGGCGTCCTTGCGGAAATCCTCCTCCGGGTACTGCAGGCCGTCCCAGGTGGCGTCCGCGGCCAGCCCGTTCACGGTCGTGGAGCCGTCTTCGGCGCGCAGCGAGTCCAGGATCCGGATCAGCGCGGCCAGCGCGTCGGGGGCCGCGCCGCCGAACTGACCGGAGTGCAGGTTGCCGCCCAGGGTGTCGACCGTGACCCGCACCAGCGTCATGCCGCGCAGCGTCGCGGTCACCGTCGGCAGTCCGACGCGGAAGTTGCCGGTGTCACCGATGACGATGGCGTCGGCGGCCAGCAACTCGGGGTGTGCCTCGGCGTACCGCTCCAGGCCGCCGGTGCCCTGCTCCTCCGAACCCTCCACGATCACCTTGACGTTGACCGGGACGCCGCCGTGCTCCTTGAGCGCGCGCAGCGCCGTCAGGTGCATCAGCACCCCGCCCTTGCAGTCAGCGGCGCCGCGCCCGTACCAGCGGCCGTCCCGCTCGGTCAGCTCGAACGGCGGCGAGACCCAGGCGGCTTCGTCGAGCGGCGGCTGCACGTCGTAGTGCGCGTACAGGAGCACCGTCGGCGCCCCGGCGGGGCCGGGCAGGAAGCCGTACACGGACTGTGTGCCGTCCGGGGTGTCCAGCAGCGCGACGTCCTGGAAGCCGTCGGCGCGCAGCGCGTCGGCGACCCACCTCGCCGCCGCCTCGCACTCGCTCCGGGGGAACTGGTCCGGGTCCGCGACCGACTTGAAGGCCACCAGCTCGGCCAGTTCGGCCAGGGCGCGCGGCTGAAGTGAGGCGACGGTGTGGGCGAGCGGGCTGTCAGACATGGAACGCTCCTTGTGGGCGCGGCGTTGGACAGACGGAACGTCCGGCGGGGTGCCGCGGGACGGGCCGGACGTGCAGGCGTGAATGCTCCCGATGTTCCCACAGGCGGTCCGCGCGGCAGCGGCCCGTAGGATGCGGGCGGTAGGCGCAGCGGAATCGAACAGGAGCAGAAGTACAGGTGAGCAGCGAGCAGGCAGCCGAGGACAACGAGCAGGTGTGGGACGTCGTGGTGGTGGGCGCAGGGCCCGCGGGCGCCTCGGCGGCCCACGCGGCGGCATGCACGGGACGCCGGGTGCTGCTCCTGGAGAAAGCGGAACTGCCCCGCTACAAGACCTGTGGCGGCGGCATCATCGGCCCCTCGCGGGATTCCCTGCCGCCCGGCTTCGAGCTGCCGCTGCGGGACCGCGTGCACGCCGTGACGTTCTCGCTCAACGGCAGGATGACCCGCACCCGCAGGTCCAAGAACATGCTCTTCGGCCTGATAAACCGCCCCGAGTTCGACGAGGAGCTGGTCAAGGCGGCGAAGGACGCCGGTGCGCAGATCCGTACGGGTGTCGCGGTCTCGCGGGTGGAGCAGCACGGCACCGCGGTGCCCGACCGGCGGACCGTCGCCGTGGTGCTCGCCGACGGCGAGGTCATCCTGGCGCGGGCGGTCGTCGGCGCCGACGGCAGCTCGGGCCGGATAGGCGCGCATGTCGGCGTCAAGCTCGACCAGGTCGACCTGGGTCTGGAATCGGAAATTCCGGTGCCGCCGACGGTCGCGGACGACTGGGCGGGCCGGGTCCTCATCGACTGGGGCCCGCTGCCCGGCAGTTACGGCTGGGTCTTCCCCAAGGGCGACACCCTCACGGTCGGCGTGATCTCCGCCCGCGGCGAGGGCGCGGCCACCAAGCGGTATCTGGAGGACTTCATCGGCAGGCTCGGTCTCGCAGGTTTCGAGCCGAGCGTCTCGTCGGGACACCTGACGCGCTGCCGCTCCGACGACTCGCCGCTCTCCCGCGGCCGGGTGCTGGTGGCGGGCGACGCCGCGGGGCTGCTGGAGCCGTGGACGCGCGAGGGCATCTCCTTCGCGCTGCGGTCCGGACGGCTCGCGGGGGAGTGGGCGGTCCGCGTCTCCGAGGCGCACGACGCCGTGGACGCCCGCCGGCAGGCCCTGAACTACGCCTTCGCCATCAAGGCTGGCCTCGGCGTCGAGATGAGCGTGGGCCGCCGGATGCACGCCGTCTTCTCCCGCAGGCCCGGCCTGCTGCACGCCGTGCTCACCGGGTTCCGGCCCGCCTGGAACGCCTTCGCGAAGATCACCCGCGGGACGACCACGCTGGGCGAACTGGTCCGCACCCACCCGTTGGCGCGGCGCGCCCTGGAGGCGATGGACCGGCCATGAGGCCGCGCGGGCGGGCCGGGTGCCTCACCCGGCCCGCACCGCGGCGCCGTGATCACTGCGCCGTGATCACGACTCCGTGATGCGGAAGACGGGGTGGCGGGGGGCCGCGGCGAGGAGTTCCTCGTCGCTGGATTCGGCGGTGATCCCGCCGAAGAACGACTTCACCTCCCAGCCCCAGCGCTGGAGATAGGCCCGCAGCAGTGCGGGGGTCTCGGCGGGCGGCAGCTCCACGGCGGTGAACGTGCGGGTGCGGCGGCCGACCTGGAGCCGCCCGCCGCCCGCGGCGCGCATGTTGCGCACCCAGTCGGAGTTGCCGCGCGCCGAGACGAGGTAGCGGCCGTCGCCGAAGGTCATCGGGTTGACCGGGATCCGCCGCCAGGTGCCGCTCCTGCGTCCGCGTACCGCCAGGTCGGCCGAGCCGGCCAGGCTGATGCCCCGGCGGGCCAGCCAGCCGATGACGCTGTTGAGACGGGCGGACAGGCGGCCTGGCTTGAGGTAGTGGGACATCCGGCCCTCCGGGGCGTGGTCGTGGGCGGCTCCCGCCGTGCTGCTGCGCGGCGGGGTGGGGAGCGGTGGAACCCCCGCAACGAGAGCGGTGCTCTCTCTTGTGAGCAGCGTGCACCATGAGGTCATGGCATGGCAAGAGCAGTGCTCTCTTTTTTGTGCGGTGCTCCGATCGGTGGCAGACTGCCGTCCCATGACGGCGATCCGAGGGGCCAGGGCGCGGGCCCGCAGCGACATCACCGCGGCCATCAAGGACGAGGCCCGCAGGCAACTCGCGGCCGATGGCGCGGCGAAGCTGTCGCTGCGCGCCGTCGCCCGCGAGCTGGGCATGGCCTCATCCGCGCTCTACCGCTACTTCCCCAGCCGCGACGACCTGCTCACCGCGCTGATCCTCGACGCCTACAACGCGATCGGCGCGGCTGCCGAGGCTGCGGACCCGGAGGCTGTGGATCCCGGAGCGGAGGCCCTCGTCGGCCGCTGGACCGCCGTCTGCGCAGCCGTCCGCTCCTGGGCCCTCGCCCATCCGCACGAGTACGCGCTGATCTACGGCTCGCCGGTCCCCGGCTACCACGCGCCGCGCGACACCGCGGCCCCGGCGGGCCGGGTCGTCTTCGCGCTGATCGCCGTGGTCCGTGACGCCCATGCCGCCGGTGTGCTCCAGGAGCCTGCCGGGCCGCTGCCCGACGCGGTGGCGGACGAGGCGCGGGCTCTCGCGGCGGAGCTGGAGATCGAGCTGCCCGCGCCGGTCACGGCGGCCCTCGTCGCCGTCTGGGCGCAGCTCTTCGGGCTGATCAGCTTCGAACTCTTCGGCCAGTTCCACCGCGTGATCGAGGACCGGGACGCCTTCTTTGCGCACACCGTCCGCCGCCTCGCCGCCGACGTCGGCCTGGCCGCCCGCTGACCCCGCACCGCCCGCCCGCTACTCCCGCGGGAGTACGCCCGTTCACCGCGCCGGGCTGACGCCCCGCGCCCCACCGCCGTCCAGCGTTACGGGCATGGACGACGCACGGCCGCCGCGGGCGCGGCACCGCCCGGGGGCGGAGCGGTGGTTCCGGCCTCCGGGCGAGGAGCGACGGGGCCCGGCCGGCACCCGCCTGCCCTGGCTCTCCACACTCCTGGTGACCGCGGTCGTGCTGATCGGCTCGGGGTTCGCCGGGCGGAACCAGCCGCAGCGGGTGCCGCTCGACCACGTCGGGTACGCCCTGCTGTGCATCGGCGGCGTCCTGCTGCTCTTCCGCCACCGCTTCCCGCGCACCGTCACCTGCGGGACCGCGGCGATGACGGCCGGCTACCTCGCCGCCGGATACCCGTACGGGCCGGTGTTCGCGGTCACCGCGCTCGGGGTGTTCGCCGGGATCGTCGGCGGGCACCGGCGCCTCGCCTGGGCCGCGCTCGGCGGCCTGTGGCTGAGCCACCTCGTCCTCGCCCACTGGCTCTACCGCCTGGCTGCCGCCCGCGCACGACCACGCCGCCCCCTGGGGGCAGGAACTCATCGTCACCGCCTGGGCGGTGGCGGTGGTCGCGGTCTCCGAGCTGGTGCGGGTACGCCGGGAGCAGCTCGCCAAGGTACGGGCCGAGCGCGTCGCGGCGGTCCGCCGCCGGGGCGGCGAGGAGCGGCTGCGGATCGCCAGGGAGCTGCACGACGTCCTCGCGCACAGCATCTCCGTCATCAACGTCCAGGCGGGGGTCGGGCTCGCGCTGCTGGACGACGACCCCGAGCAGGCACGGACCGCGCTGACCACCATCAAGGCCGCGAGCAAACTCGGCGCCCGCGACCGCGCCCAACTGGTCGTGCTGGCCTACGAGTCGGGGCTGGTGTGCCCCGGCTGGCTCGGCTGACGACCTGGCCGCGCAGGCCACTCCCCGCCCCTGCCCCGTCACGGGCAACGGCCTCGCCTCGTCCGTACGGCTGCCACTCCGCCGTCCCCCCGTCATGGCAGCCATCGGGCTTCCCCCCCCGGATCCGCCGCGTGACGTGCGCCCGCTGCCCGGCCGTCAGATGCCGCCGCGCTCCTGCCACAGACGCACCAGGGACTCGTCCCCGCTCACCGACAGGCCGTCCCAGGGCGTGCGGTTCCACAGGGCGAGGTAGAGCGCCTCGGCCGGGCCCTCGACCGTGCAGTCCGCCGGCTTCGCCGCGTCCTGCCCGGCCTCGGCGCCTTCCGCGTCCGCGGAACGCACGGTGTGCGGCGGCTCTTCGGACAGCCGGACCGACCACTCCGCACCGGCCGTGTCCGTCGCCCGCAGCCGCAGGGTCCGCGGCACGTCGCTGCGCACCCGGCTGCGGGCCTGGGAGTGAATCCCGGCCAGCAGTTCGTCGACGCCGTCCGCCGCGAACGCCCGCGGCAGCGGCGTGAGTCCGACACCGAGCGCCTGCTGGGCGTCCACGCGGTGCACGGACGTCTCGTGTGCCTGGCGGCGGGCCCAGAAGGCCAGCGGGGAATCCGCCGGCAGGAACGTCCAGGCCGACAGGTCCTGCGGGGCGGTGTGCAGTGCCACGACGAGGTGGTGATGGCCCTCGCGCAGCCACGGCACCAGTTCCTTGTCGGTGAGTTCCGGGGCCTCGGGCGGTCTCGACGCCTGGTCGGTGCCCTCGGTCACGTACTGCGTCGCCCAGCGGTGCACGCGCCCGACATGGGTGACCAGATCGCGCATCTGCCACTCCGGGCATGCCGGAATCCGGGCGTCGGGCCCGGCCTCCTCCGCGGCCTCCGCGAGCAGCGCTCCGTCCAGCCGCAGTGCTTCGACGAACTCAGTGATCTCCATACCGACGAGTGTGCCAGCCACCACTGACAGCGGACCCCCGCGGCCCCCACCGGCCGGCCGGAGCGCGCATACCGGATCCCGGCAGCGGCACGCGCACCACCACCGCACCGGCCGCGCCGGTCGCCAACCACCCCTCAAGGGCGGCGGCTTCACCCGTACGAGCGGTCTCACGTCCGCCCGGTGTGGTGCGCCCCGCGCGTCGCGTACGCGATGAGCACGGCGACGGCGGAGAGCAGCGCGAGCGTCGTCAGCGCGGCCGGGAGTCCGAACGCCTCGGCGAGGAATCCGATGGCGGGCGGGCCGAGCAGCATCCCGCCGTAGCCGACCGTGGAGGCGGCGGCGACGCCGCCTGGCCCGCCGGCCTCACCGGCCCGTGCGATGGCGATGGGGAAGATGTTGGCGAGCCCGAGACCGGCCACCGCGAAGCCGAGGCAGGCCGCCCATGCGGCGGGGGCGAGCGCGCCGAGCAGCAGCCCCGCGGTCGCGGTCGTGCCGCCTGTGACCAGCGCGCGGGCCGGGCCGATCCGCTGCACCACCGCCGTGCCCGACAGCCGCCCGGCCGTCATGGCCAGCGCGAAGACCGCGTACCCGGCGGCCGAGAGCCCGGGGCCGGCGGCCAGATCCTGCGACAGGTGCAGCGCGCCCCAGTCGGCCATCGCGCCCTCCCCGTACGCGGTGCACAGCGCGATCAGCCCGAAGACGAGCACCGGCCGCCGCGTGCGGCCCGCGCCCGACGGGCCCCGCGGCCTCTCCGGGCCCCCGTCCGCCGGCAGTTGCTCCGGGGCGGCGGGGGCCGGGTGGGTCAGCAGCATGCGTCCGGCGACGGCCGTCACCAGCAGGCCGATGACGGCGAGGAGCAGCAGGTGGACGGTGGGGGAGAGCCCTCCGGCGATCAGCCCGCCGAGGCCGGCGCCGACCATCCCGCCCAGGCTGAAGGCGGCGTGGAAGCTCGGCATCACCGGGCGCCGCAGCGCCCCGATCAGGTCGACGGCCGCGCTGTTCATGGCGACGTTCAACGAGCCGTAGGCGGCGCCGAACACCAGCAGCACCAGGCCCAGCGCGGTCGCCGAACCTGTCAGGGGTGGCAGGATGATGCTCAGCGCCATCGCACCGCCCGACCAGACCGTGACCGCGTGGCTGCCGAACCGGCGGCAGAGGCGGCCGGTGAGCATCATGAACGCGACGGCGCCCGCGGAGACTCCGAGCAGCGCGAGCCCGAGCGAGCCCGCGCTCGCGCCGGTCTGTTCCTTGATCGCGGGGATGCGGACGACCCATCCGGCGAAGAGGAAGCCGTCCATCGCGAAGAACGCGGTGATCGCGAGGCGGAGGGTGGCGAGGCGGGGATCGGTGGATTCCTGGGGACTGGCCCACGAAAGGGCCGAGCGTATTTTGTTTAGCGTCGGCACAAAGCCAGAATAGGGGCGTGACCCAGACTCGGACAACCAGGCTGGAGCGGGGCCGTGGTGCTCTCGGACCCGCACTGGAGCTCGTACACACCGGACGCGCCCCCACCCGCGCGGTCCTCACATCGGAACTCGGCGTGACCCGCGCGACGGCAGGCGCGGTCGCGGCCGAACTGGAAGCCCTAGGGCTGATCATCGTCGACTCCCGGCCGACCGCGTCCGCCGGCTCCCAAGGACGGCCGTCCCACCGCCTGTTCATCGACGAACGCGGCCCCGTCGTGCTCGCCGCGCAGATCCACGCCGACGGCTTCCGCGTCGCCCTGGTCGGCCTCGGCGGGCGCATCGTGGCGACGGCCTCCGGCTGCGGCACCATCCCCGCCGACCCGGCCCATGTGCTCGCCGAAGCCGTCGCCGCCGGATCAGGACTGCTGGCCGAGAGCGGCAGACGCTGCCTCGGCGCCGGCCTCGCGGTGCCATCGGCCGTCGCCGAACCGGACGGCGAGGCACTCAACCCGCTCCACCTCGCCTGGCCGGCCGGCGCCCCGGTACGGGCGCTCTTCCTGCGCGCACTGGCCGACGCGGGCATCCCCGGTGTGACCGAGGAGATCGGCTTCACCGGCAACGACGTCAACCTCATGGCACTGGCCGAGCACCGGCACGGCGCCGGCCGCGGCGCCCGCGACCTGCTCTGCGTCGCCTCCGGGCACCGCGGGGTCGGCGGCGCGCTGGTCATCGACGGCCGCCTGCACAGCGGCAGTTCGGGCCTCGCCCTGGAGGTCGGCCACCTGACGGTGCACCCCGAGGGCGCGCCCTGCCACTGCGGAAGCCGCGGCTGCCTGGATGTCGAGGCCGACCCGCTCGCCTTCCTCGGCGCCGCGGGCCGCGCACCAGGCCCCGAGGGCTCACTGCTCCACCAGGCCGCCGGGCTGCTGCGCACCGAGTACGCGGAACCGGCCGTACGCGCCGCCGCCGACCTGCTCATCGACCGCCTCGGCCTCGGCATCGCGGGGCTCGTCAACATCCTCAACCCCGACCGCATCATTCTGGGCGGGCTGCACCGCACCCTCCTGGAGACCGACCCCGAACGGCTGCGCGCGGTGGTCGCCGACCGCAGCCTGTGGGGCCGCAGCGGCGGGGTGCCGATCCTGCCCTGCAGCCTCGACCACAACAGCCTCGTCGGCGCCGCCGAACTCGCCTGGCAGCCGGTGCTGGACGACCCGCTGGTCGTCCTGGAGCGCTGAGGCGCGTCCGTGACGTCCCGCCATCCGGCTTCCTGGCGGCGGGACTTCACGGACACGCCCCGGGTGCCCCGCCGGGCGATGGGTGACCCGGCCTGCGGCCCCCCTTAGGCTGCCGCCCATGATTCCCGACGCCCTGGCCCGCAGCCACTACGTCAGCCTCGTCACCCACCGGAAGAGCGGCGCGCCGGTACCGACCCCCGTATGGGCGGTGGCCGACGGGGACGAACTCCTGGTGTGGACGCGGGATGACAGCGGGAAGGTCAGGCGGCTGCGCAACGACACCAGGGTGACCGTCACCCCGTGCGACGTACGCGGCAACATCGCCGCCGGCGCGACCACGTCCGGGGGCACCGCGCGGCTGCTGGAGGGCCCCGCTGAACTCGCCCGGGTGCGACGGGCGTTGGCCGCCAAGTACGGGCTGCGGTTCCGGTTGCTGGACACCGGGGGCGCGCTGCTGCGCCGCGGCAGGCGCCCGCACGTGGGGATCGCCGTCACGCTGGAGAGGTGACGGCGGGCAGACGTTCCGGGCGGCCCCGGCCCGCTCCGCGACTCCACCGGACCCTCCGGACGGGCCGCCCGCTCAGCGGCTCCACCGCGCCGCGAACGCGCGGGCCGGGTTGCAGGTCAGGATCTCCTCCACCAGCTCAGGCCCCACTTCGGCGGCCAGCCGCGCCCGTTGACGGGTCAGCAGATACGGCATCCCCGGCCCGCCGCGCACCGACCGCGCACCGGCCGTCGTGGTGTCGCCGCCCAGCAGGAGCTGCCCGCCGTGCCCCGCGTCGGCGAGCGCCCGCAGTGCGTCCGGCAGCCGCCAGTCCGTGGCGTGGTGCGCCCGTGACGGCCCGTCGAACGCCAGGAACGCGCCCGTTCGCGCCGCCCATCGGTGCACGGTGAGATCGGGCGAGCGGTTGAGGTGCCCCAGGATCACCCGGTCCGGCGGCACTTCCAGCGTCCCGCAGAGCAGGTCGAGTACGTCCTGCGCGCCCGTCCCCAGCTCCAGATGGACGCCGATCACCGCCCCGGTGGCGTGCTGTGCCTCCGCCGCTGCCTCCATCGTGTGGCGCGCGTGCCGGTCCAGCCCGTGGAAGCCTCCGGCGACCTTGATCAGGCCGGCCCGTACGCCGGTGTCCCCGATCCCGTCCGTGAGTTCGGCGACGAACAGCTCCGCCAGACCGGACCTGACCCGCTCCAGCACATCCGGCGGGTAGTGCACGGCCTGGTGCAGCCCGGTCGCCGCGACGATCCGCACGCCCGACTCGCGTGCCAGACGCGGGAGTTCGGCGGCGCCGCGCCCCATGCCGTACGGCGTCCACTGGATCACCGCGCCGCCGCCCGCCGCCCGGAAGGCGTGCAGTTCCGCGGCGGCGGCCTCCGGGTCGGACAGTTCCTGGCCAGGCAGTTGCGGGCTGCTCAGGAAGAGGTGGTCGTGCGCGTCGCAGACACCGAGCGCGGCGGGTTCGATGTCGCCGATGACGGTACGGACGGCGCGGGCGGGGCCGCCCGGGGTGCCCCGGTTCACCACTGCCGCCCGGTGGCGAGCCGCCCGATGCCGGGGGCCGACAGATGCAGCACCTGATAGCGGACACCGGCGGCCTCCGGCGCCGCGTCCGCCCAGAGGGTGAAGTGGACCAGCTCCCAGTGCCGGGGATCCAGGGCCAGCGCCGTGGTGTGCACCCCGTCCGTCCCGGCCAGCTCTTCGTGTCCGGCCAGCGCGTCCGCGATGACGGTGGCCGGATCGGCATCAGCGGGGAGCGGTGTGGTCCGCCGGGAGAAGGCCCGCGGAGCCGTTTCGCGGGCCGGGCCCGCCCGGTGGAAGAGACCCTGCCAGTGCTGGACGGCCGGCCGCCCGAAGTCACGGATCACGCCCCGGAATCCGTCGCCGGTCAGAAACCGGTTCATCGCCTGCGGGTCGGCCCACAGGTAGAACGGCGCATACGCGTTGACGGGCGACCCGTCGGTGCCGCGCTCGCGGATGCCGTACGCCTTGAGCCCGAGCCCGTCGAAGTCGTCCAGCAGATGTCCCCTGGACCGCACCCGCTCCCGGATGATCTCCATGTCGTAGTCGGCGGGCAGGGTGATCTCGTACTGCATGGCGTGCATGACGGACTCCGAGGTGGGGATGGGCGGCGGCGGCCGGGTCAGGGTGCGGGGGTGGTGACCTGGGCGGCGAGGAGGGCCAGTACGCCCTGGACCGCCGCGTCGAAGGGCTCGGGCGAGTCGGCCGCGCGGGCGAGCACATAGCCGCCCTGGACGACGGCGGCGACGGTCGCCGCGGTCGCCACCGGGTCGAGCCCCGCGGCGAGTTCACCGCGGCGCACCCCTTCGCCGAGTACGCCGGCGATGCGCTCCTGGAGCCAGCCGAACATCTCGTCCAGCGGCTGCCGCAGCGCGCTGCTGCGCACCACGTCGCGGTCCTGCGTCATCCGGCCGACCGGGCAGCCGCGCAGCACCTGCCGCTCGCGCAGCAGGTAGCCGGCCACCCGGTCGTACGCCGTGCCGGGGCCGGAGAGGCACGCGTCGGCGGTCTCCTTCATGCCGTCGGCGGTGCGTCGGATCGCGGCCAGCGCCAGGCCGGACTTGCCGTCGAAGTGGTGGTACATGCTGCCCTGGCCGACGCCTGCGCGTTCCAGGATGGCCTTCGGGCTGGTGCCGACGTAGCCGCGTTCCCACAGCAGTTCCTGAGTGCTCTCGACGAGCCGTTCCCGGGCGTTCATGAGCGCACTGTACATACCTGTAGTTACATTGTTCAAGGTCAGGGGAGTGGCAGAGGCTGCGGCCCCGGCGTAGTCGTGCCCGCTCGGCGTACTTCCCCGGCGGTGCGGGGGATGCCGTCGGCCGTACGGCGACGTGCGGGCTCCGATCGCCGTGCTCGGTGGCCGCTTCGCCGCCGGTGAGATCGACGAGGACGAGTACCGGCGCCGGATGGCTGTCCTGGAGGAGCACTTCGGCCCCGGGCCCAAGGGGAGCGCGGCGTGACCGTCACCGCCGCCGCCGCACCCTCAGCCGACCCCCGCGCTCCGTACTTCGGCGCGGGGGGCGGCAGTCGTGGTGGCGTCCGCCAGGAGCGTCCCGTCCCAGCCGGTGTCGACCGGGACGGCCTTCTCCGGTACGCGACCCGGCGCGGGAAGGGTGAACCACACGACCTTGCCCGAACCGTGCGGGCGCGCCCCCCAGCTCTCGCTGAGTGACGCGATCAGGGCGAGGCCGCGCCCGCAGGTCTCCCACGGCTCGGCGGCCCGTACGCACGGCAGCCGCGGATCCCTGTCGTGCACGGAGACCGTCAACTGGTCCAGGAGGACCAGGAGTTGGACCGTGCACTGCTTGCTGGGCAGGGCGTGGCGGTGCACATTGGCGAGGAGTTCGGTGACGCCGAGCGCGGCGGGATCTATCAGCGGATCGAGGCGCCAGTACCGCAGTTGCGCCGAGACGATCCGGCGTACCTGGCCGATGCGGGCCGGAAGGGCCTGGAGTTCCACCGTGCAATGCCTGCTGGGCTGCCTGATCACGACCGCGACTCCCTGGTGAGGCCGGGCGCTCCCGCCGGGCAGGAGCGAAGATCGGATCCAGCGATGCCGATGCATGCCACAGCGTCACCGCTGGTGAACCCTCTGTGATACAGATCCAGGGTCGTCCCCGCAGCGCACTCCCGCAACCGCAGTCCGCCCGGCGGCAGCCCGCCGCGCTCCTGCCCCCGCCCCCTTCGCGCGGCGGTCCGCGGCCCTCAGGTCCGGGGTGTTCTGGCCGCCTGCACCGCGTCCAGGAAACGGTCGGGTGCGCCGAGCGTCAGCGAATACCGATGGCCGTTCAGCCTGGCCAGCGCCCGGTCGCGGGCCGCGAACAGCGGCTTGTGCGCCTGCACCGCCTGGAGCGGCGCGCTGTCGATCTCGGTGCCGTAGCTGGTCAGCAGCGCGAGCCTGCCGTCGCGGATGACGACCTGCCCGGCTCTCGTCAAGGACCTCAGCCATCGCTCGATCCGTACGCCGGTCATGTTGAACTCCGGCTCGGCCATGGCCCCCACCTCCTCGGTGATCGGGCAGGTGCCCCTCACCGCCCCTTGAAGGGCAGTGTGCACGGCCTTCGCCCGTCGCACCAGTGCCTCTGGTGCGGCGCGAACAGCCCCTGGACGGCGCGAACAGCCCCTTCCCAGGCTCCCCTTGGGGGATGTCAAAGTGATGTTTATGCAGGTGAGAAGCGTGTGGGAGGTGGCTATAGTCGGGATCGGCCCGGCGTTCGCGCGGGCTTCGTCCCCCTCTAGGAGCCCGCCGGTGAGCACCGCACAGCAGCCGCCAGGACCGCCCCGCGACGGCGCCGCAGGCGGCCCCCTGCCGACCGTCGACGTCGACCGCACGGATCCCGCCTACCGCGGCTGGCTCAAAGAGGCCGTCCGCAAGGTCCAGGCGGACGCCAACCGCACCGCCGACACCCACCTCCTGCGCTTCCCGCTCCCCGAGGAGTGGGGCATCGACCTCTACCTCAAGGACGAGTCCACCCACCCCACCGGCAGCCTCAAGCACCGGCTGGCCCGCTCCCTGTTCCTCTACGGACTGTGCAACGGCTGGATCCGCCCCGGCAAGCCGGTCATCGAGTCCTCCAGCGGCTCCACCGCCGTGTCCGAGGCGTACTTCGCCTCGCTGATCGGCGTGCCGTTCATCGCCGTCATGCCGGCCACCACCAGCCGCGAGAAGACCCGGCTGATCGAGTTCCACGGCGGCACCTGCCACCTCGTCCAGGACCCGCGCACGGTCTACGAGGTGTCGGCGCAGCTCGCCGCCGAGTCCGGCGGTCACTACATGGATCAGTTCACCTACGCCGAACGGGCGACGGACTGGCGCGGCAACAACAACATCGCGGAATCGATCTACCAGCAGCTCCGCCTGGAGCGCTACCCCGAGCCTGCCTGGATCGTGGCGACCGCGGGCACCGGCGGCACCTCGGCGACCATCGCCCGCTACGTCCACTACATGCAGTACGACACCCGCATCTGCGTCCCCGACCCGGAGAACTCCTGCTTCTTCGACGGCTGGCGCACCGGCGACGCCGGGATCGACTGCGCCACCGCCTCCCGCATCGAGGGCATCGGCCGGCCCCGGATGGAACCGAGCTTCGTGCCCGGCGCGATCGACCGGATGATGAAGGTCCCCGACGCGGCGAGCATCGCCGCCGTACGCGCCCTGGAAGCGGCGATCGGCCGCAAGGCGGGCGGGTCGACCGGCACCGGGCTGTGGAGCGCCCTGAAGATCGTCGGCGAGATGGTCGCCGCCGGACGGACCGGATCCGTGGTCACCCTGCTCTGCGACCCCGGCGACCGCTACCTCGACAAGTACTACTCGGACGACTGGCTTGCGGCCCAGGGCCTCGACATCACGCCCTACGCGCGCACCCTCGACGCCTTCCTGGCCGGCGGAGTCTGGCCGGACTGAGGCGCCTGCCGGCCGGTGTCAGTCCCCGGCCGACCGGCGGTCCAGGGCCCGCGCCGAGGTGCGGAAGGCGCGGCCCAGGCCCGGCCGCGCGAGCAGCAGGGCGAAGCGGAGCGGGGCCGGTCCGTCCGCGGCGAACAGCCACCGCACGCGGGTGCCCCGGCCGGCCGGGGTCAGCCGCCAGTCCTCCAACAGGGCCCGCAGACCGGGTGCGTTGGTGCGGTCGACGCGATAGGCGTACCGCGCGTCCGGCTCCGCGGCCAGCACCGTCTCGGCGAAGCGGGTGCCGCCCGTCAGACGGATGTCCCGCCCCCTGCCGCCGTCCGTCGGCGCCGAGCGCGCGACGCCGGTGAACCAGCCGGACCAGCCCTCGACATCGTCGGCCAGCACCGTGTACACCGCATCGGGCGGCGCGGCGACCTCCGCCGTGAACACCAGCCGCAGCGGCGCGGACTCGGCGAAGTCCAGATCGACGGGGCGGAGTTGATGCGTCATGGGACGAGTACCTCCTACGGGAACGGCGATGAGTGTGTTCCTTGACCTCGTTCGTCATGTTCGGTGATGCTCGCAGAGTGTTCGAGGGTCTTGCCGGATGTTGGTTCCTGACGGTTGTTCAGGTGGCGAGGTCGGCGAGCCTGGTGACCTCGTCGAGGTCGTCCGTGGCGGGAACGAAGATGATCTCGTCTATGCCGAGGTCGGTGTACTGCGTGATGGACCGCTCGATCGTCTCCGGGGTGGTGTGGAGCACCGCGTTGTCGGCGATCTCCTTGGGGGCCAGCCGGTAGAAGTCCTGGATGTTCGCCCGTCCGGCCTCGGTGTCGCCCAGTGCGAAGTAGGCGAGCACGACGAGTTTCGGAGCGCCCTGGCGGCCGGCCTCCCGCCAGGCCCGTTTCGCCGCCTCGAATGTGGGTGCCGTCATGTGCGGCGGCAGCGAACCGCCGATATAGCCCTCGCCCCAGCGCACCATGCGGCCCAGCGCACGAGCGGAGTACCCGCCGAACAGTATGGGGACTTGCCGGGTTCCCGACGGCACAGCCGGGTTCGGTCCGTTGCCGACCGGCTCCCCGGCCCAGATCTCGCGGTACGTCGCCAGGTCGGATTCCAACCGCGCGCCACGGCCGTGCAGTTCGTGCCCTGGCACGGTGAACTCGTCCTCGCGCGATCCGACGCCGATACCGAGCGTGAGACGGCCGCCGGCGATCCCGTCGATGCCCGCGATTTCCTTGGCCAGCAGGGCACCGGGCCAGGTCGGGGCCAGCAGGACCGCGCTGAGCAGTCCGATCGTGGTGGTCGCCCCCGCCGAGGCCGCGAGCGCGACGGTGTCGCTCACACTCGGGTATGCGTAGCGCCCGGTCGTGGCGAGGGTGGAGAAGCCCGCTTCCTCAGCGCGGGCCGCCCAGCGTGGCAGGGCCGACGCGGTGACATTGCGGACCTGATTCGGAAGTCCGATGCCGATCTGCACGGTGATTCCTAATCCTTGAGTAAGCGGTTCCGGTTCGTCCCGGCAGGGACTGTCCGGACTGTCGATGCGGTGGGTTTCGTGGTGGCTGCGTGGGCACCGG